>NZ_BAWO01000001.1 GCF_000632715.1 Parageobacillus caldoxylosilyticus NBRC 107762 | reverse complement strand
TGAGGCGCCAAACGTGCCGATCAAGGAAGCGCCAAACGTGCCGATCAATGAGGCGCCAAAAGCGCCGATCAAGGAAGCGCCAAAAGCGCCGATCAAGGAAGCGCCAAAAGCGCCAATCCAAGAAGCGCCGAAAGCGCCGATCAAGGAAGCGCCGAAAGCACCGATCAATGAGACACCAAACGTGCCGATCAATGAGGCGCCAAAAGCGCCGGTCAATGAAGCGCCGAAATCAATGGGAAACAAACCGTCCGGAACATCTAATGACGCACTGGGTTCTGAAGAAAAACAGATCAACATTCCACCGCTGTCACATACGATTCCACCGGTAACGCCAAATGTCAATATTAACTTTTCGAATGTTATTCCTAACGTTCCGCCGATTCCGCCAAAACCGAAAAATATTTTGCCGGGGATTATGGAACAAGAGTTAGAAAGTCCTGCCGAAGCAGAAACAGAAAAAGAAAAAGCGTTCCAGGATGACGATAATCCACCGCCGGAGCTGCCAAAAGTTCCGTATGTTCCGATCATGCAGCAGCCGTATTTGCCAGGGGCGTTTCCAACTGCGCCGATATCCCAGCAGCACTGCGTGCCAGTAACGCCGATGTTTCCAGGCGCTGGATATTATTTTCCATCCATGCCAGCCGTTCCGGTTCCTTATCCGTCTTACACCCAGCCGTTCACTAGCGGGGGGATGGAAAGCAGTTCCCATGCGTTTCCGGGAATCGAAGAAAGCAGCAGTGAATCAGATGAAGCGCCGCCAATGCCGGGATATCACGGAGAAGAAGAGGTAGAAAATCCGACAGAGTTCCATATTCCATCTGTTGGTTATTCTCCGTCTTCAACATATGCACCTGCCTCCTATTCTGGATCGTATGCGCCGTTGCCAATGGTACAAGGATACGGATGGTATCCGCCAGTCTATCCATCGTTTTCGCCAGTTGCGCATCATTACTATGCACCGGCTCCAGCCGCTTTTTATCCGTATCCGCCGCAATCGTATATGTCAGGAGCGGCATATCCGTTCGCGCCAACGGCTGCTGCATTTCCGCGTGCAGAAGGGCGGGTGTTTACCGAACCGCAAGACGAGGAGAGCAATGGTTATGATGAACCATAAGCAAAAAAGAGACGATGTTGCTAGTCGTCTCTTTTTTCTGCTGAAAGAAGTATACGGTTTCGATGTGAAAAAGATAAACATGCTAAAACATAACGTATGGATGGTTGCGGCACGCGAAGGCTGCTGGGTGGTAAAAAAATATCGCACTTTTTTCGAAGCGATGAAACAAGCAATGCTTATGCAATCGTTAAGACAAATGGGGTTTCGCCATGTTCCCGCGGTATATACGGCCATAGGACAGCATGGTGTATTTTTCTTTGCCGGCCGTTTTTGGCTTACACAAACTTATATTTCCGGCGCGAAAATGCTATCCTTTACGGAAAAAAAGGATATTGCGGCAGGGCTGCAGTTGTTGCAAACATATCATTCCGTTACGGACATGCTTCTTTCCCACCCGATATGGCGAATGACGCTCCCATATTACCATTTATATAGAAAATGGCAGCGCCGCTATGAGGATTTTTATATCCATTTGCCGCTTATTGAGAAAATTATGGAAAAAGAAGATATCGCCTTTACGATGCAATATGCCGAATATTGTCTTTCCACTTGCGCCAATTATATATCATCGTTAGCGAGGGAAAGGGTTGCGATCATTCACGGTGATATTGCCGCCCATAATTTTTTACGAACGAAAAAGGGAAAAGTATACTTAATCGACTACGATGCTGCTGCCATCGCTTCTCCGGCCATTGACTATTTGCAGTATGCGAGCCGGATATTGCCGCATTTGCAATGGTCTTTTTCTGATTTGTCCCGGTTTTCTCCTTTTTCCGATTGGCTTGCCAAACCGTGGTTTCTACACGCGCTTTTATTTCCAGCCGATATTTTCCGGGAATGGCGCTTTGCATTAAAATATAACAGACGGCTCGCGATTGCCCGTAAGGAACGGGAATCCTTTGTCCATAAGATTGTAAGTATGCTAAAATAAATATATGCCATTTTTGGGAGAAAGGAAGTCGAAAAACGATGCAAGAAAAGATTGAAAAGCTGATTCAATGGTTGCGCGAACAAGTAGCGAATGCCGGATTGAACGGGGCGATTGTCGGAATTAGCGGCGGCATTGATTCTGCGGTGGTCGCCCATTTAATTAAACGTGCGTTTCCCGACAACTCGCTCGGGCTGATTATGCCGTGCAAAAGCAATCCGAAAGATATGGAAGACGCATTAAAAGTAGTGGAAAGCTGCGGCATTAAGCATTTTATTATTGATTTAACGGAAACGCACAATACGTTATTTGGGGAAGTGGAAAAAAAACTGAAAGAAAAAGGAGAATGGAATGAAGAAACGGCGCGGTTAGGAGATGCCAACACGAGAGCGCGCTTGCGCATGACAACGTTGTATGCCGTCGCCAATAATTATGGGTATATCGTAGTCGGAACGGATAATGCCGCAGAGTGGCATACCGGCTACTTTACCAAATACGGAGATGGCGGAGTCGATTTAGTGCCGCTCATTCATTTTACAAAAGGTGAAGTACGTGAAATGGCGCGCATTCTTGGCGTTCCTGAGGAAATTATTACAAAAGCGCCAAGCGCGGGATTATGGGAAGGACAGACAGATGAAAATGAGATGGGAACGACATACGAAATGATTGATAAGTATCTAAAGGGAGAAGAAATTCCGGAAAAGGACCGGCAAATTATTGAACGCCTACATAAACGCTCGCAGCATAAACGGCAATTGGCGATTGCGCCGCCAAAATTTTAATATTGCCGCTAACTGACAGCCATAAAACCCCCATTCCTTCGCCAAGCTAATAATAAGGCCGAAAGATGTTTTTTCGGCCTGGTGCGAAGGAAAACAAGGGGGTTTTTCCATTGAGAAACGCAATGAAAATCATCGGGGCTGTTTCCATCTTAAGCGCGATGGCTGCGTGCGCCAATTATGCGGACAACGATGATAGACGCTACAATGATGCGACGCGTCCGATCGGCTATTATTCCACTGAGCGTTTTGCTGATGATTTCCGTTACGGCCGCTATGGAACAAATGCCATCAATTACGACAATAACTATATATTGAGCCGCCGCGGACCGGTAACGGATTACTTTGCTACCGACAACAACCGCACGGGTGTTCCAGGGGTTACCCGTTTTGATACGGATGTGCCTGCGCTTCCGCGCAATACGGATTTCGGGGATGCGGACCGCAACTACCATGGGCATTTAAATTCGATGGAAAGTAAAACAGTTCCTTCTTACTATAGAAGCTATAGCGGGAACTTAGCCGAGACGATTTCCCGCCGTGCCGATGCAGTAAAAGGAGTCAACGATGCGCGGACGCTTGTTTACCGTAACCATGTGCTGGTAGCGATTTCAACGAATGACAAGCAGAGAGATCGTATTGAGCGTCTCGTCGCCCAAGCGGTCGCACCGTATACGAAAGGAAAACATGTGCGCGTTGTTTCCAACCCGAGCATGTACAACCGCGTCCGCACCATCGACAACGATATTCGCCGCGGCCGGCCATTGAAAGAAATCGAACGGGATCTAAAAACGATTTTTATCGATGGAAAAATTAACGAACGTCCGGCTAACACACGTTAACGATTGTAAAAAGGGAGTACCTTTTTAGGCGCTCCCTTTTCCATATGACATTTTCCTCTTTTTTTGGTATAGTAATATCGGAAATTTCGTTGCGATGAGAGGAGAAATTTCGATGGCTGGACATTCGAAGTGGAAGAACATCCAACGCCGGAAAAATGCGCAAGATGCGAAACGCGGCAAATTATTTATGAAATTGGCGAAAGAAATTTATGTAGCGGCAAAAACAGGTGGAGGCGATCCAGCGTCTAATCCAGCCTTGCGCCTGGTAATCGAAAAAGCAAAAGCCGCTAACATGCCAAGTGAAAATATTGAACGTGCGATTAAAAAAGCAACGGGAAACCAGGAACATACAAACTATGAAGAAATCCGCTACGAAGGATACGGGCCTGGCGGCGTTGCCGTGATGGTTGTTTGCTTAACGGATAATAAAAACCGTACCGCTTCGAACGTACGCGTGGCCTTTTCGAAAAACGGCGGCAATTTAGGAGAAACCGGCTGTGTTTCTTATTTGTTTGAGCGCAAAGGACTGCTCGTTATCGCGCGCGAAGGACTCGACATTGACGAAGATGAGATGCTTCTGCAGGCGATTGAAGCGGGAGCGGAGGAAATGGAAACGACCGAAGATTCGTTTGAAATTTATACGACACCGGAAACGTTTGAAGAAGTGAAGGAACAATTAGAACAAAAAGGTTTTACGTTTGCCAGCGCGGAAATTACGATGATTCCGCAAACGTATACGACGCTTGCTGGCGAAGATTTAAAGAAAATGCTAAAACTGATCGATGCGCTTGAAGATGACGATGATGTGCAAGAAGTGTACCATAATTTAGACGAGTCCGTGCTGGAAGACGAATAAACAATGAAACGCATTCCCGATGTCTCAAGACATCGGGAATTTTTTTCGATATTGTTCGACAAACACTACATAGAAGTGCCGCTTTGCAAAAATAATAACGGCAGAATGAGGAGAGAAAATGGATAAAATTGCTCATATAGGCGAAAATAGAAATAAGGGGTATCGTTAATTTTATCATGAAAGAGAGGAAATGGAGATGCGAATTCTTGCCGCTTTCTTCATGGTGATGTTGTTTGCCTTGCCTATCGACAATGTTGCTGCCGCATCAGATTCCGTAAAAATGACGGTGATTTTGCAACAGCAATACTTAGATGGAGAAGTGAGCCAAGAAACGAGGGAAGAAACGGTTGTTTCGCTGAAAGAGATATGGAAAAAATATAAGGATTGGCAGCTCATTAATATGGATGATCAGACGATTATATTCCGCAAAACGGTAAACGATATTTCGCCCCTTTTAAAGGCAAACGGCTATTTTGGAATTACCGAAGATGGAACGTTGTCGATTTTTAATGGAAAACCGACCCGTTCCAATAAGATTATCCAATCTTTCTTTCAAATTGATGTAAAAAAACTGGAAAGCCGTCAGCACGAACAATTGAAAAAAGGAATTCGCGTCCTCTCGAAAGCGCAATATAAAGATGTGATTGAAACATATCGCCATTTTGCCGTGATCCGATAAAAAGACTTATCATTTTTGGTAAGTCTTTTTTTATGTTCCAAACAGGAATATACATTCGCTTTTTGTTATAATGTAATGGTATGATACAATGGAAAGGCAGAAAGAAAAGGAGAGGAGCACAGCGTTGATCGAATTTGTCCGCGGGTATGTCGATTATGTCTGCCCTGAATACATTGTCATCGACAACAATGGTGTTGGGTACCAAATTTTTACCCCGAATCCGTTTTCCTTTCAAGAAAGCCGCGATATGATGGTAACCGTTTATACATATCAGTACGTGCGTGAAGATATCGTTGCTTTGTACGGATTTCGCACCCGTGAGGAACGAATGCTGTTCGCCAAACTATTGCAAGTATCTGGAATTGGCCCCAAAGGCGGATTGGCGATTTTAGCCGCGGGGCAGCCGGAGCAGCTGGTTGAAGCGATTGAACAAGAAAATGAAGCGTTTTTATGCAAGTTCCCAGGGGTCGGAAAAAAAACGGCCCGGCAAATGATCCTTGATTTAAAAGGAAAGCTGGCGGCGATTGCGCCTAGGCCGCATGCCGCCTTCGTTTCCCAACAGGAGGAGACGGGATCGCTTTACACCGCTGCGCTTGAGGAGGCCATCGCGGCATTAAAAGCGCTTGGCTATGGGGAAAAGGAAATTCAAAAAGTCATACCAGCGCTTAGCAAAGAAAACTTATCTACTGAGCAATATGTGAAGCGCGCGCTGCAGCAACTGTTAAAATAAAGGGAGGGGTGGAAGTGGAAGAACGCCTTGTCTCCGGTGACGTCCACCGTGAAGACGTTTCACTTGAACACAGTCTCCGCCCGAAGTTTTTGCATGAATATATTGGACAAGAGAAAGTAAAAGACAATTTAAAAATATTTATTGAAGCGGCAAAAATGCGCGAGGAAACGCTTGATCATGTTCTGTTGTACGGCCCGCCGGGACTGGGAAAGACGACGCTGGCGGCGATTATCGCCAATGAAATGGGCGTCCATCTGCGCACCACTTCCGGTCCGGCGATTGAGCGCCCCGGCGACTTGGCAGCCATTTTAACGTCATTAGAACCAGGTGATGTATTATTTATTGATGAGATTCACCGGCTGCACCGTACGGTGGAAGAAGTGCTGTATCCGGCGATGGAAGATTACTGTTTGGATATTGTCATCGGCAAAGGGCAGACAGCCCGGTCCATTCGCATTGATTTGCCGCCGTTTACTCTCGTTGGAGCCACAACAAGGGCGGGTGCTTTATCTGCCCCGCTTCGCGATCGGTTCGGCGTTATCAGCCGGTTAGAGTATTATCATGTAGAGCATCTTACCCAGATTGTAATACGGACAGCGGAGATTTTACAGGTAGAGATCGCGCCGGAAGCGGCAGTGGAAATCGCACGGCGCTCTCGCGGCACGCCGCGCATCGCCAATCGCCTGCTGCGGCGTGTCCGCGATTTCGCGCAAGTGCGGGGAAACGGGGCGATCACTTTTCCGCTGGCAGAGGAAGCGCTTGAGCTCCTGCAAGTCGACCGGTTAGGTCTGGACCATATCGATCATAAACTAATAACAGCGATTATAGAAAAGTTTAGCGGCGGACCAGTAGGGATTGATACGATTGCCGCGACGATCGGCGAAGAGGCGCAGACGATTGAAGACGTGTATGAGCCGTACTTGCTGCAAATCGGCTTTTTGCAGCGGACGCCGCGCGGCCGCATTGTGACGCCGATAGCGTACGAACATTTTGGAATGGAGGTTCCAAAACGATGAACAGCCTGCCTAAGCTCATTATGACGATTGGTGCGGTTCTTATTATCATCGGGTTTTTCATGCAGTTTATAAAACTCGGCCGGCTCCCCGGGGATATTATTATCCGCAAAGGAAATATGACGTTTTATTTTCCGGTTGTCACATCGATTTTGCTAAGCGTGGTGCTATCGCTTATTTTTTATGTGCTAGGAAGGTTTCGCTAAAGAAAGGAGAGCAACATGAAAATTGACTTGTTTGACTTTGAACTGCCAGAAGAATTGATTGCGCAAACGCCGCTGCCAAACCGCGATGCTTCGCGGCTGATGGTGTTAAATAAAAAAACCGGGGAAATCCACCATGAAACTTTTCGCAATATTATCTCGTATCTACGCGAAGGGGACTGCCTCGTGCTGAATGATACGCGTGTCATGCCGGCGCGGCTTTATGGCGAAAAAACAGATACAGGCGCCAATATTGAAGTATTGCTTTTGAAACAATTGGAAGGAGACCGCTGGGAAACGCTAGTGAAGCCGGCGAAACGCGTGAAAGTCGGCACGGAAATAACATTTGGCGACGGGCGGCTGAAAGCGGTATGTGTGGATACGTTAGAGCATGGAGGCCGCGTGTTGGAGTTTTCCTATCAAGGCATTTTTTATGAAGTGCTCGAACAGCTTGGGGAAATGCCGCTGCCTCCGTATATTAAAGAAAAATTAGAGGACCCGGAACGCTATCAAACCGTCTATGCCCGCGAGGTGGGATCAGCGGCGGCGCCGACAGCGGGTCTGCATTTTACCAAGCCGCTTTTGGACGATATCCGCGCCAAAGGGGTGCATATCGCGTTTATCACCCTTCATGTCGGACTTGGCACGTTTCGTCCGGTGAGTGTCGAAAACATTGAGGAGCATGATATGCATGCGGAATTTTATCAAATGCCCGGGGAAACCGCGCAGCTGTTAAATGAGGTGAGACAGCAAGGCGGCCGCATTATCGCTGTCGGCACCACCTCAACGCGCACGCTAGAGACAATTGCGACGAGACATGACGGCAAATTTGTCGCGGAAAGCGGCTGGACCGATATTTTCATTTATCCTGGCTACGAGTTTAAAGGAATCGACGGATTAGTAACCAACTTCCATTTGCCAAAATCTACGCTCATCATGCTTGTCAGTGCGCTTGCCGGCCGCGAAAATATTTTGCATGCCTACCATGTGGCGGTAAAAGAGCGCTATCGCTTCTTTAGCTTTGGCGATGCGATGTTGATTATTTAAGAAAGGGGAACGTTCGATTGACATCACCGATTCGTTTCGAGCTCATCAAAACATGCAGACAAACTGGAGCGCGTCTCGGCATTCTTCACACGCCGCACGGCTCGTTTGAAACGCCGATGTTTATGCCGGTTGGCACGCTGGCGACCGTAAAAACGTTATCGCCGGAAGAATTGAAGGAAATGGGCGCTGGCGTGATTTTAAGCAACACGTATCATCTCTGGCTGCGCCCGGGGCCTGACATTGTTCAGGAAGCGGGCGGCCTTCATTCGTTTATGAACTGGGACCGCGGCATTTTAACCGATTCCGGCGGTTTCCAAGTGTTTAGTTTAAGCGAATTTCGCCGCATTGAGGAGGAAGGGGTATATTTCCGCAATCATTTAAACGGCGATAAACTGTTTTTATCGCCGGAGAAGGCGATCGAAATCCAAAACGCGCTTGGCTCGGACATTATGATGGCGTTTGACGAATGCCCGCCGTATCCATCCACACATGAATATATGAAAAAGTCGGTAGAGCGGACAAGCCGCTGGGCGGAACGCTGTTTAAAAGCACATCGGCGTCCCGCGGAACAAGGATTGTTTGCGATTGTACAAGGCGGAGAATTTGAAGATTTGCGCAGACAGAGCGCGCAGGACTTAGTGTCGTTAGATTTTCCAGGGTATGCAATCGGAGGTTTATCTGTTGGCGAGCCAAAAGAAGTGATGAACCGGGTGCTCGAGTTTACGACGCCGCTGTTGCCGGCGAATAAGCCGCGCTATTTAATGGGAGTCGGCTCGCCTGATTCGCTGATCGACGGGGCGATTCGCGGCATCGATATGTTCGACTGCGTGCTGCCGACGCGAATCGGCCGCAACGGAACGGTAATGACAAGCGAAGGAAGAGTCGTCATTAAAAACGCCCAATACGCCCGAGACTTTTCGCCGCTTGATCCGAACTGCGATTGCTACACTTGCCGCAATTATACGCGCGCGTACATTCGCCATCTCATCAAATGTGAAGAAACGTTTGGCATTCGTTTGACTTCTTACCATAACGTCTATTTTTTGATAAAATTAATGGAGCAAGTGAGACAAGCGATTCGCGAAGATCGTCTCGGCGATTTCCGCGAGGAATTTTTCGAGCGTTACGGTTTCAATAAACCAAATGCGAAAAACTTTTAACGATCGCGAAAGGAGGGAAAGGAATGAACGCAGCGATTGCAAATTTATTGCCAATTATCCTGTTTTTTGTCATTTTTTACTTCCTGCTGCTTCGGCCGCAGCAAAAAAGACAGCGTGCGGTGCAGCAAATGCAGGCGAATTTGAAAAAAGGGGATAAAATCATTACGATTGGCGGCTTGCACGGGATCATCGATTCCGTTGATGAAGATAAAGTGGTGATTCGTGCAGGAGACGGCACTCGTCTTACATATGACCGCTCAGCGGTGCGTGAAGTAGTAGCGGAAGGTAACAACAAATAATAGAAAAACGGCTACCAATAAAAAAAGGTAGCCGTTTTTTTAGCTGCGCGATGCTTTCATATTGACGCCGACGATGCCGCCGAGTGCTGCCGCGACGAAAAAGATAAGGTGATAAATCCATTGTTCCAAGGTAAAGGATTTTGCCAATCCTAAAAATTGAAAGAGAAATATGATGGCAGTAAATAATAAACTGGTCATACCACCGGTCAGCCAGCCTTTTTCTTTTCCTTTTCCGCCGGCGACCAGCCCGCCGATGAACATGGAAAGAAGCGACCCAGCAAAAATAATCCATGTTAATGAAGCTTCCTGCACATCTGTCCACTTGAGGATAAGAGATAGAAAGAAGCTGATCACTGCCGCCAGCAAGAAAATAGTAACAACCCCGTAAACAACCGCTGTTCCCCATCTTGACATCTCTCTTCCCCCCTGTCCCTGATAATACGTTTCACCAAAGTATATTCCGCTTTGGACATGTTTAGAAGTTTATTTGCGCTTTTTTTTCGTGATGAAGGCGCCGATTCCCGGAATATAGGCAAGCTCTTCCCGCCTAATTAATTGAAAAATGATTAATAAAAGCGAGTAAATGATAATGGTCACGATGATAGATGCCAATGTTTGCAGCGAAAGCGGGAGGTAAGCGAAAGAATAGTGAAAGGATACATATCCGACAATCCCGGCTGCAACCATAGATAGAAATGCTTTCATATATTCCATGGCATAAATGGAACAGGACACCGCCTTGACAACCGTTGCAAAATGGAGCAAGGTGACAAGCACCGTATTGATGGCGATCGCTAGCGCCGCCCCCATAATTCCTAAACTAGGCTGCGTGGCAAGCGCAAAAATGCAGGCCAGCTTTACTACAGCGCCAATCAGGCTGTTGATCATCGCCGCATTTGCCAAATCAAGGCCTTGCAGTACGGCTTGGAGCGGACCTTGAAAATAATAAAAAAGGAAAAACGGTGCCATCACTTTCACAAAAATCGTTGCTTCGCTTGTTCCGTACATCCATTGCATGAGCGGTTCGGCAAATACGTATAAAACGACGACGGAAAGGCCGCCGGTCACAAGCGACAGGCGCATGGCCTGCTGAATGCGGTGCTCCACGAGCAGCGTCTGTTTTTGCGCCATCGCTTCACTGATTGCTGGGACCAGTGAGGTCGACAATGAATACGTAATAAAGGAAGGCAGCATTAATAATGGAAGCGCGTAACCGGTGAGCTGGCCGTATTGTTTTGTCGCCAGGGAGGTGGCAACTCCGGCAATAGCCAAGCTGTTGGCGACGGCGATCGGTTCTAAAAACCAGGAAAGCGAACCGATGAGACGGCTTCCTGTCGTTGGCAGCGCGATGCGCATTAAGCTGGTAAACGTCTCTCTTCCTGCTTTGACATAGTGGAAAAACTTTGTCCGCAGTTTGATCGATTTTTTCAATTGAAACATGCAAAGCAAATAGATGAGCGACATCAATTCGCCGATCACTGAGGAGAACATGGCGCCGGCAGCGGCGTATTCAATGCCATACGGCAATAACGCTTTTGTGCACATGGCGATCAAGCTGATGCGGACGATTTGTTCTAAAAGCTGGGAAAAGGCGTACGGTTTCATTTGCTGTTTCCCTTGGAAATATCCGCGCAGCACGGAAGAAATGGCGACGATCGGAACGACCGGAGCGATAGCAATTAATGGATAATAGGTGCGCGGGTCAGTGAATAATGTTCGTGCTAACAACGGGGCGAGCAAAATCATCGCAGGAAAGAAGACTAAACTAAGCGTGCCGGTAATCGCTAACGAGACGACGAGAATTTTTTTTACCTTTTTCCGATCGCCGACGGCTTCCGCTTCCGCGACGAGTTTGGAAATGGCAACAGGGAGCCCCATTTGCGTAATGGTAATGGCAAGCACTAATGTCGGCATCGCCATCATATATAAGCCGACGCCTTCCCCGCCGATGACACGTGCGACAACAATGCGATTGACAAATCCAAGTATTCTTGTAATGAAGCCGGCAACGATTAAAATCATCGTTCCTTGTAAAAATTTAGACATCGCCTCTCCCTACCTTCTCAAATACCATAATCTTTTATACAATTAACTATATGCAGTACATATAAACAAGCATGACAAGTATTGTGGGCGAGCATGCCAGAGGGGGAAGGGGAAAAATGGAAAAGGAAAAACAAAAGAAATTGCGCGAACTGCTGATGCCGGCGCTGCAATGCAAGTATGATGAATTTCGCCTGCTCGGCTACGAGCAAGTGACCATCGATCAAATATGGGAATGTCTAGCGCAAAAGAAGTGGAAAAATGGAGAAGAAAGAAAATTATATGAGCTTGTCAATGATATTTTATCGCTGCAAATTGGCGAATATATGTCATTTATTACGATGCAATCCTATAAAGAACAGCGTTTGGCGGGTGATGATGATTTAGAGGCGATGTTGGAGGAATTATTATAGTGATGTAGGAATTTGACAGTTTTCGTTTGCTGTTTCATAATTGGAATATTGAGAGATATCTTGATGCCGGCGGATGCAAAACCAGTTGTCGCAAAACGTGAAACTGAACTTTTCCTGTTAGCGGAGTAGGACGGGCCCTTAACAGGAAGATGAACTGAAGGAGGATTTTTTACGATGGTGAAACGCAGTCGCATTGTCGCGTTTTTCCTGTTGCTTTTGCTTCTGGCAGGAGTGATGGGGCCGACGATTCAAGGAATTGTACATAACATTAAATTAGGCCTTGATTTGCAAGGCGGCTTTGAAGTGCTTTATGAAGTAAAGCCGGCAAAAAAAGGCGATAAAATTGATCAAGAAACGCTAAAAAGCACGGTCAGCGCGTTAAACAAACGGATTAACGTGCTCGGCGTAAGCGAACCGAACATTCAAATCGAAGGAAAAAACCGCATTCGCGTTCAGCTTGCTGGGATCAAAGATCAAAACCAGGCGCGCGAAATTTTATCGACGCAGGCAAAATTAACGTTCCGCGACGTCAATGACAACGTGCTAATGGATGGAAGCGACCTTGTCCAAGGTGGGGCAAAGCTGTCTTTCGATGAAAACGGCAAGCCAAGCGTCGCGATTAAATTAAAAGACGCCGATAAATTTAAGCAAGTGACTGAAAAAGTATATAAAATGGGGCCTCCAAATAACTTGCTGGTCATTTGGCTTGATTTTAAAGAGGGAGAAGACTCCTATCGAAAAGAAGCGGGAAAAGCACATCCAAAATTTATTTCTGCGGCAGTGGTAAACCAAGTATTTAACCAAACGGATGTCTCCATTGTGGGCAATTTCACCGTTAAAGAGGCGCAACAATTAGCCGATCTGCTTAATGCTGGCGCGCTTCCAGTAGAATTAAAAGAGATTTACTCAACATCGGTCGGAGCACAGTTTGGCCAAAACGCCCTGCAAAAAACGATTTTTGCCGGCATTGTAGGAGTAGCTGCGGTTTTCCTCTTTATGATTTTGTTTTATCGCTTGCCTGGGGTTATCGCGGTCATCACATTGTTGGTGTATATTTACTTGATTCTTCTTATTTTTGACTTGATGAACGGCGTGTTGACATTGCCGGGAATTGCCGCTCTTATTTTAGGTGTTGGGATGGCGGTAGATGCCAACATCATTACGTACGAGCGGATTAAAGAAGAGATTAAGCTCGGCAAGTCGATTATGTCGGCGTTCCGTTCGGGAAACAGAGGGTCGTTTGCGACGATTTTGGATGCGAACATTACGACGATTATCGCTGGTGTCGTTCTTTTTATTTACGGGACGAGCTCGGTCAAAGGATTTGCGACGATGCTCATCATCAGCATTTTAGCCAGCTTCATCACGGCGGTGTACGGCACGCGCCTGTTGCTTGGCCTGCTTGTCCAAAGCCGCTGGCTGAACAATAAACCAGGCTATTTCGGCGTAAAAAAATCGGAAATCTTAAATATCGCGGAAACAACGGATGATACGGAAGTGCCGACAAGATTTGATCGTTGGGATTTCGTAAAACATAGTAAAAAATTTTTCATTTTTTCCGGTTTGCTAACGGCAATCGGGATTATTGCCTTATTAACGATGAAACTTCATCTTGGCATCGATTTTACGAGCGGGACGCGCGTCGAAGTGATCAGCGACAAGCCGATAAACGCGGAACAGCTAAAAGATGAATTCGGGCAGCTTGGGCTGAAACCGGAGGATGTTGTGTTGTCCGGCGACCGTAATAACGTTGGTGTGGCTCACTTTATCGGCGTATTAAACAAAAAGGAGATTGCCGAGCTGAAATCGCATTTTAAACAAAAGTACGGCTCCGAGCCAAACGTGAGCACGGTGTCGCCGGTCGTTGGAAAAGAATTGGCGCGCAACGCGTTTATTGCCGTGCTGATTTCCTCGCTTGGAATCATTATTTACGTGACGATCCGCTTTGAGCTATATATGGCGCTGGCGGCGATTGTCGCGCTGCTTCATGATGCGTTTTTCATTATCACCTTTTTCAGCCTGACGCGGCTGGAGGTGGATTTGACGTTTATCGCCGCGGTGCTGACGATCATCGGTTATTCGATCAACGATACGATCGTTACGTTTGACCGCATCCGCGATTTGATGAAGAAGCGGAAAGCGAAAACGGTAGATGACTTGAAACATATTGTCAACAGAGCGCTGCAACAAACGTTCACCCGTTCGATTAATACGGTATTAACAGTTATCTTTACCGTTGTCGCTCTTTTAATCTTTGGCAGCGAAGCGATTTTTAACTTTAATATCGCTCTGCTCGCTGGGCTTATATGCGGTGTTTACTCTTCACTATGCATTGCGTCGCAATTATGGGTAGTTTGGAAAGGAAACCAGCTGAAAAAAGGAAAAAAGAGCTCCGCGAAAGAGCTGAAACCGCAAGTATAAGCCCAACGTCATCGATGGGATTCATCCAAAAAGTGCTCCGTAAAAAAGCGGAGCACTTTTTTGTTTATCGTGGCAATGTTCGCGGATAAAATATCCTTTCCTTATTGAGAAAATAAAAAAACGGATAAACTATGGGAGGCAGGCGTGGAATAGAAAGGAGGAGGAGCATGAAAAAGGAAGAACGTTTTCGCCAAGCGGAATTTGCCGCCATCGTTGGAATCATCGGCAATGTTGCGCTTGCCGTTGTTAAAGGAGTGGCGGGAGTGCTGGGCAACAGCAAGGCGCTGCTTGCCGATGCTGTTCACTCTGCTTCCGATGTCGCCGGATCGCTCGCGGTATGGATCGGCTTGCGCGCGGCGAAGCGGCCGCCGGATGAAGACCATCCGTACGGCCACGGGAAAGCCGAGTCGATTGCTGCCATTATTGTAGCGGTGCTTTTATTTATTATTGGAATAGAAATCGGCCGATCGGCCGTGCTTGCTTTTTTTCAGCCGCTCAGGCCGCCGGAAATCATTGCGGTATATGTGCTGGTTCTCTCGATTTTGGTAAAGGAAGCGATGTTTCGCTATAAATATCGCCTAGGAAAAAAATTAAACAGCAACGCCATTATCGTCAACGCTTATGAACATCGTTCGGACGTTTTCTCCTCGATTGCCGCCCTCATCGGGGTTGGCGCGGCAATAATAGGAGGAAGATGGAAGATCGATTGGCTCCTATATGCCGACCCGGTTGCAGGGTTGTTTGTTTCCGTTCTCGTGTTAAAAATGGCGTGGGATCTGGGAAAGGAATCGATTCATACGGCGATTGACCATGTATTGCATGAAGAGGAAACGGAATATTTGCGCAAGGCCGTATTGTCGTTTCCCGATGTCAAACAAATTCATGAGCTGCATGCGCGCGAACATGGGCATTACGTCATTGTCGATTTAAAAATTGCCGTGGATCCTTTTATCACCGTCGAAGAAGGGCACCGCATCGGCAAAAAAGTGAAGGAAAAGCTGCTGACGCTTCCGCGCGTGGAAAATGTGATGGTGCACATCAATCCGTATCATCCGGAAAAAAACACGTAACTTCATTGCCCACCCTTTTTTTCTTTTTGTATAATAGGAAGAGTTGAGGTGGGATACATGTTAATAGCAAAAACGCGTTGGGATGTGAAGCATCCTGACGAACATATCGTTAAACATTTAGCAGAACAGTTGCACATCGACCCGCTGATTGCCAAGCTTCTTGTGCATCGCGGCGTTTGTACGGCAAAAGAGGCAGACGCTTTTTTGCATCCGCTCAAGCAGCCGTTTCATGATCCATTTTTGCTCGATGGAATGGAACGGGCGATTGCGAGGATAAATCGGGCGATACGGCAAGGCGAGTCTATTTTAGTATACGGTGACTATGATGCCGATGGTGTATGCAGCACGACTGTCATGGTTAGCGCTTTAAAAGAAGCCGGTGCTGTTGTTGATTTTTACATTCCCAATCGCTTTACCGAAGGATACGGTCCGAATGAAGCCGCTTTTCGCCGCGCGAAGGAGCAAGGAGTTTCTCTTATTGTTACGGTGGATAATGGCATCGCGGCGGTGAAGGAAGTGGCCCTTGCCAATGAGCTTGGCATGGACATTATTGTGACCGACCATCATGAGCCGGGACCGGTGTTGCCGGAAGCGTATGAAATTATTCATCCAAAAAAACCTGGAAGTACATATCCGTTTCGTGAACTAGCCGGCGTCGGGGTAGCGTTTAAAGTTGCCCATGCATTGCTTGGGGATGTTCCGCGCCATTTATTGGATGTCGTCGCCATTGGGACGATCGCTGATTTGGTGCCTTTGACGGGGGAAAACCGCTTGCTGGCTGCGCAAGGACTTGAAGAACTGCGCCGCACGAAGCGCATCGGCTTGCGCGCCTTATGGCAGCAGTGCAGGATAGAAGCGAAGGAAATCAACGAACAGACGGTTGGCTTTGTGATCGCGCCGCGAATGAATGCGGTTGGACGTTTAGGCGGAGCGGACCCGGCTGTAAGGCTGCTCATGACCGAGGATGAAGCGGAAGCGAAAAGGCTGGCGAAAGAAATGGATGACCTTAATCGCGAACGCCAGCAGTTAGTAGCTGAAATAGCGGAAGAAGCGGCGCAAATCGTTCGTGAACAGTTTCCGCCGGCCAGGCATAAAGTGCTTGTCGTGGCGAAAGAAGGATGGAATCCGGGGGTCATCGGCATCGTTGCTTCCCGGCTAGTCGAACAATTTTACCGGCCAACGATCGTTTTAAGCATTGATGCTGAAAAAGGAATTGCCAAAGGCTCAGCGCGAAGCATTCATGGTTTTGATCTCTTTGCCAGCTTATCGACATGCCGTGATATCTTGCCGCATTTTGGCGGCCACCCAATGGCAGCTGGAATGACGTTATCGATCGACCATATTGACGAATTGCGGCAGCGCCTGAACGCTCTTGCCGATGAAACGTTGTCAGACGATGATTTCACTCCGATTACGGTCGTCGATGCGGTTTGTTCCGTCTCCGATTTAACGCTGTCGGCAGCCGAACAGCTGGAACAATTCGCCCCGTTTGGCGTTGGCAATGCGAAGCCGCTTTTTTTAATTGAAAATGTTTCCGTCGAAATGATGCGCCGCATCGGCGCCGATCAATCTCATTTAAAGGCGGTTTTTGCCGAAAATGGCGCCACTGTTGATGGCATTGGGTTTGGATTTGGTCATCTATATGATGAAATCGCTCCAGATGCAAAAGTGTCTGTTGTCGGCGAATTAGCCGTAAATGAGTGGAATGGATTGCGCAAGCCGCAGCTGGTGATTTATGACGTCGCCGTGCGCGAATGCCAATTATTTGACGTTCGCGGCCAAAGGGATATCCGTTCCCTCATTGCATCGCTTCCGAAAGAAAAACGGCTGCTCATTATGTTTCGCAAAGAAACGGAACAGCTTGCAGATATGGCATTATTTAAGGATGAATTGCATTATATTCATTCCAGCGAAGAAGCGGCAGCTCTTTGCTTGGACGGCCGCTATGTAGTGCTATTGGATCTGCCTCCGTCATTACAAATATTAAAAATGTTGTTGCGTTCTAGTTTACCTGCGCGCATTTATGCGGTATTCTATCAAAGGGAGATTCACTTTTTCCGCACGCTGCCGACGCGCGACCATTTTAAATGGTTTTATGCATTTTTACGAAAGCAAGGCGTGTTTCATATCGCCAAACATGGCGGTCAATTGGCGCGTGCACGTGGATGGACGGAAGAAACCGTCCACTTTATGGCAAAAGTATTTTTAGAGCTCGAATTTATTACCGAACGCAACGGAGTGATATCGCTTATTCCGCAGCCGGCAAAGCGTGACTTAAACGAATCGCCGACGTATCGTCTAAAACAAGCTCAGCTGGAGCTGGAAAATCTTCTTTTGTATTCAACTTACGAACAATTAAAGCGTTGTCTTTTCGAAATGAAAGGGTCGCAAACATACGAGGAGGCAAATGTGTAATGGACTTAAAAAAATATATTACAATTGTTCCTGACTTCCCAAAACCGGGGATTATGTTTAAAGATATTACGACGTTAATGGATAAAGGCGAAGCGTATAAATATGCGACAGACCAAATTGTGGAGTATGCACGCAAAAAGAAAATCGATATCGTTGTCGGTCCGGAAGCGCGCGGGTTTATTATTGGCTGTCCGGTTGCGTACGCGCTTGGAGTTGGATTTGCCCCAGTTCGCAAGGAAGGCAAATTGCCGCGCGAGGTAGTCCGTGTCGAATACGGTCTAGAATATGGAAAAGACGTGCTGACCATGCATAAAGACGCGATTAAGCCGGGGCAGCGGGTGTTAATTACCGATGACCTGTTGGCGACAGGCGGGACGATTCGCGCTACGATTCAGCTTGTCGAACAGCTTGGCGGCATCGTAGCCGGCATTGCCTTTTTAATCGAGCTTACCGAATTAGGCGGACGCAAAAAGCTAGAGGGCTATGATATTTTAACGCTCATGCAATTCTAACCATCGACATCATCGGCTTTTTTCGCTATAATGGATAAAAAGGGCACTCTCATGAGTGCTCTTTCTTATTAGCCGTTGTTGTCTAAATATGTCAACGGTCGACATTGCATAACTCTTTACATGAAAAATTTTTTTCATGATAATAGTATCAATACATGATTTTATTATACGTAAAGGTGATAGGATCCTATGGCCAATGAACAAGTATTGACAGCGGAGCAAGTTTTTGAACAAGCAGGCTGTTATTTGTCGGAAAAAGACGTCGAATTTATTAAAAAGGCGTATGAGTTTGCGAAACATGCCCATCGCGATCAATATCGCAAATCAGGGGAGCCGTATATCATTCACCCGATTCAGGTCGCGGGGATTTTAGTAGATTTAAAAATGGATCCTGCCACGATCGCTGCTGGATTTCTCCATGACGTCGTCGAGGATACAGAGGCGACAAAAGAAGATTTGGAACGGGAATTTGGCGCTGAAGTGGCGATGCTTGTCGACGGGGTGACGAAGCTGGGAAAAATTAAATATAAATCTCAGGAAGAACAGCAAGCGGAAAACCATCGCAAAATGTTTTTGGCAATGGCGCAAGATATCCGCGTCATTTTAATTAAATTAGCGGACCGTCTTCACAATATGCGGACGTTGAAACATTTGCCGGCGGAAAAACAGCGGCGCATCGCCAATGAAACATTGGAAATTTTCGCGCCGTTGGCCCATCGCCTTGGAATTTCCAAGATTAAATGGGAACTGGAAGATACCGCTCTCCGCTACTTAAATCCGCAGCAATATTACCGCATTGTGAACTTAATGAAGAAAAAACGGGCTGAACGAGAGCAATATTTGGAAGAAGTTATTCAGGAAGTGCGTGAACGGCTGAACGAGGTTCAGATTCCGTGCGAAATTTCCGGCCGGCCAAAGCATATTTACAGCATCTACCGCAAAATGGTCATGCAAAACAAACAGTTTAACGAAATTTACGATTTGCTTGCCGTCCGCATTATTGTCAACAGCATTAAAGACTGCTATGCCGTATTAGGCATTATCCATACTTGCTGGAAGCCGATGCCGGGGCGTTTCAAAGATTACATTGCGATGCCAAAGCCGAATATGTATCAATCGCTCCATACGACTGTAATCGGTCCAAAAGGAGAGCCGCTTGAAGTGCAAATTCGCACGTTTGAGATGCATCAAATCGCGGAGTTTGGAATTGCTGCTCACTGGGCGTATAAAGAAGGGAAGACCATTAAGCCGAATTCGTTCGAAGAAAAGCTTTCTTGGTTCCGGGAAATTTTAGAATGGCAAAACGATGCAAGCAACGCCGAAGAATTTATGGAATCGCTGAAGATGGATTTATTCTCCGATATGGTGTTTGTGTTTACGCCAAAAGGCGATGTCATCGAATTGCCGGCCGGCTCGGTGCCGATTGATTTCGCCTACCGCATCCATTCGGAAATTGGCAACAAAACGATCGGCGCCAAGGTCAACGGCAAAATGGTCCCGCTCGATTACAAGCTGCAGACAGGCGACATTGTCGAGATTCTGACTTCGAAGCACTCATACGGGCCAAGTCAAGATTGGCTGAAGCTGGCGCAAACGTCCCATGCCAAAAATAAAATCCGTCAGTTTTTCAAAAAGCAAAGACGGGAAGAAAATATTGAAAAAGGAAGAGAGCTTGTTGAAAAAGAAGTCCGCAGCCTCGGGTTTGATGTAAAAGAAATTTTAACGGCGGAAAACGTCAAGCGCGTTGCGGAGAAATTCAATTTTTCCAACGAAGAGGATATGTACGCAGCTGTCGGTTATCATGGGATTACCGCGGCGCAAATTGCTCACCGTTTAACAGACAAATGGCGAAAACAGCGCGATTTAGAAGAGCAGCAGAAAAAATTGACGGAGACGATATCGGAAACAAAAGTGCCGGCTGGAAAGAAACGCGATTGCGGCATCCGCGTTCAAGGGGTGGACAATTTGCTGATCCGCCTGTCGCGCTGCTGCAACCCGGTTCCCGGCGACGAAATTATCGGTTTTATTACGAGGGGCCGGGGCATTTCCGTCCATCGCGTCGATTGTCCTAACGTGCAGACGGAAGAAGCGGCCGACCGCTTAATTTCGGTCGAATGGGAAAGCGATGCAAAAACAAGCCGCGAATATAACGTGGATATTGAAATTACCGGTTTTGATCGCCGCGGCTTGCTCAATGAAGTGCTGCAGGCGGTGAATGAAACAAAAACAGATATTTCGGCTGTTTCCGGCAGATCCGATCACCGCAATAAAATCGCCACGATTAATATGACGATTGCGATTCGCAATGTCAGCCATTTGCAAAAGGTGGTCGACCGCATTAAACAAATACCAGATATTTACTCGGTACAGCGAATCATGAATAACTAGAAAGGAAACGGTTTATGAAAGTAGTCGTACAGCGAGCGAAAAAAGCAAAAGTAACGGTGAATGGAGAAGTGGTCGGGGCGATTGGGCACGGACTTGTCCTGCTTGTCGGCGTCACCCATAGCGATACGCTCGAGGATGTCGCCTTTATCGCCGATAAAATCGCCCATTTGCGCATTTTTGAAGATGAAGCGGGAAAAATGAATCTTTCCGTGCTGGATGTTGGCGGCGATATTTTATCTGTTTCGCAATTTACGTTATACGGCGATTGCCGAAAAGGCCGGCGGCCGAATTTTATGGAAGCCGCAAAACCGGATCATGCACTGCCGCTGTATGAAGCGTTGAACGAGGCGCTGCGGCAGAAAGGGATTCGCGTGGAAACTGGAAAATTTGGTGCAATGATGGAAGTGGAGCTCATTAATGACGGTCCAGTGACACTCATTGTTGAAAGTAAGGAAAAAACGGGGAACGAATGACGTTCACCCGTTTTTTTTATTTTATTTTTTGCCGAAATAGGAAAGAATAAAACAAACGGATGCGACGAATTTCCATGAGGAAGGATGAGAAAAATGCGGCATAGCGCGAAAGGAGAATTTGCCCATCGCAAGGAAAGCGAATTATTTCATGTCGATTTTCACGAATTTATGAGAAAAGAGGCGGAATATACCGCCTTTGAATTAGCGTCTGAGTTTGGCTTGACGCTAAGAGACGTACAAAAGCTAAAAAAACAAATTTTTCGTTCCTAAAAACAATGATTTTCTCCTTGACAAAATTCGATTTCATTCGTAACATAAGTTATAAAAATTGTACATATGAACAACCAATGACGGAGAAAAGTAGTTAAGAATACACATGGCCAGAGAGGAAATGCCTGAGGCTGGAAGCATTTCTCCATGATGACTTAACGAAAGACACTCCGTAGGTTTCCCTTTGAACGTGCATGGCGCCAGTAAAAGGGAACGCGAGTCTCGCGTTATCGGTAACAAGTGGAAGCTTTTTTGCTTCAATTAGGGTGGCACCACGGGAACAGCGCTCTCGTCCCTATCATTTATAGGGAACAAGGGCGTTTTTATTTTGGTAAAGGAGGTTTGTTATGGCTTTTCAAATTCCAAGAGGAACGCAAGATATTTTGCCTGGTGAAGCCGAAAAATGGCAGTATATTGAAAAAATCGCCCGCGATATTTGCGAGCGTTACAATTACCATGAAATTCGCACGCCAATTTTTGAACATACGGAGCTGTTTTTGCGCGGCGTCGGCGACACGACCGATATTGTACAAAAAGAAATGTACACGTTTGAAGATAAAGGCGGAAGAAGCTTGACGCTTCGCCCGGAAGGCACGGCACCGGTCGTCCGTTCGTTTGTGGAACATAAAATGTACGGCAATCCGAATCAGCCGGTGAAGCTGTATTACATAGGGCCGATGTTCCGCTATGAACGCCCGCAAGCTGGAAGATTCCGCCAGTTTGTGCAATTTGGCGTCGAGGCGCTCGGCAGCAGCGATCCGGCGATGGACGCGGAAGTGATTGCGCTGGCGATGGAACTATATCAAACATTAGGATTAAAGCAACTAAAATTAGTGATTAACAGTCTGGGGGATGCGGAAAGCCGCAAAGCGCACCGCCAAGCGTTGATCGACCATTTCCGGGGCCGGATTCATGAGCTTTGCGAAGACTGTCAAGTGCGTCTCGAAAAAAATCCGCTTCGCATCCTTGACTGCAAAAAAGACCGCGATCATGAGTTAATGGCGACAGCGCCGTCCATCCTTGATTATTTGAACGAGGAATCGCATCAGTATTTTGAAAAAGTAAAATCGTACTTGACGAAGCTGGGCATTCCGTTTGAAGTGGACGCGCGTCTTGTACGCGGGTTGGATTATTATAACCATACCACTTTTGAAATTATGAGCGATGCCGAGGGGTTCGGCGCAATCACGACATTATGCGGGGGAGGCCGTTACAACGGGCTCGTCCAGGAAATCGGCGGGCCAGAAACGCCTGGCATTGGCTTTGCTCTTAGCATTGAGCGGCTTCTGGCCGCATTGGAGGCAGAAGGTATTACATTGCCGGTTCGTGAAGGCATTGATTGTTATGTCGTTGCTGTCGGCGAAAGAGCAAAAGAGGAATCCGTGCTGCTGGTAAATCAGCTGCGAAAAGCAGGGATAGTTGCTGATAAAGACTACCAGGACCGCAAAGTAAAAGCACAGCTGAAAGCAGCTGACCGGTTAAACGCGAAATTGGTGGCGATTCTTGGCGATGACGAGCTTGCCAAAAATGTCATCAATATAAAAGAAATGAGTACAGGCGAACAAACGGAAGTACCGTTGCCGTCATTGATCGATTTCTTAAAAGAACGATTATCATAGGGGGGGCATCAGCATGTTTGGCAGGACCTATTATTGCGGGGAAATCACGGAAAAAGCGATTGGCGAGAAAGTCGTGCTCAAAGGCTGGGTGCAAAAACGCCGCGACCTTGGCGGACTGATTTTCATTGACCTTCGCGACCGCACAGGCATCGTGCAAGTCGTCTTCAGCCCAGAGGTGTCGCAGGAAGCGCTGCATGTTGCTGAAAAAGTGCGGAATGAATATGTGTTAAGCGTCGAGGGAACTGTTGTGGCCCGGGAAGAAGGAACGATCAATCCAAATCTTCCAACAGGAAAAATTGAAGTTCAAGCCGAACAGATCACCATCATTAATGAAGCGAAAACACCGCCGTTTATTATTTCTGACCAAACAGACGTTGCTGAAGAAGTGCGTTTGAAGTATCGCTATTTAGATTTGCGCCGCCCGGTGATGTTCCGTACGCTGCAGCTTCGCCACCGTGTGACGAAAGCGGTTCGCGACTTTTTAGACGGCGAAGGTTTTTTGGAAGTGGAAACGCCGATGTTAACGAAAAGCACGCCGGAAGGGGCAAGGGACTATTTAGTGCCAAGCCGCGTTCATCCAGGCGAATTTTATGCGCTGCCGCAGTCGCCGCAAATATTTAAGCAGCTGTTAATGGTTGCGGGATTTGAACGGTATTATCAAATTGCCCGCTGCTTCCGCGATGAAGATTTGCGCGCTGACCGGCAGCCGGAGTTTACGCAGATCGATATCGAAACATCGTTTATGAGCCAAGAAGAGATTATGGACTTAACGGAACGTATGATGGCCCACGTTGTAAAAGTAACGAAAGGAATCGATGTTTCCCTTCCGTTTCCGCGCATGTCGTATGACGAGGCGATGAGCCGTTACGGTTCAGACAAGCCGGATACGCGTTTCGGTTTAGAGCTTGTCGATGTATCGGAAATAGTGAAGAACTCTTCCTTTAAAGTATTTGCCGGCGCTGTTGCCAACGGCGGACAAGTAAAGGCGATCAATGCAAAAGGCGCGGCAGATCGGTATTCCCGCAAGGATATTGATGCGTTGGCCGAGTTTGTCGCCCGCTACGGCGCAAAAGGGCTGGCTTGGCTGAAAGTGGAAGCAGACGGGTTGAAAGGGCCGATTGCGAAATTTTTCACCGAAGAAGAGCAAGCAGGACTCGTTCAAACGCTCGAGGCGGAAGAAGGAGATTTATTGCTGTTTGTCGCCGATAAAAAAGCGGTGGTTGCCGATGCGCTTGGCGCCCTGCGGCTGAAGCTTGGCAAAGATTTAAATTTAATTGATGACACAAAGCTTCATTTCCTTTGGATTACGGACTGGCCGCTGTTAGAGTATGACGAGGAAGAAGGGCGTTACTATGCGGCACATCATCCATTTACGATGCCGGTACGGGAAGACTTGCCAGCGCTTGAAACAAATCCAGAAAAGGTAAGAGCACAGGCATATGATCTTGTTCTTAACGGCTATGAGCTTGGCGGCGGATCGATGCGGATTTTTGAGCGCGACGTACAAGAAAAGATGTTCCGCGCCTTGGGATTTACCGAAGAAGAAGCACGCGCGCAGTTTGGCTTCCTGCTGGAAGCGTTTGAATACGGCACCCCGCCGCATGGCGGCATCGCGCTTGGCTTAGACCGGCTTGTCATGCTGCTTGCGGGACGGTCCAACTTGCGTGATACGATCGCGTTTCCAAAAACGGCGAGCGCCAGCTGCCTGCTCACCGAAGCACCGAGTCCAGTCAGCAAGCAGCAGCTAGAAGAATTGCATTTAGCGGTTCAATGGAAAAAAGAAGAGTAAGCAGGTTCCTATCGTCCTTTATTCCCCAAAAGTATGTGGGCGGGGAGGTTCACAAGCGACCAAATCTGTGATACAATAAAAGCAAATAGAAATAGTCCTGATGTGTTCGTCGTATAACCTATTGTTTTGACCGAACAATAAGTTATACGGGAGCCCGGGGTTTCCAAGCGGCGTACATGCCTCCCCGTACGAGGAAGTGCAAACCTTGGGACAGGGCACCCACCTGCTTGGGAGCGGGTTCAAAACGAAGGCATCGACGGCACGATTGGGACTGACAGCTGAAATTTTGCTACATATGCCAGGCTACTTCCCTATGTAAAGGCTGCCCTTTACATAGGGTTTTGTTTTTGCTGGCATAAAAATGTGATTGAAAATAAAGCGCCGATTATTGTAGGATAAAAAACGGTATGGAAATTACAATAAAGCAACGGAGAGGATATTGATGCTACATCAATTTTCACGCAACGAATTGGCAATCGGCAAAGAAGGGCTGGAAAAATTAAAACAAGCAACAGTGGCTGTTCTCGGCGTCGGTGGGGTCGGCTCTTTTGCGGTGGAAGCGCTGGCTCGTTCCGGCATCGGACGGCTCGTTCTTGTCGATCGGGACAATGTCGATATTACGAATATCAACCGGCAGATTCATGCGCTTCTTTCGACGATCGGCCGTCCGAAAGTCGAATTGATGAAAGAACGCATCGCCGATATTAATCCGGAATGCGAAGTGATTGCGCTGCAAATGTTTTATACAGAAGAAACATATGAGCAATTTTTCAGCTATGATCTTGATTTTGTCATTGACGCTTCTGATACGATTATTTATAAAGTGCATTTAATGAAGGAATGTTTAAAGCGCAATATTCCGATTATTTCTAGCATGGGCGCCGCCAACAAAATGGATCCGACGCGTTTCCGCATCGCCGATATCTCGAAAACGCACACGGATCCGATCGCGAAAGTCATCCGTGCCAAATTGCGCAAAGAAGGCATTCGTCGCGGGATTCCTGTCGTATTTTCTGATGAAAAGCCGATTATTATTCGCGAAGATGTCCGCAAAGTCGTAGGCAATGACCAGTCGCCGATCCGCAAAGCGCAAATGCCGCCGTCTTCCAACGCGTTTGTGCCGTCGGTGGCCGGATTGATCATGGCGTCATACGTCGTGCGGGAACTTTTAAAAGACATCAAAATTTATCGGGTTGGAGAAGAATGAACCTCTCCCATCTACACTCTGTTAAGAGGTGGGAGACTTCTCGGTAAATATGTGAAAAACGTCGCAGACTATGGGCTGCGACGTTTTTTTAAGAACGGGCAATATGTTCCAAATTTCCGTTTTTATCCATGCGGAAAATATGGGCTGGCGGCACTCCGTACTCTTCTTCCAACACGAGTTTACGGGCACGCTCCATAATTTTTACTAATGCCTCATAATCTTCTTGAATAGTGGATTGCTGTGCTTCGAGGCGCTCCAATTTTTGTTGTAATTCTTCCCGCTGTTTTTGCAGCTGTACCTGTTCTTGTTTTAATCGTTCATTTTCTTTTTTCATTGCTTCGACCTGTTCGTAGTCGTGTTTTAACGTTTGCAAAAAAGCGATGCATTGCTCAAGGGTGAGCGTCGAAGCAGGGAGAAATGGCGACGATCCTTGATAAGAAATGTTTTCTGATGATGGAAGCAACGTTGCTGCGTTGTTTTCTTTTTGGAGTTTTTTGGCCATTTCTAGCGCGCGCTTCCGCTCTTTGCGCTGTTTTTTCGCCAGTTCAATCGCTTCAACATATCGTTTCCGAACTTCGGCGTTCCAGCGGAACCCGCATGCGGCCGCTGTCCGGTTCAAGCGGTTGCCGACTTCTTCAAATGCGGCAAGCTGCGTTCCCCCCTCGCGAATATATCGTAGCACCGTTTCCGCCAACACGACATCTTCCTCGTGAGACCAGGCGTCTTGTCTTGTTTTCATGTTGTCACACCCCGCAAATAAATTTAGATAGATGATAGTTTTTCCTCTTGTTGGCAAATTTAAACTTTATATTTTTTATTTCATTGAAAGTTTGCCAATAATCTTTTATAATGGGCCTATATTTATTACGACCAGTCGGTTGCAAAAAACTATGAACAATTGGTTAGAAATGACGACGGGAAAGAGGTGGAAGGATGAATTTTTTAACAAGATTTAGCCTAAAAAATGCAGTCGCCGTATTCATTATTTCTTTTTTGCTGATTATTTTAGGAGCATACTCGTTTTCATCCCTGAAAGTCGATTTGCTTCCAAACATTGAGTTTCCGCAATTATCGATTGAAATCGTTTATCCGGGGGCGTCGCCGCAAGATATAAACGATCAAGTAACGGCGAAGCTGGAGGAAAAATTCAAATCGCTTGAAGGGCTAAAGAACATGCAAAGTTCTTCGTATGAAAGCATGGCCGTTATTAATCTCGAGTTTCCGTTTCATACCGATATGGAGGAAGTGGAACGGCAAGTTGACACATTAATAAAAGACACGGATCTTCCGGAAAATGTGGAGACGAAAGTCAACCGGTTTTCATTTGGAACGATTCCTATTTTTAATATTTCTTTATTTGCCAAGAAAGATGTGGATTTGCAAAACATATTAGAAACAGAAGTTATTCCTGAGTTAAATAAAATTGATGGAATTAACTCCATCTCTGTCGGCGGGGAGAAGGAGGAAATTATAAAAATTACTGTCGATAAGCAAAAAGCGCTGCAGGCAGGATTGACGCTGACACAGATTAAAGATCAAATCAACGAAAAATACATGTCTTTCCCAGCCGGCAATGTTCATACCGATACGCTGCAAATTCCGGTTCGTGTGCAGGAAAAGCTAGAAACGGTGAAAGAGCTGGAAAATATGGCGCTGACATCGCCGGTGCTGCAATCCATGCCTGCTGCGGCGCAAGCAAAGCCAGCGATTAAGTTAAAAGACATCGCCAGCATCGAAACGGTTGCCGATCGGGCCGAGTTTACGCGCTATAACTTGAAAGAAGCGCTATCGATGGCAGTAACGAAAAAGCAAGACGCGAACACGGTAGAAGTGGCGGACAAAGTGACCAAAGTATTGGATTCGTATAAGGACAAATTCGATTACACCATCGGTTTTGATTCGGCGGAAGGAATTAAAAAATCGGTCGAATCGCTCGTCCGGGAAGGATTGCTCGGGGCGCTGTTCGCTTCGGTTGCGGTGCTTCTCTTTTTGCGCAATGTGCGCGCGACGGTCATCGCGATCGTGTCCATTCCGCTTTCGCTATTGGTCGCTTCCATTTTTCTCAATCGAATGGATATTTCTTTAAATGTGATGACGCTTGGAGGGATGGCCGTAGCAGTAGGGCGCGTCGTCGATGACAGCATTGTCGTCATTGAAAATATTTTTCGCCGTGTGCGCAAGGCGAAAACGGGAATAACGGATGAACTCATTCAAGATTCGACGAGAGAGATACTAAAAGCCATTACCTCTTCGACGATTACGACAGTGGTTGTCTTTTTGCCGCTCGGCTTTGTCGGCGGAATTACCGGCGAATTTTTCCTGCCGTTTGCTTTAACCATTGTGTTCGCGCTGTTGGTTTCTTTGGTTGTTGCCGTTACGGTTGTGCCGATTTTGGCGAAATTCTCCTTTAAAAAAGTTCCGCCGGAAGAAAAAGAAGGAGCGCTGCAGCGTGTTTACGGACGCGTCATTGCCTGGGCGCTTCGCCATAAAGCGCTTGTTTTGCTGCTATCGGTGGTATTGCTTGTCGGTTCATTTGCACTCGCTCCGGCGCTAGGGTTTACTTTTTTGCCAAATGAAGAGCAAAAAACGTTGGTCGCCAGCATTGAACTCCCGTCTTCAACGTCGCTGGAAAAAACAAATGATGTATCATTAGCATTAGAAAATATGTTTGTCAAGCAGAAAGAAATTAAAAACGTCACCGCAGCCGTTGGCAGCCGTGATTATCGCAGCGGACTAAAACGTCAAAACCAGGCAAACTATTTTATTAATTTAAAAGAAGATGTTGCTGTTGCGCCATTAATCAAAAAGCTAGAGAAAAAGATGGAACAAATCGTCAATGAAAAAGCACCCGGGACAAAGTTCGGCGTGCGCGAGATGGAGAGCGGCGGTCCGCCGACCAATAACAATGTCGATATTGATTTGTATTCCAACAATTTATCTTCCTTGCAAAAAGCAGCAAAACAAGTAGAAACCTATTTAAATAAACGCCATGATTTGAAAGATGTAACGAACAACTTCGCCGATAAGCAAAAACAAATCGTCGTCGATATCGACCCGGAAAAAGCGGCCGCTTATGGCGTTTCTGGATTTCAAATTTTAGGAACGATTGCCGACGCCACGAAGCCGGTGGAGGTCGGAGCATTAACGCTAAACGGAAAAGAGCGGACCGTTCAATTATCGTACAATCAACATCTTCAATCGGTAGATGAACTGAAAAATACGATGATTTTTACAAAGAGAGGACTTGTTCCTGTCTCTGAGCTGGCGTCTGTCAACGAGGTAGATACGTATACATCAATTCAAAAACTGAATGGAAAAGTGTTTGCCCGTGTATCCGCGCAAATCGTTGGCGATAACATCCAAAAAGTCACCAATGATGTCATTCGCCATGTGAAAAATGATCTGAACCTTCCAGATGATGTGTCATTAGAGGGAGGGGGCGGCAGCGATGAGACGATGCAAACGTTCCAGGAGCTTGGCATTGCGATGCTCATTGCCATTGGCCTTGTCTATATTACGATGCTTGTCACATTCGGAAAAGCGCGCATCCCGTTTGTCATTCTGTCTTCGCTTATTTTCGTGCCGATCGGCTCGCTTCTTGGCTTATATATCGCAAAAGAGCCGCTGTCCATCAGTGTCATGATCGGGCTATTAATGCTAATTGGAATTGTCACGACCAACGCCATCGTTCTTGTCGACCGCATTGGACAAAATCGTGAACAAAAAGGAATGACGATTCGCGCCGCGATTATGGAAGCAGGCAAAACACGGCTGCGGCCGATTTTAATGACTGCATTTGCAACGGTGACAGCGCTGATTCCATTGGCGCTGACGAGCGAGTCCGGAACATTGATTTCCAAAGGATTGGCGATTACCGTGATCGGCGGTCTTACTTCTTCCACTTTGTTAACGCTTATTCTCATTCCTGTGATGTATGAGTTATTCTTTATTCGCCAAGCGAAGGCAGAACGGATGAAACAGTAAATGGAAGGATGGCCCATGTTGCAACGGGCCATCCATCGTTTTTGTTTCGTTTTTTCCCAAAAAAGAATCTATTATAATAATCATAAACAAGAATAAGGAAGGAGAAAACATTGAACCGGAAAGAAGAAATTATTCAGGCGGCAATGAAGCTGTTTGCGCAGAAAGGCTATTATGCTACATCGATGCAAGAAATTGCCGAGCAGAGCGGGATAGCGAAAGGTTCAATTTATAATTACTTTAAATCGAAGGAAGAAATTGCGGTGTCGATTTTGCGTTATTACTATGACGTTCTCTTTCACAAAATGAAAGATATTGCCGATGATGCCGCATTGTCAGCACGGGAAAAATTTGAAAAACAGCTGTCTGTGCAAATCGAGGAATTTTACCGTCATAAAGAGCTAGTCCAAATGCATATGGGCGAACAAACGGTAAAAGTCAATGATGAAGTTCATCGGCTCGTGTTTCGCATTCGTGCGAAAATGCTCAACTGGTATCGCCGGGCCATCGAAGAAATATACGGAGAAAAAGTGCGCCGTTTTTCGCTGGATTGTGCGACGATGCTTAACGGAATGCTCAAAGAATATTTGTTTTATATGGCGATTGACCGAAAACAGCTGCCTTTAGCCAAGATGGCGCCGTTTTTGCTTCGGCGGCTCGATGCGCTAGTGGCTAGCATGACCGGACAAGAAGAACCGTTATTAACGATAGAAACGATGCACGATTATCTTTCCGCGGAGCAAACCGATCAACAGGAGAGGCAGAAACAAATTCTCGCCTATCTTGACCATATGATCGCCGCTGTGCCGATTAATGGAGAAATGGAAGAGGATGTACGCTACTCGTTAGAAACATTAAAACTGGAGATGAAAAAAGGAGAAGAAGCACGGCCGTTTATGGTGGATGCGCTGCTGCTTTATTTAGAGAAATGGGATTTGCCTTTATACAATGAATTAAAGGCGGCAATAGAGCGCTATTTCGATAGGCAGAAGTTCTCTGCCGGCTAAAGAACAACGATACTTTTCATAAGCGGAGGGATCGTTTTATGCTTTTTACGGCGGAACCGCTTGCTGTCCGCATGAGACCGCGGAATATTGACGAGATCGTCGGGCAAAAACATATTATTGGGCCGCATACCGCTTTGTACAAAATGATTCAAAAAGGGTATGTGCCTTCGTTATTGCTGTACGGAGAGCCGGGGACGGGAAAAACATCGCTTGCCTATGCGATTGCCGGGACGGCTGGGCGCGAGTTTTTTGCCATTAATGCGACGACGTCGGGAAAAAAGGATATCGAAGAAGTAGTGGAGACGGCGAAGCTTATCGGCAACGTCATTTTATTCATCGATGAAATCCACCGTTTTAATAAGGCGCAGCAAGACTATTTGCTTCCCCACGTGGAAAATGGCCTGATTACGCTGATCGGCGCTACGACGGAAAACCCGTTTCACGAAGTAAATCCGGCGATCCGCAGCCGCTGCGGACAAATTCAACAATTGAAGCGCCTTTTGCCTGATGATATCGTTGCCCTCTTACGGCGTGCGCTGCAAGATCCGGACAGAGGATTAGGAAACTTTCGCATTGTGATCGAAGAAGAACTGCTGTTTCGTATTGCTGAAGCGTCCGGAGGAGATGCGCGCGTTGCGTTAAATTTGTTAGAAGCGGTCGTCTATGCTTCGCGGGAAGTCAATGGGCAAATTTATGTCAAAGAGGAGACGATAGCAGAGTGTACAGCAAACCGGGGATTTACCCATGATAAAAACGGGGATGTGCATTATTCGCTTCTATCGGCGTTTCAAAAAAGCGTGCGCGGCAGCGATGTCGATGCGGCGCTTCATTATTTGGCACGCTTGCTTGAGGGCGGGGATTTAGCAGCCGTTTGCCGGAGATTGCTTGTCATCGCCTATGAAGATATCGGGCTTGCCAATCCGATGATGGGAGTGAAAGTGCAAGCAGCGGTCAACGCGGTAGAACGGTTAGGGCTCCCGGAGGCAAGAATTCCGCTTTCAGTCGTCACGATTGAGCTATGTTTAAGCGCGAAATCAAACTCTGCCTATAAAGCGCTCGATGCGGCAATTGCCGATGTGCGCGCCGGAAAGATCGGCGATATTCCCGATCATTTAAAAGATGCGCATTATCATGGGGCAAGCGTGCTTGGACACGGAAAAGGATATCGGTATCCCCACGATTATCCAAACGGCTGGGTAGCACAGCAATATTTGCCGAAGGAGTTGGCAGGTGTAAAATATTATATGCCGAAAGAACACGGGGAAGAAAAATATTATGCGAAAGTATATGAACGGCTGGAACAATTAAAACAGCAAAATTTCAAAAATGAAGGAAGCAAAATTTTATGATATAATGACAATCGATTTGTTTACTTTGTTCAATAATGGAGGGAGCCTATGTCCCATTCTCACTATAAATATGCATCTTTGTTCCGCTGGACAGTTTATTTTATTGGCTTATTGGTAATGTCTTTCGGGATTGTACTGACAATTAAAGCCGATGTTGGCTGTGCGCCGTGGGATGTATTGCATATCGGATTGTACCGAAAATTCGGGCTGACGATTGGGACATGGTCAATTATTGTCGGCATTGTGATTTTGGCGTTATCTTCCCTGCTTGTCAAACGGCTGCCAAAACTCGGCGCTTTTTTGAATATGCTTTTTGTCGGCGTATTTATCGATATGTATATGATGATTCCGTATTTGCAAACTCCTGCTACAATTGCTGGAAGATTTGCGATGCTGCTGATTGGCATTGTTATTGCCGGTTATGGAATGGGACTTTATATTTCTGCCGATGTTGGCGCTGGTCCTCGCGATAGCTTGATGCTTGCCCTGATGGATTTAACCGGCTGGAAAGTGCAATATATTCGTATTGCGATGGAAGCTTTTGTTTTATTGATCGGTTGGCTGCTAGGCGGGCCGGTATCGATAGGGACGCTCATTTTTTGCGTGACAATCGGATCGGTGGCTGGCGTTGCCCTTCCGCAATGCCGAAGAATCACCGAGCGCATCATGGAACCAATTCATATGGAAACACAAGGTTTAAGTCGTTAGGAGGAGTAATATGAAGATTTCGACAAAGGGTAGGTATGGATTGACGATTATGATTGAGTTGGCAAAAAAGTATGGCGACCGCCCGATTTCGCTGCGCTCGATCGCCAAAGCAAATAATTTATCTGAACATTATTTGGAGCAGCTTGTCACACCGCTTAGGAATGCCGGGCTTGTCAAAAGCATCCGCGGGGCATACGGCGGCTACGTGCTAGCGGATCATCCGGCGAAAATTACCGCTGGGGATGTGATCCGCGTGCTAGAAGGGCCGATCACGCCTGTCGAAGAACTCGAGGAAGAAGAGCCGGCCAAGCGAGAGCTATGGATTCGCATTCGCGATGCGATCGAGGAAGTGCTAGACAGCACGACGCTGGAAGATTTGGCGAAGTATAGCGAAGATGATAATGAGGCATATATGTTTTATATTTGATGGAAAGGAGAATGATCATTGGACCGGATTTATTTGGATCATGCCGCTACGTCACCGGTTCATCCGGACGTGGTCGAGCGCATGATTCCGTTTATGACCGAAGTGTTTGGAAATCCGTCAAGCATTCATTATTTTGGCAGACAAAGCCGTCATGCCGTGGATGAAGCAAGAGCTTTGGTGGCAAAAAGCATTGGCGCGAAAGAGACGGAAGTCATTTTCACCAGCGGCGGGACGGAAGCGGATAATATGGCGCTCATCGGCACCGCGATGGCAAACCGTGATCGCGGGCGCCATATTATAACGACGGCGATTGAGCATCACGCCGTATTGCGTGCATGCCAATATTTAGAAAAACAAGGGTTTGATGTCACCTATCTCCCAGTAGATGAACATGGAAAGGTTTCTCCAGCCGATGTCAAAGCGGCGCTTCGCGACGACACTATTCTGGTTTCGATTATGTTTGCGAATAACGAAGTAGGCGTGCTGCAACCGATTCGCGAAATCGGGGAATTGCTAAAAGAGCACCAGGCTTATTTTCATACGGATGCGGTGCAGGCTTATGGACTTGTACCGATGGACGTCAATGAGCACCATATTGATTTGCTGTCTGTTTCAGGCCATAAAATAAACGGCCCAAAAGGGATTGGCGCTTTATATGCCCGGGAAACGGTCAAGCTGTCTCCGCTTTTTTACGGCGGGGAGCAAGAGCGGAAACGCCGCGCCGGAACGGAAAATGTCGCCGGCATTGCCGGGCTCGCGAAAGCGGTGGAAATTGCCCAAGAAACGATGAAGCAAAAGCAGGAAGAGTATCGCTTGCTCCGGGAAACCATGTTATCTATTTTTGCCGAATCAGGCATCGATTTTGCAGTAAACGGAAGTGAAGACGGATTGCCGCATATCGTCAATGTGGCGTTTCCAGGCACAAACGTCGAGTCGATGCTGGTCAATCTCGATTTGGCGGGAATCGCTGCTTCCAGCGGTTCGGCGTGCACCGCTGGATCGATTGATCCGTCCCATGTGCTCGTCGCCATGTTCGGAAAAGAATCAGAACGAATTCGCTCGTCGATTCGCTTTAGTTTTGGACTTGGAAATACAAAAGAACAAATTGAGCGGGCAGCAACGGAAACGGTAAAAATTGTGAAAAGATTAACAAACAAATAAGCGGGGGGTGAAACAGGTGAATAAAGCACCAAAAGATACACGTGTCGTTGTCGGCATGTCTGGCGGTGTGGATTCTTCCGTCGCAGCGCTGCTTTTAAAACAGCAAGGCTACGATGTCATTGGGATTTTTATGAAAAACTGGGATGATACAGATGAAAACGGCGTCTGCACGGCGACGGAAGATTACGAAGATGTAGTGCGCGTCTGCAATCAGATCGGCATTCCGTATTACGCCGTTAATTTTGAAAAACAGTATTGGGATAAAGTGTTTACGTATTTTTTGGATGAATACAAAGCCGGACGCACTCCAAACCCGGATGTGATGTGCAACAAAGAAATTAAGTTCAAAGCATTTTTAGAACATGCGCTATCGATTGGAGCCGACTACGTAGCGACCGGGCACTATGCGCGCGTGGCGTATCGCGACGGCGAATATAAAATGCTGCGGGGCGTTGATCAAAATAAAGACCAAACGTACTTTTTAAACCAATTAGGACAAGCGCAGCTGTCCAAAGTAATGTTTCCGATCGGACATCTCGAAAAAACGCAAGTGCGGCAAATTGCGAAGGAGGCGGGGCTTGCCACCGCTGGAAAAAAAGACAGCACGGGAATTTGTTTTATCGGGGAACGCGATTTTAAAGAGTTTTTAAGCAATTATTTGCCGGCGCAGCCAGGCGTGATGAAAACGCTGGATGGTGAAGTAAAAGGAAAACACGACGGGGTGATGTACTATACGATCGGGCAGCGCCACGGCCTTGGCATTGGCGGAAGCGGCGAGCCGTGGTTTGTCGTTGGAAAAAATGTCAAAGAAAATATTTTGTACGTAGCGCAAGGATTCAACAACAAATATTTATATTCCACTTCCCTTATTGCCATAAACGTCAATTGGGTGTCGGATCGCCAACCGACGCAATCGTTCCATTGCACGGCAAAATTCCGCTATCGTCAGCCGGATACCGGCGTTACCGTTCATCCGATTGATGACGAAAGAGTCGAAGTGGTGTTTGATGAACCAGTTCGTGCCGTTACGCCGGGGCAAGCGGTTGTCTTTTACAACGGTGAGGAGTGCCTCGGCGGCGGCACCATTGATGAAGTGTTCCGCGATGGTGAAAAGCTCTGGTATGTCGGTTAAAGGATGATAGCCTTGGGCCTTGGAAAGCGAAAAAAGCGGTGACAGATAGGAAACACCTCAACTCTTGCCTGGGTTGAGGTGTTTTTGTAAATGATAGAAAATTGCGAACATATGTGCTACAATTGGTGTAAGGGGTGACAAAACAATGGGAGATAAAAATCAACAAGGAATTTCCTATATGCAGCAAGGAAATTATGAGGAGGCGATTCAATGCTTCCACGACGCGATTGAGGAAAATCCGAAAGATCCGGTCGGCTACATTAATTTTGGCACGGTGTTAGCCGCGGCGGGAGAAGAGGAAAAGGCGCTGCAGTTTTTCCAGAAAGCGCTCGAGCTTGATGATAATGCAGCTGCCGCTTATTACGGAATAGGCTCCGTCTATTACAAACGCGGGCAATTCACGCAAGCAAAGAACATGTTTGAACAAGCGATGCGAAAAGGATTACAGGATGCGGATGCTTTTTTTATGCTCGGCATGTCGCTAATCAACCTGGAGATGCCGCGGCTGGCGCTTCCGTATTTACAAAGGGCGGTGGAGTTGAAGGAAAACGACGTGGAGGCTGTGTTTCAACTAGGATTATGCCTTGCCCATCTCGAATTGGTAGACGAAGCGATGGACTATTTCCAGAAAACGATTCAGCTAGATCCCCGTCATGCGGATGCCTATTATAATTTAGGCGTCATTTATGCCTACAAAGAGGATATCAAAACCGCCCATGACATGTTTTCTACTGCTTTGGAAATTCAGCCGGATCACCTATTAGCAGGATATGGAAAAAAGATGATGGAAAAGAAGCTACAACAATAAAAAGGCAGGGGATTCCCATTGCGCCAACAGGAATCGTTTGCATTAGACGAAGCGTCGTTTATTAAAGGAACATGTGTTGCTACTATTTTCCATAACGAGGAAAATTTTTATTCCGTCATCCGCGTCCGTGTGGAAGAAACGAATGAAGCATGTGAAGAACAAGAAGTAGTAGTGACCGGATATTTTCCGAAAATGAACGAACAGGATACGTATATTTTTTATGGGAAATTTCACAACCATCCGAGATTTGGCCGGCAGTACGTAGTCGAACATTTTCGCAAACAGTTCCCGAATACGAAAGAGGGACTCATTCATTATTTAGCGAGCGATTTATTTAAAGGAATCGGAAAAAAAACGGCAACGGCCATCGTCGAAACGCTCGGGGAAAATGCCATTTCTAAAATTTTAGAGGATCCAAGCGTATTAGATGGCGTTCCGAAATTAACGAAGCAAAAGGCGAAAGAATTGTATGAAACGCTGCGCACCCACGAAGGATTAGAGCAAACGATGATCGCCCTTTCACAGTTTGGGTTTGGGCCGCAGTTAGCGATGAAAATTTATCAAGCATATCAAGAAGAAACGCTTTCCATTATTCAGCAAAACCCATACCAGCTTGTTGAAGATGTTGAAGGAATTGGATTTGGCCGTGCTGATGAATTGGGATATCAGCTTGGCATTTCGGGAAGCCACCCAGCGCGGATTCGCGCCGCCTGTTTATTTGCGCTGGAACAGGATTGCCTACAAGAGGGACATGTATATATAACGAAAGACCAACTGACAGCACATGTGAAGCAGCTTTTAGAAGCAAAGCGCAGTGAAACAATCCGCGCCGAAACGATTGAGCAAATGTTGGTCATGCTTGCCGAGGAAGGCAAACTCATTGAGGAGGAGGAAAGGTTTTACATTCCGTCACTTTATTTTGCCGAAAAAGGAATTGTGACAAATGTAAAACGCTTGCTGCAGCAAACGGAAGCGGTCATGACGTTTCCAGAATCGGAATTTTTACTGGCGCTCGGCAGATTGGAGGAGCGTTTGTCTGTACAATACGCTCCGCTGCAAAAAGAAGCGATTCGCCAGGCGCTTTCCTCTTCGCTTTTTATTTTAACCGGCGGGCCCGGGACGGGGAAAACGACGGTCATTAAAGGGATCGTGGAAATATTTGCTGATTTGCATGGCCTTTCCCTTGATCCGAAAGACTATACGAAAGACCGTCCGTTTCCGATTTTGCTTGCCGCACCAACGGGAAGAGCGGCAAAGCGAATGAGCGAGGCGACCGGGCTTCCCGCTGTAACGATTCACCGGCTGCTTGGCTGGAACGGAGCGGAAGGTTTTACGCATGACGAGGATGAACCGATTAGCGGCAGGCTTTTAATTGTTGATGAAATGTCAATGGTCGATACGTGGCTGGCGAATCAGCTGTTTAAATCGATTCCTGACGGCATGCAGGTGATTCTTGTTGGCGATGAAGACCAGCTTCCATCAGTTGGGCCGGGACAAGTGTTAAAGGATTTGCTGAGGGCAGGAGTGGTGCCGACCGTTCGCCTGACCGAAGTGTACCGGCAGGCGGAAGGATCATCGATTATTGAATTGGCCCACCAGATGAAAAACGGCCTCGTTCCTTCCGATTTAACGGCCCAAAAAGCGGATCGCTCCTTTATCCGTTGCCAGACAGGACAAGTAGCCGAAGTAGTGCGGCAAATTGCCGATAATGCGCGCAAAAAAGGCTTTGCTGTAAAAGATATTCAAGTGCTCGCCCCAATGTACCGCGGACCTGCCGGAATTGACCGGATGAATCAAGTGCTGCAAGAATTATTTAATCCAAAGTCTGAAAAAAAGCGGGAGCTTTCTGTCGGAGATGTCGTGTACAGGGTCGGCGACAAAGTGCTGCAGCTTGTCAATCAGCCGGAAGATAACGTGTTTAACGGAGATATTGGTGAAATTGTCGCCATTTTTTACGCGAAAGAAAATACGGAAAAGCAGGATTTGGTCGTTGTTTCGTTTGATGGCATCGAGGTCACGTATTCGCGGCAAGACTTGTCGCAAATTACCCATGCCTATTGCTGTTCAATTCATAAAGCGCAAGGAAGCGAATTTCCAATTGTTATTTTGCCGGTTGTCAAAAGTTATTACCGCATGCTGAAGCGGAATTTGCTATATACCGCCGTGACAAGAAGCAAACAGTTTTTAATTTTATGCGGGGAGGAAGAGGCGTTTCGGCTCGGAGTCGCCCGCAGCGATGATGGGACGCGGCAGACGACGTTGGCGGAGAAATTGCAGCGGTTTCTCGCGCCATTTACCGAAGGAGAGCTGCCGATGGAAGATGCGAACATAGGGATGGAAAACGTTTCACCGTATGATTTTATGAGCAGCTAGCCAAGCTAAGCATGGCTGGAAAGGTGGGGAGATCTTTGCGAACATTTTCTCATATGAAAGGTCTTCCAGTATATGAACAAAAAACAGGGAAGATCGTTGGAAAAATCAGCGATATTTGTTTTACCAGTCATGGAAAAGTGCAAGGATTTGCAGTAGAGAGCAAAGGGTGGTTTGCCCGCCATCGCTATCTCCCGTTTTCGGCCGTGCAAGCAGTTGGAACGGATGGGGTTATCATAAAGGATGCTGCCTGTTTACAACCATTTTCCTCTTTCCAAACCGGCTACTCTCTTTACAGTGAGCACGGAATCGCCGGCAAACCGGTGATTACGGCGGATGGAAAAAAACTTGGATTATTAGAGGATGTATATTTTCACGGGCAATTGGGCATAATCGGAGGATATGAGATTACAGACGGTTTTTTTGCCGATTTAACGGAAGGAAAAAAGCGAATTGCTGCTGCCCCTTTCACCGCGGGGGAAGAAGCGATTATTGTAAACACAACGATGTAAGGAGAGTGGCTGTTTCGTGCTCATTTGCCCGAATTGCAAAAGCAAAAATTTAGGGAAAATTGGTGTGAATCAATACTATTGTTGGGACTGCTTTATTGAATTGTCCGTGTCAAAAGGGATTATTCACGCCCATCAAGTCGAGGAAGACGGGACGTTAAGCTCGTTAGATGATTTGTTTGATGAACACGAGCGCACAATCCAATTTTAGGAGGGAACGTGCATGAATCGGACAATGACCTCTCTGTTGGCATTAGGATTAGGCGTTGCTGCCTATCGAGTAGCACAGCGCAATAACTGGATGAACAACCGCACAATGAAAAAAATGCAACGCCGTTTAGCCCGCGCCGTTCGCTAAAAGCTGGCGCCAATTCCTGTAAACATAGCGGGAATTGGCGCTTTTTTGCATAATTCCGCTCCCTTCTCCTACACTAACGGTAAGGGGGGTGTTATGATGGGGGAACAGCAGTGGTTGTCGATTGTTCGAATTGGCAAATGGCTGCTTATTACGGTTATTATTTATTTAGTCGTCCGCATGAAAGAAGTGTGGCTGCCTGCCGTCGATTTATTGATTACCGCGTTGATTCCATTTATCATTGCCGCTTTTATTACTTATTTATTGCATCCATTGGTGGAATACATTCATGAAAAGGGAATCCCGCGCTGGATAGCCATTTTATTGATCTATTTTCTTTTTTTCGGCGGCATCGGCTACGGCTTGTATAAAGGCATTCCGCTGTTTATTGAACAGTTGAAAGAATTGAGCGAAAGCTTGCCGGCGTTAATCGAAACATACCGGAATTGGGCGAAGGACATTCATAACCAGACGTCGACATGGCCAATGGAAATTCATACACGAATTGAAGCGATGCTGACGCTAATGGAACGAACCGCCGCCGATACGTTAACGATGGTGATGAATGGTGTAAAAGGGTTGGTCAATTCGGCGTTTCTGTTTCTGCTTATTCCATTTATTGTATTTTACATGTTAAAGGATATCGAACTGCTGAAAAAAGCGGTATGGTATATGACGCCGAAACGGTGGCGGGAGCCGGGAATGGCCTTTTTGAAAGATGTTGACGAATCGCTTGGCAACTATATCCGCGGGCAATTGTTTGTAGGAGCCGTGATCGGCACGGTGGCCGCGCTCGCTTTGTGGCTTGTCGGAATGGATTATCCGCTGTTGCTTGGCTGCATCATCGGCATCACCAATATTATTCCTTATTTTGGACCAATTATCGGCGCCATTCCCGCGGTCATTTTAGCGGCAACCGTTTCCTTGAAAATGGTGCTCATCGTCGCTGCTATTATTTTTCTCCTTCAATTTTTGGAAGGAAATATTTTATCACCGCTGATTGTCGGAAAAAGTTTGCATATGCATCCGCTCGTGATTATGTTTGCTTTGTTTTTTGGCGGCGAAATTGCCGGGGTGCTCGGCCTTATTATTGCTGTTCCGCTTCTGGCAGTATTGAAGGTGGCTCTTCTTCATTGGAAAGAACATTACCAGCCGCGTTGACAAATTGATATGGCTTGTCTATAATCATACATTGAAAAAGTGAATACATAATGCGATGACGGATCGAGTATGTTACAGTCCATCTTAAAGCGCGAATTCGCGCACAGAGAGGAATTTCCGCGGCTGAAAGAAATTCCAGATGAAGGGTAACAGAACGCTAATCCGGAGCGCAGGCAAAACCTGACGTCTAAGCCACGTTACGGCTAATGAGGTGATGAACGCTCTGCCGTTCATAAACAGGGTGGTACCGCGAGCATAACTCTCGTCCCTGAAGGGGATGAGAGTTTTTTATATATTACATAGAAAGGGAGGATCATCATGAAGAAGCTTACTTCTGCGCAAGTAAGGAGAATGTTTTTAGAGTTTTTTAAGGAGAAAGGCCATGCCGTTGAGCCAAGCGCCTCTCTCATTCCTGTTGACGATCCGTCGCTGTTATGGATTAACAGCGGGGTGGCGACGTTAAAGAAATATTTCGACGGCCGCATTGTTCCAGAGAACCCCCGCATTTGCAATGCGCAAAAATCGATCCGTACCAATGACATTGAAAACGTCGGCAAAACCGCACGCCATCATACATTTTTCGAAATGCTCGGAAACTTTTCCATCGGCGACTATTTCAAACGGGAAGCGATTCATTGGGCATGGGAATTTTTAACGAGCGAAAAATGGATTGGCTTTGAGCCGGAGCGGCTGTCTGTCACGGTTCATCCGGAAGACGAGGAAGCGTTTGAAATTTGGCATAAAGAAATCGGCATTCCGGAAGAACGAATCATACGGTTGGAAGGAAATTTCTGGGATATTGGCGAAGGACCGAGCGGACCAAATACAGAAATTTTCTATGACCGCGGCGAAGAATTTGGAAACGATCCGAATGATCCGGAATTGTATCCGGGCGGGGAAAACGACCGCTATTTAGAAGTGTGGAACTTGGTATTTTCGCAATTCAACCATAATCCAGACGGCACGTACACGCCGCTTCCAAAGAAAAACATTGACACGGGCATGGGCCTGGAGCGGATGTGCTCGATTTTGCAAGGAGTGCCGACTAACTTTGAAACCGATTTGTTTATGCCGATCATTCGCGCGACAGAGCAAATTTCCGGACAAAAATATGGTGTGGACAAGGAGAAAGACGTGGCTTTTAAAGTGATCGCTGACCATATTCGCGCGGTCACATTCGCGATTGGCGACGGCGCGCTGCCGTCAAACGAAGGGCGCGGATATGTATTGCGCCGGTTATTGCGCCGTGCGGTTCGCTATGCTAAGCAGCTCGGTATCGAGCGGCCGTTTATGTACGAATTGGTGCCGGTTGTCGGCGAAATCATGAGCGATTTCTACCCGGAAGTAAAAGAAAAAGCCGAGTTCATCCAAAGAGTGATCAAAAATGAAGAAGAGCGCTTCCACGAAACGCTTCATGAAGGGTTGGCGATTTTAGCAAGCGTCATTCAAAAAGAAAAAGAACGGGGAAGCGATGTCATTTCCGGAGAAGATGTGTTTCGCCTTTATGATACCTATGGTTTTCCAATTGAACTAACGGAAGAATATGCGCAAGAAGAAGGAATGAAAGTCGACCACGACGGATTTGAACGGGAAATGGAGCGGCAGCGTGAGCGCGCCCGTGCCGCTAGACAGGACGTCGACTCGATGCAGGTGCAAGGCGGCGTGCTCGGCGATATTAAAGTAGAAAGCAAGTTTGTCGGTTACGATCAGCTCCATACCGCCTCTACGGTCGCCGTTATTGTCAAAGACGGGCAGCTTGTCGATGAAGTAAAAGAAGGAGACGAAGCGCAAATTATATTAGATGTAACTCCGTTTTATGCGGAAAGCGGCGGACAGATCGCCGACCAAGGCTGGCTTGAAAACGAAACGACAAAAGCGTTTGTAAAAGATGTGCAAAAAGCGCCAAACGGGCAGCACCTGCATTATGTCGTCATCGAAAAAGGAACATTGAGAAAAGGAGAAACATATACAGCGCAAATTGATGAGGCAAAACGGGCCAATATTATTAAAAACCATACAGCGACCCATCTGTTGCACCAGGCGTTAAAGGATGTGCTCGGGCCACATGTCAACCAGGCAGGATCGTTAGTCGCTCCAGACCGCTTGCGCTTTGACTTTACCCACTTTGGCCAAGTGAAGCCAGAGGAGCTAGAGCAAATTGAAGCCATTGTCAATGAAAAAATTTGGCGCAGCATTCCGGTCGACATTTTCTATAAGCCGCTTGAAGAAGCGAAAGCGATGGGGGCGATGGCGCTATTTGGCGAAAAATACGGCGAGATTGTCCGCGTCGTGCAAGTAGGCGATTACAGTTTAGAGCTTTGTGGAGGCTGCCATGTGCCGAATACCTCGGCGATCGGTTTGTTTAAAATCGTCTCCGAGTCCGGAATCGGCGCCGGCACCCGCCGGATTGAAGCCGTTACAGGCGAAGCGGCGTACCGCTTTATGAATGAGCAAATCGCCCTCTTGCAAGAAGTAGCGCAAAAATTAAAAGCGAACCCGAGAGAAATAATGGGGCGACTAGACGCATTAATGAACGAAATCCGTCAATTGCAGCGCGAAAATGAATCACTTGCGGCCCGTCTTGGCAATTTAGAAGCGGCTAATCTTGTCCATAAAGTCAAAGAAGTAAACGGCATTCCGGTATTAGCTAGCAAAGTCAATGCAACAGATATGAATCATTTGCGGACGATGGTAGACGATTTGAAGCAAAAACTAGGATCCGCTATTATCGTGTTGGCTGCTGTGCAAGAAGAAAAAGTAAACTTGATCGCCGGTGTCACGAACGATTTAGTGGAAAAAGGATACCATGCTGGAAAATTAATTAAAGAAGTGGCCGCTCGCTGCGGCGGCGGTGGCGGCGGTCGTGCTGACATGGCACAGGCCGGCGGAAAAGACCCAAGCAAAGTCGGAGAAGCATTGCAATATGTCGAAAAATGGATAAAATCCGTTTGATAATTGATAAAGATAGTGTACAATGGATGTAAGATAGGGAGATGCCAGAACGGAGAGCGAGGTGGAGACGGTGAGCTCGTTTGACCAAACGATGCGGTTTCATTTTTCGGAAGAGCCAGCCGAAACAAATATTCGCGAAGTGCTGCTGACGGTGTATGACGCTCTGCAAGAAAAAGGATACAATCCGATTAATCAAATTGTCGGGTACTTATTATCTGGCGACCCTGCTTACATCCCCCGCCATAAAGATGCGCGCGCGTTAATACGAAAAGTGGAGCGTGATGAATTAATTGAGGAATTGGTGAAATTCTATTTACAAGGGCAACGAAAGGATTAACCGATGCGTATATTGGGACTTGATTTAGGTACAAAAACGCTTGGAGTAGCAGTTAGCGATGAACTGGGCTGGACGGCGCAAGGACTGGAGACGATCGCAATCGACGAAGAGCGAGGAGAATACGGGCTGAAGCGGCTTCGCGAAATTATTGATGAATATCAGGTCGAAACGATTGTCGTCGGATTTCCAAAAAATATGAATGGAACCGTTGGTCCGCGGGCGGAGGCGAGCCAGCGCTTCGCAGAATTGCTCAAACGGGAATTTTCCCTTCCAGTCATATTGTGGGACGAGCGTTTATCCACTATGGCGGCGGAACGGATGTTAATCGCCGCCGATCTCAGCCGAAAAAAGCGCAGAAAGGTCATTGATAAAATGGCGGCTGTCGTCATTTTGCAGTCGTATTTGGATAGTAAACAGTAAATTGGAGGAGAAAAATATGGAACATGGCGATCGACATATTACTGTTGTCGATGAAAACGGCAATGAGCAATTATGTGAAATATTGTTTACGTTTGAGTCAGAGGACTTTGGAAAATCGTATGTGTTTTATTATCCGGTAGGTGCAGAATTTGAAGACGATGACGAAGAAACGGAAATTCATGTGTCGGCATTTATTCCTGGTGAAGGAGAGCAGGAAGGGGAACTGCTGCCAATTGAGTCGGAAGAAGAATGGGAAATGATTGAAGAAGTATGGAATACGTTCTGCGCCGAACAAGAAGAATGAGAGAAGTAGGATGAAAAAGATGGCCCGGTATACTGGGCCATCTTTTTTATTGAAAAAAAGACAAACGAATAGCGAAAAATGCAAAAATTTGTAGTATAATATCACGAGTGAAAGGAGGTTTCCAATGGACAATAACCAATTTTTACAAAAAGATGCACAAATTGTACGAAAAATCGTGTTGCTCGTTTGTGCTGCTATATTGATTGCTTGTATCGCGATAGGGGTAGGCAGCTATTTCTATATCAAGTCGGCGTTGCAACCAGTCGATCCACAGGACAAAAAGCCTGTTCATATATCGATTCCTATCGGCTCTTCCGTGAATGAGATTGCCAATCTGTTGGAAAAAAAGAGGCTGATCAAAAGCGCAACGGTGTTTCGCTATTACGTCAAATTTAAAAATCATGTGGATTTCCAAGCAGGGGAATACAAACTAAATCGTTCCATGTCCGTTGACGATATTATTGCAGTTTTAAAAACGGGAAAGATAACGAAAAAAGCCGGACTTAAACTAACGATTCCGGAAGGGACGCAAATAACGCAAATCGCGGCCATCATTGCCGAAAAAACGGGATACAAGAAGGAAGAGGTGCTAAAGCAGTTAAATGACCGTGCTTATATTGAACATTTGATGCAAAAATACCCTACCGTTTTGTCGAAGGATATTTTTAATAAAAACATCCGTTATCCGCTAGAAGGCTATTTGTTTCCTGCTACGTATTCGTTTGATGAAAAAAAGCCCCCTATTTCCGACATTATTGAGGAGATGTTGGGGAAAACAGCAGAGGTGTTAGCGAAATACGAACAGGATATGAAGAAAGCAAATATGTCGCCGCACCAGCTGTTAACCATATCCTCTCTAATTGAGGAGGAAGCAACGGAAAAAGCGGATCGCCAAAAAATTGCGAGCGTGTTTTACAACCGCCTCCGCAAGGGCATGCCATTGCAGACAGACCCTACCGTTTTGTATGCGCTTGGCAAGCATAAAGATCGCGTTTATTATAAAGATTTAGAAGTAAAATCCCCATATAATACGTATATCTACAAAGGCCTCCCGCCTGGGCCGATTGCCAATGCCGGGATGATGTCGATTCAAGCGGCATTGAAACCTGCGAAAACGGACTATTTCTATTTTCTTGCTACACCAGGCGGAGATGTTGTTTTTACCAAAACATTGGAAGAACATAATCGCCAGAAGGAGAAATATATTGGAAAACAATAGAATCGAATGTGAATTGCTGGACGACGGGCGAAAATATTTCGCATTTCGCATGTTTTGTGGTAGTATATATAAAGTTATCAATCGCTATCCTACAATAAGAGTCCTTCAGTGACTCTTATTTTTTCGAGGAGGGGCTCTTTTGATATCGAAAGAAATCGTCCAATATATTAAGCAGTTTATTCCGGAGCGGGATAAGCAAATAAAAGAGATGGAGCGTTACGCGCAAGAATATGATATTCCCATTATGGAAGTGACGGGAATAGAAGTAATGCTGCACATATTGAAAATCGCCCAGCCAAAGCGGATTTTGGAAATCGGCACAGCGATAGGGTATTCGGCGATCCGCATGGCAAAAGCGCTTCCCGCCGCCGAAATTGTTACGATTGAAAGAGACAAGGAGCGATATGAACGAGCCCTTTTTTATATCAACCAAACAGGGACAAGCGGGCAAATCCGCGTCATTTTCGGAGATGCGCTCAACGTCTATAGCGATGTCGCGAAAGCCGCCCCATTTGATGTTTTGTTTATTGATGCGGCAAAAGGACAATACCAGCGCTTTTTTGAACTGTATGAGCCGCTGCTTGCAGAAAACGGCTTGATCATTACGGATAATGTATTGTTCAAGGGGCTTGTTGCAACAGAGGAGCCAATTGAAAACAAGCGCATGCGCCAGTTAGCGGCGAAAATTCGCCGTTATAACGAATGGCTTGCAGGCCGCAACGATTACGAAACGATCATTCTTCCGGTTGGGGATGGGGTGGCAATATCAAGAAAACGAGGTGAAAGGCAATGAAAAAACCAGAATTGTTAGTGACGCCAACGAGCGTTTCCCACATACATGATTTAGCCAATGCCGGCGCCGATGCGGTGATGATCGGCGAACAGCGTTACGGTCTGCGCCTCGCCGGAGAGTTTTCCCGCGCGGATGTAGCAGAAGCGGTGAAAGCGGCGCACCAATACGGCATGAAAGTATATGTCGCGATGAATGCCATTTTTCACAACGATAAAGTCGATGAACTTGGCGATTACATTCGTTTTCTTGCCGAGGTCGGCGCCGATGCGATCGTCTTTGGCGATCCGGCCGTATTAATGACGGTGCGTGAAGTCGCTCCCCATATGAAGCTGCACTGGAATACGGAAACGACGGCGACAAACTGGTATACGTGCAACTACTGGGGGAGAAAGGGGGCAAAGCGCGCCGTTCTCGCCCGTGAATTAAATATGGAGGCGATTTTGGAAATTAAGAAGCATGCGGAAGTAGAAATCGAAGTGCAAGTGCACGGAATGACGTGCATGTATCAGTCGAAGCGTTCATTGATCGGCAACTATTTTGAGTATCAAGGAAAAGTGATGGAAATCGAACGAAAAAAATATGAAAAAGGCATGTTTTTATATGATAAAGAACGCGACAATAAATATCCGATTTTCGAGGACGAAAACGGCACACATATTATGAGTCCAAACGATATTTGCATCATTGATGAATTGAGCGAGATGGTAGACGCGGGGATTGACAGCTTTAAAATCGATGGAGTGCTGCATGAACAAAGCTATATTACCGAAGTGACTAAACTGTATCGCCGCGCCGTTGATTTATGTGCAGAAAACCGTGCGCAATACGAAAAAGAAAAGGACGAGCTGCTGGCGAAAATCGAAGCGATTCAGCCGAAACACCGCCCATTGGATACGGGATTTTTCTTTAAAGAAACGGTTTACTAACAACAAAAACGAGCGATGCGTTGCATCGCGCTAAGCAATAAGAAAAGGAGGAATGAGCGGATGCTGCTAAAAAATGATAAAATTTCCGAAATCATTGACGGCAAACGCGTAATCGTGAAAAAACCCGAGCTTCTCGCTCCGGCCGGCAACTTGGAAAAGCTAAAAATCGCCGTGCACTACGGCGCAGATGCGGTGTTTATCGGCGGTCAAGAATACAGCTTGCGCGCGAACGCCGATAACTTTACGATCGAAGAAATAAAAGAAGGCGTTCAGTTTGCAAACCAATATGGCGCCAAAGTGTACGTAACGGCCAACATTTATGCCCATAACGAAAACATTCCCGGCCTTGAGGAATATTTACAGGCGTTAGAGCAGGCCGGCGTTCACGGCATTATTGTCGCCGACCCGCTTATTATTGAAACGGCGCGCCGGGTGGCGCCGAAATTGGAAGTGCACTTAAGCACGCAGCAGTCGCTCGCTAATTGGAAAGCGGTGCAATTTTGGAAAGAGGAAGGATTAGAGCGCGTCGTGCTCGCGCGTGAAACGAGCGCGCAAGAAATCCGCGAAATTAAAGAAAAAGTCGATATTGAGATTGAAGCGTTTATTCACGGAGCGATGTGCTCGGCGTACTCCGGCCGCTGCGTGTTAAGCAACCATATGACGGCGCGTGATTCCAACCGCGGAGGCTGCTGTCAATCGTGCCGCTGGGATTATGATTTATATAAATTAGAAGGGGATAAAGAGATTCCGCTCTTTGATGAAAACGACGCACCATTTGCCATGAGCGCTAAAGATTTGAATTTGATTCGCGCCATTCCAGCCATGATTGAATTAGGAATCGACAGCTTAAAAATTGAAGGACGGATGAAATCGATCCATTACGTGGCGACGGTTGTGAGCGTATACCGCAAAGTGATTGATGCGTATTGCGCGGATCCCGACCATTTCGTCATTCGCGAGGAATGGATAAAAGAGCTTGATAAATGCGCCAACCGTGATACAGCTCCGTCTTTCTTTGCTGGCATGCCAGGATACAACGATCATATGTACGGTTCGCACAGCCGCAAAACGACCCATGAATTTGCCGGCCTTGTTCTCGATTATGATAAAGAAACGCAAATGGTGACATTGCAGCAGCGTAACTTCTTTAAACCAGGTGATGAAGTGGAATTTTTTGGTCCGGAAATTGAAAACTTCACGCAAGTCGTAGATAAAATTTGGGATGAAAATGGGAACGAATTGGACGCGGCGCGCCACCCGCTGCAAATCGTCAAGTTTAAAGTAGAGCGCGAAGTCTTCCCGTACAACATGATGAGAAAGGAGAACTAACATGGGGAAGAAGCCTGTTGTCATCGGCGTAGCCGGTGGATCCGGCTCGGGGAAAACGAGCGTGGCAAAGGCAATTTATGAGCATTTTGGCGATCGCTCGATTTTAGTGCTTGAGCAAGATTTTTACTATAAGGATCAAAGCCATCTCCCGTTTGCAGAACGGCTGAAAACGAATTACGACCATCCGCTTGCGTTTGATAATGATTTGTTAATTGAGCATATTCATAAATTGTTGCAGTATGAGCCGATTGAAAAGCCGGTGTATGATTACAAACTTCACACACGGTCGAATAAAGTCATCCACGTCGAGCCAAAAGATGTTATTATTTTAGAAGGGATTCTTGTCTTAGAGGATGAGCGTTTGCGCAACTTAATGGATATTAAAGTATACGTCGATACCGATGCGGACATCCGCATTATCCGCCGCCTGCTCCGCGACATTAAAGAACGCGGCCGCACGCTCGAGTCCGTCATCGAACAGTACGTTTCCGTCGTCCGTCCAATGCATAATCAATTCGTCGAACCGACGAAACGCTATGCCGATATCATTGTTCCGGAAGGCGGGCAAAATCATGTCGCCATTGATTTACTGGTCACAAAAATTCGCACAATTCTTGAACAAAAATCGTTTTTATAATAACATAGCATAGATAAAACAATATAAATATATATAAACAAGTAAACGTACGAACAGCGTTTTCCGTTGTTCGTACGTTTTACATACACATCATGAAAAAGAAAAATATATAGAGGAGTGAAAGATGATGGCAAATGAAAAGCAATATCCGATGACAAAAGAGGGAAAAGAGAAACTGGAACAAGAGCTTGAATATTTAAAAACGGTAAAGCGGAAGGAAGTAGTGGAACGCATTAAAATTGCCCGCGGTTTTGGGGACCTGTCGGAAAACTCGGAATACGATGCCGCCAAAGATGAACAAGCATTTGTCGAGTCGCGCATTCAAACGTTGGAAAATATGATTCGCAATGCGGTGATCATTGAAGAAGACAAGGAAAATCCGGATGTCGTTTCCTTAGGAAAATCAGTGACATTTATTGAACTTCCGGACGGGGAAGAAGAAACATACACGATTGTCGGCAGCGCAGAGGCCGATCCATTTGAAGGAAAAATTTCCAATGACTCCCCGATCGCAAAATCGCTGCTTGGCAGAAGAGTTGGCGAAGAAGTCACCGTGCAAACACCAGGTGGCGAAATGCTCGTAAAAATTGTTGCCGTTAAATAGGTTTCAAAATAAAACACCTCGTCGAAAATGAAGATGAGGTGTTTTATTTATGTGGAAAAAAAGAGTAATGGTGGTGCTTGCTCTTATCCAAATCAGCATTTTTCTTCTCATCGGCAGGCTTGTTCAAATCCAGTTAGTGAGCACAGAGTCGTTTTCCGTGAAGAAAGTCAATTTGATTGAGGAAAGCGTTGCGCAACGGACACAAGAGTTAATGATTGACGACGGGAGGGGAATGTTTACGGATCGAAACGGGAAACCGCTCACGAAACAGTATATCCCCTCTCTTGTGCTGTTCCCGTTTTTAAAAACGATGGAATGGCCTGTCGAGCAAGTGGCAAACATTCTTCACATTTCACCGCAAGTCATCATTGATCAGCTGCAAAAAGCAAAAGAACCGTTTGTATTGACTATGGACAGCCATCCATTTGTGCTGAGCGAAAAACAAATGGAAAAAATCAACCAGTTGCATATTCCAGGCGTGTTTGCGGTAAACAAGCAGTATCCGCTTGAAAAAGTATATGCGCCGCATTTAATCGGATTTACCCGAGCGGACAGCCGCCTTTTGCGTTCCCGCTACCCAAAGCGGCATCTTCCTCCGCATACGGAAGTTGGCATTCATGGCCTGCAAAAGGCATTTGACGAATTTTTAATCCCTGAAGGAGAAACAAAGCTGTTGTATCATGTTGATGCGGAAGGAGGCCCTTTATTTGGCCTTGACGTAAAGTATAGTGATCCTAGCAATCCATTTTATCCTGTTTCTGTAAAAACGACAATGGACCGCGATTTGCAAAAAATTGCCGAAAGGGCCGCTGATGAGCATCATTTAAAGAAAGGTGGCATTGTACTATTGGATATCCCAACAAACAGCGTTCTCGCAATGGTCAGCCGTCCTGATATGGACCCGAGCAATCCGTATAAAAACCACGGCGCGGAAAACCAGATGGTGTTGCCGCAAATCCCAGGCTCCGTATTTAAGACCGTCGTTGCCGCCGCTGCGTTGGAAAAAGGGATGGTTTCGTCAACGGAAATGTTTGATTGCGGCAAAAAAATTGATGGAGTAACGCCGGATCGAGATCATGATTACGGAACGCTAGGGTTTGAGGAAAGTTTTGCGGTCAGCTGCAACAACGCGTTTGCGACGCTTGGGAAAAAGCTTGTTGAACAAGAGCCGGACATTTTGGAAACGTATGCGAAAAAACTTGGCTTATATCCGCTCGCCGGATGGCGAGGCGATGTCTATCATGAAACGGATTTTAAACAATTTCCAGAGGAGAGAAAAGGAACGATATGGCATGATGAGCGTGATAAACATGTGCCGCTTGCCGTTGCGCAAACGTCAATTGGACAAAAAGACGTGCGCGTATCGCCGCTGGGGGTCGCCAACATGATGGCAACAATTGCCCGCAATGGCGAGGCAAGGCAAGTGAGGGCGGTAGACAAAATTTTATATAAAAACGGCACGACCTTGTTCACGTTTCCGCAGCAAACGTTTTCCGATGAACCGCCGATTTCTTCGGTTACCGCCAATCAATTGCAGCGGTTATTGCGCAAAGTGGTGACGGATAAACAGGGAACGGGACGGCGTTTTCAATCGCTTCCGTATGCGGTCGCCGGAAAATCGGGTACGGCAGAAACCGGAAAAAAACTTGCCAATGAAGAACTTGTGAATAAATGGTTTGCTGGCTATTTCCCTGCCGATGCCCCGAAATACGCGCTTGTCGTCGTCGAGCTGGACTGCCACAGTTCACGGACGGTAACGAACGATATCTTTTTCGATCTCGTACAAAAAATATATGAGTTTGACAAACAGGACAAAAAATCGGAATAACGACGAAACAGTTTATTAGAAAGGGTCGCCATGATACAATAGAAGCAGCTAAATGAGGGAGGTTGTCAACGGTTGGCAAAAGAAATTGGACCGCGTTTCGCACAACGGGCAAAGCGCCGGAAAATCAATCGCATTCTCAATGCCGCCATTGCCGTCGTCGTTTTGTTGATTGTGGTGGTGGCGTGGAATTTATTTGCTGGTGACGACGAGCCGCATAAGCAAGCGGCGAACACATCGGCAAAAACGGAAACGAAAGAAAATCATGATGATAAAAAAGTAGAGGTGGAGATGGGGGATAAGCAGCAAATAAATGAAGAAAGTGAGCAATCCGACAAGAAAGAGACGAGCGAGGAAGAAGAACAAGAACAAGAAGTGATAGAAACGCCAGGAGCCCCTGGTTCCAACATCGAGAAAGAAATCGTCAATCCGGCATGGCAGCCGATTGGCACGACGCAGTCGGAGCCGCATGTCACCCAATTTAAAAAAGATTCGGTAGATTGGAAGGAAATGCTCGACGCGGTCAGTTACGCGACCGGAGTTTCCCAATCGGATATGATCGTGTGGTTTATTGGCAATAATGGACCGAACAAAGCGGTGGCCACCATTTCTACGAGAGATCAAACACAGCACTACAAGGTATATATCGAATGGGTCGAAAACCAAGGATGGAAACCGACGAAAGTGCAAAAGCTGAAAGAAAAGGAATAAGAAAGTAGCGGATTTCCTGTGTTGATGGAAATCCGCCTATTTTTTTGCTTTGAAATGGACGACAGCGCTGTAAAACCTTTTTCCGTTTTCCGCTACATGCATTTGATGCGAAACATGGTGGACGTGAAGCAAAAGCGCCTTATTATGCTCGATTTGTTCGTTAATTTTTTTCTCGAGCGTCTGCAAATCATCGGCCTCAAAAAATTCGATTTTATCCTCAATGAGATCGAGAGAAATGTTCATGGATCAAGCCTCCTTTCACCGCCAAGTGTAGCAGATTTTCACGTTATAATCTATTCGGGCGCGGAAAACATTTGCGATTTTTATCGCAAGCTGGCCTTTTTGTCTGGGAAAAATAGAGGAATGGGTAAAACGAAAAAAATTTATCATTGAAGAAAATAAAAACTTATGATACATTGAGAACAGATTTGAGGTATAAAACATAGTATATTTATAGGAATTATAAAAATTATGGAGCGTGACACCATGGGAAGAGAGTTTCTTGATTTGTTTGAAGAATGGGCGGAATCATATGATCAATCCGTGGAAGGATATGACGAAGAATACCGCGAGGTGTTTGCAAATTATGATGATATTTTAAATACAGTCGCCGATAAGGCAGGGAATGTCGTGCTTGAATTCGGCGTCGGCACAGGAAATTTAACGCAAAAGCTAATCGGACAAGGCAAAACAGTGTACGGTGTAGAACCGTCTGCACCGATGCGAAAAAAAGCACGCGAAAAGCTAGGGGCACACGTGTCAATCGTGGACGGGGATTTTTTGCAGTTTCCGCTCCCCCCAGAGCCGATCGATACGGTTGTCAGCACATATGCTTTTCACCATCTTACCGATGCGGAAAAAGGCGAAGCAATTGCCAAGTATGGCAAGTTATTAAAAAAAGGTGATAAAATAGTGTTTGCTGACACTGCTTTCCGTGACAAGCAAGCGTTTCAGCAGGCCATACAGGAGGCAAGGGCGCGCGGTTTTCATAACTTGGCTGAAGACCTCGAACGTGAATATTATACGACATTGGACGTATTGACAAAACTATTTGCAGAACACGGCTTTTCCGTCACATTTACACAAAAAAATGCATTTGTATGGGTGATGGAGGCGGTAAAACAAGAAAAATAAGGAAGAGGGAGAAACATGAAAGTAGCGATTATCGGGGCAATGGAAGAAGAAGTAACTATTTTGCGTGACCAAATGGAAGGACGGGAAGAAACGGTCATCGCCAATTGCGAATTTTCAACGGGCCAGATCAACGGTGTCGATGTCATTTTGTTGAAATCGGGCATTGGCAAAGTAAACGCGGCGATGGCAACGGCTATTTTGCTGGAGCGGTTCCGGCCGAATTACGTCATTAATACCGGTTCAGCGGGAGGATTTTTAGCGGCGTTAAATGTCGGTGATATCGTCATTTCCAGTGAAGTGGTGCATCACGATGTCGATGTGACGGCTTTTGGATATGAGTATGGGCAAGTGCCGGGAATGCCGGCGCGTTATCAAGCGGACAAGACATTAATAGACATTGCCAAACGCAGCGCCCAAGAAATTAACGATGTGCAAGTTGTCACAGGCCTCATTGCCACTGGTGACTCGTTTATGAACGATCCGGCGCGCGTCGAGTTTGTCCGAGGCAAGTTTCCGGAGCTTTGCGCCGTCGAAATGGAAGCGGCAGCGATTGCCCAAGTATGCACACAATTTGCTGTGCCGTTCGTGATTATTCGTGCACTCTCCGACATTGCCGGCAAGGAATCGGATATCTCATTTGAACAATTTTTAGATACGGCGGCGAAACATTCCGCCCGTTTAGTCGCATCGATGCTGTCATTATTGCAAAAATAAACCAATAAACCGAGGAAGGCGTCCCTTCCTCTTTCTATGTTTGTTAAGAAATGGAGTGACAAAAATGCGAGTGGCCAAAAATGTGCACGAGCTGATTGGACATACGCCGGTGGTGGAAATTACGCAATTTCCTCTGCCGGAAGGAGTCCGCGTATTTGCAAAATTGGAATCTTTCAACCCGGGAGGAAGCATTAAAGACCGTCTTGGCCAAGAGTTATTGCGCGACGCATTAGAAACAGGAAAATTAAAGGAAGGTGGAACGATCATTGAGCCGACGGCGGGAAACACCGGCATTGGGCTGGCTCTGGCGGCGATTGGCAAAAACATCAACGTAATTTTTTGCGTGCCTGAAAAATTCAGCATTGAAAAGCAGCAAATCATGAAAGCGCTCGGTGCAACAATTGTCCACACACCGACGAGCGAAGGAATGCAAGGAGCGATTCGCAAGGCGCAAGAGCTGGCCAGTGAGATTCCGAACTCCTATTGTCCGCAGCAGTTTGCCAACCCTGCTAACCCAAGAACGTATTATAAAACGCTCGGCCCGGAACTATGGGAAGACCTTGACGGACAAATCGACATATTTGTCGCCGGAGCCGGTTCGGGCGGAACGTTTATGGGAACGGCAACGTTTCTAAAAGAAAAAAATCCTAACATTAAAACGGTCATTGTCGAGCCTGAAGGGTCGATTTTAAACGGCGGAGAGCCGGGACCGCATAAAACAGAAGGAATCGGCATGGAATTTTTGCCGGACTATATGGATCCGAGCTACTTTGATGCGATTCATACGATCCGTGATGAAGATGCGTTCCGCCGCGTCAAAGAGCTCGCTGCCAAAGAAGGATTGCTCGTTGGCAGTTCTTCTGGCGCCGCGTTCCATGCCGCATTGCTCGAAGCGGAAAAAGCAAAGCCGGGAACGAATATCGTCGTCATTTTTCCGGACAGCAGCGAGCGCTATTTAAGCAAAAAAATTTATGAAGGTGGGATATGATAATGAGAAGAAAAACAAAGCTCATTCACGGCGGCATTTCAGGTGATCCGTATACGGGAGCGGTTTCTGTTCCGATTTATCAAGTTAGCACATATAAACAAGAAGGTGTTGGCGGTCATAAAGGCTTTGAATATTCGCGCACCGGCAATCCAACCCGCCACGCGTTAGAAGAACTGATTAAAGATTTAGAAGAAGGATATGCCGGTTTTGCATTTGCCTCCGGAATGGCGGCGATTACAGCGGTCATGATGCTGTTTAACAGCGGGGATCACGTCATTTTAACCGACGATGTGTATGGCGGCACGTATCGCGTTATGACAAAAGTGCTAAACCGCCTAGGGCTTGAATCGACTTTTATTGATACAAGCGATCTTTCAAACATCGAAAGACATATCCAGCCGAACACGAAAGCGCTTTACATTGAAACGCCAACCAACCCGCTCTTAAAAATTACTGACATTCAAGCTGCTTCCGCCATCGCCAAAAAGCATGGCCTGCTTACGATCGTCGACAACACGTTCAGCACCCCGTATTGGCAAACGCCGATTGCTCTTGGCGTCGACATTGTTGTCCATAGCGCGACGAAATATTTAGGCGGCCATAGCGATGTGGTCGCTGGTTTGGCGGTTGTCAATTCAGAAGAATTAGCAGAAAAACTACATTTTATTCAAAACTCCACCGGAGGAATTCTCGGTCCGCAAGATTCATGGCTGCTTATGCGCGGCATCAAGACGCTTGGCGTGCGCATGGAGGAGCATGAAGAAAACACAAGAAAAATCGTTGAATTTTTAGTGAATCATCCAGCAATCCAAAAAGTATATTATCCAGGATTGGAAACACATCCAAACCATGAGGTTGCCAAAAAGCAAATGCGCGGATTTGGCGGCATGGTCTCCTTTGATGTCGGAAGTGCGGAGAAAGCCGATCAAGTGTTAAACCGTGTCCGCTATTTTACGCTCGCGGAAAGCTTGGGAGCGGTGGAAAGTTTAATTTCGCTGCCGGCGAAAATGACGCACGCATCCATTCCGAAAGAACGTCGTGAACAATTAGGAATTACTGATGGGTTGATTCGCATTTCTGTTGGATTAGAAGATGTGGAAGATTTAATTGAAGATTTAGCGCAAGCATTGCATGGTTAAAATTACATCCCCACATTTGCTGTCCTGTATGATACAGTTAAGGATGGAAAGTGGGGGATAGCGATGGAACGGCAAAAGCAACAATGGAAGGAAAAAGCGGCTGATTACAAAATGTTTGCTGGCGTATTGCTGGCGTTAAGTGTCTTTTTGTATATTGGCACGCTTCTTCCTACGATTGCGCCGGAGAAAAAGGCGTATTTGCTTAGTTTCATTGTGATATTGTTAATAGGCGCGTTTTCCTTTTTTCAACGAGCGATCAAATATATCCGCTTATTGCGGGAAATGGACAAATAAACCTGCCTTTTCTTGTTGGAGAGGCAGGTTTATTACCGTTTTTACCAAAAACTGTTTGTAAACATATTCCAGTTGGATATAATTACCTCTGTGATTTCATAAATTGTTCACAACCATGCGAAGAAACCGATTGTTCCTCCGTGTAAAATGAAAGAGGAAGAACTGCAAGGAGGGGAACAAGGGATGTTCGCAATGGTGATGGGGATTGTGGTTACTGCAGCGATAGCATTGATTATAACAGCGGAAGTAAGTGTGGAAGCAGAAAATTAACAAAATAAGAAGAAAAAGGAAAGGTGTCCCAATAGTCATCTTGGGACACCTTTTCCATACTTATCTCCGCTTTTCTTTTTCATTCCGATAAAACTCATGAAACATTTTCATTAATGCGCGCTTTTCGATTCGGGATACATAGCTTCTTGAGATGCCAAGTTCTTTAGCGATTTCGCGCTGTGTTTTTTCCTGCTGCATATCAAGGCCGAACCGGCTAATAATGACTTCTTTTTCTCGTTCATCCAACACATCGATGTATTTTTTCACCTGTTCGAGTTCCATGTTCAGATGAATTTCATCCACAATATCGTTTCCTTCGGATTTTAAAATATCAATTAAGCTAATTTCGTTTCCTTCTTTATCCTGCCCGATCGGCTCATGCAAGGAGACGTCCTTTCTTGTTTTTTTCAATGAGCGCAAATGCATTAAAATTTCGTTTTCAATGCAGCGGGCTGCATATGTGGCCAGTTTTGTTCCTTTACTGGACGAGTAGCTTTCGATCGCCTTAATCAGGCCGATGGTGCCGATGGAAATTAAGTCCTCCACATCTTCGCCGGTATTTTCAAACTTTTTTACAATATGGGCAACAAGACGTAAGTTATGTTCAATTAAAATATTGCGGGCCTGTTTATCTCCTTTCGCCATCAGCTCTAAGTATTTTTCTTCTTCCTTGGGGCTTAACGGTTGGGGAAATGCGTTGTTTTTAATGTATGATACTAAAAACATTAATTCTTTCATTAGAAACGCAAACGCTGATAAAATGCCGGACATTCTGTCACCCCCCACCCTATGTCGTTGTAGGCAATGGCCTATTTTATGTATATGACGGAAGGAGGTTGTACGTGTTTGAACAAAAAAAGAAAGAAGCGTACGTAAATAACAAATATTATTGACGTACGAATGTTGTAATAGTAAAATAATTTTGTCGTTTTTTGTCTAAAAATTATCCAAAGGAGGCGATGAGGTGAAAAAGATTGGATTAGCTTGGCAAATTTTTATCGGTCTTGTTCTGGGGATTGTTGTTGGGGCTATTTTCTATGGAAATCCAAAAGTAGCTACTTATTTGCAGCCGATTGGAGATATTTTCCTTCGCCTTATCAAAATGATTGTCATTCCAATTGTGATTTCAAGCCTTGTTGTAGGCGTTGCTAATGTTGGAGACTTGAAGAAGCTTGGAAAACTAGGCGGAAAAACGATTATTTATTTCGAAATTATCACGACGATCGCGATTGTCGTTGGTTTATTGGCGGCGAATATTTTTCAGCCGGGAGCCGGCGTGAACATGAAATCGTTGGAGAAAACAGATATTCAAAGCTATATTGATACAACGAACGAAGTGCAACACCATTCGATGGTTGAAACATTTGTCAATATTGTTCCAAAAAACGTTTTTGAATCGTTATCAACTGGGAATATGTTGCCGATTATTTTCTTCTCGGTTATGTTTGGTTTAGGCGTAGCAGCAATCGGGGAGAAAGGGAGGCCGGTGTTGCAGTTTTTCCAAGGTACGGCGGAAGCGATGTTTTATGTGACAAACCAAATTATGAAATTTGCGCCGTTTGGCGTGTTTGCGCTGATCGGTGTAACAGTTTCGAAATTTGGGGTTGAATCGCTCATTCCGCTTAGCAAACTTGTCATTCTCGTTTATGCAACGATGATTTTCTTTATTGTTGCGGTGCTTGGTGGAGTTGCTAAGCTTGTTGGTATAAATATTTTTAATATTATCAAAATTTTAAAGGACGAATTGATTCTGGCGTACAGTACAGCGAGTTCGGAAACGGTTCTTCCGAAAATTATGGAGAAAATGGAGAAATTTGGCTGCCCGAAAGCGATTACATCGTTTGTCATTCCGACAGGCTATTCGTTTAACCTAGACGGTTCTACGTTATATCAGGCGCTGGCTGCCATTTTTATCGCACAGCTGTACGGCATTGATATGCCGATTTCGCAACAAATTTCCCTTGTACTTGTGTTAATGGTAACATCAAAAGGAATCGCCGGAGTGCCGGGCGTCTCGTTTGTCGTGTTGCTCGCGACGCTAGGAACGGTTGGCATTCCGGTAGAAGGATTGGCGTTTATTGCCGGAATCGACCGCATTTTGGATATGGCCCGCACGGTTGTCAACGTCATTGGCAACTCGCTGGCGGCGGTCGTTATGTCCAAATGGGAAGGACAATATAACGAAGAAAAAGCAAAACAATATATTTCCGAGCTGCAGCAAAGTGCATGATGGTGAAAAGCTGTCCGAAAAAGACAGCTTTTTTTTTCTATGGATAAATTTATTTTTTTCTGCCATGCAGTATAGTATAATTGGTTGCGGAATAGGGTTGTAATGGACGGCTTGGCTTTAATATACATACATAGGAGGAGAACGATGCACGAGTTGGTACAGACGGTTTTTACCTTTTTGGCGGATTTAGGATATTTCGGAGTCGCCTTGGCATTAATGATTGAAATTATTCCAAGCGAAATTGTACTTGCCTATGCGGGATATTTGGTATCGCGTGGAGAAATATCCTTGATTGGAGCGGTGATAGCGGGAACGATCGGCGGAACGATCGCCCAGCTGTTTCTTTATTGGATGGGGTATTATGGCGGCAGACCGTTTCTTGATAAATACGGAAAATATTTGTTGATTAAAAAGAAACATCTTGATGTAGCGGAACAATGGTTTGAAAAATACGGTCCAGGCGTCATATTTACTGCGAGATTCATTCCAGTTGTCCGCCACGCTATTTCGATCCCGGCGGGCATCGCGAAAATGTCGTGGAAAAAATTTACTTTCTATACAACGTGCGCGATTATTCCGTGGTCGATTTTCTTTATTTATTTAGGGGAACGACTAGGAAGCCACTGGCAGGAGATTGATCAAATTGCTCGCCCGTATTTGCGGCCGATTATGGCGGCAGCGGTCATTGCTATTGTCGTTTATATCGGCGTCCAAATGTATCGGCGCAAGCGGATGTGATCTCTTACAATCAAACGAAGCTGTGATGGGGAGCTCACGATGGTTGATTGTTTTATCTCCATTCCCTATATTTATGATAGGGACTGCTCAAAAAAAATCTAATTGAATGGGGTACGATAGTGAAAAAGTTTATTATTATTGCTTTCATTCTCGCCGTAGTATTATTTCTGCTACCATACAGCTTGCCGCTTGTTTTCGCATTAGCGACGGCGTTATTACTGGAGCCGTCAGTGCAGCACTTGCAAATCCATTATCGGTTGAAACGGGCGCATGCGGTAACGGCGATTTTTTCGTTATTCCTTGTCATCGTTGGCATTTCTTTTTACTTCTTGATCGTCATCCTTGTACAGCAAATGATGACTTTTTCGCAAAAACTGCCGCACTTTTTGAGTGAGACGACGAAAGTTTTAGATGACTTAATTCAGATGTGGGAGTCGTACTCGAGTTCGATTCCTAAAGAAATTATTCATTCATTGGAAAACAGTGTAAAAACAATTCAACATTTGCTCTTAGAGTTTGCCACTAATTTAACGCAGTCGATTGTTCATTATATCACGCTTATTCCCGGTTTTCTTATTCATTTCTTAGTATATTTAGTAGCGTTGTTTCTTATTAGTTTAGATTTGCCGAAACTAAAAAGGGGAACGAGAAAATACTTGTCCGAGCGCACGTATCAGCGGCTGGCGATGGTGGTGGCGCAGTTAAGCAAAGCCGGCATTGGCTTTATTAAAGCGCAGTTTTTGCTCAGTTTGATCACCTTTTTTATTGCCTTGGCCGGCTTATTGCTGTTAAAAGTGGATTATGCTGTTGTTATGGCATTAATTATTGTGATTGTAGATATTTTGCCTATTTTAGGAACCGGTTCTGTGCTGGTGCCTTGGGGAGTCATCAGCATTGCCAATGGCCATAGCGGGCTTGGCATCGGTCTTATTGTATTGTTTGTCATTATTACCGTAGTGCGCCGAATTATTGAGCCAAAAGTGTTTTCAACGAACTTAGGCATTTCTCCTTTGGCTGCATTAATCAGCGTTTATTTAGGGTTTCAGCTGCTGGGTTTCATCGGATTGTTTATTGGACCGGCATTGGTGATTTTAGTAGAAACAATGGTAAAAGCTGGAGTGATCAAATTTTCTTTTAAGCTTTAAGCAAAAACAGGCTGGCACATATTTGCCAGCCTGTTTTGCTTCGGTGTGCAAACGATAGTTTTCAGTGAAGGGAATGGGGTGATGTTTTCGTGTGCGGCAAAATTAAAATTTCGACGCGCCGATTTTTCATCCTCCCCTCAGGAGTATCATTTGATGCAACCGGCTTAAATTCCCCGTATCCTTTTGCGCTAAACGAGCGCGGATCGAGCTTCGGGTTTTCCAATAACAGTTTCATAAAATTTACCGCCCGCATCACGCTTAGTTCCCAGTTGGAAGCGAACTGAGCATTATGAATCGGCACGTTATCCGTATGCCCGCTAATAATAATATTGCGCGGCGGATTCATGACGAGCAGCTGGGAAATTTCTTTAGCGAGCCTCCGGTCTTTTACCCGTACTTCTGCACTTCCCGAATCAAATAAAATATCGTTTAATATGGTGATCGCCAATCCTTCTTCCGTTAAAGAGGTCTGCAATTTCCCGTTTAAATGATTTTGCACGATGTACTCATCAATTTTTTCTTTTACATTCTGTAATTCTTCTTTATCTTGTTTATCGAGTGCGCTTTTATGTTTATGGTCTTGCTTTGACGACGAAGGAAGCTGTTTTGGCTCAACCGGGCTTTCAAAATCAAGGACACCCGTCCCGCCAGTAAACGAGGCGCTAAATGAGCGGGAAATTTCCTGGAATTTTTTTTGGTCGATTTGGCTGCTCGCAAACAAAACGATAAAAAGGGAAAGCAATAGCGTTAATAAGTCAGCGTACGGAATCAGCCAGGATTCGTTCATATTCCCTGCCTGCTTCACTTTCTTTTTCTTACTCATTTCCTTTTTCTCCCTGTTCCATCAGTTTCCGACGTTCGCCTTCCGAAAGATAGGAAGCAAGCTTTTGTTCAATCGTTCGCGGCGCTTGTCCTTCCAAAATAGAAAGGACTCCCTCTATCATGATTTGCCGTATTTTTGCTTCTTCCCTTGATTTTCTTCTTAATTTATTGGCAAATGGATGCCATAGCACATATCCAGTGAAAATTCCAAGCAAGGTGGCGACGAATGCCGCGCTAATCGCCTTGCCAATTTCGCTGATATGCTCTATATTCCCCAGTGCCGCAATGAGTCCGATGACTGCACCAAGCACTCCAAGTGTCGGCGCATATGTACCTGCTTGTGAAAAAATAGATGCATTTGCCTCGTGTCGCTCTTCCATCGCTTCAATTTCTTCGGTCATGACATCGCGAATAAAATCTTGCGTTTGCCCGTCAATCACCATGCTTAAACCGTTTCGTAAAAATGGATCGTCAATCTCATCTAATTTCGCTTCTAAGGCGAGCAGCCCTTCACGCCGGGCTATGTTCGCCCAGTCGACAAACAACGGAATCAGTTCTTCCACCGTTGGAATATTTTGTTCTTTAAAAATGACGGCTAACAACTTCGGTATTTTTTTTATTTCGCGGGCCGGAAACGCGATGGTAACAGAAGCGATCGTTCCGACGATAATAATGAAAATTGCTGCTGGGTTAATTAATACACTTAGATTGACCCCTTTAAAGAACATTCCTAAGGCAACAGCAATGATGCCAAGAAGAATTCCAATAATCGATGTTTTATCCAATGAAATCCCCCCGTTACATGAAAAACACAATATTCCATTTTTGTGCTTTATAATAAATCCACATTTATCATATAATTAATAACAAAGATTGAAAAGGGAAAATTTGTGATAAGAAAACAAAAGGGCTGCCCAATCCGTTTATGATTCGCTGTTGGAAAGGACAGCCTTGCTTATGTTTTATATTTTTTTCAACTTAAATGTTCCGACCATTAAAAACGATAGGGTGATCATTAGGAAAATAAAAAACTGCGGGGGAAAATAATGAATCGTTAAGTAGCTTAACGTCAGCAGCACTCCTGCTGCCGTAATGGGAAGCCCGGAAAAATAGCCGTTATTTTCTGTAATATTGAACCGCGCAAGCCGAAAGGCGCCGCAGCCGATATATAAAATAGTGAAAAATGCACCTGGTGCGCCAAATTCGTACAGCAAACCCTGATACATTAGCAATGCAGGGGCCACTCCAAAGGATATGATGTCACTCATCGAGTCCAATTGTTTGCCGAGGTCCGATTCAATGTTTAGTTTCCGCGCAACAGCTCCATCAAAGCGATCGACTAAGGCCGCTAAAAAAACAAGGAGCAAGCTGACATGAAGCTGTCCTTTTAACGTCGTTAGGACGGAGAAGCCGCCAAGCGATAAATTAGTCATGGTTAAGATGTTTGCCATGTTTGCTTTTAATTTTTTTAATGTGTAATCTAAATAATCGGATAAAAACATTTCTCCTCACTCCTTTTTTCGCCATAAAACACGGGCGGCAAAATCTACTACCATTATACTCATTTTACTTGTAATATGAAAGGTAGCAAAAAACACTATCGCCACAAATTGGAGGGAATATGTTTGCTGAAATGGTTGTATCGCCTGATGATTGAATTGACGAACCATTGGCTTTCGTCAAAAATCATTGCCATTTTTACGAAATCCCGTTTAAGTGCAGTACTTATTCCATCGTATGCAAAAATTTATCATATTAATCAAGAAGAGATGGAAAAAAACTTAAAACATTATAAAACGTTGCAGCAATTGTTTATTCGCAGGCTAAAAGCAGGGACAAGACCGATTGACGAAGCCGAAAACAGTGTGATTAGTCCGGTCGATGCCATTATTGAAGATATTGGCATCATTCATGAAAATAGTGAGATCGTTGTGAAAAACAAAACGTATTCGATTGCGGAGATGCTTGGCAGCAGCGAGGCCGCCCAAAAATATTTAAACGGATTATTTATTATTTTATATTTAAGCCCAAGCCATTATCACCGCATCCACAGTCCAATATCTGGAGTGGTGCAGAGGCAATGGGCGCTTGGAAAAAAATCATATCCTGTCAATCGCCTTGGCTTGAAGTACGGGAAACAGCCGCTATCGAAGAACTATCGTATGATCACGGAAATCGCCGCAAACGGAAAACAAGTTGCGATTGTAAAAATAGGTGCGATGTTTGTCAACAGTATTGAGCTTACTCATGCAAGCAAAGAATTGACGAAAGGACAGGAAATTGCCTACTTTTCTTTTGGCTCTACTGTTGTTTTATTATTTGAAAAAGATAGCATTGAGCTTGATGAACGGATCGTTGTGCCCATGGGAATTAAAGTTGGGGAACGGCTTGGGTACTTAAAATAAAAAAAAAGCCTTGAGGCGAAATCAGGATGACAGTTTAATTTTATGACTTAACGAACGGCGCTGGATTTCTTTTTCGATGAGCGCAATAAATTCAGGATTTAAATTCAGCTCTTTTGCCTTATAATACGATTCGATCAACAGCTCATCGGATAGATGCTTCATGCTGAAACCTCCTTCAGCAATGGAATATAATTTGTAATTGATACATATAATGGTAAGTTACTTTAACTGTATCATGATTTCCGAAATAGAACAACCGTTCTGTTATCCACAACGACTCGTGGATAACATGTGGAAAACATGTTTATAAGATTGTAAAAGCATGATAATTAGCTTGTGAATGATGTGGGTAAAACTTATCCACATTTTTGTGGATAAGGGATTTTGTCGAAAAAATTTTTTTCTGTGTATATATTTGTCAAAGTTTGTTTTGAAAGGTACACAAAAATTATGTATGATGAGGAAAGGCAAAGAAAAGGCCAAAAGGTAAGGTGATTGGTGTGTTTCATTATTTTTTGCCAAATCAGTTTGTCAAACGCGTATTGGATATCACCCCTAGCGAGTTAAAAGAGAAAGGGATTAAAGGGATCATTACCGATTTGGATAATACGCTTGTCGAATGGGATCGGCCGTGCGCTACTCCAGAGCTAACAGAGTGGTTTGAAAAGATGAAGCAGGAAGGCATTAAGGTGATGATTGTATCGAATAATAACAAAAGGCGGGTGCAATCTTTTGCGGAACCGCTTGGAATTCCCTTTATTTTTGAAGCCCGAAAGCCGCTGACGCGTGCCTTTCAAAAGGCATTAGCGACGATGCAATTGCGCAAAGAGGAAGTGGTTGTGATTGGCGATCAATTGCTGACAGATGTATTTGGCGGCAATCGTTTGGGGTTAAATACGATTTTGGTCGTTCCTGTCGCGCAGACAGACGGACTGTGGACCCGATTTAATCGCAAGATAGAACGGAAAATTTTAAATATGATGCGTAAAAAAGGGATGGTTTACTGGGAGGAATGATGGTGGAACAACAAATTCGTTGCATTGGTTGCGGAGCAGTCATCCAATCGGAGGATCAAACAAAGCCTGGATACGCCCCGGAGAGTGCGCTAGAGAAAGAAGAAGTCATTTGTCAGCGTTGTTTTCGTTTGAAACATTATAATGAAGTACAAGATGTTTCTCTGACTGATGATGATTTTTTAAAAATTTTGCACCGTATCGGACAATCGGACGCACTAATCGTTAAAATCGTCGATATTTTTGACTTTAATGGAAGCTGGCTTCCAGGTTTGCATCGATTTGCAGTCAATAATCCGATCTTGCTTGTTGGTAATAAAGTAGATTTACTTCCGAAATCCGTGAAATACCCGAAGCTGATTCACTGGATGAAGCAGTCGGCAAACGACCTCGGTTTAAGACCGGTTGATATTTGTTTAGTGAGCGCGGTGAAAGGAATCGGAATGGCGAAAGTGATGGAAGCCATCGAGAAATACCGGTTCGGCAAAGATGTGTATGTCGTTGGCTGCACGAATGTCGGGAAATCGACGTTTATTAACCGGATTATTCAAGAAGTCACAGGCAAAGGCAATGTCATTACTACTTCTTATTTTCCGGGAACAACGTTAGATATGATCGAAATTCCATTAGAGGATGGAGCTACGCTTTACGATACGCCGGGAATTATTAACCATCACCAGATGGCGCACTTTGTGGATAAAAAAGATTTAAAAACCATTACGCCAAAGCGGGAAATCCATCCTCGGGTATATCAGTTAAATGAACAGCAAACGTTATTTTTCGGCGGCCTTGCCCGGCTTGACTACATCAAAGGAGGACGTCGGCCTTTCGTCTGTTACTTTTCCAATGAATTACTGATTCATCGGACAAAGTTAGAAAAAGCAGATGCATTATATGCCAGTCAATTAGGCGAGCTTCTTTCGCCGCCAAACAAACATTATGCCGCGGAATTTCCGCCACTAGAGGCGCATGCATTTACCATCAAAGAACGAAAAACCGATATCGTATTTTCCGGGCTTGGCTGGGTAACTTGCCATGATCCAGGAGCGCAAGTGATTGCCTATGCCCCAAAAGGAGTCGACATTTTCATCAGAAAATCATTGATTTAGTGGCCTGTGTAAGCATCATAAACGGGAGGGGAGAAAATGGAAAAACTATACGCGCTGTTTGGCTGTCCGGTTCATCATTCTTTGTCGCCGCTTATGCATAACGATGCGTTTCGTCATATGAACATCGCCGCCCACTATCATGCCTTTCATGTAGAACCGGAATACTTGAAGGATGCTGTCGCCGGGGTGAGGGCTCTCGGGATTGCCGGGTTAAATGTAACGATCCCTCACAAAACAGCTGTCATGCCGTTGCTCGATGATATCGATGCAGAGGCGCGCCGCATCGGTGCTGTGAACACGATCGTCAATGAAAATGGACGCTTAATCGGTTATAATACAGATGGCCCTGGATACGTCCGGGCGCTCGAAGAAGAAACAAACGTCGAAATCAAGGACAAGCGCATCTTGCTCATCGGCGCCGGTGGAGCGGCAAGAGGAATTTATTTTTCGCTTATCGATCGCGGGGCAAAACAGATCGATATTTGCAACCGCACGGTACCCAAAGCAAAACAGCTTATTGAGGAAGGCGATGCTGCAGTTTCATCAGCCGCTTATTCTCTAAATGAAGCGGAACAACGTTTAGGGGAATATGATATTGTGATTAATACAACGTCGGTCGGCATGTATCCAAACATGGAAGAAATGCCGCTATCGCTTGCCAACCTGAAAGAAGGAACGATTGTTTCCGACATTATTTATAATCCGCTAGAAACAAAATGGTTAAAGGAAGCACGGGAGCGCAATGCCATTGTGCAAAACGGCGTCGGTATGTTTATTTATCAAGGAGCGCTGGCGTTTGAAAAGTGGACAGGAATATTTCCGGATGTAGAGCGGATGAAAAAAATTGTGATGGAACAGCTTAGGAGGTAACCTAATGTTAACAGGAAAACAAAAGCGGTTTTTGCGGGCGAAAGCTCATCATTTGAAACCGATATTCCAAGTTGGAAAAGGCGGAGTAAACGAAAATATGATTAAACAAATTGTCGATGCGCTGGAAGCGCGCGAGCTGATTAAAGTAAGCGTGCTGCAAAACTGCGAAGAAGATCGCCATGTTGTCGCCGATCAGCTTGCACAAGGGGCGGGAGCGGAACTTGTACAAGTAATTGGGAATACAATTGTATTGTATAAAGAATCAAAAGAAAACAAGCAAATTGTGTTACCGCGCTAAACAGCAAAGCCGCATATAGAGACGGCGGAGGGAAGAACGATGAGAAAAATTGGTATTTTTGGAGGGACGTTTGATCCGCCTCACTGCGGGCATTTATTAATGGCGAACGAAGTACTGCACGCCCTTCAGTTGTCGGAAATTTGGTTTATGCCAAACCGGATCCCACCTCACAAACAACATGAACAAGTGACAAGAAGTGAAGATCGTTTGCGCATGCTTGAATTAGCGATTGCCGGTCATCCGCACTTTCATATCGAAACGATCGAGCTGGAAAGAGAAGGACCTTCCTATACGTATGATACGGTGCGTCAACTTCTTTCTATGCATCCGAATGATGAATTTTATTTTATTATTGGTGCGGATATGGTTGAATATTTGCCGAACTGGTATAACATCAATGAACTAATCAAGTTAGTGACATTTGTCGGCGTCAAACGCCCTGGCTTTTCCATGGAAACAACCTATCCGATTATCGAAGTGGAAGCACCGCAGTTTTCTGTTTCTTCTTCTTTTATTCGCGAGCGGGTAAGAAACGGACAAACCATTCGCTACTTAGTACCGGAATGCGTAAGACTTTACATTGAGGAGAAGAAGTTATATGGAGCGACAAGAAGCGTTAACTATCGTTAAAAAGCAATTGACTGAACACCGCTACCAGCATACGATTGGCGTCATGGAAACAGCGATCGAGCTGGCGAAGCGATATGGAGCTGATGTAAAAAAAGCAGAGTTGGCAGCGATTTTTCATGATTATGCCAAGTTTCGGCCAAAAGAAGAAATGAAACAAATTATTTTGGAGCAAAATATGCCAAAAGATTTGCTCTCCTATAACACCGAACTATGGCATGCGCCAGTCGGCGCCTATTTGGTGAAAACGGAAGTCGGCATTAGCGATGAAGAAATATTAAATGCGATTCGTTATCATACATCCGGCCGCGCCAATATGACGGTATTGGAAAAGGTCGTTTACCTGGCTGATTATATTGAACCTGGGCGTATATTCCCAGGGGTGGAGGAAGTCCGCGACCTTGCCAAACAAGATTTGAATAAAGCGCTAATCAGAGCAGTGCAAAACACCATTCAATTTTTATTGAAGAAAAATCAGCTTATTTACCCGGATACGATTCACACCTATAATTCTTTAATAATGGAAATAAAGGGGGAATGGGAAAAATGACGGAACAGGAACTATTGAGCTTAGTGGTTCGCGCGGCTGACGATAAAAAAGCAGAAAACATCGTTGTCCTTAATATGAAAGGAATTTCCCTTGTCGCCGATTATTTTGTTATTTGTCATGGCAATTCGGAAAAACAAGTACAGGCGATTGCGCGGGAAATAAAAGAAAAAGCGGAAGAACACCATATCCCGGTGAAACGAATCGAAGGTTTTCATGAGGCGAAATGGGTGTTGGTCGACTTAGGCGATATTGTTGTCCATGTTTTTGATAAGGAAGAACGCAGTTATTATAATTTAGAGCGTTTATGGGGAGATGCGCCGCTTGAAGATGTGGCGAGCGTGTTGCAGCAATGACATATGAGTCATCTGCTTATTGGTACGATACGTTAATGGAAGAAGCGCCGTACGATGCGTGGCAATCATTTGTGCAACATAAACTGCAGCAATATGGGCGTCGCGGTGCAGCTCGCATTCTCGATATTGGGTGCGGCACCGGAGAGTTGGCGATTCGATTGGCAAAAGCAGGATTTGCCGTTACCGGTGTCGATTTATCGGAAAATATGCTCGCGGTTGCACAAGCCAAAGCGGAAGCGCAGCAGGTAACAGTTGAATTTTTTCAGCAAAACATGACGGATCTCCAGGGATTTTCCGACTTTGACTGTGCGACGATATTTTGCGATTCCCTTAACTATTTATTAGAAGAAAGAGAAGTGCAGCAAACATTTTCCTGTATTTATAAACTGCTGCGCAAAGACGGCTTGCTGTTATTTGACGTTCATTCACCGTATAAAATGGATTGCGTTTTTCGCGATGCCTTGTTTACCAGCAATGATGAAGAAATCAGTTATATTTGGTCGTGCTACCCGCTTTCCTTTCCGCATAGCGTTGAGCATGAGCTGACATTTTTTGTCCGCGGCGGCGATGGAAAATATGAGCGGTACGATGAGTTCCATCAGCAGCGCACTTACGAAGTGATTCAGTATCAACAATGGTTAACGGAAGCGGGATTTACGGTGCTGGAAATAACTGCGGACTTTACTGACGAAGCACCAACGGAAACGTCTGAACGCATTTTCTTTGTTGCACAAAAATAAAATGACGGCCGTTTCTGCAAAAGATAACGTGCCGCGCCTGCTATTTTAGCTTTTCGGCCAAAGCCCAGAGCAGTCCATGTCTTTATCGGGCTTTGGCCGAAAAGCTTATGATCGATGAGTGCAGTTTTCATTTTCATCCAACACTTTTTGAAGTTTAGGCAGGATTTTTTCTTTTCTTGTCGAATTTAACAACCAAATTGCTTTTTTACTTTTTCGATGTCGTCTTTAAATTTTTCATGTGTTTTATCGAATACTTCCTCAAATACCCCTTTCATTTCTTTTTCCAGTACTGCGATTCCTTCTCCAGTAATGCCTCCTTTGACGCAAACTTTTTCCTGTAGTGTCGGAAGTGTGTAAAGATTATGCTTCAGTAGCTCCCCTAGTCCGATGATCATGTCCGTTGTCAATGCTGTTGCCTGCTCTTTTGTGATTGCGGTTTTTGCAACGGCCGCATCGATAAAACGCTGCAACAAATAGCTGAAAAAGGCGGGGCCACAGCTCGCGATATCAGAAGCGATCCGCGTAATTTCATCGTCGATATAAGAAGGTGTAGAAATGTGACGGAACAGTGTTTCAATATAGTTTCGGCATTGCAAAGAGCAGCGTTTTCCAACTGTGATCAGCGTGCTGCCGGCGAACGCGCGGTTTGTAATGCTTGGAATGACACGAACAACCTGGCAAGGTACGACAGCTTCGAGCTGCTCTACGCTAATCGGACTGGTGATGGATATGAGACAATGTTTCTTTGTCCAAAAGGAAGATAATCGTTGTAAAAGGGGGTGAATATCTAACGGTTTTACGCATAAAAATACGATTGTTGCCCGTTGCACCACTTCTTCTGCGCTGGCAACAACGCATACACCGGAATAAGTCTGCTTTATGTCTAACGCTTTTTTCAATGTGCGGTTCGTAATAATCAGCTCATCTTCCTTGACCGCACCCGATTCGAGAAATGCCTCAATTAAAATCCTTCCCATATTTCCCGTGCCAATAACGCCAATTTTCATGCTTTGCTTCCCCCCTCCCTGGCATTACCTATATGTCTCTTCAACGATATGTATGAGCGCTTTATCTATTTTATGACTAAACGGAAAGGATGATGCCCGTGTGGGAAACGATCAAAAAATATGATAAAAGATGGTACGGCTTGCTTTTGGTGCTGTTAGCCGCCGGCGCCATTATGCTGTTTAGAAATAACGAAATAGCGGAAAAAGAACAGGAGCCGATATTGGAAGTAAAACAACATGTTCCGGATGCAGTGCAGGAAAGAAAAGAGGAAACAAAGACAGTAATGGTTGATATAAAGGGAGCGGTTGTGCACCCGGGGGTGTATGAAATACGGAACACGGCGAGGGTGAATGATGTCGTCGCTTTAGCGGGAGGATTTACAAGGGAAGCAGACGAGACAAAGGTAAATTTAGCGGCGAAGGTGCATGATGAAATGATGATTTACGTGCCGGTGCGAGAAGAAACGAATGCGCCTTCCGCTGTCCCATCGCTCCAGGCGGATGATTCCAATAAAATTTATATTAACACCGCATCAGAGCAAGAAATATCCCAGCTTCCGGGGATTGGAAAAACAAAAGCGCAGGCGATTATTGCGTACCGCGAAGAGCATGGCCCTTTTCAAAAGACGGAAGACTTATTAAACGTGACAGGCATTGGCGAAAAGACGCTCGAAAAGATAAAAGAGTATATTGTTGTGCCATAACGGGCGTTGACGCGTTGCTGGCTGTGCGATTACACTAAAAATATGCCCACATGTCATATAAACATGAAAAAACCGATTTGCAATGGACAAGCGGGGGAGAAAATATGAAGCGGATTACATGGGATCAATATTTTATGGCACAAAGCCATTTGCTAGCCTTGCGCAGCACATGCACACGGCTGGCAGTGGGGGCGACGATCGTCCGTGATAAGCGGATTATTGCCGGAGGATACAACGGTTCGATCGCTGGCGGCGCCCATTGTATTGATGAGGGATGTTACGTTATTGATGGACATTGTGTTCGTACCATCCACGCGGAAATGAATGCGATTTTGCAATGCGCCAAGTTTGGCGTCCCGACAGAGGGAGCAGAAATGTATGTCACGCATTTTCCGTGCTTGCATTGCTGCAAGGCAATCATTCAAAGCGGAATTCGCGCCGTATATTATGCGAAAGATTATAAAAACCATCCATATGCGCTTGAGTTGTTTGAACAAGCGGAAGTCCACGTACAACAGGTGCCATTCGATCAAAAAATATTGTCACTTTTACAAAAATAAACAGACGGAATCATGCATAGAAAGGGGCGCAGACGTGAGGGGGAATGTTGTTTATATAGCTGTAGCCGCTATTTTTTCCATAACGGCTGCCTATGCGCGGTCTACTGTTGCTTGGCTGTTTCTCATTCTTTATGTCTTGTTTCTCTTCATCCGCAAAAGGCGCCTCTTTCTTGTTTCTGTCGTTGCGAGTTGTCTTTTTTACCTTCATTTCGTTTATATGGATCAGCAAAATAACACGCATCTCTCGTATAACATGACGGTATTTTTGTTTCGTTTGACTGCCCCTATTACGATAGAGGGAGATCGGCTGCAGACTATCGTCAATGTGAACGGCGAGAAACTTCAGCTTGTGTATTACATAAAGTCTTCAAGGGAAAAACAATTGCTTTCGTCGCTTTTGACTCCCGGAACCATCTGTAAAGTGAAGGGAACGCTTGAGCGCCCGGCGTTGCCGCGCAACCCCAATGCGTTTCATTACCGCCGTTATTTGCGATTTCACCACATTCATTGGATTTTAACCCCACAATCCATCCTTTCACAAAACTGCCATCTTTCTTCTCCTACCATATACGAACAGCTTCTTTCTCTTCGTGAAAAAGGAATCCGGCAAATTGAAGACCATTTTCCGGCGGAAACGGTTGGCATTGTGCAGGCGCTGATATATGGAGAGCGGAAACAGCTGGATGAGGCGCTGTTAGAAGGGTATCAGAAGCTCGGCTTAATCCATTTGTTGGCCATTTCCGGGTTGCATGTCACCTTGTTGGTTGGAGCGGTATTTTTTCTATTGATTCGTTTGTTCACAAGGGAAACGGCTACAATTATGCTTCTGATTCTTCTGCCTGTATATGTCGTGTTAACCGGTTCTTCCCCTTCGGTGATTCGCGCTTGTTTGACGGCGATGCTCTTTTTAGCAGCCAATTACCGAAAGATGACATTGCCGCCCCTGGACACGTTAAGCATCGCTTTTCTCCTTATGCTCATCGCGGATCCTTATATGTTATGGGATGTCGGATTTCAATTATCGTTTACGGTGACGTTTGCCCTTATTTTATCCTCGCGGGTGATTATGTTCTGCGATTCCGCACTGTGGCGCCTATTCTGGCCGGCGTTGATTGCCCAATTGAGCGCACTGCCGCTTCTTGTCTACTATTTTTTTGAAATGTCGCTATGGGGCATCATTCTTAATATGATTTTTGTGCCTCTTTATTCCTTTATTATTTTGCCGCTTTCTGTGATATCCGTTGCCGTGTGTGCAATGAATCCGCTTTTTTCCGTTCCTTTCATGTGGTTGCTGCAAAAGGTGATTGTTTGGTCGGACAAAGTTGTTCTCTTGTTTTCCTCTTCCTATCCGCTATCGCTTACGCTCGGCCGCCCTTCTTTTTTTCTGCTCATTGGCTATGTTGCGGCCATTTTGGTTGCCTTTGTGCAAATGGAGAAGCGGCGTTATTGGGGAATCGGATGGGTTTTCATCGTGATCGCGCTTCATGCGTTGAGCCCGTATATCGACCGTTATGGCGAGGTTGTTTTTTTAGATGTCGGACAAGGAGACTGCATCTATATCGAATTGCCCTATCGCAAAGCGGTGTATCTAATTGATACCGGCGGAACATTGCCGCAGCAAAGGGAAACGTGGCAACAACGAAAACGAAAATGGGACGTGGGCAAAGATGTTGTTATTCCTTTTTTAAAATCAAACGGAGTAAGATCGCTTGATAAGCTGATTACTACACACGAAGACGTGGATCATATTGGAGCGGCAGAAGAAATCATACGTACATTTGCCGTCAAGGAGCTGCTAGTCAGTAAGGGGGATGGAAACCATTCGCCGCTGCAGGAAAAACTCCTTCAACTTGCGCGGCAAAAACATATTCACGTGTTGAACGTGGCAAGAGGAGACCGATGGAGTGCGGGCGGAACTTCTTTTTACGTTCTCCATCCGTCTGCGACGGATGCCAAGGATAATAATAATTCCATTGTATTATATGCAAAACTTGGCGGCGTATCCTGGCTGTTTACGGGGGATATAGAAGAAGCTGGGGAAAAAGAGTTGGTTAACGCATTCCCGCGGTTAAAAGCGGACGTGTTAAAAGTCGCGCACCATGGAAGCGCCACTTCGACAACAGAATTATTTTTGGACCAAATCCAGCCGAAAATAGCAGTCATTTCGGTGGGCGAACATAACCGTTACCACCATCCTTCTCCGTCCGTGATCGAACGTTTGCAGAAAAGAAATACGCTTATTTTGCGGACGGATCAGCATGGTGCGGTGCGCTATACTTATGTGAAAAACCACGGAACCTTTTCTGTCATGTTGCCATAACATATAGTACGAAAAAGAAAAGAGACTGCTTATGTAAGCAATCTCTTTACGATCCGAAAAATTTAATTAATGTGGCAATAATGAACATCGTTGCAAAAAAGCCGAATGAAACGATAAAACCAACAGCAGAGTCAACGGCGTCATTGCGTTTGCTTTGTACGTCTTTTTCAAATACGTTCATCCTTTTACCCCTCCTCGTGCAATCATTTTTAGTATAGACGAAAAAGAAAAAAAAATCTATATCCCCTTGTCCATTTCCTTTGTTAACAACAGTTGACACAAATACTTTTTTGCGCCCGGGAAAATATAAAAATAACCCGTTGACAAATAAGGTCCTAGGACTTATTTGTCAACGTTTATATAAAGGGGAGCCGGTTTTCCCGCTAACCGGTTCCCTTGTAAAAATAAGAAAAACATTGTATCTTTTCAACAGAGAAAAATTGTTGACAGAAATGGAGAAGAGAAATATGGTGGTTGACTTTTGGGGAAAAATCAAAAAAGGTCGTCTGTCTCCCCTCTATTTATTATATGGCACCGAATCGTTTTTATTAACGGAAACATATGAACTTTTGCTTCGCACCGCATTAGCCGAAGAGGAACGGGAATGGAATGCATCGGTGTACGATTGCGAAGAGACTCCGGTGCAAACGGCGTTGGAAGACGCAGAAACGTTTCCGTTTTTTGGAGAGAAACGCGTCATTCTCATTAAAAACCCTTACTTTTTTACAGCGGAGAAGGAAAAAGAAGTGGAGCATGACTTGAAAAAATTAGAATCGTACATATTGTCTCCTTCTTCTTTTTCGATCGTCATTTTCGCGGGTCCGTATGAAAAATTGGACGAGCGTAAAAAAATAACGAAATTAATAAAGGAACATGCCGAGGTTTTAGTGGCCGCCCCGCTTGCAGAAAAAGAACTGCGCGCATGGATCGCGGAGAGAGTAAAACAGGACAATGTAACGATAGAGGAAAATGCCATTGATACTTTGTTAAAGCTGGCGGGAACGAATTTAACAACGCTTGCCAACGAGTTAGACAAGCTTGCTTTGTTTGTCGGATCGGGAGGAACGATCCAGCAAGAGACGGTGGAAATGCTCGTTTCCCGCACATTAGAGCAAAACGTGTTCGTATTAGTGGAAAAAGTGACGAAGCGGCAAATCGCCGAGGCGCTGCAGGTGTTTTACGATTTGCTCGAAAATAACGAGGAGCCGCTGAAAATTTTGGCGCTCCTTGCCAGTCAATTCCGCCTTTTATATCAAGTAAAATGGCTGATGTCGAGAGGATATGGCCAGCAGCAAATCGCTTCTATTTTGAAAGTGCATCCGTTTCGCGTTAAGCTGGCGATGGGACAAGCGGCGCTGTTTTCCGAACAAGAGCTGGCGGCGGCTGTAAGGCAGATTGCCGAGGCGGACTATGAGATGAAAAGCGGGGCGATGGACCGGCAGCTGGTAATGGAGCTGCTGCTGATGCGCTGGAATGAAGGAATGTTCACTAAAGCCGAATAATCATATTTTTGCCGATATAAAAAACGACCTGCCATCAGGTCGTTTTTTATTAGGATGCGATAATGCTGTTTAGCTTTTTCGCTAGACGGGATTTTTGCCGGCTAGCTGTATTTTTATGAATGAGGCCTTTGCTTGCCGCTTTGTCTAGCTTTTTGGAAGCAATAATGAATGCTTCTTGGGCTTTTTCTACATCTTTTAATTCAACCAACGCTTCAAATTTTTTGATCGCTGTACGCATTGCCGATTTCATCGAAGCGTTGTGAGCACGGCGTTTTTCACTTGTTTTTGCACGTTTAATAGCCGATTTAATATTTGCCACGTTCTTTCACCTCCGTCATCTGCCATCTCTGTCCTTATATTATTTCCGTATTAAAGAACAGTAAGAACAAGTGTTATTCTATCAAACGAGGTCTAATTATGCAAGAGCATTCAAGCAAAAATGCTTTACTGATGGTGCAAAAAACGAATGAGAAGTGTAAAAAGCGGCGACACTAAAAGAAAAACGATATGTTTTAGGAGGAACGATATGGATCAGTCAGTGGATTTAAGCATGTATTCGGTGCGGACAGATTTAGCGATCGAAGCTCATGAAATCGCCGTAGAGGAACGCCTGCAACAGAAGAAAGAAAGCGCCTCCCCGATTGAAGGCGTCATGATTCGCGACCGCGAAATAGATGGGGTTAAGCTGTCGTATGTACAAGTAACGGAAGAAGGATCAAAATCGATTGGAAAAAAGCCAGGAAATTATTTGACGATTGAGGCGCAGGGTATTCGCGAACATAATACGGAGCTGCAGCAGAAAGTGCAAGAAATATTCGCCAAGGAGTTAAGCCAATTTTTGCAGCGATTGCACATTGGCAAAGAAGCGAGCTGCCTTGTTGTTGGCTTGGGCAATTCGAACGTAACACCGGATGCGTTAGGGCCGTTGACGGTGGAAAATTTGCTGATTACAAGGCATCTATTTCATCTTGAGCCGGAAAGCGTCGAAGAAGGGTTTCGTCCGGTAAGCGCAATTGCTCCGGGGGTAATGGGAACAACAGGGATTGAAACAAGCGATATTATCGATGGGGTTGTCAAAAAAACAAATCCAGATTTTATCATTGTGGTTGATGCTTTAGCGTCCCGTTCAATCGAACGGGTCAATGCAACGATTCAAATTTCCGACACCGGAATTCATCCAGGCTCGGGGGTGGGAAATAAACGAAAGGAATTAAGCAAAGAAACGTTAGGGATTCCTGTTATTTCCATTGGGGTGCCGACCGTGGTCGATGCGGTATCGATTACAAGTGATACGATTGATTTTATTTTGAAGCATTTTGGCAGAGAACTGCGTGAAGGAAACCGGCCGTCTAGCGCTCTTGCTCCAGCGGGATGGACATTTGGCAAGAAAAAGAAGCTGGCAGAAGAGGACATGCCGTCGCCGGAGCAGCGTTCGACATTTCTTGGCATGATCGGCACGCTTGAGGAAGAGGAAAAGCGCCGCTTGATTTATGAAGTGCTTGCTCCGCTTGGCCATAATTTAATGGTGACGCCAAAAGAAGTCGATATGTTTATTGGCGATATGGCCAATTTATTAGCAAGCGGGCTTAATGCTGCATTGCATGAGCAAATCGATCAACATAATACTGGTTCCTACACCCATTAATAGAGAAAAAAGAAGTTCTATCTTTTCCAGCTTGGCCATACGTTAAATTAGTAGACAAGCTGGGAAAGGGTGAAAACATGAAAAAGTGGCGTTCTCCGCACATGATCGTTGCCGTTCCGGGAGCCAGCCTTAAAAAAATCATGATTTTAGCGGTATTGGGCTGCATGATGGTATTTACGCTGGTAGGAGCGATTACATCATTAAACCCCGAATACCGAATTTCTTCTTCGTCCGTGAATTACGTAACGAATCATTTTCCGAATGAGACATTTGTCCGCTTATTTAGTTTTGAAAACCATTATTTTTCGCAAATGCTGCCAAAGGAGCGGCAGCGGGTGAGTTATTCGGCCATGTTGTTTCGCATGGCAACAAGCGTGAATCCGGACGACCCGCGCAGCTTGCTCGGCAGCGAGCTTCCGGGATTTGCTTTATATGACAGCAAAATTATCGTTGCCGGAGAAGGAACGGACTACACAAACATGCCGTACGAATCTGCCCCGCCGCTTGAGGTGATGCTTGCAGAACGGCAAGCTTCCCTCGAAGACCTAGAGAAGGCAGATAAAAAACATGAGGAGAAGCAAGTTCCCCCACCAACGCAAACGACAGGCGGCAGAAGGGTTGTATATATTTACCATACACATACACGTGAATCATACTTACCTGCCTTAAAAGGAGTGACAGATCCTGATTTAGCGTTCCATCGGACGGTAAATGTGACAAAAGTAGGAGAAAAATTGGCGGAAGAATTAGAAAAACGCGGTATTGGAGCGGAAGTAAGCAAGGTGGATATTGAGGCGGAACTGCAAAAAAAAGGAATGAAATATTATCAAGCTTATGATATGTCGAGAAAAACCGTCGTCGAAGCAATGGGCAGAAACCACGATTTGCAATATTTCATCGATATTCATCGCGATTCGCGCAGGCGAAAATACACAACCGTCACGATTAATGGCGTCGATTATGCACGCGTTGCTTTTATTATCGGCGGCGAAAACGCGAAGTATGAAAAAAATTTGCAGCTTGCTACACAGCTTCATCAATTGCTGCAAAAGAAATATCCTGGGCTGAGCCGCGGGGTGATCGAGAAAAAAGGAGCCGGGACGAACGGAAAATTTAATCAAGATTTATCGCAAAATGCGATTTTAATTGAAGTCGGTGGAGTGGATAATACCTTTGAAGAGCTGTTTCGGTCTGCATCCGCGCTTGCCGATGCGTTTAGCGAGTATTATTGGCAGGCGCAAAAAGTTCAGGCACCCGCACCGGCAGAAAAACGATAAAGGAGCGGAGTGGCATGGCCAAATTTATCGTTCAATTTTGCTTTGCTGTGCTGATCCTCTTTTTTGGCGTATTGCTCGGCATGCAGCAGGCAAATGAAGGAATGCAAAAGATGAGAGGATATGAGGACACGTCGCTGCCGTCTGTACTCCATCTTTCCAAAAACCAAAGCGGAGAAATCGAGGCGTCTGTATTCGGAAAAAAAGTGGAAGTAGATGATCTACAGGAGAAAAAAGAAGAGATCGAAAAAATAAAAGCGTTCAACCTTTTTTCCGAGCTTGGCAAACAATTTGCCAACGCAATCGAGACGTTGATGGAACAGCTGCTTTCGTTTTTCACCAAACTATTCGGAAAGTGACAATCAGAAAGATAAAAGAACATTGGCGAAACGCAGGAAAACGGTTCGCCAATGTTTTTCTTTATAACGAGAGCGTTTGCGAAACTATGTCATTGAATCTTGCTTGCTCTGTTGCTATAATCAAAGCTAGTGTAGTTTCGGGAAATAGTAGGAGTGAGAGAGATGAATCGAGAAGAAAGATTAAAACGGCGCGATCGGATCCGCAATTTTTCCATTATTGCTCATATCGACCATGGAAAGTCGACGCTCGCGGACCGCATTTTAGAAAAAACAGGTGCGCTTTCCGAGCGGGAAATGCGAGAGCAAATGCTAGATTCGATGGATTTGGAGCGGGAGCGCGGCATTACCATTAAACTAAATGCGGTTCAGTTAAAGTATAAAGCAAAAGATGGGGAAGAATATATTTTCCATTTAATCGATACGCCTGGCCATGTCGATTTTACGTATGAAGTGTCGCGAAGCCTTGCTGCTTGCGAAGGAGCGATTCTTGTCGTCGATGCGGCCCAGGGCATTGAGGCACAGACGCTGGCCAACGTCTATTTAGCGATCGATAATAATTTAGAAATTTTGCCGGTCATTAATAAAATCGATTTGCCAAGCGCCGAACCGGAACGCGTTCGCCAGGAGATTGAAGAAGTAATCGGGCTTGACGCATCGGATGCGGTGCTGGCTTCGGCAAAAGTCGGCATTGGCATTGAAGAAATTTTAGAAAAAATTGTAGAGAAAATTCCAGCGCCATCCGGCGACCCGGACGCACCGTTAAAGGCGCTTATTTTTGATTCGCTGTACGACTCCTATCGCGGCGTTGTCGCCTATATTCGCGTTGTCGATGGAACGGTGAAGCCGGGGCAGCGAATTAAGATGATGTCTACTGGCAAAGAGTTTGAGGTCGTCGAAGTCGGTGTGTTTACGCCAAAACCAAAACAAGTCGACGAATTAACGGTCGGCGATGTCGGCTATTTAACGGCTTCCATTAAAAATGTAAGCGACACGCGCGTCGGCGATACGATCACCGATGCAGAAAATCCGGCTTCCGAGCCGCTGCCAGGATACCGCAAGCTAAACCCAATGGTCTTTTGCGGCATGTATCCGATCGATACAGCCCGCTATAACGATTTGCGCGAAGCGTTAGAAAAGCTGCAATTAAATGATGCGGCACTTTATTTTGAACCGGAAACATCGCAAGCGCTCGGGTTTGGTTTCCGCTGCGGCTTCCTTGGGTTATTGCATATGGAAATCGTTCAAGAGCGCATTGAACGTGAATTTAATATTGATTTAATCACAACAGCGCCTAGCGTCGTCTACAAAGTGCACTTAACAGACGGAACGGAAGTAGAAGTTGATAATCCGTCCAATATGCCGGAACCGCAAAAAATTGACCATGTCGAGGAGCCATACGTCAAAGCGACCATTATGGTGCCGAATGATTATGTGGGGCCGGTGATGGAGCTGTGTCAAGCGAAACGCGGCAACTTTGTCGATATGCAATATTTAGATGAAAAACGCGTCACCTTAATTTATGATATTCCGCTCTCGGAAATTGTCTATGACTTCTTTGATACGCTCAAATCGAGCACAAAAGGATATGCTTCGTTTGATTATGAACTGATTGGCTATAAGCCGTCAAACTTAGTGAAAATGGATATTCTTTTAAACGGCGAAAAAATTGATGCGTTATCGTTCATTGTTCACCGCGACGCGGCGTACGAGCGGGGGAAAGTGATTGTCGAAAAATTAAAAGACTTAATCCCGCGCCAGCAGTTTGAAGTGCCGGTGCAAGCGGCCATCGGCAATAAAATTATTGCCCGTTCGACCATTAAAGCGCTGCGCAAAAACGTGCTGGCGAAATGTTACGGCGGGGACGTATCACGGAAGCGCAAACTATTGGAAAAACAAAAAGAAGGAAAAAAACGGATGAAGCAAATCGGTTCGGTTGAAGTTCCGCAAGAAGCGTTTATGGCGGTCTTAAAAATCGATGATAATAAAAAATAATCTGTATGTACAAGGCTGTCTCTTCCTTTTTCGGGATAGCCTTGTTTATTTATAGGAAAGGATGTTTATGTTGGTGAAATCCGCGTATTTCCACATACCGTTTTGTGCGCAAATCTGTTACTATTGCGATTTTAATAAAGTGTTTTTCCAAGGCCAACCGGTGGATGAATATTTGCAAGCGATGGAGCGGGAAATGAAAAAAACGGTGGAAGTCTTTCCGGCCGAGCGGCTTGATACTTTGTTTGTCGGCGGCGGGACTCCGACTGTTTTAGAAATGAAGCAGCTTGATTTTTTGCTCGAAAGCATTTATAAACACTTCCGTTTTTCCAAAGACGAAGTGGAATTTACATTTGAAGCGAATCCAAATGAACTTTCAAAAGAAAAGCTGCAGCTGTTAAAAGCCGCGGGGGTCAACCGCCTAAGTTTCGGGGTGCAAACGTTTCATGATTCCTTATTAAAGACAATAGGAAGGACACATCGCTATGGCGATGTCATGCGTACGATTTCATTAGCGAAAGAAGCCGGCTTTGATAATATCAGCATTGATTTAATGTATGGGTTGCCCAACCAGACGCTGCAGCAGTTTCAGGAGGACCTGGAAATCGCCTTTTCCCTTGATATTCAGCATATTTCCGCTTATTCTCTCATCATTGAGCCAAAAACGATTTTTTACAATCTGTGGAGAAAAGGAACGCTTCCGTTACCGAGCGAAGAGGAAGAAGCAGAAATGTATGAGGAAGCGATGCGACAGATGGAACTTCACGGATATCAGCAATATGAAATTAGCAACTATGCGCGCCCGGGCTTTCAAAGCCGCCATAATTTAACGTATTGGAACAATGAAGAATATTACGGCATCGGTGCAGGAGCCCACAGCTATGTAGACGGCGTTCGCCGCGTTAATATCGGCCCGATTAAACAATATATCGCCAAAGTACAGGAAACAGGACTGCCGTATCGTGAAGTTCATCGTGTCACATGGATGGAACAAATGGAAGAAGAAATGTTTTTGGGACTGAGAAAAACAGAAGGAGTATCCAAACGGCGCTTTTCCGAAAAGTTCGGCAGAGACATGCATGATGTGTTTGGGGCAGCCATTCGTGCCGAACGGCAAAAGGGGCTGCTTGAGGAAACAGACACGCACGTGCGCCTGACTCGCCGCGGACGACTCCTTGGCAACGAGGTGTTTCAAGCGTTTCTCACCGGAATGTAAACATTGACATTAGCATATGGATTTGATACCTTAATAATAGATTTAGCACTCGGTGTATTTGAGTGCTAACAGAGGTGATGAGCGTGTTAACGGAGCGCCAATTGCTTATTTTGCAAGTGATTATTGATGATTTTATCCGCTCCGGACAGCCTGTCGGGTCGCGGACGTTATCGAAAAAACATGAAATTGCTTTAAGTTCGGCGACGATCCGCAATGAAATGGCAGATTTAGAGGAGCTTGGATATATCGAAAAAACGCATGTATCCTCCGGTAGGGTGCCGTCGGAAAAAGGATATCGTTATTATGTCGACCATTTGTTATCGCCGCAGCGTTTAACGAAAGAAGATATTCAAAAAATCAAGTCTATTTTTGCTGAGCGAATTTACGAATTGGAGAAAGTGGTGCAAAAATCGGCGCAAATCTTATCCGATTTGACGAATTATACGTCGATTGCTCTTGGGCCGGCGGTGAAAGAGAATAAATTAAAACGAATCCAAATCATTCCGTTGAACCAGCAAACCGCTGTGGCAATTATTGTTACCGATACGGGACATGTAGAAAACCATGTTATTACCGTTCCTGCGTCGGTGAACCCATCGGATCTAGAAAAAATGGTGAATATTTTAAACGAACGGCTAATTGGCGTCCCGCTGATCGATTTAAAGGATAAAATTTATAAAGAAGTGGCTGATGTGCTGCGCAAGCATATTCATAACTACGATAGCATGTTGAAAACGATTGTCGAAACGCTGGACATCCCGCAGGAAGAAAAGATGTTTTTTGCCGGGAAAACGAATATGCTTAACCAGCCGGAGTTCAGCGACATTCAAAAAATTCGTCCGCTTATGAAAATGATTGAACAGGAAAAAGATTTTTATCGTTTGTTGCGCAAACATAACCGTAAAGGCATTCAAGTGACGATCGGCCGTGAAAATCAATTAAGCGGAATGGAGAACTGCAGCCTGATTACAGCGACGTATTCGATCGGCGATGAGCAGTTGGGGACCATTGCGATTCTTGGACCGACACGAATGGAGTATTCCCGCGCCATTACCATTTTAAATAGGGTGGCTTCCGATTTATCCACCGTGTTAACAAAATGGTATCAAAATAGTTAGCAATGGTCATATTGGATAATGGATGGATGGGTGCAATCCATCCTTTCCTTGTGACCATTTATACATAGACATGCTGCTTTAAAGGGAGGTGAAACCGATGGAACAACAAAAAGCAACTCAAGAAAAACCTACATATGAACAAGAGCGGACAGCGCCAGAACCGCAAGAGGGGAAAGCAGAAGAGCGCGCCAAAAATGAACAGCAGGAGGAAAGTGCGGGAAACGCGCAGCAGGAAAATATGCAAGCGCAACAAGAAGCACCTGAAGAAGAACAGCCAAAAGCGGAGCAAGGACAAAACGATGAGCTGGCGGCGGCAAACGCGAAAATTGCGGAACTTGAAGCGAAGATAAAAGAAATGGAAAACCGCTATCTTCGTTTATATGCCGATTTTGAAAACTTCCGTCGCCGCACGCGACAAGAAATGGAAGCAGCAGAAAAGTACCGCGCCCAAAGTTTGGTGAGCGATCTATTGCCGGCTTTGGACAACTTTGAGCGCGCGTTAAAAATAGAGACAGAAAACGAACAGGCGAAATCTATTTTACAAGGAATGGAAATGGTTTACCGCTCCCTATTAGACGCCTTAAAAAAAGAAGGGGTCGAGGCGATCGAAGCGGTTGGCAAACCGTTCGACCCGCATTTGCATCAGGCGGTGATGCAAGTAGAAGACAGCAACTATGAACCGAACACGGTCGTGGAAGAATTTCAAAAAGGCTATAAACTGAAAGACCGTGTCATTCGTCCAGCAATGGTAAAAGTAAGTCAGTAAATGAGTATTAGGAGGGTGATCGTAATGAGCAAAATTATCGGTATTGACTTAGGAACAACCAACTCCTGTGTTGCCGTATTAGAAGGCGGCGAGCCGAAGGTCATTCCAAATCCGGAAGGAAGCCGCACTACTCCTTCTGTTGTGGCGTTTAAAAACGGAGAACGTTTAGTCGGCGAAGTAGCGAAGCGACAAGCGATTACGAACCCAAATACCGTCATCTCCATTAAACGCCATATGGGAACGGACTATAAAGTAGAAATCGAAGGCAAAAAATATACGCCACAAGAAATTTCGGCAATTATTTTGCAATACTTAAAATCGTATGCAGAAGATTATTTGGGAGAACCGGTGACAAGAGCAGTCATTACCGTTCCGGCTTACTTTAACGATGCACAACGTCAAGCGACGAAAGATGCCGGACGCATTGCGGGTTTGCAAGTAGAACGCATCATTAACGAGCCGACGGCCGCCGCGCTTGCGTACGGTTTGGATAAAGAAGAAGATCAAACGATCCTCGTTTATGACTTGGGGGGCGGTACGTTTGACGTATCGATTCTTGAACTTGGAGACGGCGTGTTTGAAGTAAAAGCGACGGCCGGCGATAACCATCTTGGCGGGGACGACTTTGACCAAGTAATTATCGATTATTTAGTCGACCAATTTAAGCAGGAGCACGGCATCGACTTATCCAAAGATAAAATGGCGCTGCAACGATTGAAAGACGCTGCCGAAAAAGCGAAAAAAGAACTTTCCGGCGTCATGCAAACGCAAATTTCCTTGCCGTTTATCAGCGCTAATGAAAGCGGTCCACTCCATTTAGAAACAACATTAACAAGAGCAAAATTTGAAGAGTTGTCCGCCCACCTTGTCGAACGTACGATGGGACCGGTTCGCCAAGCGTTGCAAGATGCGGGCTTAACACCGGCAGATATTGATAAAATCATTCTTGTCGGTGGTTCTACGCGTATCCCGGCTGTACAGGAAGCAATTAAACGCGAACTTGGAAAAGAGCCGCATAAAGGGGTCAACCCGGATGAAGTGGTAGCGATCGGCGCAGCGATCCAAGGCGGTGTGATCGCTGGCGAAGTAAAAGACGTCGTTCTTCTTGACGTTACTCCGCTGTCGCTTGGAATTGAAACGATGGGCGGCGTATTTACGAAATTAATTGAACGCAATACGACGATCCCGACAAGCAAATCACAAATTTTCACGACAGCAGCAGATAACCAGACAACGGTCGACATTCACGTGTTGCAAGGGGAGCGCCCAATGGCGGCCGATAACAAAACGCTTGGCCGTTTCCAATTGACGGATATTCCGCCGGCACCGCGTGGCGTACCGCAAATTGAGGTAACGTTTGATATCGACGCCAACGGCATTGTCCATGTCCGAGCCAAAGATTTAGGCACGAACAAAGAGCAATCGATTACCATTAAATCGTCATCCGGTCTTTCCGAAGAAGAAATTCAGCGCATGATTAAAGAGGCGGAAGAAAACGCTGAAGCGGACAGAAAACGGAAAGAAGCGGCCGAACTGCGCAACGAGGCCGACCACTTAATATTTACGACGGAGAAGACGTTAAAAGAAGTGGAAGGAAAAGTAGACGAAGCGGAAATGAAAAAAGCGCGTGAAGCAAAAGATGCGCTGAAAGCGGCGCTTGAGAAAAACGATCTCGATGAAATCCGCAAAAAGAAAGAAGCGCTGCAAGAAGCGGTGCAGCAGCTATCGATGAAGCTATACGAACAAGCAGCAAAGCAAGCGCAAAATCAGCAAACGGGAGCTGACGGCGCGACGAAGAAAGACAATAATGTAGTTGATGCAGAATTCGAAGAAGTAAAAGATGACAAATAATACATTGGTGAAAAAGTCAAAGTCAGGCCTGTCTTGGCTTTGACTTTTTTGCTAATAAGAAGATGACGGCTTAAATCTGTTGCAATCAAAAAGAGAGAAATGCTAAAATTATCTTCATGTGAGTGAATCGGGAGTGGATGATCATCATGGCGAAGCGAGATTATTATGAAATTCTCGGAGTCAGCAAAAATGCGACAAAAGAGGAGATTAAAAAAGCATATCGGAAGCTTTCGAAAAAGTATCATCCAGATGTGAATAAAGAGCCCGATGCGGCGGAAAAATTTAAAGAAATTAAAGAAGCCTACGAAGTGTTAAGCGATGACCAAAAGCGGGCCCATTACGATCAGTTTGGCCACGCCGATCCAAATCAAGGTTTCGGTGGCTTCCGCAGCGATGATTTTGATTTTGGCGGTTTTAGCGGCTTCGGCGGTTTTGAGGATATTTTCAACACCTTTTTTGGCGGCGGCCGCCGGCGTAATCCGAATGCTCCTAGAGCTGGAGCCGATTTGCAATATACGATGACATTGACATTTGAGGAAGCAGCATTTGGCAAAGAAACCGATATTGAAATTCCGCGCGAAGAAACATGCGACACTTGCCATGGCACCGGAGCAAAACCGGGTACAAAGCCGGAAACATGTCCGCATTGTCACGGGGCTGGACAAATCAGCACGGAGCAATCCACCCCGTTTGGGCGCATCGTCAATCGCCGCACATGTCCATATTGCGGCGGAACAGGGAAATATATTAAGGAAAAATGTACGACATGCGGCGGCACCGGCCGCGTAAAACGACGGAAAAAAATCCATGTGAAAATCCCGGCTGGAATTGATGACGGACAACAATTGCGCGTTGCCGGCCAAGGAGAGCCGGGGATTAACGGAGGGCCGCCAGGAGATTTATATATTATCTTTCATGTGGAGCCACATGAATTTTTTGAACGCGACGGCGATGATATTTATTGCGAAGTGCCGCTTACATTTGCGCAGGCAGCGCTTGGGGATGAGATCGAAGTCCCGACTCTGCATGGAAAAGTGAAGTTAAAAATCCCGGCAGGCACGCAAACAGGAACGAGATTCCGCTTAAAAGGAAAAGGAGTGCCAAATGTGCGCGGCTACGGCTATGGCGACCAGCATGTTATCGTCCGCGTTGTGACGCCGACGAAGCTGACAGAAAAGCAAAAGCAATTGCTGCGTGAATTTGACCAATTGGGTGGTGCCAGCATGCACCATGAACCACATGACCGCTTTTTTGATAAGGTAAAAAAAGCGTTTAAAGGAGAATCATGAATTTTATGAAATGGTCAGAAATCAGCATCCATACGACGCACGAGGCAGTCGAGGCGATTTCGAATATTTTGCACGAAGCAGGGGCAGGAGGGGTCGTGATCGAAGACCCGTATGATTTAATAAAAGAAAGAGAAGATTGGTTTGGGGAAGTATATGAGCTGAATCCGGACGATTATCCGGAAGAAGGCGTCATTATTAAAGCGTACTTGCCGGTCAACAGCTTTCTCGGAGAAACGGTGGAAGAAATTAAACAGGCGATTAACAATTTATTATTGTACGATATTGATATTGGAAAAAATAAGATTACCATTAGCGAAGTAAATGAAGAGGAATGGGCAACCGCCTGGAAAAAATATTATAATCCTGTGAAAATATCAGAAAAATTTACGATTGTTCCGACGTGGGAAGTTTATGAGCCAGTGTCGAGCGACGAATTGATTATTGAATTGGACCCGGGCATGGCGTTTGGCACAGGAACCCACCCGACGACAGTCATGTGTATTCAGGCACTGGAGAAATATGTAAAGCCTGGGGATAAGGTCATTGATGTCGGCACTGGTTCCGGCATTTTAAGCATTGCCGCAGCAATGCTAGGCGCCAAATCCGTCCGTGCTCTTGACTTGGATCCGGTGGCCGTCGATAGTGCAAGGTTGAATGTCAAGCTAAATAAGGTGCAGCATATCGTGACTGTTTCGCAAAACAATCTGCTTGACCACATCGATGAACGGGCAAACATTATTGTTGCCAATATTTTGGCGGAAATTATTTTGCGCTTTGTTGATGACGCGTATCGCCTTCTTGAAAAAGACGGATATTTTATTACGTCTGGAATTATTCAGGCGAAGAAGCAGGAAGTAAAAGATGGTTTAAGAGCGGCAGGATTTGTCATTGAGGAAACGTTAGTGATGGAAGATTGGGTGGCATTTATCGCCAAAAAATGATGAAAAGAAGGGATTGCGTTGCAGCGATATTTTGTTCCCGACAATCAACAGGCGAATGACCGGATTGCCATTGGCGGCGATGACTACCACCATATTGTCCGCGTGATGCGCATGGGAAAGGGAAGCAAATTGATTTGCGTCCTTTCGAACGGCAAAACGGCTCGGTGCGAAATTGAACAAATTACCAGTGAGAATGTAATAGCTCGTGTTGTAGAATGGATAGAAGAACAAACGGAACTGCCTATTCGCGTCTATATTGCCCATGGACTGCCGAAAGGAGATAAGCTGGAGCTTGTGATTCAGAAAGGAACGGAGCTCGGCGCTTTCGCTTTCCTTCCTTTTTTGGCGGCTCGTTCTGTTGTCAAATGGGACGCAAAAAAGGCGGATAAAAAAATAGATCGATGGAAAAAAATCGCAAAAGAGGCGGCAGAGCAAGCTCATCGCAGCCAAATTCCCGATATACACGCTCCGCTAACGATCCATGAGCTGATCGAGTTTGCGAAAACGATGGATTGCCGAATGGTTGCCTATGAAGAAGAGGCGAAGCGCGGCAATCATCAAACGCTTGCTGCTATTTTTCAACAAATGAAGCGAGGCCAGTCTCTCCTTGCCGTGTTTGGACCAGAAGGAGGCTTTTCCGATGAAGAAGTTGACCTCCTGAGGCAGCATGGCTTTTTTTCCTGCAGCCTCGGCCCGCGGATTTTGCGGACCGAAACGGCGCCGCTTTATTTGTTAGCGGCTGCTTCGTACCAATTTGAACTACAGTGAGGTGAAAGCAAATGCCAACCGTTGCATTTCATACGCTTGGATGTAAAGTCAACCATTATGAAACGGAAGCGATTTGGCAATTGTTTAAAAAGGCAGGCTATGAACGGAAAGATTTTGAAAGCCGTGCTGACGTGTATGTCATCAATACTTGCACGGTAACGAACACAGGCGATAAAAAAAGCCGCCAAGTCATTCGCCGCGCCATTCGCCGGAATCCGGATGCGGTTGTGTGCGTGACGGGGTGCTACGCGCAAACGTCTCCGGCGGAAGTAATGGCGATTCCGGGGGTGGATATCGTCATCGGCACACAAGACCGCGGAAAAATTTTAGAATATGTGGAACAGTTTCAGCGTGAACGCCAGCCGATTAATGCCGTTCACAACATTATGAAAACACGCGTGTTCGAAGAAATGGACGTTCCGGAGTTTAGCGACCGGACGCGTGCCTCTTTAAAAATTCAAGAAGGATGCAATAACTTTTGCACCTTTTGTATCATTCCATGGGCGCGCGGATTAATGCGTTCCCGCGATCCGAAAGAAATCATCCGCCAGGCGCAGCAGCTAGTTAACGCCGGCTATAAAGAGATTGTTTTAACGGGCATCCATACAGGCGGTTATGGAACGGATATGAAAGACTATAACTTTGCGGCGCTGCTCCGCGATTTGGACGAGCAAGTTGTCGGTCTGAAACGGCTCCGCATCTCATCGATTGAAGCGAGCCAAATTACCGATGAAGTGATCGAAGTGCTGCGGCGTTCCGATAAGATCGTGCGCCATTTGCATATTCCGCTTCAATCGGGCTCCAATACCGTATTAAAACGGATGCGCCGCAAATATACAACCGAATTTTTTGCCGAGCGGCTAGCACGTTTGCGTGAAGTGTTCCCTGAACTGGCGATTACGTCAGACGTGATCGTCGGATTCCCAGGCGAAACGGAAGAAGAGTTTATGGAAACGTACAACTTTGTGCGCGAACAGCGCTTTTCCGAACTCCACGTTTTCCCGTATTCCAAACGGACAGGCACGCCGGCCGCGCGCATGCCAAATCAAGTGGATGAGGATGTGAAACACGATCGCGTCCGCCGTTTAATTGCGCTGTCTGATCAGCTGGCGAAAGAATATGCTTCGCAATTTGAAGGACAAGTGCTGGAAGTAATTCCGGAAGAACGGGACAAAGAAAATCCGGAAAGCGGTCTGTATATCGGCTACACCGATAACTATTTAAAAGTAAAATTCCCGGCTACTGAAGAAATGGTCGGTGAAATCGTTAAAGTAAAAATTAAAAAAGCCGGATATCCGTATAATGAAGGCGAATTTGTCCGCGTCGTGACGGACGACATCCCGCAATCCGTCAAATTAAGCTCATAACCCAGCTAGTACAGAGCTGGGTTTTTGTTTACTATAAAAATATGCTGTAGACTAGTTTTTTTTTGTTCAAAATGGTATGATGATAGAGGTCAGACCTCTATACATGAAAGGAGATTGATGAAGTTGGAAACAAATATTGCCAAAATGATTGACCATACCTTGTTGAAAGCGGATACAACAAAAAACGATATTGTAAAGCTGTGTGAAGAAGCAAAACGGTATGGATTTGCTTCCGTCTGCGTCAATCCGACATGGGTGGCAACCGCCGCCGAACTGTTAAAAGGCACGGATGTGAAAGTATGTACGGTAATCGGCTTTCCGCTCGGAGCCAATACGCCGGAAACAAAGGCGTTCGAAACGAAAAACGCGATTGAAAACGGGGCGGCGGAAGTCGATATGGTGATCAATATCGGCGCGCTGAAAGATGGAAACGATGAGCTTGTGGAACGCGATATTCGCGCCGTTGTCGAAGCGGCGAAGGGAAAAGCGCTTGTCAAAGTAATTATTGAAACATGTCTGCTTTCAGAAGAAGAAAAAGTGCGTGCTTGCCAGCTTGCGGTGAAAGCAGGCGCGGATTATGTCAAAACGTCGACCGGATTTTCTACCGGCGGTGCGACAGTCGAAGATGTGGCATTAATGCGCAAAACGGTCGGCCCGTCCATCGGGGTGAAAGCTTCCGGCGGCGTCCGTGACATACAAAGTGCAAACGCCATGATACAAGCAGGGGCGACGCGCATCGGCACAAGTTCGGGCGTAGCGATTATCGAAGGGAAAACAGCCCGCTCTGATTATTAAAAACGCCGGCCGTGGAAAAATAATATAGCCGCTTCGATCCAGCGGACAAATGGCAGCGCCGCCAACGAACAAATAACGTTAAACAGGACACTGACATGAGCCAGCTGCACATCCGGGGAATTGCTTAGCTTGCCAGCAACGAAAGCGAGCGGGTCAATAAAAAAATAAAAGATGATCACGCCGATGACATTAAACCATAAATGAGTATACGCCGTTAATTTTGCTTCATATGCGGAACCGATGCTGGCAAGGAGGCCGGTTATACATGTGCCGATATTCGCGCCAAGCAAAATGGCGATGCCGGCTGGCAATGTTAATAGATGTTCATTCAAAAACCCCATGGCGATGCCGATCATTGCCGCACTCGAATGAATAATGGCTGTAAAAATAATGCCGATCATGATTCCGGCAAGCGGGGAATTGTTCGTTTTTTTCAGCCACTCGTCAATGATCGGATAAGCGGCCAACGGTTTTGACAATTGGCTAAACCCGTTCATGGCAAAAAATAAAGAAGCGAGCCCGACCATAATCATTCCGATGCTATAGGCAGGACGGTAACGCCCAAAAAAGACGAGAATCGCGCCAACGAAAAGCAATGGAATGACGTTGTCGCCAACATGGAGTGTCATGATTTCTGTCGTGATGGTAGAGCCGATATTGCTTCCTAAAATAATGCCGATCGATTGCCGGAATGTAAGATAGCCGGTGGAGACGAGCCCAACTGTAATTACCATGACGGCAGAGCTGCTTTGCATAAGGGCAGTCGTCACCGTTCCGGTGAGAAATCCTTGCCATGGGGTGCCTGTAAAGCGTAATAGCCAGTGTTTTAGACGGTGTCCAGATAAAGTGTAAAATCCTGCTTTCATCATAAACATGCCAAGAAGAAAAATGCCAGTATAAACCGAAAACCAGATGAGCAATTGCACCACTTGTCCTTCCCCCTTTCATCCTATTTGTATGGGCAAGGAAGGTGAACAATGACAGTTTTTTATTGACCTTTGGCGCAAGCATGTATTATAATTGACAAGTACACGCATAGTAACAAAATGTAATGGTTGTTGCTCGGAGGGAGGGAAGCAGGATGTCAAAAACCATCGTTCGAAAAAACGAATCTATTGACGACGCTCTTCGTCGCTTCAAACGTGCCGTTTCCAAAACGGGTACACTGCAAGAAGTAAGAAAGCGCGAATTTTATGAAAAGCCAAGCGTCAGACGGAAGAAAAAATCTGAAGCGGCTAGAAAGCGCAAGCATTAAAAGAGGGTGTATATATGAGTCTTCTCGATCGTTTAAATGACGACATGAAGCAGGCGATGAAAAGCAGAGAAAAAGAAAAACTCTCCGTTCTTCGCATGTTGAAAGCGGCGTTGCAAAACGAAGCGATTAAACTAGGGAAAAGCGAATTATCGGAAGACGAAGAGCTAACCGTTCTTTCTCGAGAATTAAAGCAGCGTAAAGACTCCCTCCAGGAATTCGAAAACGCAGGCCGTGCTGACCTTGTCGAAAAAACAAAGGTAGAATTGGAAATTGTTCAATCATATATGCCAAAACCACTCACAGAGGAAGAGCTCTTGGAAATTGTCAAACAGACGATTGCCGAAGTAGGAGCTTCCTCGAAAGCGGATATGGGGAAAGTGATGGGAGCGATCATGCCGAAAGTAAAAGGAAAAGCGGATGGCTCTCTCGTCAATAAACTTGTCCAACAACAACTTTCACAATCACGATGAACAGGGTGCTCCGTGTAGACGGGCGCCCTTTGTTTTTGCAAAACAGGTGCTATAACCCCTTTTCTTCTCATACATATGAGATGAAAGGGGGTTCTTTTTTATGGTGAAAAAGTGGCGCCAGAAGATGAAAAGATGGATTACCGATAAACTGGAGCTTCCCGCTGACATTGTGATGGACCTTCCCCGCATTACGATGGTTGGGCAAATACATATTTATATTGAAAATCACCGAGGGCTGTTGACGTTTAGCGATAAAGAACTGCGCCTTCTTTTGAAGCAAGGGCAGCTGCTTGTTCGCGGCGAAAAGTTTGTCATCAAAACGATTTTGCCAGAAGAAATTTTGTTGGAAGGGAAAATCAACCAAGTGATTTATATAGATGAATAACCATTCACGGGAGGAAATACGATGAAAAATCAATGGATGAACATACTGATTGGCAGCGTAAGGGTGAAAGCACAAGGAAAAGGTGTGGAACGTTTGCTGAACGCGTGTGTGCGCAACGATATTGTCATTTGGAATGTGAAAAAGCATAGCGACCATATTGTGACGTTTTTTATTAAGTTAAGCGATGTGAAGCGGTTGCGCATCGTCGCCCGCAGAAGCGAGTGCAAGCTTTATTTTGTCGGAAAAACAGGGTTTCCTTTTTTCTGCAAAAAAGCGTTGTCGAACACCGGGTTTTTGCTCGGAATATGTTTATTTTTCGTTATTGTTTTTTTACTTTCCAACATGATATGGGGGATTGAAATCAAAGGGGCAAAGCCGGAGACGGAATACCGGATTTGGAAAGAATTAAAAAGAATGGGGATAGAAAAAGGAGCGTTTCAATTTCTCGTTGATGATCCGGAAACGATTCAAAAGAAATTGACAGATCGCATCGATGCGATTACATGGGTTGGTGTAGAATGGGAAGGGACAACGCTTTATTTTCGGGTGGTGGAAAAAGAACAGCCTGAAGAGCCGAAAAAAATAGGGGCGCAGCATTTAGTGGCGAAAAAGAAGGCGATTATTACTGATATGTTTGTTGAAGAAGGACAGCCGCTTGTTTCCGTTCATGACCATGTTACAAAGGGGCAGCTGCTCGTGTCTGGAATTATCGGGAAAGAAGGGCAAACAAAATTAGTGCCGGCAAAGGGAAAAATTTTTGGCGAAACATGGTACAAGTCTACCGTTGTCCTGCCGCTTGATGCCACTTTTCGCGTCTTGACAGGAAAATATATGGAAAAACATTATATAAAAATAGGAAATATTTCTCTTCCAGTTTGGGGATGGGAAAAGCCGAAGTTTACCAATTATGAAATCAATGTACAAAAAAGGCCGTTTCGTTTTTGGAAATGGGACTTGCCCTTATATTATGAGCGCGTCATTTTCCGGGAAACAGCAGAAGTAAAGCGGAGCTATACGTGGGAAGAAGCGTTTGCAAAGGCAAAGGAACTTGCCCGCGAGGAATTAAAAGAGAAACTGCCTGATGATGCTTCCATAAAAGGCGAAAAAGTTTTGCATCAGACGAAAGAGAATGGTAAAGTAGTGGTAGAATTGCATTATCAAGTGATTGAAAATATCGCAATACCACAACCTATCGTTCAAGGAGATTGAGAATGTTAGAGGAGTTTGTAACGATCAGTCAGCAATTAGAAAACGCAAACGAAGCCATTGCCTTGTTCGGCATTCATGATGCCCATCTCAAACGATTGGAAGAGGAATTGGGGGTTTCCATTGTAACAAGAGGGGAAACAGTGAGTGTTTCCGGTACCCCCGAGCAAGTACAGCTTGTGGATGACTTGCTGCGCCACTTATTGATCATCATCCGCAAGGGAATTACGATTAGCGAGCGGGACGTGATGTATGCGATACAGTTAGCGAAAAAGGGAGCACTCGACTATTTGGTCAGTTTATATGAGGAAGAAATAACGAAAAATGCAAAAGGAAAACCGATTCGTGTCAAAACGCTAGGACAGCGGCATTATGTAACCGCCATTAAGCAGCATGATCTGGTTTTCGGTATCGGTCCAGCTGGAACCGGGAAAACGTACTTGGCGGTAGTCATGGCTGTTCGGGCGCTAAAAAACGGCCAAGTGAAGCGCATTATTTTGACTCGTCCGGCGGTGGAGGCGGGAGAAAGTTTAGGGTTTTTACCGGGAGATTTAAAAGAAAAAGTAGATCCGTATTTACGCCCGCTTTACGATGCGCTGCACGATGTGTTGGGGGTAGACCATACGCAGCGCCTTATCGAGCGCGGAACGATCGAAATTGCTCCGCTCGCTTACATGCGCGGGAGAACGTTAGAAGATGCTTTTGTCATTTTAGATGAAGCGCAAAACACAACGCCGGCTCAGATGAAAATGTTTCTAACGAGGCTAGGATTTGGTTCAAAAATGGTCATTACCGGCGATATTTCACAAGTGGACTTGCCAAAGGGAGTCAAATCAGGCCTTGCCGTAGCTAAAGAAATATTGGCTACCATCAGCGGTGTTTCATTTGTTTTTCTCGAGCAATCAGATGTAGTGCGCCACCCGCTCGTGGCGAAAATTATTGAAGCGTATAATCAGGCAGGTTTATAGATAAAAAAAGACCCGTTTCCCGCAGGGTCTTTTCTTTAAAGTGAGGGGAAAACCGTTGGAAAGGATTCGCTTTTTTCTAAAGCATACGAGCCGTGTTCGTTTTGTCCGCTATCTTTTGTTTTTGTTTTTAGGGCTAATGCTGTTTTCCGTCCTTTACTGGCATGTAAAGCCGCGCCAATATGAGCTGCGCCTGTTTGACGTCGCGAAAGAAACAATCCGGTCGCCGATTACGATCGAAGATAAGGAGGCGACCGAACGGCTGAAAGAAGAAGCGGCCAATAAAGTGGCTGATATTTATACATTAAAAAAAGAGTATGCGGAAAACCGTGTCGATTTAATTTCGTCCTTATTTACAGCCATTGTGGACATACAGGAACAAGCAAAAAGGGAAAACGAAGTGGAGACGGACATGGTCGGCGCGCTGCAGGAGCGGCTGCCGCCGGAATGGTTTTCTTATTTGTCGGCCAACGAGTGGGAAGCGCTGCTTCATGCGGCTCCAGAAGATATAAAAACTGCGAAAGAAGCAGCGGTAACGGCCGTCCATTTGATTATGAGGGAACGAATTACGCAGGAGGAATTAGATAGGGCAAGAGAGAAAGCAGCAGATGAATTGAAGTATGCGATGCTTTCGCCGTCATTAAAAGAAATCGTTATAAAGCTTACAAAACAGGCTGTCATTCCAAACGTGGTTTATGACCGGGCGGCTACGGAAGAAAAGCGGAGACAGGTAATGGATGAGGTTAAGCCGGTAAAAATTTTGCAGGGACAAGTGATCGTAGAGGAAGGACAGTTTATTACGAATGAAATTTATCACCAGCTGCAGCTTGCCGGCTTATTGCAAAACGACCATTCTTTCCATCCGTTGATCGGCCTTTCCATGCTTGTGCTATTATTGCTTTCTCCGCTTGTTTATTACTTTGGACGCGAACGGACCAACACGGATTTATTTCTATTTACAACGATATTTACCATCACTATGCTGATAATGGAGCTTGTCCGCCTCTTGCCGCAAGGAGATACTGTTTCCACCGGCTATCTGGTGCCGATTGCTTTCGGCACCATGCTGGTGCGCATTTTGCTTGGGGAACGAATAGCGATCATGACGGCAATTCTTTGCGCTGTATGCGGAAGTTTGATGTTTAATGAGGAAATAGGCGCAAACGGCACGGTACAAGTTTCGTTAGCGATTTATTTGCTGACAAGCGGTTTGGCAGGCAGCTTCTTTTTGCATCAACAGCTGCGCAAGGCAAAAATTTGGCAGGCTGGATTATTTGTTGCTTTTATTAATATGGTATTGATACTGGCCATGATCTTGCTAAAAAACGGTCATTATTCGCTTTCGGAAATTGGAATGTTCCTGCTAATGGCGCTTGCTTCCGGCATTTTTTCCGCCATTTTGACGATCGGGCTATTGCCAATGTTGGAGGCGGCATTCGGGATTTTATCATCGATCAGACTAATTGAACTGTCTAACCCGAATCACCCGCTGCTTCGCAAAATTTTAATCGAAGCGCCGGGAACGTACCATCATAGCATTATGGTCGCCAATTTGGCCGAAGCTGCGTGCGAAGCGATTGGTGCGAACGGTCTGCTGGCGCGTGTCGCCTGCTATTACCATGACATCGGAAAAACGAAACGGCCGCGCTATTTTATCGAGAATCAAATCAGCGGGAATCCGCACGATCATTTATCGCCGCAGTTAAGCAAAAATATTATTCTTGCTCATGTAGCAGATGGAGTGGCAATATTAAAAAAACACCGCATGCCAAAGGAAATTATTGACATTGCCGAACAACATCACGGTACAACTTTGTTAAAATATTTTTATCATAAAGCTCTGGAACAAACGGGCTTTGTACTGGAGGAAGAATTCCGCTATCCGGGGCCGAAGCCGCAAACGAAGGAAGCGGCGATTGTTAGCATTGCGGATAGCGTGGAGGCGGCAGTGCGCTCGCTTTCTAGCCCGTCCCAGGAAAAAATCGAAAAAATTGTGCGCGCCATTATTGCTGACCGTTTGCAAGACAACCAATTGAACGAATGTGATATTACGTTAAAAGAATTAGAAATTGTCGCCCGTTCGTTTTGTGAGACGCTAAATGGTGTATTTCATTCGCGCATTGAATATCCAGAGATAAGAAAGGAAAAGGTGAAACACGCATGATTCTTCACATCGATTTTATCGACGAAACGAATGAAGTTACAGAAGAACAAATAATGATGATCGAGCGGTTGCTAAACCATGCGGCGGAAATTGAAGGCGTCCCTCAAGGGGCAGAAGTGAGCGTTTCCTTTGTCGACAATGAACGAATCCGCATCATCAACCGCGACTACCGTGGAAAAGACCAGCCAACCGATGTGATTTCCTTCGCGCTTGAGGAAAAAGGAGAAGGAGAGATTGAAATTATCGGCGCCGATATTCCGCCATTGCTTGGCGACATTATTATTTCTATTCCAAAGGCAAAAGAACAGGCCGAAGAATACGGGCATTCGTTCATGCGCGAGCTCGGTTTTTTGGCGGTGCACGGCTTTTTGCATCTGTTAGGTTACGATCACCAAACGGAGGAAGAAGAGAAAACGATGTTTTCTAAGCAAGAAGAGATTTTAAAGCAATTCGGATTAAGGAGATAGCTATGAATTGGCAGAAGGAAAAAAAACGGTTTGCTTGCGCATGGGCAGGAATGAGGACCGCAATTAAAGAAGAGGAGCATCTGCGCGTTCATATCGCCCTAGCTGTTGTTGCCATTGCTGCTGCTGCTGTCGTTCGTATTTCTAAATGGGAATGGCTTATTCTTTTGCTGACCGTCGGGAGCGTGATTACGTTAGAGCTTATCAACACGGCGATCGAGCGTGTTGTCAATTTGGTGACAACCGACTTCCATCCGTTGGCAAAAGCGGCAAAAGATATTGCGGCGGCCGCTGTTTTGTTCGCCGCCATCGTTGCAGTGGCCATTGGAATCATCATCTTTCTGCCATATATGATAGATAAGTAGGAAAATTCTAATTTTTCTGTTACATTTTCATGACGAGAGATGAAATTTATAAAGATTTTTTGTAAAATAAAAGAAGAGGTACATTGCCTTCCAAGCCGAGAAAGGAAGAGAAACATTGAAAAAGAATGAACTCATTGAAGAAGCAAAAAAAGCACGAGAATATGCCTACGTTCCGTATTCGAAATTTAAAGTTGGCGCCGCTTTATTAACCAAAGACGGAAAAGTGTACCGCGGCTGCAATATTGAAAACGCTGCTTACAGCATGTGCAATTGTGCGGAACGAACGGCGCTTTTTAAGGCGTATTCGGAAGGGGACACGGAATTTGCCGCCCTTGCGGTGATTGCCGATACACCCTGGCCGGTATCCCCTTGTGGCGCCTGTCGTCAAGTTATTTTCGAGCTATGTCCAAGCGATATGAAAGTAATATTGGCAAATTTAAACGGCGATATAATGGAACTAACAGTGGGAGAACTATTACCAAAAGCTTTTTCAGCGGAGGATATCCATGAATAAGGAAGGATATAAATCAGGATTCGTAGCAATTGTCGGTAGACCAAACGTTGGAAAATCTACGTTTTTAAACCGTGTCATTGGCCAAAAAATCGCTATTATGAGCGATAAACCGCAAACGACGCGAAATAAAATTCAAGGTGTTTACACGACAGAAGATGCACAAATTATTTTTATTGATACGCCAGGAGTGCATAAGCCAAAACATAAGCTTGGCGACTTTATGATGAAGGTGGCGCTGAACGCGTTAAGGGAAGTCGATCTTATTTTGTTTATGGTTAACGTCGAAGAAGGATTTGGACGCGGTGATGCATTTATTATTGAACGGCTGAAAGAGGTAAACACTCCGGTGTTTCTAGTCATGAACAAAATTGATAAAGTCCATCCGGATGATTTGTTGCCGCTTATCGATCAATATAAAGATCTTTATCCATTTGCTGAAATCGTTCCGATTTCCGCATTGCAAGGAAATAATGTGGAAAATTTGATCGAGCAAATTAAAAAATATTTGCCGGAAGGTCCACAATATTATCCGCCTGACCAAATCACCGATCATCCGGAACAGTTTATTATCGCGGAGTTGATTCGTGAGAAAGCGCTTCACTTAACGCGTGAGGAAGTTCCGCATTCTATTGCTGTCGTGGTGGAAAGCATTGAGCGGCGCAAGGATAGTGACACCGTTTATGTCGGTGCCGTCATTATCGTAGAACGCGATTCGCAAAAAGGGATCATTATTGGAAAGCAAGGACGGATGCTAAAAGAAATTGGACAGCGGGCGCGCATGGATATTGAAGCCCTGCTTGGGTCAAAAGTATTTTTGGAGCTATGGGTCAAAGTGCAAAAGGATTGGCGCAATCGCCTTGCCCAGTTGCGCGATTTCGGATTCCGGGAAGAGGAGTATTAATTAGAAAATTTTATGTAACATAAACATTTCTGTTGGAGTCAACCTATTATTAGACGGAAAAACAAGCAATGCTGCAGGCGGAAAGAGGTGTGGTTCCATGCTTGAATTCACTTGGAAATTATTTAGCCAAACAGGCAATATCGACACATATCTTCTTTTTAAAGAGCTGGAAAGAGAGCAACAGCTTAGCGGCGATGAACAAGAAGCGGAACTGGAGGAAGTTGATCAGCCCATTTTTTAATGAGCGTTCGTAAATCGGTGGTGATACGATTGTTTGAAAAATGTGAAGCAGTGGTCATTCGTACCATTGATTATGGCGAAACAAATAAAATCGTTACTTTCTTCACGAGAGAATGGGGAAAGGTGGCTGCAATGGCACGGGGAGCGAAAAAGCCAAGCAGCCGCCTTTCTGCCGTTACACAACCGTTTACATACGGCCATTACTTAATCCGCAGAAGCCGTGGGGTTGGCGTGCTGCATCAGGGAGAAATCATCGATTCGATGCGTACCATCCGCGAGGATATTTTCACTGCAGCATATGCATCCTATATTGTAGAGCTGACAGATAAAATTACCGAGGAGCAAAAACGCAATCCATATTTATTTGAACTGCTTCTGCAGACATTACAATATATGAACGAAGGGCGAGATTTAGAGATTCTTACTTGTATTTATGAGGTAAAAATGTTATCGGTGATGGGGATTCCCCCGACATTAGATCGTTGTGCAATATGCAGTCGAACGGAGGGGAATTTTTCTTTTTCAGTGAAGGAAGCCGGTTTTCTTTGTCATCGCTGCGAGTCTGCCGATCCGCACCGCATTCCCCTTTCCGCAGCCGCTGTCCGACTGTTGCGCTTGTTTTATTACATCGATGTATCAAGGCTAGGAACTATTTCTGTAAAAGAAAAAACGAAGCGAGAACTCCGTACCGCCATTTCTTCCTATTATGATGAATATTCCGGATTATCGCTGAAAACGAAACGTTTTTTAACTCAAATCGATGAATTAAAAGAGATAAGTTCATCTGGCCAAAACATGGGAAACCACAATAAAAACAACGAAAAAACAAGCGATCATTAGTTATCTTTCCAGATACAAAATTTTCTCCTTAGAAACGGAGTATAGTATAATAAATTATAGAACTTGCCTTTTATCAAAGGATCACGATGTTTTTCGACTGTCACGCTAATGCGTGACAGTCGAAAATCTATGACAAATTTTTTTATCATCAGAGGTCTAATCTTCAAGTTAAACTTATATAGCTTTTAAGCAAGGTGGTGAGCAACGATCGAACTGAATAAACGCCAAGAACAAATTTTGCAAATTGTGAAAGATCATGGCCCGATTACCGGCGAAAGCATTGCCGAGAAGTTGAATTTAACAAGGGCCACATTGCGTCCGGATTTGGCCATTTTAACAATGGCCGGCTATTTGGAAGCGCGGCCTCGGGTAGGCTATTTTTATACAGGAAAAACGGGATCGCAGCTGCTGGCTGATAAAATAAAAAAGATAAAGGTTGCTGATTACCAGTCAATTCCGGTGGTTGTCAATGAAAATGTAAGCGTATATGATGCGATTGTGACGATGTTTCTCGAAGATGTAGGCACCTTGTTTGTCGTTGACGATGAATCGCTGTTAGTCGGTGTACTATCACGGAAAGACTTGCTGCGTGCAAGCATCGGTAAACAGGAGTTAACGGCGATTCCAGTCAATATCATTATGACAAGAATGCCGAATATAGCGGTTTGCTATAAAGATGATCCGCTTATTGAAGTAGCAGAACGGCTGATCGAAAAGCAAATCGATGCCATGCCGGTAGTGCGGAAAACAGAGAAAGGGTACGAAGTCATTGGACGAATAACGAAAACCAATATGACAAAGGCGTTCGTTGCGCTAGCAAAAGACGATTTGTTGTAGGAGAAAAAGGAGGAGAAAGATGAATCAACGCCTTGTTTATGTTGTTTCCGATTCAGGAGGGGAAACAGCGGAACTTGTAGTGAAAGCGGCAGCAAGCCAGTTTTATAGCTCCCATATTCAGATCAAACGCGTACCGTATGTAGAAGATAAAACGACGCTGGCCGAAGTGGTGGCGCTAGCGAAAATGAATCAGGGAATTATCGCCTTTACTCTCGTCGTTCCGGAGATGCGCCAGTTTCTTCTTGAGGAAGCAGCGCGCGAAGGAGTGATAGCGTATGACATTATCGGGCCGCTGATTGAAAAAATGAGCGATCTGTTTCAATTGACGCCAAGGTATGAACCAGGACAAGTGCGTGTATTGGATGAGGATTATTTTAAGAAAATTGAAGCGATTGAATTTGCGGTCAAATATGATGACGGGCGCGACCCGCGGGGAATTTTGCGCGCTGACATCGTTTTAATCGGTGTATCGCGCACTTCGAAAACGCCGCTATCACAATATTTGGCCCATAAGCGGTTAAAAGTGGCCAACGTGCCGATCGTACCGGAAGTAGAGCCGCCGGAGCAGCTGTTTCAGGTGTCGAGCGAAAAATGTTTCGGTTTGAAAATTAGTCCGGAAAAGCTGCTTTCGATTCGCCGCGAGCGTCTAAAGTCGCTTGGATTAAATGACCAGGCTATTTATGCCAATATGGACCGCATTAAAGAAGAGCTTGCTTATTTCGATGAAATTGTCGCGAAAATCGGCTGCGATGTGATCGATGTGACAAATAAAGCAGTCGAAGAAACAGCAAGCATTATTATGAAGAAAAGAAAACTGTAGCACATTCACGTTCATGTGAATTGTGCTTTTATTTTTTGTAGCATATTTTCAATGTTTATATTATAATAAAAAATTGCGAGAAAAATGCACAATATAGGTTTAGAGCGTGTAAAAGACGAGTAAACTATTTATAGTTATTTGTCAAGGGTAAGTGTAAAATTTTTTTCGACAAAATTCGTTCATTATACGGGGGGGAAAAAGAAGGATTTTTGAGAATGGTGTAGAATAATAGGAGGTGTAAATCTGGTTGCTTCATTAGCCTATTCTAGACAACGCGCGATGAACGGCGATAGCAGTCAGATATAGACAGTGGGACCGACGGTTTTTGTAGATGCGGATGCTTGCCCGATAAAAATTGAAATTTTCTCCCTTGCCGCGAAATATAATATACCAAGTGTGTTTATTTCGTCGTACAATCACTTTTCACCGTTGCAACAAATGAAGTGGGTATACGTTGATACAGAAAAGGAAGCGGTGGATTTGTACATTTTCAATCATGCGGCACGAGGGGATGTGGTGGTGACCCAGGATGTGGGATTGGCAAGCATGCTGGTGAGCCGCGGCGTGCATGTCATCTCTCCGCGCGGAAAGGTGTATAAAGAGGAAGAGATGGCAAATGCTCTTTACCATCGCTATTTTCATGCGAAACTGCGAAGGCAAGGAGTATATCCGAAAGGAATGAAACAATTTTCTGACCAGGATCGTCGCCGCTTTCGGCAAAATTTCGAAAAAATTTTGTCGAAACTTACAGGAAAATAGACATAGACCCGAGAATAATAAGATATGGAGCTGTTCATATGGGATACCGTATTCCCGAAGAAACGATTGAAGCGATTCGCCGTAGCATCGATATTGTCGATGTGATTAGCGATTACGTCCAGTTGAAAAAACAAGGACGTAACTATTTTGGGTTATGTCCGTTCCATGGGGAAAAGACCCCGTCGTTTTCGGTTTCTCCAGAGAAACAAATTTTTCATTGTTTCGGCTGCGGTGCTGGCGGAAATGTATTCTCGTTTTTAATGGACATAGAAGGTCTATCCTTTATTGAAGCGGTCCAGCGGCTGGCCGTAAAGGCAAACGTGGATTTGTCCGCTTTCAAGTTGGACGACGTTGATAAGCACCGTCGCACCGACGCAGGCGAAACAAAAATGATGATCGAAGCACATGCGCTTTTGAAAAAATTTTACCATCATTTGCTTGTCAATACAAAGGAAGGACAGGAAGCTTTTGATTATTTACAAACGCGTGGATGGACAAGGGAAATGATCGATCAGTTTGAAATCGGCTATGCGCCTGATTCACGCGATTTCGCTGTCAAACTTTTGCTAGGGCGCGGCTTTTCACCCAGCCTGATGGAAAAGGCAGGGTTGATCATTCGCAAAGAAAACGGCGACTATGTCGATCGTTTTCGCCACCGCATCATGTTTCCCATTCATAATCATCACGGAGATGCTGTCGGCTTTTCGGGCCGGCTGCTTGGGGAAGGTCAGCCGAAATACTTAAACAGCCCGGAAACACCGATTTTCCATAAAGGGAGCATTTTATACAATTTTCATCAAGCGCGCCTACATATTCGAAAGCATCAAGAAGCCGTTTTATTGGAAGGATTCGCTGATGTCATTTCTGCCGTACAGGCAGGAGTTGCCCATTCGGTGGCAACGATGGGCACAGCGTTGACGGAAGAGCATGCGCGCATCCTTCGGCGCAATGTCGATACAGTCATTATTTGCTATGATGGCGATGCTTCGGGAATAGAAGCGACATTCCGCGCCGCAAAGCTGTTGGCGGATGCAGGCTGCCATGTGAAAGTCGCCACAATTCCTGATGGTCTCGACCCGGATGAATATATAAAGAAATATGGTGCAGCGCGGTTTCAGCGTGATATTATTGACGCTAGCAGCTCGCTGATGACGTTTAAAATGATGTATTTCCGCAGGGGAAAAAACTTGCAGAACGAGAATGATAAAATCCGTTATATTGAGGAAGTGCTTCGCGAAATCAGCAAGCTGCCGAATCCGATTGAGTGGGATTACTATTTACGGCAGTTGGCCGAGGAGTTTTCCCTTTCACTGTCCGCCTTGCAGGAGCAGTTAAACCGCTATAAAGGCACAGTCAAGCATTCTGATCATATAGACCGGGAAGCAGCACCAAAACCGCTGCTGCAAAAAAAGCTTCTCCCTGCATTTCAAAACGCGGAGCGAATGCTGCTTGCCCATATGCTGCAAAACCGCGATGTAGCGATGGTTGTTCAGGAAAAGATCGCGGGCAGATTCAATCTCGAAGAGCACCGAGCGATTGCCGCTTATATTTATGCTTTTTACGAAGAAGGAAATGAACCGAATGTCAGCTTGCTGATTTCGCGTCTTCCTGATGATTTGAAGCCGCTGGCAACCGAGCTGTCGCTATTATTGATCACGGATGAAATTTCCGATCAGGAACTGAATGATTATATAAGACATGTGTTGAATTATCCAAAATGGTTAATGCTAAAAGAAAAAGAACAAGAAAAGACGGAAGCAGAGCGAAAAAAGGATTTTTTAACTGCTGCGCGCATTGCCAAAGAAATTATTGATATGAAAAAGATGTTATCTTCTTCATAACATGGTGGTATAAGTTTTAAAAGGAGGTAGTGAAATGGCTGAAAAACCAGCCCGTTCTAAACAAGCCGATGCGGATGCAACTCTTGAGCAAGTAAAAGAACAGCTAACAGAGCTCGGCAAAAAGCGCGGTATTTTAACATATGAAGAAATCGCTGAGCGCTTGTCTGGCTTTGATCTAGATTCTGATCAGATGGACGAATATTACGAATATCTGGCTGATCAAGGAATCGAGGTCATTAGCGAATCTGATTTAGAAGCAGATCCTGATATCGATGACTTAGCAAAAGAAGAAGAAGAATTTGATTTAAATGATTTATCCGTTCCTCCTGGCGTTAAAATTAACGACCCTGTACGCATGTATTTAAAAGAAATTGGCCGCGTTCCGCTTTTGTCTGCCGAAGAAGAGATCGAGCTGGCAAAACGGATTGAACAAGGCGACGAGGAAGCAAAGCGCCGCTTGACAGAAGCTAACCTGCGCCTTGTTGTCAGCATCGCCAAACGTTACGTTGGCCGCGGGATGCTGTTTCTCGATTTAATCCAAGAAGGAAACATGGGGCTAATTAAAGCCGTCGAAAAATTTGATTATCGTAAAGGATATAAATTCAGCACTTATGCAACATGGTGGATTCGCCAAGCGATTACGCGCGCCATTGCCGATCAGGCACGGACGATCCGCATCCCGGTGCATATGGTTGAAACGATTAACAAACTGATCCGCGTGCAGCGGCAATTGCTTCAAGATCTTGGTCGTGAACCAACTCCGGAAGAAATTGCTGAGGAAATGGATTTGACTCCGGAAAAAGTACGCGAAATTTTAAAAATTGCCCAAGAACCGGTGTCTCTCGAAACACCGATTGGCGAAGAAGACGATTCGCATTTAGGCGATTTCATTGAGGATCAGGAAGCAACATCTCCATCCGAGCACGCGGCGTATGAGCTGCTAAAAGAACAGCTCGAAGACGTGTTAGATACGCTTACTGACCGCGAGGAGAACGTTTTGCGCTTGCGTTTTGGGCTAGATGACGGCCGAACACGGACTCTGGAAGAAGTTGGAAAAGTATTTGGCGTCACCCGCGAACGCATTCGGCAAATTGAAGCAAAAGCGCTCCGCAAGTTGCGTCATCCAAGCCGCAGCAAACGGCTGAAAGACTTTTTAGAGTAATCTTTTCTACAATAGTTTACTTCTTCATATCCCTTGAGAAGTAAACTATTTTTTCTTTTTTCTTTTTCTTTTCGAAAGGCGGATGTGCATGGACGAACGAAGACGTGAAATTATTGTGCGGGAAATTGAATATTGGAAGCGCTCTCGCCTCCTTCCAGAGCAATATTGCAATTACTTGCTGGCATTATATACGGAAGGTGATGATAAAAAACGTCCGCATGGTCGGGGTTCAGACCGACGACGAACGGTGTTCACCTTTCTTCTTGCGGGAATGATTTGTCTATTGTTGCCAGCAAGTACTCTTGTCATTTATTTTACTGAATTGTCATTCGTTTTGCAAATGCTCCTTTACGCCCTTTTTTTCTTTCTATGCCTTGTCGCTATACGGCTGTGGAAGGGAAAAGGGAATATTCTTCATATTCCGCTCATCAGCGGCGCGTTTATTTTCCTTATTGCATCCATAAAAATCGGTGAATATTATTTTCCGAAACAAAAAGCGGTTACAGCATTAACCATTTTCATAAATTGTTTATGGTGGATATGGATGGGAAAACGATTTCGCCTACTTTATTTTCTTCTATCGGGTATAATTGGGATGAGCATTTTAATTGCTTTTCTTTTGTTTTAGCCTTTTCCAATGCGGCGATTTTGCCATGGATAATCAGATTAGGGCTTTTCCTCCGCGATAATTTACAGTAAAATAAAATTGTTTGTAGCGGTTCTATTTTTCGAACAATGGTCATACATAAGGGAGGTAAAAAGAGATGAATCGAAACCCGTTAATCCCGTTTTTTATCATTATGGCGTTCGGGATCGCACTTACTCTTGGTCTTTCATTTAAAGGGCTCGGTGATGCGAAAGAGCTCGCAAAAGAGAAAAAAGGCGGCGAGAAAACCGAACAAACCGCAGAGTTCACTCCAGAGAAATTTTATCAACAAACTTGCAGCAGCTGTCATGGGCAAAATTATGAAGGCGGGGTTGGTCCGTCATTAAAAGGAGTAGGTCAACGGCTTTCGCTTGACCAAATTAAAGACGTCATTGAGCATGGTCGCGGCAATATGCCTGCAGGCCTTGTTCCGGCGGATAAAGCGGATGAAATGGCAAAATGGCTTTCTAAGCTGAAATAAACAAAAAATCCCTTTGCCTTAGGTGAAGGGATTTTTTGTTTGTGGTACAATACACAGAAGAAAAGGGATGTGAAAAGCAACGATGAATGAATTTCGTCTGTCGAAACGCCTTGAAACTGTCGCTTCTTTCATTCCAAAAGGGGCGACGCTTGCTGATATCGGCTCTGATCACGCCTACTTGCCGTGCTATGCCTATTTGCATGGATATATTATAAAGGCAGTAGCAGGAGAAGTAGCGGATGGCCCGCTCCGTTCAGCGAAACAGCAAGTGGAAAAAGCGGGGCTTTCGCATATCATTTCCGTACGGAAAGGTGATGGCTTAGCGGTGATCGCTCCTGGCGAAGTCGATTGCATTACGATTGCCGGAATGGGCGGCACGTTGATTGCGAATATTTTGGAAGCCGGAAAAAATAAGCTTTCCGGTGTAAAAAGGCTTATTTTGCAGCCGAATGTCGGGGCCGATATCGTGCGCAAATGGATGATGAGTAACGACTGGGAGCTGATTGCCGAACGAATCTTAAAAGAAGATGGGAGAATTTATGAAGTGCTCGTGGCTGAAAAAGGCGATGGAAAAAAGCCATATGTCAATATGAAGGCAGAACTATTATTAGGTCCGTTTTTGCTGAAGGAAAAAAATGATGTGTTTTTAGAGAAGTGGCGTCATGAATTGGAACAATGGAAGCGGATCGTCCGTCAACTGGCTGAAAAGGGAGAAACGGAGTCTGCGCTGGCCAAAAAAAGGGAGCTGGAAGAAAAAATCAAGCTTGTAGAGGAGGCATTACAGTGAACAAACTTCCATACGGTTATGAAATCATCGGACTGTTGGAACGGCTCGCTCCGAAACATCTGGCAATGGAAGGCGACAGAATCGGTCTGCAAATCGGAACGTTAAATAAACCGGTGAAAAAAGTGATGGTCGCTTTAGACGTGTTGGAGGAAGTCATCGATGAAGCGATCACCGAAGGAGTCGATTTCATCATCGCCCACCATCCTCCGCTTTACCGGCCATTAAAGCAGCTCGTTACCGATCAGGCGCAAGGTCGCATGATAGAAAAATGCCTAAAACATAATATTGCTATTTATGCTGCCCATACGAATTTAGATATTGCCAACGGAGGAGTCAATGACTGGCTAGCGGAAGCGCTAGGATTGGAGCAAGTAGAGGTGCTCGTTCCAACATATGAAGAACCGCTGAAAAAATTGGTTGTTTATGTTCCAAAGACGCATGCCGATCTTGTTCGGGAGGCGATCGGCAACGCGGGGGCGGGCCATATCGGCAACTACAGCCATTGTACGTTTAATGGCCACGGCATCGGCACGTTTTTGCCTTTAGAAGGAGCCAATCCGTTTATCGGAAAGGCAGGAGAGCTGGAAAAAGTAGAAGAGGTGCGTATCGAGACAATTGTTCCAGCCTCGTTGCAACATAAAGTTATATCAGCGATGCTACAGGCTCATCCGTATGAAGAAGTGGCATACGACATCTATCCGCTTGAAAACAAAGGAAAAACGTTCGGATTAGGAAGAATTGGCCGTTTGTCATCGGCAATGACGCTTGCCGAGTTTGCCGAGCATGTGAAAAAAACGTTGGACGTTTCAGCTGTCCGCGTTGTCGGCAACCTGCAAGATACAATACAAAAAGTGGCAGTCGTTGGCGGGGACGGAAACAAGTATATTTCGCAGGCTAAGTCGGCTGGCGCGGACGTGTACGTCACCGGAGACGTATATTACCATGTTGCGCATGATGCGATGATGCTGGGGTTAAATATTGTAGATCCAGGCCATAATGTCGAGAAAGTGATGAAACAAGGCGTCGCCCGCTTTTTAGAAGCAGAGTTTGCCAAACGGCAGTTTGCAGCGGATGTTTATATCTCCAAAGTGCATACCGATCCGTTTACCTTTGTGTAAAACAAAGGGCTGGCCCAAGCAACGCGGGGCCAGCCTTGTTTTCATTGCTTCGTTTCTTTTTTTGCTTTTACTTTCGGCAAAATTTTTTGCAGCGGTACGTTTCGTTCCCGTTTCCATGTCGTCGGATCGTTTGGATCAAATTGCTCTAAAAAGTCGATGACTTCCTTTGTAATCGGGGTAGGGGTGGAAGCACCAGCGGTAACAGCGACTTTTTTCGCATCTTTAATCCAGTTAATATCAATTTCCGTTACATCAGCAACGCGATATGCTTTTGTACCGGCAATTTCCTCCGATACTTGGGCGAGGCGGTTGGAGTTATTGCTGCGCGGATCGCCGACAACAATTGTGACATCGGCTTCTTTCGCTTGCTCTGCCACCGCTTCTTGACGGAGCTGGGTGGCGAGGCAAATTTCTTTATGCATTTCGACATGCGGGTATTTTTCTTTTACTTTTTCCATAATATCGGCAACATCCCATTGGCTCATCGTCGTTTGGTTTGTCACCATGATGCGGTCGCTTTTGATCGCCAGACGCTCTACATCTTCGATCGTTTCAACAAGATGAATGCGAGTCGGGTCAATCCCCACCGCTCCTTCTGGTTCGGGATGTCCTTTTTTGCCGATGTAAATAATTTCGTAGCCGTCCGCTAGCTTTTTTTGGATCAAATGATGCGTTTTGGTGACGTCTGGGCAGGTCGCATCAATCGTAACCAGCCCTTTTTCGCGCGCACGTCTTTTCACTTCAGGCGATACGCCGTGTGCGGTAAAGATGACGGTCCCTTTGTCGATTTTTTCTAGAATCTCTAGCCGGTTTTCTCCGTCTAGCGTAATAATTCCTTCCTCGGCAAATGCATCAGTAACATGTTTATTGTGAACGATCATTCCCAAAATATAAATCGGTCTTGGCAGCGTTGGATCTAAGGCGGCATTTCTTGCGATGACCATCGCATCGACAACCCCGTAGCAGTAGCCGCGCGGGGTAATTTTGATCACTTCCATTTTGTTTCCTCCTAAATTCGGCATATAAAACAATTGCTTTCCTTTACATTATATCGGAGAAAAAGGGGGAATACAAAGAATAACTACGTTTCAGATATATAGCTTCGGGGTGGATGGTTTTGGCGTTTTTCCCGATTCTGCCCCCTTGTTTTCATTTGTTTTCTCTGCTTTTGGCACGGTCCGTTTTTTGGTTGAGGGCGCTGTTTTTTTCTTGTTTTTTTCCGTTTTGCTCTCTTCCATACTTTCTTCTTTATCCGCCGGTTTTAATTCTTTCCATATGCGGATCATCGCAGGAAGATTTTTAATTAGCGGGCCGTATTGCTGCACCATTGGCATGACGTTTTGTGCAATGCCAAGCATTTTTTGCACATTCGTCAACATTCCGAGAAATCCTCCGCCTGTGTTTGCGCCGGCGCCAGTGCTAGCGACGGCGTTCTGCATCATTGGCGATATCCACGGGGATGAAGGAGCGATCGGCTGCCCTCTTGAAAATAAGCGCGATAGGAAGCCGCCAAATCCGGGACGGGGAGCGGGTGTTCTCATGGCAGGAAAGGAAGAAGGCGGCATCCTTAAAAAAGAGCGTGGCATCGGGGAAGAAGGAAATATCGGTGGCCGGTTGTAGATCATCTCATTTTCCTCCTTTCTAGGCTAAAATAAGAGAGTATTCTCTTTCATAAAGTATGCGGAAAAACGGGAAATGTTTTTTCTTCTTCTGATCGTCTTAAGTTGCGGTACCGCGCAAAAATTAGATATAATGATAAATCGAGTTATTCGGCTTTCGGCAAAGTCGGAGCAGAAGGGAGTAATGGTGAATGAAGGAAACGCAATTTGAACGTTTTGCCTTTCAGCCGTTTATTATGGAAGCCATTAAAGAGCTTCGTTTTTATAAACCGACGGAAATTCAAGAACGCATTATTCCAAGCATTCTTCGCGGGGAAAGCGTCATCGGCCAGTCGCAGACGGGGACAGGGAAAACCCATGCTTATTTATTGCCTATTATCGAAAAGATTGATCCGGAGCGCGAGGCGGTGCAGGCGGTGATTACGGCGCCGACGCGCGAGCTGGCGACGCAAATTTATCATGAAGTGTTAAAAATCACAAAATTTTGTCCAAGCGACCGGCCAATTACGGCGCGTTGTTTTATTGGCGGAACCGATAAGCAAAAAGCGCTGGAAAAACTAAAAATACAGCCGCATATTGTTGTCGGAACGCCGGGAAGAATTAATGATCTTATTCGCGAGCAAGCCTTAAATGTGCACACGGCGACGATGCTGGTTGTCGATGAGGCCGATTTAATGCTTGATATGGGGTTTATCGTCGATGTGGACCAAATTGCGGCGCGCATGCCGAAAGAATTGCAAATGCTTGTTTTTTCGGCGACGATTCCGGAAAAATTAAAGCCGTTTTTGAAAAAATATATGGAAAACCCGAAATATGTTCATGTTGCGCCAAAACAGGTGACAGCAGAAAAGATTGAACATGTTCTTGTGCCGCTTCGCAGCCGTGACAAAGTGAAGCTGCTGTACGATATGCTCGTTGCCTATAACCCGTACTTAGCAATCGTGTTTACAAATACGAAAAAAATGGCTGACGAATTGGCGGACAGCTTGGTGGAAAAGGGATTAAAGATCGGGGTTTTACATGGCGATCTGTCGCCGCGTGAGCGGAAAAAAATGATGAAACAAATTCGCGATTTAGAATTTCAATATATTGTCGCGACTGACTTAGCGGCGCGCGGCATTGATATTGAGGGAGTGAGCCATGTCATCAACTATGAGCTGCCGCGTGATTTGCAGTTTTATATTCACCGTGTCGGACGCACGGCACGCGCCGGCTACACCGGCATTGCGGCAACCATTTATGAGCCGTCCGATCAAGATGCGATTACCAAATTAGAAAAAATGGGGATTGAGTTTCAACACCGCGATCTTGTGCGCGGCGAATGGGTCGATTTGCCGCCTTGGAACCGGCGGAGCAAGCGGGCTAAGCAAGATGGCGAGATTGCACCGCTTTTGGCGCAGATGAAAAAGCCGAAGCAAGTGAAACCGGGATATAAGAAAAAATTGCTTGCTGAAATAGAAAAACAAAAAAAGCGGTTGCGCCGCTTAAAGAAACGGTAATGATGTAACGGAAAGGGAGAAGGGGAATGTTAAAAATCGGTTCACACGTATCGATGAGCGGGAAAAAAATGCTGCTTGCGGCAAGTGAAGAAGCTGTTTCATACGGAGCAAATACGTTTATGATTTATACCGGGGCGCCGCAAAATACAAAACGCAAAAAAATTGAAGAGCTCAACATTGAAGCAGGCCGTGCTCATATGAAAGCGCATGGCATTGAAGAAATTGTCGTTCATGCTCCGTATATCATTAATATTGGCAATGCGAAAAACCCCGATACGTTTCGACTTGGCGTAGAATTTTTGCGCTCAGAAATTGAACGGACAGAAGCGATTGGCGCCAAACAAATCGTTCTGCATCCGGGAGCGCATGTCGGAGCGGGGCCGGAAGCCGGTATCCGTAAAATTATTGAAGGATTAAACGAAGTATTGACGCGCGAGCAAACGGTGCAAATCGCGCTAGAAACGATGGCGGGAAAAGGTTCGGAATGCGGCCGCAGCTTTGAAGAGCTTGCGCAAATTATCGATGGCGTTACACATAATGAAAAATTGTCTGTCTGCTTTGATACATGCCATACGCATGATGCCGGCTATGACATTGTCGAGGATTTTGACGGCGTATTAGAGGAATTTGATCGCATTATTGGACTTGAGCGGCTCAAAGTGCTGCATATTAACGACAGCAAAAATCCGCGCGGAAGCCGGAAGGACCGTCATGAAAACATCGGCTTTGGACATATCGGCTTTGCTGCGTTAAATTATATCGTTCACCACCCGCAGCTTGACGATATTCCAAAAATTTTGGAGACACCGTATGTCGGTGAGGACAAAAATCATAAAAAGCCGCCGTACAAACACGAAATTGCCATGCTGCGCGCGCAAGCATTTGATGAAGACATGTTAAGCAAAATTATAGAAGAAAAGTAAAAGGGCAAAAATAGAGCCCTTTTATTTTTTATTGACGAATTTTAAAAATAATTCATTTGCTTTTTTCGCCACTTGCGGCGATGTAATTTTCGCCAGCTCTTTTACCCATTTTTTTCTTTCCTGCGGGTCAAACACATTGATTTTATTCGTTCGGGCGATATGGAGAATTTTTTTTGCCTGTTCGACCGTGAGCGGGATGTTGTAGTCACGGCTATATGACACCAATTCTTCCGGAGTAATCGTTTTGAGCTTTTGTTGAACGAGCTGCTGATAAAAGTTCATTTTTTAACGCCTCCTCTTTTGCTATGCATCATATGAAATGAAGAGACGGAAAGTGTATGGTATACTAAAAGAAAAAAGAAACCGTGGTATTTTGGCACAGAAACAGCATAAAAAAGGACCGTTTAGCTATGTTATTTATCGTCTCAGTTTTATTTTTGTTGGCGCTTTCGCATCCATCGTCAATAAACATAAAGTAAGAGAAGCGCGGTTTAAATCGCTCGTTCATTAATGTTTACAAACGGCGTTCCATCGGCTATACTACGTTCGTAGCTAAATCGTAATTATTATGAATTAGCAGGGGAGAACGCGATGAAAACAGAATATGTCCTGAAAATGGAACATGTATCGTTTCGTTATGAAAAAGAAAATGTATTAGAAGATATTAATTTAGCCGTGCCAAAAGGTGCATTTTTAGGGCTAGTCGGTCCAAACGGTTCAGGAAAATCGACGTTATTAAAATGCGTATTAGGCTTGTTAAAGCCGCAGCAAGGCCATATTTCTTTATTTGGAACGCCGATTGAATCGTTTAAAGAGTGGCATCGGATCGGCTTTGTCTCGCAAAAGGCCAACAGTTTTAACAGTGGATTTCCTGCCACTGTTTATGAAGTGGTGGCGAGCGGGTTGACCGCGAAGCGAGGAATGTTTCGTTTTTTTACGAAAAATGATAAACAAGCGGTGTCGGAAGCGATTGAAGCAGTTGGCATGAGCGCGTTTGCCAAACGGAATATTGGCGAATTATCCGGCGGCCAGCAGCAGCGTGTCTTTATTGCCCGGGCGATTGTCAGCAAACCGGAACTGCTTATTTTAGATGAACCGACGGTTGGTGTCGATGTTCACCACGTGCAAAGTTTTTACAACATGCTTGAAGAGTTGAATGAGCATCTTGGCATTACCCTTATTCTTGTCACACACGATATTGGAACGATTACCGAAAAAGTAACGCACGTTGCTTGTTTGAATAAGCATTTATATTTCCATGGGAAAGCAGAAGAATTTGAAAAGCTCGGGGAAGACGCATTATCGAAATTTTACGGGCATTCGCTTCATGTGCTTTCTCATCAGCACTGATGGAGGAATGACACAATGTTTGAAGCGATATGGCAATATGAATTTTTACGCAACGCATTTATTGCGGGATTATTAATTGGATTTGCTGCTCCGCTTCTTGGCGTGTTTATTGTAGTGCGGCGTCTGTCGCTTATTGCCGATGCGCTCAGCCATGTGACGCTTGCCGGTATTGCTGCTAGTTTACTGCTCGGCAAAAATTTTCCTTACTTTACAAACTGGAATCCGCTCTATATCGGAATGGGATTTTCTGTCCTTGGTTCGCTTTTTATTGAAAAATTGCGGGCCGTCTATAAACATTATCAGGAGCTGGCAATTCCGATCATTCTTTCGGGAGGCATTGGCCTTAGCGTCATTTTTATTTCGCTGGCAGACGGCTTTAATACGGATTTGTTTTCGTATTTGTTCGGCAGTGTTAGTGCTGTTAGCCGCCAGGACGCATGGACAATATTTGCCATCGCCTGCCTCGTAACTGCCATGATTTTATTGTTGTATAAAGAATTGTTTCTTCTTTCATTTGATGAAGAATATGCGGTCATTTCCGGGATTCGCGCCAAGCTGATTCATTTTATATTTATCGTATTAGTGGCGCTGGTGATCGCTGCATCGATGCGGATTGTCGGCGTTTTGCTTATTTCTTCGTTGATGACGCTTCCGGTGGCGGCGAGCATTCGCATTGCCAAAGGCTTTAAGCAGGCGATCGTTTACTCTGTTTTATTTGGAGAAATATCGGTCGTTGTTGGCCTGTTGCTTTCCTATCAGCTCGATTTGGCTCCTGGCGGCACGATTGTGATGCTTGCTGTGTTCATTTTGCTTGCCACACTAATGTGGAACAAGTGGAAAAGGGGATAAGAAAGGATGAATGTCGCACAAGCCATTCGCTTGATAAAGGAAAAAGGATTTAAACATACAGACAAGCGGAAAGATATGCTGCAGCTATTTGCAAACACGGATAAATATCTAACGGCCAAAGATGTGCTGGAGGCGCTGCGCGATGATTATCCGGGATTAAGTTTTGATACGATTTATCGCAATTTATCACTGTTTGTAGAACTTGGTATTTTGGAAATGACGGAGTTGTCAGGGGAGAAACATTTTCGTTTCGCGTGTGATACCCATCATCACCATCATCATTTTATTTGTGTGCAATGCGGCAAAACAAAGGAAATTTCCTCCTGCCCGATGGATGAGCTGGCTGAGCAGCTGCCAGGTTATCAAATATCCGATCATAAATTTGAAATATATGGAAAATGCCCGGAATGTCAAAGGGATATCTCTACATAAAAGAGATATCCCTTTTCTTTATGTTGATAAAAGCCGTTCTACATGCTGTTTTGCTTCCAACCAGTCTTTGACGCGAATGACTTGCTTTGGAAGCGGGCCTTGGTTATATGGCGTATCGAATAAAATAACGGGGATTTGACATGCCTCGGCGATATCGCAGGCGTTATCGTATTTGTCTTCAAAAAAGGCGGAAATGCGATATGTTTTCACTGCTTCAATTTTGTCGTGAGAGCCGATCAATTCGATATGATGATAATGGACGCCGTTTTTTTGAAACCATTGCTCCGTTAAGTCATATAAATGTCTGCCGCGCGCGCTGATATAAAACAGCTCATATTTGTTTTTCCAGCTGTTGATCACTTCCAGCGCATGCTCGGCCAACGGGGCGCGTTCGTAAATCATGGCTTCATATTTCTCCATCCAGCGGTCCATTTCCTCTTCCGTTGTATCGTACAGAGGAGCTAAATTATATTGGGTGATATCTTTTAGCGTTAAATTTTTTTGAAAAGACTTGTTTAAATATGGAATAAATGTGCTCGGACAAGTAACGGTTCCATCGATATCAATTCCAAGCCGTTTTTTCATGTTCGTTTCTGCCTCCCCTAGAAATAAAACCGTAGGAATGTGGATAAAATCAGCAAAAGAGCTTGTTTGCCGAAGCAAAGCAAAGGTTTGCCGCCGATAGCCTCAATCATTTTAACATCTATAGAAAATATTCACATCTATAATTTTGCATAAACTTTTCATACTAATAAATGCTCCTTACTTTAGGAAAGCGAGGGAAGCACATGGTGGATGACCGCGAACGCACGTATAACGAAAGCTACGTGCAATCGATTGGAAAAGACGAACCAGAACGCGACTTTATGGAAGAAACGGCGGCAGAAATAGCTGAGCCAGTTCGGCGCAATGATGAACGTGGCGAAGAAGAAGCCGATGGAGCAGGGTTAGGCTGGCTAGCGCTCGCCCTTTCCATTATTTCCTTATTTATTTGGCCTGTCTTATTAGGAGCAGCAGGCATTATTGTCGGCTTTATTGCACGCCGGCGCGGTGCTGAGACGCTGGGTGCATGGGCCATCGGGATTGGAATTGTAGCGATTATCGTCCGCCTGTTCATCATGCCGTTTTATAGTTAACAAAAAAGCTTGGCGCTTTAAGCGTCAAGCTTTTTGCTGTTGTTTGGCAAAGTATTCTTCCGCCAATTTGTCCACTTCTTTTTTCAGCTCCTCGACCATTTTTTCTTCTGGAACTTTGCGAACAATTTTGCCATGGCGGAATAATAAACCTTCGCCGCGCGCTCCAGCGATGCCAATATCTGCTTCGCGGGCTTCCCCTGGTCCATTGACGGCACAGCCCAGCACTGCTACTTTAATCGGCGCTTTTATTTTCGAAATATATTCTTCAATCTCGTTGGCAATGCTGATCAAGTCGATCTCAATGCGTCCGCATGTCGGGCAGGAAATCAGCGTCGCTGCATTCGATGCCAAACCGAACGCTTTTAATATTTCCCTTGCCACCTTTACTTCTTCAACCGGATCCGCGCTAAGCGAGACGCGGATCGTATTGCCGATTCCTTTGCTTAAAATTGCGCCGAGCCCGACGGCGCTTTTGATCGTTCCGGCAAATAGCGTACCGGATTCGGTAATGCCGATATGGAGCGGATAATCAAACGTGCGCGCCGCTTTTTCATATGCCTCGATCGCCAGCCGCACATCCGACGCTTTTAGCGATACGATAATATCGTGGAAATCGAGCTCTTCTAAGATGCGGATATGGTATAGCGCGCTTTCGACCATGCCGTCTGCCGTAGGATAGCCGTATTTTTCCAAAATTCGTTTTTCCAATGAACCGGCATTGACGCCGATGCGGATCGGTATGCCGCGCTCTTTTGCTGCTTTGACAACGGCTTCCACTTTTTCACGGCGCCCAATATTGCCGGGATTGATTCGGATTTTATCGACTCCGCCTTCAATCGCTTTCAGGGCTAGTTTATAGTCAAAATGAATATCCGCCACCAGCGGAATGTTAATGCGCTTTTTAATTTCCGGAATAGCGTTGGCCGCACGCTCATCCGGGCAGGCGACGCGGACGATTTGGCAGCCCGCTTCCTCCAGCCGCTTGATTTGGGCGACGGTCGCTTCGACGTCGTGCGTTTTCGTCGTCGTCATGCTTTGGATGATAACTTCGTTGTTGCCGCCAATCGTTAAATTGCCAACGCGAACAGGACGAGTTTTTGAACGATGAATAATTTCACCCACGTAAATTCGCTCCTTTAAGAAACAAGTTCATGTCGCTTTCTGAATTATTGTAACAATGTTTATCGTCACTTGACAAGAAATTCGCTATTCATCAGGAAGACTTCCAATGCAGGCATTGATTAGAAGGAGACCGCCTTTTTCTATGCAGAAGCTTCTTCGATGGGGTAGTAAGAAACTCCCGCCTCTTCATGGAATGAAGGTGGGAAAGGTTCATCGTTTATATACCGGTATTTTATATTTTTTCCCAATTCGTAATGCTTGTGCTTTTTCACCTGGATTCAACGTTTCAAAATCGGTGATCGCCTTGTCAATGGGAACAGGGAGCGGTCCGTTTTGCTGCCTTTCCATAATGGACAATAGTGTATCTCCAGGTTTGACGGTCACCGTTTGATACGGAATATGGACGTTTGTTTTTCCGGATGCCGCATATTCAGGCGCTGCTGTTGCTCCCGTGGAGGTGATCAATGTTCCAGTTGTTACATCATGATAAATGATATAGATGGAAAGACACAGGACGAAGGCAATGATTGCTTTTTTCACGCATGATTCCTCCAATGAACGCGTTGTTAGTAACTATGTATGCTTGTCCCAAAAAAAATATGTAAAATATGGTGGCCCGTTTTACGGAAACTTAACATTTGCTTAATAAAGGCATAAAACTCCTCCTTTACAATGAACTTGTACAGGGCAACAGAAACTAATAGGAGGGTCAATCGATGATGTGGAAAAAATCCATGAAATTTGGAATTGCGGCATTGTTAATAACGGGGATGCTTGCGGGGTGTGGAAAAGCGAATAACACAACAGAAGAAAATGCTGGAAATACAGACACGAAGCAAGAAGAATCGTATTCTGGAACGATTACGCTAGCTGGATCCACTGCTCTTCAACCGCTTGCAGAGGAGGCTGCAAATCAATTTATGGAAAAATACCCTGATGTTTCGATTACTGTACAAGGGGGAGGAAGCGGAACAGGCGTTAACCAAGTTGCCGCTGGTGCTGTACAAATCGGAAACTCAGATGTTCCATCTGCAGAAAAATTAGAAGATAAATCGAAAGCAGGAGAGCTCATTGATCATAAAGTAGCAGGAATTGCTTTTGCGCTTGTAGTGAATAAAGATGTCAATGTCGATTCTTTAACAGTAAAACAAATTCAAGATATTTTCTCTGGAAAAATTACAAACTGGAAAGATGTTGGCGGAAAAGACGAAAAAATTAACGTCATTAATCGTCCTGCTTCCTCTGGAACACGTGCTACTTTTGAAAAAACGGTGATGAAAGACGTAAAAATAAACGAAGCGATTGGAACTGTTCAAGATTCCAATGGCGCTGTCGAACAAGCGATTAACTCGACGCCAGGATCGATTAGTTATGTTGCGATGTCGTACTTAATCGGCGAAAATAAAGATTTAAAAACGCTAAAAATCGATGGAGTAGAACCGACGATCGAAAATATTAAAACGGAAAAGTATCCTTTCTGGTCTTATGAATACATGATTACCAAAGGCGAGCCGAAAGATGCCGTGCGTGGATTTATCGATTACGTGAAAAGCGAAGAATTTGCTTCGAAAGTAAAAGAAATGGGTTACATTCCTATGTCCGAATTAGAGTAATTCCATTAAAGGCTGGCTACATCGTTTGGCCAGTCTTATTCTTCATGAGGTGATGGAAGGATGAAAGAGAAAAGAAGGCTGAATTATTGGAAAAACGAATATATCGGAAGGATCCTAGTCACTTTTTGCGGCCTATTGATCGTTATTACTACTCTTTCGATCATTGCGTTTATTTGCGGAAAAGGAATCCAGTCATTTACAGAAAACGGAATTTCTCTAAAGGAAATGCTGTTTTCAACAGAATGGAAGCCGAGTGATTCGCATCCAAAATATGGCGCCGTTATTTTTATCGTCGGGTCAATGCTCGTATCCATTGGAGCGGTGTTGTTAAGCACACCGATTGCGATCGCCCTTGCTATTTTTATGAATTTTATTTCTCCAAAATTCGGTTCAGCCGTACTAAAACCTGTTTTAGAGCTGCTTGTCGGCATTCCGTCCGTCGTTTACGGATGGTTAGGTGTTACTCTTCTTATTCCGCTTCTTCGTGAATGGTTCGGCGGTGTAGGATTTAGTTTGTTAGCTGGAATTATCGTATTAAGCATTATGATTTTACCGACTATAACAAGCATCGCGTCAGATGCGCTTAGTGGCGTTCCGTTTTCTTACTTAGAAGCGTCATACGGACTTGGGTCAACGAGATGGCAGGCGATCAGCCGGGTGATCGTTCCAGCAGCACGAACAGGAATTTTAACAGGTATCGTCCTTGGATTGGCGAGAGCGTTTGGCGAAGCATTGGCGGTGCAAATGGTAATCGGAAACACGGTGAAACTCCCTTCAGGATTATATAGTCCGACAGCGACACTAACAGGAATTTTAACGATGGATATGTCGAATACGATAAACGGTACTGCTTGGAACAATGCATTGTGGACATTGGCGATGATTTTGTTGTTTATTTCCTTTTTCTTTATTGTGCTTATACGAATGATCGGGCAAAGAGGGGAACGATAAGATGACATCGAGAGTGGTTGATAAAGTTTGGACAAGTATATTCTATGTCATTGCTGCATTCGTCATTAGTTTGCTTATCTTCTTTTTTGTGACGGTTTTGTCGAAAGGCTGGGGATTTTGGCAGCCAGATTTTCTGTTTGGAAAACCGAGCAACACGCAAGCAGGGGGAGGAGTTGGCCCGCAACTTATTAACTCGCTTTATATGCTTGTCATTACGTTATTGATTTCTGTTCCGTTGGGATTAGGGGCAGGAATTTATTTAGCGGAATACGCCAAACAAGGAAGAATGCTTAACTTTATTCGGCTGTGCATCGAAACGATGGCGTCTCTCCCATCGATTGTCGTTGGATTGTTTGGATTATTGGCGTTTGTGACGCTAACAGGATGGGGCTACACGTTAATTGGCGGCGCGTTGGCGATTACGATATTAAATTTGCCTGGATTGACGCGTATATGTGAGAACGCGATTTTAGATGTGCCTTCGAGCATAAAAGAAGGCAGTCTTGCGTTAGGAGCGACGCGGTGGCAGACGTTAGTGAAAGTAATTCTTCCGTCCGCTCTCCCGCAAATAATGACAGGGGTTATTTTAGCGGCGGGACGAATTTTTGGCGAGGCAGCTGCGTTAATTTATACAGCAGGATTGACGACGCCGTTATTAAACTTTGCTGCCGATTTATCAAGCAAAGCACACCCATTGAATGTTTTTCGACCAGCAGAAACGTTAACCGTACACATTTGGAAATTAAATTCAGAGGGAATTGTTCCAGATGCCAAAATCATTGCAGCGAAATCCGCAGCGATATTAGTGATAATGGTTCTTTTGTTTAATATTACCGCTCGTTTTGCGTCCGCTGCATTGCAGCGCTATTTTACAGGGAATCGCCGAAGAACAACCAAAAAGAAAATGAGCAATGTTGCATAAAAAAGCCACTATCGGAAGCGATAGTGGCTTATTCGTTTTGCGGTTTTGCTGAAGGAACTTCTTTGATCGCCAACAACAGCACGACAATCGAGACGAACCAATGAATAAATGGGGCATATGGCACAACCGTTTGCAACGCCTCCATAACGGTGAAAAACACCGTTGATAAAGTGACGGCATATGCCGACATAATCCAAGTATGGCGGTATTGCAGTTTTTTATCAAGAGTGCTGCACAAAATTAATCCGAAGAAGGCAAGGATACAGATGCCGATAAATTTACTTGCGCTTGCGAATAAATAAATAATGAGCAACGACAGTGGGATGAAAACAGGCAACAGTGACTGCATGGTTTCGATAAAGGAATGGACATCTTCATCTGTTATTTTCATATCTGGAAACGTTGAATAGCTATAATATTGCACTTGATGATTAGCAACTAATACAGCTTCATGTTTTAAAAGCCCGATGGCGTTGCTAAAACTCTCTACGTCTTCTTTTGTGACTTGGCCGGTGCTGTCAAAAATGATGGTAAAGCCGTGCTGATCAATATGAATGGGCTTTTTTGCAGAAGAATGCAATTGACCGTTTTCAATCGTAAACGAAGGAAGGTCATTTTGTAAAAGAGCGCTTGTATTGCGAATTCCTTCCACAAAAGAAGTAGTTAAGTAATAGAACATCGGCAAGATGGAAAGAAAGGTTAACAAAAATACATATCCAATCGTTTTTCCGATTCCTTGAAAGCGAAAACGTGCGATATCTTTCGGCGAGTATAAACTTTTCCATAGCTGCACAAACATATTCATCCTTGACACACCCTTCCTGTTCTCCATGTTCATTGTATATTGTGCGCGTTGATAATTCAACTAAAGACGCAGGTAATAAAAAAATCTCCTAGGAATGTTTTAGTTCCTAGGACAAACATGGGTCATATTTTAAACGTTTGCAGCAATCCATTCAGTTGATGGACGAGTTCGGTTAATGATTGGGAAGCACGCAAAACCTCATCCATTGAAGCGCTTTGCTGCTGGGTAACGGCCGCCACATGTTCCATGTTTCCAGCGATTTGCTGAGCGATGGAAGCAATCTCTTCCATGCTCGTGGACATTTGTTTTGTTTGAGCACTGACGTCATGAACAATGGCGGATACTTCTTTCGACTGTTGCGAAACGCTGTTTACTGCTTGGGCAATCCCTTTAAACGCTGCCTCCGTTTGATAGATCATTTCCATTCCGTGCTCGAGCACTTGTGAACCATGGATCATTGATTGTACCGCTCGGTCTACTTCACGCTGAATTTCTTTAATAATGGTTTGAATTTGTTTCGAAGCCTGGCCAGTTTGAGAAGCCAATTTTCTGATTTCATTGGCCACTACCGAAAATCCTTTGCCATGTTCCCCAGCCCGAGCCGCTTCGATAGCAGCATTGAGCGAAAGAAGATTCGTTTGATCCGCGATATTGCTAATTAAGGAGACGATTTGGTCGATTCGATTTGATTTTTGTCCTAACATATAGATAGCTTCGGCTGTTTCTCCTACTGTTTTTTGTACGACACTCATCTGCTTTACCGTTTGGTTCACCAGCTCGTTTCCTGCGTATGCCTGATCGTTTGCTTTGTTTGTCGAGACTTCTACATCAGCGATGGAAGCGGCCGCCTGTTCCATTCCATTTGCGATTTCATGGAAAAATTGCGAAATTTTTATGGAAGAGCTCGCTTGTTTTTCGGTGCCGCTTGCTGCTTCGCATATGGCGATGGCAATTTGCTCTGACGCTTTTTTCGTTTCATGGGAGGTGCGCCGCAACGTTTGCGAAGATGCGGTGATATGTTTCGAGCTTGCATCTACATGTTCAATGAGCGTAGTAAGGCTGTCAACCATTTGGTTAAATCCATCTGCCAATGTTCGGATATCTTTGCTAGAATAAGCAAGCTGCACTCTTGTTTGCAAATTTCCTTTTCCTACTTGACGCATCGCCTGCTTTAATGAAGCAATCGGTTGAGTAAATCGGCGGATAATAAAAAAACCGATAAAACTAGTGAACAATATGGTGAGCAACGAAACTAGAATACTAATCCGTCTATATTCAAAAACGGATTGCAAATAGTCTTCTTTTTGGAGAGCTAAAACATATATTTGCCCGTTTAAATCAATAGAAGGCGCAAATGATAAAGTCAATCCTTGAAAATGGAGGATTCCTTGCTTTTGTTTTTCGATTTGTTTGATGACAGAACGAGGTAAAGACGGCAACGGGCTAGAAAGCCCTCCTAACTTTTCAGCTCTTTTTTCTTTTGTAATGACAAATTGCATCGGTCGCAAGCCGAGGGAATGAAACTTGCGCTGGTTCAGCGTTAGCACGTAGGGCAGCTTTTTATAAAATTCCTCATTGGTAGTTGAAGACTTTAACATTGAAATTTTTTCAATCATTAATTCAGTGGACAGCTGCATTTGTTGTTCGATGGAGCGGATGACGACTTGTTTGTTTTTTTCATAACCGATATAAGCGATCATCGAGGAGGAGATGCACGTGATAAAAACAATGACGAATACTAAAATGGTCTGTAGGTTCCGGCTGCTGATCAAGGAAAACGGTGTGAAACGCACATTATTTATCGTAGATGGAAGTGAGAAAAACTTCGGCCAGGTCTGTTTATGTCGTTTCATTCTTTATTCGCTCCTTTATCCGTATGAAATCTGGTCATCCCCCAATGTAACGAATTATTTTTAATATTTTGTTAAGAGAATGTGTAAAGTATGTTAAGCAATGGGAGCTATAAGCAAATAAATTGAAACATTGTGGCAATTTTGGTAAGCTAATTTTAAACGAACGCATAATGGTTATACTATTTTGCGTTCGGGTACATAAAAACAAAAAAGGAGGAGTTAGTATGGCTTTTGAATTACCGCAATTACCTTATGCTTATGATGCGTTAGAGCCGCACATTGACAAAGAAACCATGAACATTCACCACACAAAACACCATAACACTTATGTAACAAACTTAAATGCCGCTTTAGAAGGCCATCCGGATTTACAAAACAAATCGCTTGAAGAATTGCTCAGCAATTTGGAAGCACTTCCAGAAAGCATCCGCACAGCGGTTCGCAATAATGGCGGCGGGCATGCTAACCACTCTTTATTCTGGACCATTCTTTCACCAAACGGCGGCGGTGAGCCAACAGGTGAACTAGCAGAGGCTATCAATAAAAAATTTGGCAGTTTTGCTGCATTTAAAGAAGAATTTACAAAAGCAGCTGCGACTCGCTTCGGTTCTGGTTGGGCTTGGCTTGTAGTGAACAATGGCGAACTTGAAGTAACAAGCACGCCAAACCAAGATTCTCCATTAATGGAAGGGAAAACTCCAATTCTTGGCCTGGACGTTTGGGAACATGCCTACTACTTGAAATATCAAAACCGCCGTCCGGAATACATTGCCGCATTCTGGAACATTGTCAACTGGGACGAAGTAGCAAAACGCTACAGCGAAGCAAAAGCGAAATAATGAACTGATGCAATACAGAGATTGGGCTAAAAGGAAACTTTTAGCCCAATCTTTTTTGCAAAGGATAGTGATTTTTTCCTTTTTCCATCCCCGATGCATAGAACAGCGAAAAATTGCAACACTACCCTTTAGACGAAAAGGGGAGTTTACCATGGCAATCATCAAAAAAATTACTGGTCAAGAACAAATTACGCGGGATTTAGTGTTGCTGCTATGCATCGGCGGATTTTATGCATTGAGTGTTTCTCTTTCCAATACGTTCGTCAATGTGTATTTATGGAAACAGTCTGGAGAGTTTCGTGATTTGGCTCTATACAATTTATCAGTTGTTACGTTACAGCCGATAACGTTTATTTTCGCTGGAAAATTGGCAAAAAAAGTAGACCGCATTATTGTATTGCGGTTAGGTGTATCGTTTTTGGCGGTTTTTTTTATTACTGTTTTGCTTGTCGGCAGTCGTGCTCATTATTACTTGATTTTGCTAGGCGCCCTTTTAGGGATCGGGTATGGATTTTACTGGCTTGCCTTTAACGTATTAACATTTGAAATTACCGAACCGGAAACTCGTGATTTTTTTAACGGGTTTTTCGGCATTCTTACTTCGATGGCCGGAATGATTGGACCAATCGCTGCCGGCTATATTATTTCTTCTTTAGCCAATACGCGGGGATATACGCTGATCTTTTCCATTTCCCTCATCCTGTTTATCATTGCCGTCATTTTAAGCTTTTTTCTACATCGGCGACCGGCAGATGGAAACTATTTGTTTCTTCGCATTTTAAAAGAGCGGAATTATAATCAAAATTGGAGATTAATTACGAACGCTCATTTTTTTCAAGGGTTGCGTGAAGGAACATTTGTCTTTGTCATTTCCGTATTGGTGTATATTACTTCGAAAAGCGAGTTGGCATTGGGGAAATTTGGCTTTGTGAACTCGCTAACCTCATTCATTGCTTATTACGTTGTTTCCCGGCTGATGAAACGGAAATATCGGAAAAAAGCGATTTTATGCGGCGGTTTATTGCTATATGGCGCCATTTTTCTAATCGTTTTTCACGTCTCTTATCCGCGCTTGATTTTGTATGCGGTCACGATCGCCATTGCTTATCCGTTGTTGCTTGTTCCGTATTCTTCGTTAACGTTTGATGTAATAGGGAGAAGCTGGAAATCGGCGGAAATGCGGATTGAGTATATCGTCGTCCGTGAATTGTTTTTAAACGGCGGCCGGATTGTATCCATTCTGTCGTTTTTGGCGACGATCACCTTTTTTGAGGAAAAAACGGGAATTCCGATTTTAATGTTAATACTTGGAGCGGGGCATTTCATTATTTACTTTTTTATCCGCCGCATTCATTTTGATGACCATGAAACAGAGGAAGCAAGGCGGTCGTTTCTGCAGCCAAAGTTCACTAATGAAGAAGGGGGCTCCCCGGCATAGGCAGCCCCCTGTGCCATGTTTTTTTTCTAGAAAAGTTGGCCTGTTTCTTTTACAATATAAGAAGAAAATGGGCGAGGAAAAGGAGGAAGCGGGTTGAAAAAGAAAAAACGGGCGCAAGTGCCGTTTCGGTTAAATATTCTTTTTTTTGTTGTGTTTTTGCTGTTTTCGGCGCTTATTTTACGGCTCGGTGTCGTACAGATTGTTTATGGAGAAGACTACCGGAAGGAGGCCGAGCGCACGGAAGATGAAATTGTCAGCACGCCGGTGCCGCGTGGAAAAATTTACGATCGCTATCATCAGGTGATCGTAGATAATATCCCGAGAAAAGCGATCACCTATACGCGTTCGAAGACAACGACACCGGAAGATACACTGAAAGCGGCGCGCAAGCTGGCGCAATATATCGACAAACCGGTTGATAAAGTAACGGAACGCGACATGAAAGACTATTGGATTTTGACGCGAAAAGAGAAAGCGGAAAAAAAAGTAAGTAAAGCAGAGCGGAAAAAGCTCGAACAACAAGGATTGTCGCAGAAGGAAATCGATAAAAAAGTGTATGAGCTGACATTAAAACGCATTACGCCAGCTGATTTAGCTGAAATTACAAAAAAAGAATTGGAAATCATTGCTATCAAACATGAAATGGACAGCGGCTATGCACTAACGCCGCAGACGGTGAAAAATGATCATGTAACAGATAAAGAATATGCAGTGGTGAGTGAGCATTTAGAGGAATTGCCAGGAGTAAATACGACCGTCGACTGGGACCGTCACTATGTATATGGAAATACGTTTCGTTCTGTACTCGGCAATGTGACGAAAGATGGTGAAGGAATTCCGCGCGAACGGATCGACTATTTTCTGGCACGTGACTACAGCCGCAATGACCGGGTTGGGAAAAGCTACCTTGAAGCGCAATTCGAGGATGTCTTGCATGGCAAAAAGGCAAAAATCAAAAATGTCGTGGACAAGTCCGGCAATGTGACTTCGATAGAGCAAATATATAATGGAGAGCGCGGGAAGGATCTTGTACTGACGATCGACATCGAACTTCAGAAGCAGGTGGAAAAAATCATCGAAGAAGAAATCATGGCAACAAAGCGGAAGGGACGATCCCCGCTGCTTGATCGGGCGTTTGTGGTGATGATGAACCCGAAAACGGGAGAAGTTTTAACCATGGCTGGAAAACTGCTCACAAAGGATGAACATGGAAAAACACAATTTGTTGATTATGCTATTGGCAACATCACCTCAGCTTATGCCATGGGATCAGCAGTCAAGGGAGCGATGGTGCTGACGGGCTTTCAAACAGGAGTATTGCATCCGAATACTTACATCGTTGACGAACCATTATATATCAAAGGCACGCCCCCTAAAAAGTCATGGCAGACGATGGGGACTATCAATGAGTTGACCGCGCTGCAGCGTTCCTCGAACGTGTATATGTTTAAAACGGCGATTGCCATCGGCGGCGGGAAGTATCGCCCACATCGGTCATTAAGCGTTAATCCGGAAGCGTTCACGACCATTCGCAAGTATTTTAGCCAATTCGGGCTGGGAGTAAAGACGGGAATTGATTTGCCAAACGAGCTCAGCGGCTTTCAAGGAAAAGCAACGGGAGCCGGGCTATTGCTAGACCTTGCCATAGGCCAATACGATATGTACACCCCGATGCAAATGGCGCAATATGTATCAACCATTGCCAACGGCGGCTATCGGATGAAGCCGCAAATTGTCAAAGAGATTCGCAAGGCGACGGATAATGCAAAGGAATTGGGGCCGATTGTCCAGCGATTTGAACCGGTTGTATTGAATCGTATCGATATGAAGACAGAGTATATTAAACGGGTGCAGGAAGGATTCCGCCGGGTGATGCAGATGCCGAAAGGAACAGCGTATGCGTATTTCGCCAATGCGCCATATAAGCCGGCTGGCAAAACGGGAACAGCGGAAGCATTTTATGACGGACCGATCCAAAGCAGACGAAATGATCCAACATATAATTTGACATTAGTTGGATATGCTCCGTATAATAATCCGGAAGTGGCGTTTGCTGTTGTCGTTCCTTGGGCGACGCAAGGAGAGAGCGACGGCATTAACGATAGAATCGGCAGACGAATTTTAGATGCGTATTTTAAGCTGAAAGCCGAGAGAGCAAAAGGAAATATTGCAAACAATACAACAAGCGGAAACACAGAGACAAACACGGAAGAAATGAATAACAACTAATAAATATCGGGAAAAGAAGGCACTTTCCGTACGGTGCCTTCTTTTTTTAATTTATTTTAACAAAAGCTTAACATTTAATTAAAACATCGTTAATAGTTTCGATTTATCCTAAGTTTAGAAGGTTTATTAAGCAAGTGATAGAAACGTTTTTTGTGAAAGCGATAGCGAATCAAAGGTGGGTTTTACCTTTTTATAGAAAAATAAAAGGGGAGACATTTATGGGTGCAACGGTAGCAATGGAACGAACTCATATGAATATATTAAGAGAAACCGCGAAAAAGGAGACGGTATATCATACAAACCAACTAAATGTATGGTACGGAGAGCATCATGCTTTAAAAAATATTCACTTATCTTTTTATGAAAAAGAAATTACAGCGATTATCGGCCCATCTGGCTGCGGAAAATCCACTTATATTAAGACGCTAAACCGAATGATTGAATTATCGCCAAATGTCCGCATTACTGGCGAAGTTACTTATCGCGGCCGTAATATTTTTGATCCTTCTTACCACGTAGAAGAGTTACGGATGCATGTGGGAATGGTTTTCCAAAAACCGAACCCGTTTCCTAAATCCATTTATGATAATGTTGCTTACGGTCCACGCATTCATGGGATACGAAATAAAAGTACGTTAGACGACATTGTCGAGAAAAGTTTACGTGCCGCAGCACTTTGGGATGAAGTAAAAGATCGCCTTCATGAGCATGCACATATGCTTTCAGGGGGACAGCAGCAACGGTTATGCATCGCCCGCTGTTTGGCGGTCGAACCGGATGTTATTTTGATGGATGAACCTACTTCTGCATTGGACCCAGTGTCAACAGCAAAAATTGAAGAACTGATGCAACAGTTGAAGGAACACTATAGCATTATTATCGTTACTCATAATATGCAGCAAGCGGCACGTATTTCGGATAAAACTGCATTTTTTCTAAACGGAGAAGTAATCGAATTTGGAGATACGCGTCAATTGTTTTCCAATCCGAGAGATAAACGAACAGAAGATTATATTACAGGACGATTTGGATAAACATCGTAAATGGGGTTATTCCCTTGTTTTAGGGAATAACCCCATTTTTATCGGATTTGTTCGTGATAAGATTGCCTATTTCTCCATAACTCATACCGCTATGTACCTTGTAAGTACCGGCACGAACGTCGCGGGTTAGCCTATGTGTTTCTAAATAGGTTACAAATGCATCAGCATCGGGAACAATATGGGCATCTTCTAATTTTTGCGCGAAGTCGTTTGGCGCTTCGCCTTTTTGAATCGTAAGCAAGTAAACGTATACGGTTTTGGATGAAGGTGGATTGCTTGAAACAGAAGGAGTCCTATCCTGTTTAGCTGCTTCTTTTAACTTTTTATATTCTGATTCACTTATCGCAATCAGCCCTTCTTTTTTCAGTGACTCATGAAGTTTTGTCGTTGTTAACGTGTCGGATTCCATGTAGTAAGCAGCGCCAATGACGGAAGTAGCAAATAGCATTCCAAGAGCGATGGAGCGTATCGTTTGCTTCGTCATCATCGTGCCAATCCCCTTAAAATCATGCGTACTTCTTCCGTTGTAAGGGCGGTTTCGCGGGCGATTTGTTCATGAGAGAGTCCTTGTTTGTAAAGAAACAGCACGCGCTTTTGGGAAGAAGAAAGCAGCCCATCATGGCGGATAGGCATGGCGTTCGATCCATTCTCATGCGGAATAAGCAATTCTTCTTCCAACACTTGCAGCCGTTTTTTGATTTGATAGGTTTCCTGCGCCAGCGAAATGGTGAGATGGTCGATTTGTTCTTCAAGACGGTTTATTTCATCTTTGCCAAAAAAAGAAACAATAAAGAGAAAAATAGATAGGACGGCCAAAGCGATCATCACATATTCGATCATCATTTATCACCCTACTTCACTATACCATAGCTCGTTTATTCAAGAAATACTTCATTGATCAAGCGAAAAAGATGCAATTTAGATGTGGAAATCGCCATAAAAAAATGCTATCATAGAAAGGTCTGATTATAATAAGTTCAACTAAAGTAGTTTGGAGGGAAGATACATGCGCGTGAACATTACATTGGCTTGTACAGAATGCGGTGAACGTAACTATATTACGTCCAAAAATAAACGCAACAATCCAGATCGTCTTGAATTAAGAAAATATTGCCCAAGATGTAAAAAGACATTACTTCATCGTGAAACGAAGTAAGCAGTAGGAAATAAGTTCCTGCTGCTTTTTGTCTTTTTATGGTGGACTTAGGCGGAATGTGGATAAGGGAGGAAAAGGAAAATGGAGGAAAAAAGGCAAATCCGCAAACGGATGCAAGCAAAGCTGGAGCAATTAACCGATGAGGAAAAACAAGCATATGATAAACAAATCGCAGAAAAGCTATATGAACTGCCGCAGTGGAAAAATGCCCGCGTCATTGGCATCACGATTTCGAAAGGAAAAGAAGTCGACACCATTCCCATCATTGAACGGGCCTGGCAAGAAGGGAAAACGGTGAGCGTGCCAAAATGCGATCCGGCAACAAAGACGATGGTATTCCGGAAGATCGTATCTTTTTCCCAGCTTGAGTCGGTATATTTCGGTCTGCGCGAGCCAATCGAAACGTTGACGAACGAAGTAAAAAAAAGCGATATGAATATCATCATCGTTCCGGGAATATGCTTTTCCAAGAATGGTTATCGAATTGGATATGGCGGAGGATATTATGACCGCTATTTGCGGCATGTATCAGTGCCGACGATTTCATTGGCCTATTCTTTCCAAGTCGTCGACTCTCTGCCTATAGAAGAACATGACGTTCCTGTGCAAATGATTATTACAAACGAAGGGGTTATACAATGTAATGAATGAATGGCAATATATCATCGTTTCCGCTATTGTGGCGCTCGGAGGGTGGTTTATCCGTTCGCTTTCCATTTCCGGAGCAATCGCGACTATCATTGTTGGCACGATTGTTGGAATCGGATTTTCATGGAACGGATTAATACTGTTAGGATTATTTTTTGTCAGTTCCAGCATGTGGAGCAAAATCGGCAAAAACAAGAAAAAAAAGCTAATGGAAAAAGTAGAAAAAGGGGAGTGCCGCGACTATATACAAGTGTTCGCAAACGGGGGGATTCCTGCCTTGATCAGCTTCCTTTCCTTATTCCACCCATCACCGTCCTGGCTCCCTTTGTTTCTTATTTCCGTTGCTGCCGCCAACGCGGATACATGGGCATCGGAAATCGGCAGTTTAAGCAAACAGCCGCCAAGATTATTGACAAATTTCAAAAAAGTGGAAGCAGGAACATCGGGGGCGGTGACATTGCTCGGCACGGCTGCCGCCTTTTTCGGGGCTGCTTTTATCGCTGCTGCAGGCGCTGTTCAATGGGAAAACATTTCTGTTATGACGATCGCCTTTTTCGGGTGGCTTGGCAGCTTGTTTGATACATGGTTTGGTGCGGTCTGGCAGGCGGTGCACCGCTGTCCGATATGCGGGATGCAAACGGAACGAAAGGAACATTGTGGACAAAAAACGGTGCATATGAAAGGGTACCGTTTTGTCAACAATGATGTGGTGAATGTTTTATCTATTGCCTGTTCCACATTGATTTACGTCGTTTTATCCATTTTCTGAAAAAGGCAGATGATATATGAACGACGGAAGTTTTTTGCTAAAAACGGCCCATTTTTGGTCCGTTTTTTCTTTTTTAGCTGTTGCTATTATTTCATAATTTATCAATGAATGGGAAAAAGAATAAAGAGGAATTTGTATAATAGAGGGAGTGGAACGATGAACAAGTTTGTCTATCTGTTATTGGCGATTATAGCCGGCATAGTGATATACCGCTACCGCTATCGAGTGGTAAACGCTTTATTAAGTGTCCGAATTTTGCAGAAGTGGTTTGTCCGCTCATCCATGAGTGTTCCGTTTGTCCGCAATGCAATGATTTCCCAGATATTACGCTAAGTGTGGTACAATGAAACAGTGGGATGCCATTTGGTTTGATCTTGACGATACGCTTATTGACTATGAGCGGACATTCCGCACGGCCATTTACCATTGCTTTACAACGTTTTTCCCAAACCAAGCTGTTTCTTTTTTGCCATGGTTTCGTGTATTTAAAGCATACTGCGATCGCTATTGGCCGGATTATGCGGGAGGGCGCTTGACGAGAAAGGAGTATCGCCGCCTTCGCTTCCTTGAGACGATGCGTGTTTTTCATATAAAGATAAGTGTGAAAACGGCAGATGAGTTTCACGCCTATTTTGATGAAGTAGTCGGCCGTTTTGCAATTGCGCTGCCAGGAATTATTTCGCTGCTCGAACGGTTGCAAAGCCTTTCGCTTCCGCTTGGTATTATAACCAATGGAGAAAGTGCCATTCAGCGTGAGAAAATTGCGTACGCCGGGTTGCGCCGCTTTTTCTCCGACGACGCAGTGGTTATTTCCGAGGAGGTTGGATGTGAAAAGCCTGATGTGGCGATTTTCCGCTGCGCCCAACGTCGATTGCCGTTTGGAAAACAGCCGGTATATATCGGTGATTCTTGGGAGCTGGATGTGATGGGAGCGCTTCATGCTGGATGGCGGGCGATTTATTTCCAGCAGCAACCTGTTTCCGCCGTTTCGGCGCCATCTGCCGTCATCTGCCTTAGTGTGGAACAGTTAGCTTCCATATTGCTGGGGGAGCCTCATGTTATGGAAAAAAGGGGGAGGAGACGTTGAATGGGAAAATGGAATGGCTATTTTGGCAGCTCATTTATTTTTTTATAAAACAGCGTTACCGGATTGTCCAACTATCCCACCGCGTGAATGAAATTTGGCTGGAGTCACTGGAGAATCGGCGTGTTCCGCTCGTCCGCATCGTGCGTGATGATATCGATTGGGGACAACAGCTGAAACGGGATATGGAATATGCTTGGCGTGTTGTCGGGCAACTACCGAGGCGGAAAATTGGTAAAGCGGACCAAGTGGTGAATATTTATATTTCCACCTATCCTCCTGTTGATGATTGGGAATTTTTGATCGCAAAGCCGCTTCCGCTTCCGCAGCGGCGGAACGGCGTATTCCGGACGCTTTTGATCCACTCGGGGAACATCGAGCATTCGCTGCAACAGCTAACAGACACGATCGAAACGCCTATTGTTCTTTCTCCTATCAGTGATGACAGCGATCCATTTTTCGAAGCGGAGCGGCTGAAACACCGTATTTTCCAGGAAGTAAGGGAACAACAGGAACGAGAAAGAAGGTTGTTTGAATACGGCAAGCCTGTTTTTACCTATATTTTTATCGTTTTGCAAGTAGCGTTGTTTCTGTTGATGGAATGGAGCGGCGGCAGCACGAATCCCGAAGTGTTGATTCGATATGGGGCAAAATTTAATCCCCTTATTTGGGAAGGGGAATGGTGGCGCTTTTTTACACCGATTTTTTTGCACATCGGGTTTTTGCATTTATTGATGAATACGTTTGCGCTTTACTATTTAGGCATGATGGTGGAACGTCTTTACGGATCGTGGCGCTTTTTCTGCATCTATATGATTGCCGGTTTTTTTGGGACGCTTGGCAGCTTTTTGTTCACGTCGTCCCTTTCCGCGGGGGCATCTGGCGCCATTTTTGGCTTATTTGGAGCCTTGCTTTACTTTGGGACGGTATATCGGCATCTTTTTTTCCAAACGATCGGGACGAATATTATCAGCCTGATTATTATCAATCTGTTATTTGGAATCGTTGTTCCCGGAATTGATAATGCCGGCCATATTGGCGGGTTGATTGGCGGATTTCTTGCCGCCGGTATCGTCCATTTGCCCAATCATGTTGCTTGGAAGCGGCAAGCTCGTTCCTTATTTGTCACGGTAAGCATTGCTGCTTTAGGTTTATTGATCGGATTCCGCCTTTAGGTTATTTTTTGGATTAACTGAAATTTCTCCCCGTTTTCCGCCTCGATCAGTACAATTAAGTGGGAGTAGTCTTTGCTTATTAAAATAAGCGGTACGGTGCTGCCGATTGGCGAGAGGATGGAACCATCCTCTTTTTTTATGCCGAGGAAATAAGATTTATACATTCCTTCCCAAAGCTTCCCGATGATTTCTTGTGTTTTTTTCATCGAAAGGTCTGGCAACGGCTGTTCATTATACATAATTAAGTCAGGTAAATATAATGAATAATATTGCTGCGCTTGGATGGAAAAGTGTGATAAAAGCGATTGGGCTTTATGCTGAAGATATCCGTTTGTTGTTTTGTTTAATATTCGTTGCCACTCTTTCTCCTCTTCTGTTGTCGCTCGGCGAAACGACGTGAGCGGGTGGTACGGCGAATCGATGACATATAAATAATCGCTTGTCATCGTCTGGCTGCTCGTAATGGCATTTCCTTCATGGAGTTCGCCATAGTGAAACGAAATCGTTTGAAAAAAACGGCTATCTTTGGCTGTTACTTTCTTTCGCTGTGTTAACGTTTTCCTATGACTCTCCCATTTAGAAAGACGGTCGATAAGACGGCCATCCGCAAAAAGCAAAGAAATATCCTGGCGTAAATAGGCGGTTCTGTCTAAGGAAGAGGACGTTGACCAAAGCAGTGAATATTTTCCCCTCCGTTTTTGCGGCTGCAGCTGCAACGTCGTTTTTGCTTCCTTAAATGTAGCTTGCGGGTGGATCGGGAAAAAGATAATCGTTTCTTTTGTTGAATTGTGGGAATAAAGGGAAAATAACGGAATCAAACATAAAAACGCTGCTGCGATCGTCATGATTGGAATGGTCCATTTTCTCATAGAACCCCCCCACGATGGACAAGGTTTTCACCAATATATGCTTACAAAGGCAAATTTATGTATGAATTTGTTTGCGGCTGTCAAAGATGAATGGTATCAAGATTGCAAGGAAATGCAGGTGGGATCACATTGGAAAAAAGCAGAAACAAACGGTTCGTTTCCCGGAACATACAAGACAATATTGCCTATTTGCAGCAAAGGCTTGGCGTCGGGAAGAGTTTTGATGTCATACAGCTTGACGTCGAGTATGCGGGAAGGGCAATGTCGTTTTTTATGATCGATGGGTTTGTCAAAGACGATATTTTACATTATTTAATGAGAAGATTATCGTTTCTCGAAAAAGAAGAATTGCAGATACATCCGCTTGAACAACTATTAAAAACGTATATTCCGTACGTAGAGTTAAGCAAAACCAATGATCTGGAAGAAGCGGTCGGTGCGGTGCTCGCCGGGCCGACTGCGTTGGTGGTAGACGGCGTCGATTATATTATTTTGATTGATGCGCGTACATATCCGGTTCGCGGTCCGCAAGAGCCGGATAATGAACGGGTCGTGCGCGGGGCGCGCGATGGCTTTGTTGAAACGCTTGTATTCAATACGGCGCTGATTCGCCGCCGCGTCCGCGACCCATCTTTGCGCATGGAATATTTGCAAGTGGCACGCCGCTCGAGGACCGATATTTGCATTTGCTATATTGAAGAAATCGCCGATCCGGAATTAGTCGAGCGTGTGAAACAATCGATTGCCAAAATTGATACTGATGGGCTGGTAATGGCGGAGAAAACAGTGGAAGAGTTTATTTCAGGAAGGCATTGGAATCCGTATCCAGTAGTCCGCTATACGGAACGTCCGGATACGGCGGCGGCGCATTTATATGAAGGTCATGTGCTCGTCATTGTCGATGGTTCGCCAAGTGTGTTAATTACGCCTGCGACGTTTTGGCACCATCTCCAGCACGCCGAGGAATACCGCAACAAGCCGATTGTTGGCGCCTATTTGCGGCTTGTGCGCTTTTTAGCGGTTTGGGCTTCTATTTTTCTATTGCCGCTTTGGTATTTAATGATGACAGAACCGCAGTTATTGCCGTCGTCCCTCTCTTTTTTAGCGAAGGCAAAACTGGGTGATATTCCGTTATTTGCGCAAATTATCATGATTGAAATTGGCCTTGATATGCTGAGGATGGCGGCGATCCATACCCCTTCATCTTTAGCGACGGCACTGGGGTTGGTCGCCGCGCTGATGATCGGCGGAATTGCGGTAGAAGTCGGTCTGTTTTCGAACGAAGTAATTTTATATTTTTCGATTGCTGCTATTGGGAGTTTCGCGACACCAAGCTATGAAATGGGGCTTGCCAATCGTCTTGTTAGAATTGGGTTGTTAGTTTTGAGCGGAGTATTGGATCTATACGGCTATGTGGTTGGCATTGCGATGTGGATCATTGGCCTTGCGCGCATGAACTCGTTCGGCGTGCCGTATTTATGGCCGTTTATTCCTTTTTCCTATCGGGCGATGCGCGATGTGCTCATCCGCTCCCCGATGCCGCTGAAAAACCGGCGGCCGACCGTGCTGCATCCGCGCGATCCGGACCGGTGAAACAGGCTATGCGAGCGTTTTGCTCAAGCAGCCTGTTTTTCTTTTTTCCTGCTTGACGGAAGCAGTGGTTTGTTTATACATTTATATTGGGTAAAAAGAGGTGCAGGTGAAAATAATGAAAACGGTCTATGACGTACAGCAGCTTTTAAAACGGTTTGGGACGATCATCTATGTAGGAGACCGTCTAGCCGACTTAGAGTTGATGGAAGAAGAGTTAAAAGAGTTATACCAATCGCAATTGATTGACGTAAAAGATTTTCAAATGGCGCTTTTTATTTTGCGGCATGAGGCGCAGATCGAAAGAGAAAAACGAATGAAAAAGGAATGAAGAGACGATGGCAGAAAAATGGCTTGTTGGCGTCGACTTGGGCGGCACAACGACAAAAATGGCCTTTGTAACGACAGACGGGGATATTGTACATAAATGGGAAATTGATACTGATCTTTCGAATCAAGGAAAAAACATTGTCAAACATATCTCCCGATCACTGCAAGAAACATTGCATCGTTTAGGGGAAAACAAAGACCGGCTTTTAGCCATTGGCATCGGTGCGCCGGGACCGGTGCATATGGAAACGGGAATGCTTTATGAAGCAGTGAACCTAGGCTGGAAAAATTACCCGTTGAAAGAAGAATTAGAGAGGGAAATGTCTCTTCCTGTCGCGGTAGATAATGATGCGAATATCGCTGCTCTTGGCGAAATGTGGAAGGGGGCTGGCAGTGGAGCGCGCGATTTGATTTGCGTTACGCTTGGCACTGGTGTCGGGGGCGGAGTGATTGCCAACGGCCAAATTGTGCATGGCGTCAATGGCGCCGGCGGCGAAATCGGCCATATGACGATGATTCCAAGCGGCGGGGCACCGTGCAATTGCGGAAAAAGCGGCTGTTTGGAAACCATCGCTTCGGCCACGGGAATTGTAAGGATCGCAAAAGAAAAATTAGCAACATCGGACCGGCAGACGCTGCTTCGCCCTGACGCTGTAACGGCTAAGGCAGTATTTGACGCCGCGAAAGCAGAAGATGCATTGGCTTTAGAAATTGTCGAAGAAGTAACGTTCTATCTTGGCTTAGCGTTAGCGAATGCTGCCAATGTTTCCAATCCGGAGAAAATTGTCATTGGCGGCGGGGTTTCGAAGGCGGGGAATATATTAGTAGAACGTGTCACCACCCATTTCCGCCGCTTTGCGTTTCCGCGCGTTGCTGAAGGCGCAGCGATTGTATTGGCGACGCTTGGCAATGATGCGGGAGTTATCGGCAGCGCATGGCTGGCCAAAACGTCATTGCCAGCATAAAAGGATATCTATGTCTAAAACGGTTCATCGAAAGGCTGATTATTCGATGAATCGTTTTTTATTTTTCATTTTTCGTCGTTCTGTCTCATATGTTGAAGGTAGAATAGAAGGAAGGAGAGACGGCGTTTGAATATATATGCTTCCTTGGGCGATACGCTGGCCATGTACAGCGAATGGTTTTCTGTGCCTTACGAGTTATTGGTGGACGCCAACCCGCATATCAAAAACGAACATTTGAAGCTGGGAGAGGTTGTTTGCATTCCGGGATATGATGCGGTCCAATCATGGGAAGAGCTGGCCGGCTTTTTTTCCGTACACGAAATGGCATTGCAGCGCATGAAAGGTACAACGAAGATCACAAGCGGGGAAGTGCAGCTGCCCAAGCGGATCGTTTCCCGCGTGGTTCAAGGGCAAAAAGCGTACGATTTTTCCACGCTGCAGCAGGATATCAAGACACTTTGCCGCTATTTTCCGTTTGTGCGAACACGAACGATTGGATATAGTGTGCTCGGATTGCCATTAATCGAGCTGCAGATTGGCCGCGGGCCGATCCGCGTCCATTTCAATGGGTCTTTTCATGCCAATGAATGGATTACAACGGCGGTAATTATGACCTTTTTGAATGAATATTTGCTGGCAGTGACAAACGATCAAACGCTGCGCGGCCATCGAATGCTAGACTATTATAACAAGGTGACGCTTTCCGTTGTGCCGATGGTCAATCCTGATGGAGTGAACCTTGTTTTGCACGGACCGCCGGAACAAGAGCCATATCGGAGCGAAGTGATCTGCATGAACGAAGGATCTTATGATTTTTCACAGTGGAAGGCAAATATCCGCGGCATTGATTTAAATAATCAATTTCCGGCCAAATGGGAGGTGGAGCAGGCCCGCAAAGTTCCAAAAGCACCGGCGCCTCGCGATTTTCCAGGGTTCGCGCCGCTCACAGAACCGGAAACAAAAGCGATGGCCGCATTGACCGAGGAAAGCGATTTTTCCATGATTTTAGCCTTTCACACACAAGGAAAAGAAATATATTGGGGGTACGAAGGACTGGAACCGCCGGAAGCGGAAGAAACCGTGAATGAGTTTGCCAAAGCAAGCGGCTATCGAGCCGTACGGTATATCGACAGCCATGCTGGGTATCGCGACTGGTTTATTCAAACATGGAGACGAAGAGGATACACGGTGGAACTAGGAGAAGGAGTAAATCCGTTGCCAATTTCCCAATTTACTGAGATTTATGAAGATAGTCTCGGCATTTTTCTGGCGGCGTTGTATATGGCATGAAGCAAAGAAATAAAAACGCAAGAGGCTTTGGAAATGCCTCTTGCGCTTTAATGCGTGCCTGTTGGAAAACCGTGATGCAATATTGTCATAACGGTAAACCAGCCGAATACGGCGAAGGCGCCAAGTCCGAAAAGAAACCCAAGTATATTTTTCTCGCGCAAGGTGCGCACAATTCCGTAAAGCGCCAACAGCGCTACTAATGCAAAAATAATGACTGTTCCCATTGTCTTACCCCCTTGTGAAATAAATCCTTGTGATAAAATTTATGTAAGAAACCGACTAATTCTTTTTCATTGTAATCTTTTTTTATTTATTTGTCGAGGTCAAAAATAGGAATCAACATACGATATGCATCGGCAATTTTTTAGGCGGTTCGAAATAACGGACAGTTCTACCATCATGTTTGGTTATGTGCTTTTCCAGGACGGGAGAAGAGGCGGAAGCGTTCTTGCATTTATCATCATTGTGTCCCACTTTCTTCTATATTATTCTGTTCTTATTTAGAATGGTTTGGTAAAGGACATGAGCGAAATGACAAACTTGGCCATGTTGCGATAAAATAATAGTAATTAGCGGTATAGCGATTTGGAAAGATACGTCTAGGAGATAGTGACGTTTTTGCCGGCATAGTAGAAACGATATAGTGCCAACAAATGGAGGAGGAATAATCATGAAGTGGGAGCGCATTCCAGTCGGACCGATTCAGGCCAACGCCTACATACTATCCCATACGGATGGTACTTGTGTCATCTTTGATCCGGGCGCAGAGGGGGATAAAATTGTCGGGTATATTGAAAAACAGCAGCTCACTCCGCTGGCGATTTTATTAACCCATGCTCATTTCGACCATATCGGCGGCATTCATGAAGTGAGAGCGCGATGGGAGCTTCCAATTTATATCCATGAGAGAGAAAAAGAGTGGCTAACCGATCCTGCTTTAAACGGGTCGGCATATTTCGGCGGAGGTCAAGTCATCGTCCGATGTGAACCGACATGCATAACGGGAGAACAAACGTTGCAAATCGGAGCGTTTGCCTTTGATTTACTGGAAACACCTGGACATTCGCCGGGCAGCATTTCTTACTATTGCAAAGAGATTGAAGCGGTGTTTTCCGGAGATGTACTTTTTGCTGGAAGTATTGGACGCACCGATTTGCCGGGAGGAAACCATGAACAGCTATTGCGCAGCATCCACGATAAGCTGCTTACATTGCCAGAGGAAACAGTAGTATTATCCGGACATGGGCGGGAGACAACAATCGGAGCGGAAATGGATACAAATCCGTTTTTGCATGGATTTTAAAAGGAAACCAATGCCACAAAAAAGCAAACGTGCCGGCCGCGGTTGGCAAATGACACGTTTGCTTTTCCGCAAACAAAAAACCCTTCTTCGATAAAGAAGGGTTTTTTGGGGGATGTTCTATCCATATAATGGGAGGGGATATAGTTAAGCTACTACTATAACAATATAACAGCGTTTTTACTATGTCAATAGTAAAAAACAAAAAACGGGAAAGGAAATAGATATGGCAAAGGCGATTTATGAAGCGATCTATGCCTCGCCGCTTGGGCGCATCTCGTATGCCGACTACATGAGGCTTGCTTTATATGATGAACGGTGCGGGTATTATATGAGCGAAAGAACGAAAATTGGAAAAGATGGAGACTTTTTTACGAACAGCTATGTTTCCGACCTATTTGGCAAGCTGTTTGCTTCTTTTTTTCTTCGTTTAGTAGAAAAAGGAGGCGTGTTGCCGCATATTTGCGAGTTTGGAGGCGGAGACGGCAAATTTGCGCGCGCGGTCTTAGAGGAATGGAAGAGAAAAAGTCCGCACACATACAAGCAACTATCTTATATCATTGTCGAAACAAGTCCTTTCCAGCGGGCAAAGCAGCTGCAAACGCTTGGCGATGTTGCAGAAAAAGTGATGCAGTATAAAGATCTAAAGGAACTCAAACAACATATGCCTTCGTTTACGGGAATCGTTTTTAGCAACGAATTTTTTGATGCGTTTCCGGTGCACGTAATCGCAAAGGAAAATGGAAAAATATATGAATGTTTTGTCACCGTGAACGACGGCAAGCTGATCGAGGAAAAATACCCGCTAGATAATGAAGATATTTTTCAATATTTACATGAGCGGCAGCTTTATTTAGCGAACGGGCAGCGTTTAGAAGTACCGCTTGCGATAAAACAGTTTCTTTTGCAAACCTCTGCGTTTTTTCAGAATAGTGTAATGATAACGATTGATTACGGCTATACGGACAAGGAGTTGCAATGGCCAGCAAGACAGCAGGGAAGCTTGCGCGGATATTATCGCCACCGTCTCATCACCGATCCGCTTATGTATCCTGGGGAGATGGATATAACAGCGCACGTGCAGTGGGACGCGCTGCGAATGTACGGGGAACAGGCGGGATGGGAGTATGTTGCGCTCGTCAGGCAGGACCGCTTTTTGCTTGCGGCTGGAATATTGGAATATTTAGTAACACACGATGACACCAATCCATTTTCTTCTAAAAACCGACAAAACCGGGCGCTTCGGTCCTTGATCATGGACGAAGGAATAAGCAGCGCCTTTCATGTGATGATCCAACAAAAAGGTATGCAGCTTTGCTGGGATGATATATGGGTGCAGCAAGAGTTTTTGCTGTTTTCCTAATGAAAGGCAAAGAGAGTGAGCAGGAGAAACAGACTCCTGCTCGTTCTTCATTCTCCCATTCCCGGGATCATCATAAATGTTGTCCAATACGTAAAGGCCGCGAAGAAAATGGTTAAGTATGCCCCGAAAATATAAATGTACATTCTTTCTGTTAATTTTAAATAACCGAGAAAGAGGAAAAATACGGTTTGACCAAAGAAAATAAGCGATGTTTGGTGCATATGCCCAAGATAAAACATGACTGCGAAAATTCCCGTCCAAAATGCTAGGACACGGAACATGCGATCCATTATGTATCCCTCCTTTTTAAGTGCAAATCCCCATCTTTACTTATTATAATGTACAATAATGGCAAATGTAAATAACGCTTTCCCTATCTGCCCTCATATTGTGCCGTTGTGTTGCCGGCAGCGACAAGGCGCAGACTTACATCCGGCAGCCTCATGATTCTGTAAAAGGTACAAAAGGCGAACCATTAGGCTGCAACTATATAGAACATAAAAGCGCTTTTCTGCCGATACTGACAGAAAAGCGGTGCATCATGTCCTTGTTTTATTAGGTCAAACTTGCCCGATACAAGCAATAATCGCAGCCGTTTGTCATGTTCTCCATTTCTACTAGTTCTATGTTTGGGAAAAGCACTTCAAACATTCCTTGCAAAAACGCGCGATGCATTTGGCAAACGGCTTCCGGCGTTTGAAGGGCGATTTCTTTAAACGGACAGTTAAAAATTTGTAAATATATTTTTTCTTCTTTTTCATTATATTCAAACGTCGGGTAAAATCCTGCCGTTTCTGCTGCTTCCTTCACGATGGCTGCTTTTTCGGCAAACGTTAGCTGCTGTGGGGATTGATCATGTGGAATGCGCTGGACGACAAGTTCTTTGCCAAAGTTTTTTCCTGTTTCGTAAAGCGCCTGTTTGCCCGCATCACCAAGCTTCATCATCGCTTGAATCGCGATTTTGGCAAGGAGCTGATAATCGCGAAACGGAAAATGAAGCTGAATGACTTCATCCGATAGACGGTAAAGGCGGCTTGGCCGTCCGCCTTTTCCGGTTTTTTGCGTTTCGGAAACAATCATATGGACATCTTCCAGCTTTGTTAAATGAAGACGGGCGACATTCGGGTGGATGTTAAATACGTCAGCAATTTCTTGAACAGATACTTCCTTATGTTTTTTGGCGATATACTCGTAAATATGATAGCGCGTCGGGTCAGCCAATACGTTTGTAATTTTTAATGTTTGTTCCATAACGGTTCCTCCTAAATAATATTCCTATGGTCATTATAATAAAATGATTTTCGGCAAGGAATGATATTTATCACTACCAACATAAATATCGTAAAAATTTCATAAAATGTTCATGAAATTTTTTTATTTGTAATGCAGGAAAAAGGCGAGAGCAAGTCGAAATATGTAGCAATACAGTGAAAGGAGCATTCCTG
>NZ_BAWO01000002.1 GCF_000632715.1 Parageobacillus caldoxylosilyticus NBRC 107762 | reverse complement strand
AGCAACTAATAAAAACTTTGGCATAACAACATAATGAATACCTATTAATATAAAAATGTTGTTCATTCAAGAGCGCATTGTACCAGTATCTTACTCTCGTCACCGGAGCAGATGGCGATTCTAGGAGCTGGGTGCATTGCAATGCGTTCTTTGGATGCCATACGAATGGAAGATGGTGTACCTTCTATATGTGCTTTCATAGGCATATAGCTGGTCGTCCTGAAAGGGACACTTCGGACATCTTGTATGGCTACTCCTCTCGTTGAACGGAGGGGGTTCTTGGAACCTTTGAGCAACTGCGGCCAGAGGAAACAAGAATCCCCCACTTCCACCGGCATGAGCCGGTAAGTGGGGGTAGTTCAATTCGGGCTTTTTATACGGCATCCATAACGGAGAACCGTTTGTCAAGTCCTGCCAGCTAGGAATGTGCTGTTCCATCATTACATTGCAAACGAAAGAAACCGTTTGTTCCAACTTGAATCAACATTTATTAAAGCAAACATTCGCGCAATATTTTTCTCGGGAGGTCTAATCGATGAACTTAAAAGACGTGCTTGTTTTCTCAGAAGAAGTCGAAAAAGCAATGAAAGAAAATAAACCGGTCGTGGCCTTGGAATCAACGATCATTTCCCATGGCATGCCGTATCCGCAAAATGTAGAGACGGCAAAGGAAGTGGAGCAGCTCATCTGCGAAAACGGCGCTGTGCCTGCGACGATCGCCATTTTGGATGGAAAGATTAAAATCGGTGTCAATGAAGAGGAACTAGAATTTTTAGGGACAAGCAAAGAGATCGAAAAAGTAAGCCGGAGAGATTTGCCATATGTGATTGCCATGAAAAAACACGGGGCGACCACCGTAGCGGCGACCATGATTTGCGCAAATATGGCCGGCATTAAAGTGTTTGCCACCGGCGGAATCGGCGGTGTTCACCGCGGCGCCGAGCAAACGATGGACATTTCCGCGGACTTGCAAGAACTGGCGCGCACGAATGTGGCTGTTGTATGTGCCGGAGCCAAATCGATTTTGGACTTAGGGTTAACGCTGGAATATCTTGAAACAAACGGCGTTCCCGTCATCGGCTACGGTACGGACATATTGCCGGCCTTTTATTCAAGCACAAGTCCGTTCAAAGTGAATTACCGTGTCGATACACCGGAGGAAATGGCGAAATTAATCGCAACAAAATGGGAACTTGGGCTAAACGGCGGTCTGGTTATTGCCAATCCGATTCCAAAAGAAGACGAATTGGAAGAGTCATACATCAATTCGATCATTGAGGAAGCCCTTAAAGAAGCGGAAGAAAAACAAATTGCCGGAAAAGCGGTGACGCCTTTCTTGCTCGATAAAATCAAAACATTAACAGGCGGAAAAAGCCTTGAAGCAAATATCGCATTAGTAAAAAACAACGCTGTCCTAGCCGCGAAAATTGCCGCTAACCTCAAGGGTTGTTACGCGTAGCAGCGCACCTTGTCATCAAGATGGGGAAGCTGATGACAAATGATGATCATGAAAGAGATGCAACACGGGAAGGGAAAGGAACTCTCCAACGGGGGATATTTCCTTCGTGAAAATTCAATAGGAAAGGGAAGCGGATACAGCTTCCCTTTTATGCGTGTTGTTTGACCGCTTGTTCCAGTGTCGTGAGCATTTCTTCTTTTTGCTGCTTGCTCGAATGTTTCCAAATTTCTTCAAAAAGGACGCCGAGCCCTGGCAAATATTTTTCCTCTCCACGCTGAATCGCATCAACGATCGTATCTTCTAATTGCTCCTTCGTGTTGTTGGCCACATTTTGTATAACTGCTTGGCGCAAGTTTAAATCCATCTCGTTCACCTCACAAGTATGTAGTTACATGCTTATTTTTTACGCGAATTTCGTTTATTATGTATATGGATACGCAAAACGTAAAGGAGAATCAACGTTGAAACGAATTGAGTCGGTAAAAAATCCGCAAGTGAAGCAGTGGAAAAAGCTGTTGACGAAAAAGGAACGAGACAAAACAGGGCACTTTCTTATCGAAGGATTTCATTTAGTGGAAGAAGCGTTAAAAAGCAATATATCCATTATCCAATTGATTGTTGACGAGAATAAAGCGATCCCGGCAACCTGGGATGTGAGCGGTCTCCCGATGGCCATCGTTACAGAAGACGTGATGAAAACGATCAGCGATACGGAAACACCGCAAGGCATCGCCGCCATATGCGAGCAGTTTTCCTATGACGATATGGACTGGGCGCAGGCGAATGTGCTTCTGATTGACGCCGTGCAAGACCCAGGCAACGTCGGCACGATGATCCGCACCGCTGATGCGGCGGGAATGGATGCCGTCATTCTTGGCGAAGGATGCGCTGATCTATACAATCCGAAAGTCATCCGCGCTACCCAAGGGTCGCTTTTTCATCTGCCGATTATTCGCGGAAATCTCCGCGAATGGATCGAGCGTCTGCAGGCGGAAAATGTCGCGGTTTACGGAACAGCGTTGGAAAATGGGGAAGATTATCGCCGTATCAAACCGTTGCGGCCGTTTGCTTTGCTTGTCGGCAACGAAGGAAGCGGGGTTCATAAGGAATTGCTGCAAATGACAACGAAAAATTTATACATTCCGATTTATGGACAGGCTGAGTCGTTAAACGTCGCCGTCGCCGCCGGAATTTTGCTTTATCATTTGCGTGAGGGCATTGTAAAATTATAGATAAAAGCTATTTTTGAATACGAGAGGTTGCATCGCCCTTGCCCGTTGCCTATAATATAAAAATAGTTAAATAAGTTAAATACGGAAAACGACGATGAAAGAGAAGAGTAGCTTGCCACTCGCCATCCAGGGAGAAAACGCCGTAGACTGGGAGCGTTTTTATGGCAGAAGCAAGTGAATTCACCTCTGGAGTTGACACTTGGACCATTCCGCGTCTGCGGAATGTAAAGGTGTTCCGGCCGATGCCGTTATCGCAATGAAGCGAACAGCGCGTTTTTTGCGCTGTTAACAAGGGTGGTACCGCGAGTGCACTCGTCCCTTATTTGAAGGGGCGAGTTTTTTTATGGAACATGGTGGAGAGGAGTAGGGGGATGGAGGAAGCGTGGATATTTGGCGATCGCCTCGAACATGTACATTACATCGTCAGGAGAGGCGCCTATGCGGTCATCATTAACGACGGCATGGTCGCTGTCGTGAAAACGCCAACGGGATATTTTTTGCCCGGCGGTGGGGTGGAAGGGACAGAAACATTGGAAAACTGTCTCAAGCGTGAAGTTTTGGAAGAAACGGGGTATAACGTCCGTATTCTCCAATTTATCGGACGTGCGCAAAAGTATTTCTACTCAACGACTTTTCATGACTATATGGCTAGCGATGGGTTTTTCTACATAGCAGAAATTACAGGAGAGCAACACTCCGTTTTCGAAAAAGACCACGAACTAGTGTGGATTCCACGCGAAGATATTCCAAAAGTGTTGTTCCATGAACATCAAGTATGGGCAGTCGAAGAAGCATTTTCTTTCTATGCTCGTTCGAATAAAGAAGAAAAGGAGGAGTTTTCCATGAAAGAACGGTTGCAGCAGCTTCAACAAGAAGCGCTCGAAAAAATCGAACAGGCTCGTGACTTGAAAGCACTCAATGAGGTGCGCGTCGCTTATCTTGGCAAAAAAGGCCCGATTACCGAAGTGCTCCGCGGCATGGGGGCATTATCGCCAGAAGAGCGTCCGGTCATAGGCGCGCTCGCCAACGAAGTACGGCAAGCGATTCAAAACGCGTTAGAAGCAAAGCAAACGAAGCTCGAACAAGAGGAAGTCGAGAAAAAATTAGCCGCGGAAGCCATTGACGTCACGCTTCCAGGCCGCCCGGTCCGAAGAGGAAATCACCATCCGCTCACGCGCGTCATTGAAGAAATCGAAGACTTATTCATCGGCATGGGCTATACGATTGCCGAAGGGCCGGAAGTCGAGAAAGACTACTACAATTTTGAAGCGTTGAACTTGCCAAAAGGCCATCCGGCGCGCGATATGCAAGATTCGTTCTACATTACCGAAGAAATTTTGCTTCGCACCCATACGTCACCGGTGCAGGCGCGCACGATGGAAAAACATCAAGGGCGCGGTCCGGTGAAAATCATCTGCCCGGGAAAAGTGTACCGCCGCGACAATGATGACGCGACTCACTCGCATCAATTTACGCAAATCGAAGGGCTTGTTGTCGATGAAAACATTCGCATGAGCGACCTGAAGGGAACGCTGCGCGAGTTCGCCCGAAAAATGTTTGGCGAAGATCGCGAAATCCGCTTCCGTCCAAGCTTTTTCCCATTCACCGAGCCGTCGGTCGAAGTCGATGTGTCCTGCTTCCATTGCGGCGGTCATGGCTGCAGCGTATGTAAAGGAACGGGCTGGATTGAAATTTTAGGCGCCGGCATGGTCCATCCAAACGTATTAGAAATGGCTGGATTTGATTCGAAAAAATATACGGGTTTCGCATTCGGCATGGGGCCGGAGCGCATTGCAATGCTCAAATACGGCATTGATGACATCCGTCATTTCTATCAAAATGACATTCGTTTCTTGCAACAATTCCATCGTGTATAAAAGGGAGGTTTGATCGATGTTTGTTTCCTATAAATGGCTGCAAGAATATGTTGATTTAACAGGCATCACCGCAAAAGAACTAGCCGACCGCATTACAAAAAGCGGCATTGAAGTCGAAAGCGTGGAAGTATTAAATAAAGGGGCAAAAGGCGTTGTCGTCGGGCATGTGCTTGAGCGCGAGCAGCATCCAAACGCGGATAAATTAAGCAAATGCCTCGTCGATATTGGCGAAGAGGAGCCGGTACAAATTATTTGCGGCGCCCCGAACGTCGCCAAAGGGCAAAAAGTAGCAGTTGCGAAAGTCGGTGCCGTCTTACCAGGAAATTTGAAAATTAAACGGGCAAAACTGCGCGGCGAAGAATCGAACGGCATGATTTGCTCCTTGCAAGAGCTCGGTATTGAATCGAAATTAGTACCGAAAGAATACGCTGATGGCATTTTCGTTTTTCCGAGCGACGCTCCGGTTGGCGCCGATGCATTGAAATTACTAAATCTAGATGATGAAGTATTAGAGCTCGGACTTACGCCAAACCGCGCCGATTGCTTAAGCATGATTGGCGTCGCGTATGAAGTGGCGGCGATTTTAGGCCGGGACGTGAAGCTGCCAACCATTGAGCTTCAAGAAAATGACGAAAATGTTCATGATTATATTTCTGTGCGCGTCGATGCGCCGGAAGACAATCCGTTATACGCAGGGCGCATTGTGAAAAACGTGAAAATCGGTCCGTCGCCGCTTTGGATGCAAACGCGATTAATGGCGGCAGGAATCCGTCCACATAACAACGTGGTCGATATTACGAACTACATTTTGCTTGAGTACGGCCAGCCGCTTCATGCGTTTGACTATGACCGCCTCGGTTCGAAAGAAATTGTTGTGCGTCGCGCAAAAGCAGGCGAAACAATTGTCACGTTGGATGATACGAAGCGCACGTTAACGGAAGATCATCTTGTCATTACCAACGGTACGGAGCCAGTGGCGCTTGCCGGTGTCATGGGCGGCGCGAATTCCGAAGTGCGAAACGACACGACAACGGTGTTTATTGAATCGGCCTATTTCACGAGCCCTGTCATTCGCAAAGCGTCGAAAGACCACGGTTTGCGCAGTGAAGCAAGCACGCGCTTTGAAAAAGGCATTGACCCGGCGCGGACGAAAGAAGCGCTTGACCGCGCGGCCGCGTTAATGGCCGAGTACGCTGGCGGCGAAGTGGTTGGCGGCATTGTCGAGGTCAATACGCTAAAAGAGCAAGAAGTGACGGTCACCATTACGCTAGACCGCATTAACCGTGTGCTTGGCACGACGATTACGAAAGACGAAGTTGCCACGATTTTAACGAACTTGCAATTTGCGTTTATGGAAGATAACGGAACGTTTACGATTACCGTTCCATCACGACGCCGGGATATTTCGATTGAAGAAGATATTATCGAAGAAGTGGCGAGATTGTACGGCTATGACCGCTTGCCGGCGACATTGCCAGTCGCGGAAGCGAAGCCGGGCAAACTGACAGCATATCAAGCAAAACGCCGGCAAGTACGCCGTTATTTAGAAGATGTCGGCCTGTTCCAAGCGATTACGTATTCTCTTACAAGCGAGGAAAAAGCGACAATGTTCGCGTTAGAAACGGCGGAACCGATCCGCTTGGCGCTTCCGATGAGCGAAGAGCGCAGCGTCCTTCGCCAAAGCTTGCTGCCGCACCTTTTGGAAGTAGCGAGCTACAACCGCGCGCGCCAAGTCGAAAATGTCGCTGTCTATGAAACAGGTGCGGTGTATCTGGCGAATGGCGACAACGAACTGCCAAGCGAAAAAGAACGCCTCGCCGGAGTCGTAACAGGCGTATGGCACGCCCACTTATGGCAAGGCGAGAAAAAAGCGGTCGATTTCTATGTGGTCAAAGGTATTTTAGACGGATTGTTCGAGTTGCTAGGCTTAACGAATCGCATTGAATATAAGCAGGCAAAACGCAAACATATGCATCCGGGGCGCACCGCTGATATTTTGCTAGATGGAAAGACGATCGGCTTTGTCGGCCAGCTCCATCCGGCTGTGCAAAAAGAGTACGATTTAAAAGAAACATATGTCTTTGAACTTGCCTTGACCGATTTGTTAAACGCCAAAGTGGAAGATATCCGCTATTCGCCGATTCCGCGCTTCCCGTCGATTACGCGCGACATCGCCCTTGTTGTCGATGAAAACGTCATCGCTGGCGAACTGCAAAAAACGATTATCGAAGCGGGCGGCAAATTGTTGAAAGAAGTATCGATTTTCGACGTATATAAAGGAGACCGCCTTCCAGACGGCAAAAAATCGATTGCCTTTTCGCTTCGTTACTACGATCCGGAACGTACATTAACAGATGAAGAAGTGACCGCCGTTCACGAAAAAGTCATTCAGGCGGTGGAACAGCAATTCGGCGCAACATTGCGCGGATAAAACAAATCCCCCATTTTATGCGAAAGCATAAGGTGGGGGATTTGTTGATTTTAGGAAAATTTAAATAAAACGATTGAAAAAATTTTTTTAAGAAAAATTATGTCGAAAAACAAACGTTTATGTCAGAAAAACACTAAACATTCGTACTTAACATCTGACATTTCTTTCTTTTACAATAGTAAATGGCTAAATAAATGCTGAATTCATTAAGATTTTGTCATGTAAAGGAAGGTGTGAATATGTTCCTCGACATTGTAAAAAACGTCCTATTAAATTTATTTTTTATTTTGATCCCAGTTTTCATTCTTGCATTATGGCTTGAGGAAAGAAACGCACCTGAAAAAATAAGGAAGTACATTTTAACACTCGCTTCCGCCATTATCATCATTCTTTGCATGACATTTCCTATCAATTCCAACATCGATACAGAATACATTTACGATTTACATCAAGTGCCTCTTTGGTTGGGCAGTTTGTATAAAGGGCCGATCGCCAGCCTTTTTCTTTGTATGGTGACGATTGGCTACCGTTCTTTTTTTTGGCGGAAAAGAATTCATGCTGACCGCTGTTACATCGATCACCATTATGATCGCCAGCATTGCTTTATCGAAAAAATTTTTGGCCTTGTCTTCCAAACAGCGCATTTTACTTGCTTTTCTATTATCGGCTGTTTCCGAGATGCTCATGGTCGTTTGGATCCAATCCTTTCATCACACATTGCCGGCTTCTTCAGCGCTTTGGCTCTACCTGCCTGTTCAGCCAATCAGTATGATTTTCACCTGCTATCTTAAGGAGGTTTTATATAAAAACAGCGCGTTAAGAAAACGAATTATCCGCGCGGAAAAAATGGAGGTGGTCAGCCACTTGGCTGCTTCCATTTCCCATGAAGTGCGCAACCCCCTAACGACCGCGCGAGGGTTTATACAATTGCTGGAGCAAAGCCATTTATCGCAAGAAAAGCGGAAACAATACATTCGCATTGCCATCGAAGAATTAGATCGCGCTGAAGCGATTATCACGGATTATCTTACATTCGCCAAACCTGCTCCGGAAAGCGTAGAAAATCTAAATGTGAAAACAGAAATGGAACGCGTCATCGATATTGTGCGTCCGCTGGCAAACATGAATAGTGTTGAAGTCCAAACGTCGCTCATTCCTTGTAACGTCAAAGGGGAACGCCAAAAACTTCAACAATGCTTGCTCAATATTATCAAGAACGCTATTGAAGCAATGCCGAATGGCGGCACACTCGAAGTTTACATTTCTATCGAAAAAGATCAAGTGCTTATCCGCATCTCGGATACAGGGGTCGGAATGACAAAAGAACAAATCGAACGCCTTGGAGAACCATATTTTACAACAAAAGGAAGAAGAGGTACCGGACTTGGAATGATGGTCGTCTATCGAATTATCGAATCGATGGGTGGAACGATCCAAATTGCAAGCGAAGTCAACAAGGGGACGCAAGTATCCTTATATCTTCCACTCACGCAGTCTCTGCATACCCCTTCTGTGGAGCAAAAACGTGACGCCTTTGTCGCTTTATGAGACAAATCACGAATCGGAAAATTGTCTTTCCAGCAGTGATTCCAAGCATAAAAATCACGGAAAAGCTGGTTTTAATGCAAAGATGCTGAACATAAATTGTACGGGTTTAACCAAAGTAAATAAAAATTAGATAATTGTTCATTTTTGTTGTGTCTCAAGAAGATTAAGTCAATTGTAAAATTAGACTTTATCTCATTTTCAATGGAGTGCTAAAAACTCTTTTTCAGTGATTTTAACATGATTAAACTCATTTTCATTAAGGTTAATCAATATCTAGGATCTAAGAAATTTTGTCAATATTTAGAACGTGGTAAAAAACGCATAATCGATTCATGAAAATCCACCACCTTGGAAATTATATACAGAGGTCCAACTACCATCCCAAGGGGTGGATATTAACATGATTTCTAATTGAGTTGCGGAACATGCAATGGATGATGAAATCGCTCCTCTTTTTGCAATCTTTGTTGCGATGCATCGGCCGACGTTTTTTTACTGAAACGCCATACGCGGCAGGACGACCGCGAATTTCCAGAAAATCTTTGCTGAGATATTTCAAAATGTAAATAGTGTGGAACAAAGGATGTCGATCAAGCAATTTTACGACATCTTTTTTATTTGCCTCGTTTCCTTTGTTTAAGCATACGACGATTTTCGGTCGTTTATGTGTATGAAGAAAAGAAGAGTGACAAATTGACATTATTTTGAATATTAGTGTACTATATTACTAGTACACTAATCCACTATTGCTGGAGGGGAAAAAATGAGTTCGTGGATTGGCTTATTAAAAAAAGAATGGCGCATCTCTAAGATGTGGATAATAACTACGGTTGGAATCGTGATCGCCGTTAATATCGTGGCATATTTATTGGCTCTAAAATACGATGAACCGATAACGATGTTCGTTCCATCATTGATTGTCACATGCCTGCATGCTTTTTATATGTTGATCTTTATGGCTCTCGGCTTGCAAACGGAAGCGAAGCGGCTTCATTTATGGCTTCACACCCCACAGCCGGCATTTCGATTGGTAAGCGCCAAACTGCTTATCGCGTTTGGCAGCCTGCTTGTTTCCCTGTTTGTTTCAGCGCTATTTACCTACATTGCGTCGCTTGAAATAAAAGAGAGGTATTTCCATGAGGAAATGTGGAATCATGAGCTTTTTATCCAAAGCGGTGTGCTGGCGGTTTTGTCTATTATGCTGCTATCTATCCATATGGCGGTCTGGTGTTTATTTTATTGGGTGATTTACCGCATCTGTAAACAAATGTTTGCGAAACTATCGGGGCTGATTGTTGCGCTTATTTATTTTCTGTTAGGCTGGCTATTTTCGTTGTTTATGAAAACAAACGTATACGAATGGCTAACGGGATGGGGAAAAATAGCGATGCCGGGGGTTATGTTCAAGTACAATACAACTGAAGAATGGATAATGATTGAAAAGATTGAAACGATGTCAATAGGAGCAGTCGTTTTTTACGGTATTATGGCTGTCCTCGTATTTTGCGCTTCTATTTGGTTAATTGACAGAAAAGTTGAGGTGTAAAGACGTGGCCGGTGAGTTTGATACAACGAAGCCGATCTATATGCAAATAATGGAGAAAATTAATAAGAAAATTGTGCGCAACGAATGGAAAGCGGGAGATAAATTGCCGTCTGTGCGGGAGATGGCCGTACAAACAGGAGTAAACCCGAATACGATCCAGCGCACATATAGCGAGCTCGAAAGGATGGGGATTGTGGAAACACGGCGCGGTCAAGGAACGTTTGTCACGGAAAATGTGGAAGCCATCGAACGGTTGCGTGAACAGCTGAAACGAGATATTGTGGCTGATTTTATACGGAACATGACAGAGCTTGGATTTACGATGAATGACATGATAGCTTCGCTAAAAGATTTCAGTAAGGGAGAGGATGGAAAGAAACAATGATTGAGTTCGAGCGCGTCACAAAAAAGTACGGTAATGTCATCGCATTAGATGATGTATCGCTAAGTTTAGAAAAAGGAAAAATCATCGGCGTCCTTGGCGCAAACGGCAGCGGCAAATCAACTTTTTTGAAATTGATTGCCGGACTCGTTTTTCCTACGAAAGGAAAAGTGCTAGTCGATGGAATGGAAGTAACGAAAAAAATCAGCGGCAAAGTCGCGTATTTATCGGAGCTGGACGCCTATTATGACAGCTTTACGGTTCAGGATATGCTGGAGTTTTACGCTTCGCAATTTAGCGATTTCCACAAAGAAAAAGCGCATGACATTTTAGAGTTTATGGAAATCCAGCCTGATAAAAAAATAAGACAGCTGTCCAAAGGCGGAAGGGGCCGTGCGAAAATCGCTTTTACGTTAGCGCGGGAAGCGCCGATTTTATTGATGGATGAACCGCTGTCCGGCCTTGACCCGATGGTGCGCGAATCTATCGTCAAGGGACTGATTTCATTTGTCGATCTAGAACGGCAGACGATTGTGATGACGACACATGAAATCGATGAAGTGGAACCATTGCTGGATGAGGCGATTTTCCTCCGTGATGGAAAAGTGGCGGAGCGCGTCCACGTCGATGAATTAAGAGAAACAAGCCGCGATAGTGTAGTAAACCGGCTGAAAAAAATTTATAAGGGAGAGGAATAACCATGAATCCGCTTTTGCAGTTGAAAAATGTCAGGAAAGATATTGGCAAGAAAACGATTATCCATGATTTGTCGCTCGAGGTATTTCCAGGGGAGGTGTTTGGGTTTCTGGGGCCGAACGGCGCCGGGAAAACGACAACGATTCGCATGATTGTAGGGCTGATGGGAATTACTAGTGGCGATGTGCTGATTAATGGAATCAGTATTCAAAAAGACTTTGAAAAAGCGATACAGCATGTCGGCGCCATTGTCGAAAACCCGGAGATGTATAAATTTTTAACGGGTTATCAAAATTTATTGCACTATGCGCGAATGACAAAAGGAGTAACAAAGGAGCGAATCGATGAGGTTGTCAAACTAGTGGGGTTGGAAAAACGAATTCATGACAAAGTGAAAACATATTCGCTCGGCATGCGGCAGAGGCTAGGACTGGCGCAGGCATTGCTTCATCGCCCTTCTTTGCTTATTTTGGATGAACCGACAAACGGGCTCGATCCCGCCGGCATCCGCGAAATCCGCGACTATTTGCGCAAGCTGGCGAAAGAAGAAGGGCTGGGGATCATCGTTTCAAGCCATCTTCTGTCGGAAATGGAAATGATGTGCGACCGCTTTGCGATTATTCAACATGGAAGATTAGTAGGAATTGAATCGGTTCAAGAGCTGTCAAAACAAGCTCAAAAGGTGCTGCTTACAGTAAAGCCGGTGGAACAGGCACTAACCGTGATCAAAAACATCTATCCTCATATGAACATCACATCGGCAAAGCAAGGAATTGAAGTTTCCATCGATTATGAGGAAATACCAAGCTTGAATGCCGCCTTAGTGTCAGAAAATATCAAAGTATATGGCATTCAAGTTCTTACGAAATCGTTGGAAGAAAGATTTTTAGAAATGACGGGAGGTAATGAAATTGCCTAGCATTCTTTCATTAATTCAAAACGAAAATATGAAAATTTACCGCCGTATTGGCACATGGTTTATGATCGCTCTTCTTGCCTTGTCGACATTAGCGGGAGCGCTGATTACAAAAGCAACGCATAAAGAGCCGAAAAATTGGAAGGCGGAGGTTGCTTCGGAGATAAAGGAAATGGAAGCACAGCTTTCTGAGGAAAAGGTGCCGAAAATGTATAAAAATCATCTCGAACAGCAGCTGAAAATCAATGAGTATCGTCTAGAGCATAATATAAAACCTGTGGCGTCCAATACGTTCTGGGGATATTTGGTGAGTTCTGCAGACATTATTGCGCTGATCACGCTGTTTACGATTATTGTGGCGGCAGGAAGCGTAGCCAATGAATTTTCGTGGGGAACTATCAAGCTGCTTCTCATTCGTTCCGCCAGCCGCACGAAAATTTTGCTTTCGAAATACATTGCCGCTCTGTTGTTTGCGCTTTGCATGCTGCTATTGCTATTTGTTTTCTCGTCCGTCGTCGGCGCGATTGTTTTTGGAATCGAAAACATCCGCGAACCATATTTAGCGTACCAAAACGGAACGGTTGTTGAGAAAAGCATGCTTCTCCATGTCATGCAAGTATACGCACTCAATTGCGTTGATCTTGTCATGATGACGACCTTTGCGTTTATGATATCCGCGGTGTTTCGCAATCACTCGCTTGCGGTTGGACTGGCGACTTTTGCCCTGTTTGCAGGGCCGCAGATTACGACGCTTCTTGCCATGAAATTTGACTGGGCAAAATATTTATTATTTGCCAATACAGACTTAACGCAATATATTGATGGAACGCCGCTTGTCGAAGGAATGACAATGCCGTTTTCCATGATGATGCTGCTTATTTACTTTGTTATATTTAACGCACTTACATGGTTTATTTTCCGGAAGCGCGATATTGCGGCGTAATCGGTCCTATTCGCTTATGGAAACGATCCATCCCTTGGCCCTTGTTTTTTATCACGGTATGTGACTGCCAAGGAGATGGATTTTTTTATTAAATGTCCAAGCATTGTTTAGTGCAACGGAGAATGAGGTATATAACCAATTATTGTCCATTCTCATTATGTATTTGTTATGCTCAAACGAGCAAACGCCGCTCGTTTACGAATCTATCGTTTCTTGTAATTTTATCTTGTAAAATGAAAAAGAATGTACGGAGGTGTTTTCAAATGGGAAATCTTATTGTAGAATGTCCAGGATGCAAACTGAAACTTCCTAGTAAAAATTTAGAGCCTTGCGACCGTTATCACGCATCCGGCGAGTGCTGGCAGTTTTACGGAGAATTAGCCGCATATAACATGTCAAAAAATGATCCCGCCTTCATCCACCAACTAGCCGTCGACGCCTACGGCGCGCAACATTCAGGAGGAGTGACGCGCAACATTACAACGGCATTTGCGCTCATCGGCTTATATTTATCCATTGAATGCGGATACACGGGAAGGCAAGTACAGAAAGCACACATGGAATTAGCCAAGCGGCGGCACGATTGGCCTCGCTTCGAACCACCTCATCAAACATATTCGCTGACGGTATTCGATGTGTTGCGTGTGGAACCAGGCAAGAAAAGAGACGAGATGCTTAAATCCTGGGCAGAAGATGTCTGGAAGAGCTGGGAACACTACCATGATTGGGTCAGAACAATCTGCCATCAATGGCTCAATAGGTGAAGCCTGTTTGCGTTTTCGGCATTATCGAAAAAGTCACATGGCTGCGGTTTGTTAAGTTTTTTGCATAAAAATAACGGTTGTCCTTTCTCAATACTTCTCTTTTGACTTTTTTTCTAGGAGATTGTTACATTGTTTAATAGTTAAATAATTAAACTATTTTTTACAAAAAGGGGCGATAGCTTGCAGAAGAGAAACATTGATGATCTCATTGAACGGTATTTGTCTGTTTCGTTTATGGTAATGAAAAAAGCAGCGGCGCTCGTCAAGTGCGAGCTTGATGAGGATATGACAAACGACCAGTATTACCTGCTTCGCTGCATCAAAAAGAAAGCGAAATGCACATCCACCGAGCTTGCGTCCTTGTTTGGCGTAAACAAAAGCGCGATTACGGCGATGACGAACCGCCTTGTCGAAAAAGGCCTGCTTCAGCGCACGCGAGATCAAAACGACCGCAGGGTTGTTTATTTGACGCTGACGGAACGAGGAGACAAATGGATTACGGAAACGGAAGAAAAAATTCATAAATTGGTCGAATCGTTCATAACCAAATTTTCGGAAGAGGAAATTGAAGCATTTATTCAAACATATGAAAAACTTGTCCGCATTTTTCAGGAGATGGAGGGAACATCGTGAGAGGAATCATTAAAGGAAAATGGTTCGTGCTCTTGGTATGGGTCATCGCCGCTGCCGTGCTGATGGTGACGGCGCCGAACATGGCCGATCTTGTCCGCGAGAAAGGGCAGCTTAGCGTGCCGAAAGGATATTCGTCATCGTTAGCGATGGAGATTTTAAAGGAAGTGCAGCAGCGGGAAAACAAGGGGAGCGAACTGTCAACGGCGCTTGTGTTTTATCGTAAAGGCGGCCTGACGAATCACGATTGGAAGGAAGCGGAGCACGCCGTCAGCGAGCTGGAGAAAAACAAAAAAAGGTTGGGAATCACCGAGACTGTTTCTCCGTTTAAAGAAAAAGAATTGAAAGACCAGCTCGTCTCTAAAGATGGAACGACGATGCTGATATTGGTCAAAGTCGAACGAAACGGCCGAAGCGCGCAAGAAATGACAAAAGCGCTATACAAAGCGATCGATGACGTTTCTGTCGAGCATTATTATACAGGAAGCTGGATGATTGACGAAGATGTCGTTATCAGCTCCCAACGCGGGTTGAAAAAGACAGAAGGCATTACGGTTGTGTTTATTTTAGTGGTGCTGCTTGTCGTGTTCCGTTCGTTTGTCGCGCCGCTCATTCCGCTTGTGACGGTCGGGATAACCTATTTAGTGTCGCAGTCAATCGTTGCTTTTCTTGTGGATCAAGTGAATTTTCCGCTGTCGACGTTTACGCAAATCTTTTTAGTTGCTGTGTTGTTTGGAATTGGGACGGACTATTGTATTTTGCTGTTAAGCCGGTTTAAGGAAGAACTTTCACAGCATGAAAACCGCACGGATGCCATTGTCGCCACATACCGTACCGCCGGAAAAACGGTATTGTTCAGTGGAATCGCGGTGATGATCGGGTTTGCCGCAATTGGGCTGTCGACGTTTAAGTTGTATCAATCGGCTGCCGCGGTCGCGGTTGGTGTCGCGGTGCTGCTCGTTGCGCTGATGACGTTGGTGCCGTTTTTTATGGCGGCGCTTGGCCCAAAGCTGTTTTGGCCGGTGAAAGGAAATTTGGAACATAAACAAAGCCGATTGTGGGATGCCGCAGGCCGGTTTGCGTTTGCCAGACCGTTAATTGCGTTAGGCATCGTTGCGGTCATTACCGTTCCCGTGTTGGTGACATATGAAGGGAATTTGTCGTTTGATTCCCTTGAAGAAATTGGTGACGACTATGCGTCCGTCAAAGCGTTTAACGTTATTGCCAAAAGCTTTAATCCTGGCGAAGCGATGCCGACGCAAATCGTCATGAAAAACGATGAAGCGATGAACTCGCAGGAGTATTTCGCATTAATCGAAAAAATTAGCCGTGAAGTCGAAAAAATCGATGGGGTGGACAAAGTACGTTCTGTCACGCGTCCGACAGGAAAACCGATTGAACAATTGTTTGTCACCGAGCAAGCGAAAAACTTAAAAAACGGTCTTGGACAAGGAAAAGAAGGGATTGAGAAAATCAGCTCCGGACTAAGTCAAGCGAGCAAACAGCTCTCTGTGTCCGCGCCAAAATTAAAACAAGCGACAAACGTTATGGAAAAGATTGTATCAGGGACGGAGCGGCTCAAAATGGGGGTCGGCGATCTGCAAAAAGGGCTGGCGCAAATTGAGCAAGGCATTCGCAGCGGTTCGATGGGAGCTGGCGAAATCAAAAAAGGATTGACAACAATCCAGGACAATGCGAAAAAGTTAAAGCGAGGCGCTGAACAGTTGCTCCAAGGCTATGAAAAGGCGGGCGCCGGTCTCTCTTCGCTTGTCAGCCAGTATGAACAGCTGCAAGAAGGCATGAACGTCTTATCGGGGCAATTATCCTCGGTAAGCGCATCGTTGAACCGTATTGAGCAAATACATCCAGAGTTGCAGCAAGACCGCGAATACCAGCAGGCAAAAATGGTTGCTGCAGAATTGGCAAAACAATCACAGCAAATGACTGCTGGTTTTGTACAATTAAATACTGCGCTCAAACAGGCAAGCGATGGGGTACGCCAAGCGAATGGCTCGTTTACGCAGCTTATCAGCGGCCAAAAAGCATGGATCGATGGCATGACCAAGCTGATTGCCGGGCTTGACGAGCTGCAAAAAGGGATGGATAAAGCAGCAAACGGACAGCGCCAAGTCATCGAGCGCCTGCCACAATTGGCGAATGGATTAAGCCAGGTAAATAACGGGCAAGAACAGCTGCTGCAAGGATTTTCGCAGTTAGACGGGCAAATGAATCAATTAATTACAGGACTGGATCAAAGCGCGAACGGTCTTCGGCAAGTATCGAAAGGCCTCGGTTCCGCAGAAAGCTATTTATCCGAGCTTTCGTCTTCGCCAAACGAAGAAATGACGGGATGGTATTTGCCGAAACAAGTGCTTGAGAGCAAAGAGTTTGCCCAAGCACAAGATGCATATATGTCCAAAGATAGAAAAGTAGTGACGTTTGATGTGATTTTTGATGAAAATCCGTATTCGACGTCAGCGTTAAATAAAATCGATGATATTAAGCATGCGGTCGCGCGCGCGGTCAAAGATACGAAACTCGAAAACGCAAAAGTTGCCGTTGGCGGAGTGACAAGCATTTATTCTGATTTGCGCACCATCTCGTCGAATGACTATTCCCGCACTGTCGTGTTGATGCTTGCCGGCATTGCGCTTATTTTAATCATTTTGCTTCGTTCGCTGATCATGCCAATGTATTTAATTTTATCGCTTATTTTGACATACTACACATCGATGGCGGTAACAGAGCTTATTTTCGTCCATGGACTTGGATATGCCGGCCTAAACTGGGCGGTATCGTTTTTCGCGTTTGTCATCTTGATCGCGCTTGGCATCGACTACAGCATTTTCTTGATGGACCGCTTCAACGAATACCGCGACAAGACGGTGCAGGAAGCGATGCTTCTGGCGATGCGCAACATGGGAACGGTCATTATTTCCGCTGCTGTCATTTTAGGCGGGACGTTTGCGGCGATGTATCCGTCCGGCGTCTTGTCGCTTTTGCAAATCGCGACGATCGTCCTTACGGGATTAATTTTATACGCGCTTGTTGTGCTGCCGCTCTTTGTCCCTGTGATGGTGAAAACATTCGGCAAAGCAAACTGGTGGCCGTTTATGAAGTAAAGGTAGGGCTCTGGCAAGGAGCCCGTTTTTTTTTTTTTGAGCATATTTATTGTTGCTTTTGTAAAAGGTAATCTATGATAAAAGTACAAATTCGATAAAAGGGGGAATAGCCAATGACCAAGCGCGTGCTGATGGTGGTTACCAACCATACGACCATTACCGACGACCATAAAACAGGGCTTTGGCTCGAAGAATTCGCTGTTCCGTATCTGGTGTTTAAGGAAAAAGGATATGACGTAAAAGTAGCAAGCATTCAAGGCGGGGAAGTACCGCTTGATCCGCGCAGCATTGAAGAAAAAGATCCAGCTTGGGCAGAAGCTGAAAAAGAGTTGAAAAACACTGCCCGTTTGAGCAAAGACGATGCAACTGGGTTTGATGCGATTTTCCTTCCTGGCGGCCACGGGACGATGTTTGATTTTCCAGATAATGAAACATTGCAATACGTTTTGCAGCAATTCGCTGAAGATGGAAGAATCATTGGCGCCGTTTGCCATGGCCCATCTGGTCTTGTCAATGTAACATATAAGGACGGGACGCCGCTTGTCAAAGGAAAGACGGTAACGTCGTTTACGGATGAAGAAGAGAGAGAGGTGCAGTTAGACCAATATATGCCGTTTTTACTTGAATCGACGTTGCGCTTAAGAGGCGCCAATTTCGTCCACGGTGAAAAATGGAAGGACTTCTCCGTGCGTGACGGCAATTTGATTACCGGGCAAAATCCGCAATCCAGTAGAAGCACGGCGGAAAAAGTTGTTGAGGCGCTGGAGGAGAAAGAAAAGTAAAGATGATAAACGGCAGCGGGAGCCCAACTTACTCGCCTATGTATGAACGAAGAGAGGCTGACTCAAAAGGCCGCTAACAACGGTCTTTTCGAGCCATCCTCTTTTTATGTTTACTGTTTAGCAATCCGCACTGCTTTTTCTGTATTAGCGAAATGAAGCTTTGCGCACGTTTCGAGAATTGCAGGCCCGTGCATTTGGATAAGCTTTGCAGCAGCTTGATCGACTTGTGCTCCCGCCCCTTTTGGCAATGTCATGCCGACTTGCTTGCTTAGCCGCTCTATTTCCTGCAAAAATACGTAGCGGGCGATCGTCGAAGCAGCGGCCACTGCAATATGAATCGTTTCCGCCTTCGGGTAGCAATACACACGATCGCGGACGACATTTGTTTCGCTTTCGAGGTAGCGAAAATATAAGTCCCGCTCAATAAATTGGTCAATAATGATCGCTTCTGGCTCAAGCGGCGAAAGTTGTTCCACGAGCTTTCTAATTGCTTCATTATGTAATAACGCCTTTATTTTCGTTTGCGGCATTCCGCTTCGTTGCCAGTCATTATACATTGGATTGGACAGTATCACCGTTTGGTGCGGGATCATGCTCATAAGCGATGGGGCGAGCCGGCGGATGGCTTCATCGGTTAATAGTTTCGAATCTTTTACTCCCGTTGCTGTGATCACATCCATTTGGTCTTTGGCGACATATGCGGCGGCAACGACAACTGGCCCAAAATAATCTCCGGTTCCGACTTCATCGGAGCCGACTGCCGATGCAGCAGCCAAACGAGGTTGGAAAGCCGCCGTTTCTTTTTGACCCGATTGTTTCATCCATTTCGCTGCTTCCTGTTCTGCCTCTTTTCCTTGAAACAGCACCTTTCCCGAACGGTAAGCGGTAATTGTGCAGCCTGATCGTTTGGCAACGAACAAAGCACCTGCAGGAAGATGCCCCGTTATATCGGAAGCGTAATGATTCCGCATCTTTTCCAGCATCGCTGCTGTTGCCGTGATGACGTGATTTGCCATGGCCATTCACTCCTAATTGCAATTGTTTTTTCTTTTGCATATCATAGTCGTATCTTTTCATTATATCAGCATTCATGTTATGATAAACAATAGGATTTTGCAGAATGGGGGAAATCATTTGGCGGAGCAACAAAAAACGCGGGTGACAGTCGATATATACGGGCAGCAATATACGATCGTCGGCACAGAAAGCTCAAGCCATATCCGATTAGTCGCATCGATTGTCGACGACAAAATGCGGGAGATTAGCGAGAAAAATCCGACATTGGATATTAATAAACTAGCGGTACTAACAGCAATTAATATCGTTCATGATTATATAAAATTAAAAGAAGAATATGATCGGCTTTTACAAAAACTACATAAGGAAAAGGATGAGTAACGGAATGGTCGATCTTCTTTTACTTTTTATCCTTTTAATGGGGTTTATGATCGGGCTAAAGCGAGGCTTTATTCTCCAATTTATTCATATGACCGGCTTTATCATCGCTTTTGTTGTCGCTTATCTTTATTATGAAAAATTAGTGCCGCCGCTGCGTCTGTGGATTCCGTATCCGACGTTTGGCGATCCGGAAACGGTCAAACTGCTGTTTGAAAGCACGCATTTGGATGACGCATATTATCGGGCGATCGCGTTTGCGATTTTATTCTTCGCTACGAAAATTGTGATGCAAATTATTGGTTCAATGCTGGATTTCGTGGCGCAATTGCCGCTCCTTCGCAGCATCAACCGCTGGGCTGGCGGAGCGTTAGGATTTGTCGAAGTATATTTAATTGTGTTTCTTATCCTATACATTGGTGCACTAGTTCCCATTCAAAGCTGGCAGGCAAAGCTTCAAGGTTCTTTTCTTGCTACTGCCATTGTCAAGCATACCCCATTTTTATCGGAAATGTTGAAACAAATGTGGATGCGTTACATGGTGTAATCACTTCTCTATGACTCATAGGGAAGTTTTTTTGTACTTTTTCGTAAAAACTTGTATTATGTTTCGTAGCGGATGGTACAGATAGGTGGGGGATAAAATGAAAGGAAACAAAAAAGATGTCATTCGTCTGTTGGAGACGATTGCGTTATATATGGAAATAAAAGGGGAAAATCCGTTTAAAATTGCAGCGTTTCGCAAGGCGGCAAGCGCATTGGAAACCGATGAACGAAGCATTGCGGAAATAGACGATTTCACCGCCATCCCGGGAATTGGAAAGGGGACATCAAGCGTCATCAACGAATTTTTGGAAACGGGTACATCGAGGGTTCTTGAACAATTAAAGGAGGAAATTCCTGAAACCCTGCTTACGCTGCTTCGGCTTCCCGGGCTTGGCGGAAAGAAAATTGCCAAATTATACCAGGAGCTAGGGGTTGTCGATATGGCCACCTTAAAAGAAGCTTGCCTCGCTCAGAAAGTGCAGAAACTGCCGGGCTTTGGAAAAAAAACAGAAGAAAAACTATTAGCGGCGATCGAAGAAAGCGGAGCCCGTCCGGAGCGGCTGCCGCTGGCAGCGGTGCTGCCGATTGCCACGGAAATTGAAGAGCAGTTGAAGACGATGAAAGGAATCATCCGTTTTTCGCGTGCCGGCAGTTTGCGGCGCATGAAAGAGACAGTAAAAGATCTGGATTTCATTATTGCCACGAATGACCCGCAGCTGGTGCGGGAACAGCTGCTGCAGCTAAATCACATTTCCAATGTGATCGCCAGCGGGGATACGAAAGTATCGTTGCAGCTTTCTTATGAGTACGACATTGCCGTTGATTTTCGGTTAGTGACAGAAGAACAGTTTTCCACAACGCTTCATCATTTTACAGGGTCGAAAGAGCATAATGTCCGCATGCGGCAGCTGGCGAAAGAACGAGGGGAAAAAATTAGCGAATATGGCGTAGAAAATGGAAAAACGGGAGAAATAAAAACGTTTCCGAGTGAACAAGCGTTTTTTGCTTATTTTCAATTGCCGTTTATTCCGCCGGAGTTAAGAGAAGACGGCACAGAAGTCGACCGTTACCGCGACGATTATCCGCTTCTTCATCTTTCCCATATCCAGGGGGATTTGCATATGCATTCGGCTTGGAGCGACGGGGCGTGTTCGATTGAAGAGATGGCGGAGGCATGTCGGAAGCGAGGCTACCGCTATATGGCGATTACTGACCATTCTCAATATTTAAAGGTTGCCAACGGGCTGACAGTCGAACGATTAAAGCGGCAGCGCGAAGAAATTGAACGATTAAACGCGAAATACGATGATTTTACGATTTTGGCTGGCGTGGAAATGGATATTTTGCCGGACGGGACGCTCGATTACGATGATGAGGTGTTGGCGGAATTGGACTTTGTCATTGCTGCGATTCACTCGAGCTTCTCGCAGCCGCGCGATGTCATTATGAAGCGGCTTACGGCTGCGCTTCGCAATCGCTATGTTGATGTCATCGCCCATCCGACAGGACGGCTGATCGGCAGACGGGACGGATATGACGTCGATATCGATATGCTCATAGAGCTGGCACGGGAGACGGATACCGTGTTGGAATTAAACGCGAATCCGAACCGCCTTGATTTATCGTATGTTTATTTGAAAAAAGCGCAAGACGCCGGTGTGAAAATTGCTATTAATACCGACGCCCATCATTTGGACATGCTTGAGGATATGGAAATTGGAGTGGCGGCGGCGCGCAAAGGCTGGATTCGCAAAGATACGGTCATCAACACATGGACGCTGGAGGAATTACGGCATTTTTTACGGCGAAAACGTTCCACTAAATAAAATGGGCATGGAGGTTTTGCATCAGTGCAGACAAAAGTTCTTCACGTATTGGAATTTGATAAAGTAAAAGAACAATTGTTAAAGCATGCGGCATCGTCGTTAGGAAAAGAAAAAATTGAAACATTGCTTCCGTCTTCTGACTTTGCCGAAGTAGTGGATTGGCTTGAGGAAACGGATGAAGCGGCGGCGGTGCTTCGTTTGCGCGGACATGTGCCGCTTGGCGGCATTTTCGATATTCGCGCAAGTCTGAAGAGGGCGAAAATCGGCGGCACGCTTAGCCCGCAAGAACTGCTGGACATTGCCAGCACTGTTTCCGCCAGCCGGCAGTTAAAGCAGTTTATCGAATCGCTGCACGAGGAACATGGAAACTTCCCGCGTTTGGCTGGCTATGCACAAAGCCTTGCTTTGCTTCCAGAAGTGGAGCAGGAGATTGAACGATGCATCGATGATCATGGAGAAGTGCTTGATCACGCGAGCGAACGATTGCGCTCGCTCCGTCAGCAGCTGCGCACGACAGAGGCACGCATTAGGGAAAAGCTAGAAAGCATCATCCGCTCGCCATCGGCGCAAAAAATGCTGTCTGATGCGATTATTACGATCCGCAACGAACGCTACGTCATTCCGGTGAAACAGGAATACCGCGGTGCTTACGGCGGCATCGTCCACGATCAATCGGCTTCCGGAGCGACGTTGTTTATCGAGCCGCAAGCGGTAGTGGAACTAAACAACCAGCTGCGAGAAGCGCGGGTGAAAGAAAAACAGGAAATCGAGCGGATTTTAATCGAACTGACAAAGGTAGTCGCTAACCACGCAGAAGCATTGCTAGAAACGGTTCATATATTGGCACAGCTCGATTTTATTTTTGCTAAAGCCAAATACGCCAACCAGCTGAAAGCGACAAAGCCGGCGATGAACGACCGTGGCTATATTCGCATGCTGCAGGCGCGCCACCCGCTCATTGATCAGGGCGTTGTCGTTCCTAATGATATTGAACTCGGCAAAGAATATAAAACCATCGTCATCACCGGTCCGAACACCGGTGGGAAGACCGTTACCTTAAAAACGATTGGACTATTGACATTAATGGCGCAGGCCGGCTTATTTGTCCCGGCCCTCGATGGCTCGGAGCTGGCTGTATTTCGCGCGGTTTATGCCGATATCGGCGATGAACAGTCGATTGAACAAAGCTTAAGCACGTTTTCCTCGCATATGGTCAATATTGTCGATATTTTGCGCCGCGTTGACGAAAAAAGCCTTGTTTTATTTGACGAGCTAGGAGCAGGAACTGATCCGCAAGAAGGAGCTGCGCTTGCAATCGCTATTTTAGATGAGGTGCATGGACGCGGAGCGCGGACAGTAGCCACCACCCACTATCCGGAATTAAAAGCGTACGGATACAATCGGGATGGCGTCATTAATGCCAGTGTTGAATTTGACACCGAAACGCTTCGTCCGACGTATAAATTATTGATTGGTGTCCCAGGTCGGAGCAATGCTTTTGAAATTTCGAGGCGGCTTGGCCTTGACGAGCGCATTATTGAGCGGGCAAAATCGCATATTAGCACCGAAAGTAATAAAGTGGAAAACATGATCGCCTCGCTAGAACAAAGCAAAAAGCAAGCAGAAGAGGAAGAAAAGCGGGCAAAAGAAGCACGGATGGAAGCGGAAAAACTGCGCGACGAATGGAGACAAAAATGGGAAGCGCTTGAAGAAAAGCAGGATGAGATCATCGATGAGGCAAAACGGAAAGCAGCCGATATCATCCGCGCCTCGCAGCAAGAAGCGGAGCGGATTATTCAGGAGCTTCGCCGCATGCAAAAAGAAAAACAAGCGGAAATAAAAGAACATGAGCTGATTGAGGCGAAAAAGCGCCTTGCCGAAGCGATGCCGACTTTGGCGAAGAAGAAAAAGGAACGCAAAAAAGAGAAGCGTCATGTCTTTCAGCCGGGCGACGAGGTGAAAGTGACAAGCTTAAATCAAAAAGGCTATCTTGTCGAAAAAGTATCGGATGAGGAATGGCAAGTCCAGCTCGGCATTTTGAAAATGAAAATCCATGAACGAGACTTGGAATATATCGGCAGCGCTCCGAAAACAGAGACAAAGCCGATCGCGACCGTCAAAGGAAAAGACTATCACGTCGGCTTGGAATTGGACTTGCGCGGCGAACGGTACGAAGATGCGCTTGCCCGTTTGGAAAAATATATCGATGATGCGCTATTGGCTGGGTACCCGCGCGTTTCCATTATTCACGGAAAAGGGACGGGTGCGCTTCGCAAAGGAGTGCAGGAGTTTTTGAAAAAGCACCGCGCCGTGAAAAGCTTCCATTTTGGCGAAGCCAGTGAAGGAGGAACAGGGGTAACGGTTGTCGAATTGAAATGACGGGGAGAGAGCGGGATGAAGACGTTTTGGGAAAATGAAATTGTAAAAATTGCCGCCAATTTCAGCGTAGCCGTTTTATGCATGGTCATCTTTTTGGCGGTGTTTGAATTAGTGACGAAATATAAAAATTGGGAAGAGATTCGAAAAGGAAATGTTGCAGTAGCGATGGCGACCGGCGGGAAAATTTTGGGTATTACCAATATTTTCCGTTATGCCCTTCGCCATCATGATTCATTGCTGGCGATGATCGGCTGGGGCGTATATGGCTTTTTGTTGCTGCTGATCGCGTATTTCATTTACGAATTTCTTACCCCGAAGTTTAACATCGACGAAGAAATTGCCAAAGACAATCGGGCTGTCGGCTTGATTTCCATGGTTATTTCCGTTGGTTTGTCTTTTGTCATTGGCGAAGGAATTCACTAAAGGGAGATAAAGAAGCATGGAGACATTGGCGAGAACATTGCTTATTTTTGCCGGAATTTTCCTCATTGGCGGCATCGTATATTTAGCGTGGAAAAATAAAACGATGGAAACATTGTCTAAAATATTGTTTATTTTATGCGCCTTTTTTGTATTTATCGGTCTTCTTTATTTATTTTTATAGAAAAGGGGTCCCAAAAGGTAACTTTTGGGATTCCTTTTTTTGGATGTAAAATTCAAAAAAGTATAATAAAATAAAAATAAACCATCTGAAATTTTTGAATATGGGGGGGTACGATGGAAAAGCCATGGCTTACTCATTATCCACGGGAAATTCCGCATCACCTTAACTATCCTGATAAAACGTTGCCCGATTACTTACGGGAAACGGCGGCACATTTTGGCGGCCATGAAGCGATTTATTTTCTCGGGAAAACGCTTACGTTCCGTGAAGTATATGAACAGGCGCTCATATTAGCCAATTATTTACAACAAATCGGCCTGCAAAAAGGTGACCGGGTATCGATCATGCTGCCAAATTGTCCACAGGCGGTCATCAGCTATTATGGTGTGCTGTTCGCAGGCGGCATTGTAGTGCAGACAAATCCGCTTTATACGGAGCATGAATTGGAATATCAGCTGAACGACAGCGGCGCGACGATGCTGATTACGCTTGACATGCTTTATCCGAAAGCGGCCAAAGCGAAAGCGAAGACAAACGTGAAACATCTCATTATTACAAGTATGAAAGATTATTTGCCAACAGTGAAAAAATGGCTGTATCCTCTCATGCAGCGGAAGCAGCAACCTGTGATGGTCAAAGTGGAAGAGCGGAGCGACCAGCATTTGTTTTCGAAAATTATGGCCCAACCGAACGCAACAGAGCCCAGCGTGGAAATAAACTCAGCGGAAGATATCGCCCTGCTGCAATATACCGGCGGAACGACAGGCGTGCCGAAAGCGGCGATGCTGACGCACCGAAATTTAATCGCTAATACGTTAATGTGCGCCCATTGGATGTACCGCTGTGATAAAGGAACAGAATCGATTTTAGGCATTTTGCCGTTTTTCCATGTATACGGCATGACAACCGTGATGAATTTGGCGATTGTGCAAGCGTATAAAATGATTCTTTTGCCCAAGTTTGACGTGGAAGCGACATTAAAAACGATTGAGAAATTAAGGCCGACAATGTTTCCGGGAGCGCCGACCATGTATATTGCGCTGCTCAATCATCCGGATTTGGCGCGTTATGACTTGTCGTCCATTAAAGTATGTATTAGTGGATCAGCGCCGCTGCCAGTCGAAGTGCAAGAGAAGTTCGAAAAAGTGACGAGCGGCAAACTGATTGAAGGATACGGATTGACGGAAGCTTCCCCTGTCACTCACAGCAATTTCGTCTGGGACGGAGAGCGGGTAAAAGGAAGCATCGGCGTGCCATGGCCGGATACGGAAGCAAAAATTATTTCTTTAGAAACAGGGGAAGAAGCGAAAGCCAATGAAATTGGCGAGCTTGTTGTCCGCGGTCCGCAAGTGATGAAAGGCTACTGGAATCAGCCGCATGAAACGGAAAACGTGTTGCGCGATGGCTGGCTGTATACGGGCGATGTCGGTTATATGGACGAACGCGGCTATTTTTACATCGTTGATCGGAAAAAAGATATGATTATTGCGAGCGGATACAATATTTATCCGCGGGAGGTAGAAGAGGTATTATATCAGCACCCGAAAGTGCAGGAAGTGGTAGTCGTTGGCGTTCCAGATGAATACCGGGGGGAAACGGTAAAAGCATTCGTTGTTTTAAAACAAGGGCAGCAGTGTACGGCAGAAGAATTGGATCAATTTATGCGAAGCCGTTTGGCGGCATACAAAGTACCGAGAATTTACGAATTCCGCACAGAGATTCCCAAAACAGCGGTAGGGAAAATTTTGCGCCGCGCCTTGCTCGGAGAAGAAAGAAAAAAAGAATGACTTCTTTTTGTCCAACTTAGGCTTGACAAAATAAATAAACAGTTCGTAAAATGAAAACATGAATGAATAATCATTCATATTTTCGTAAAGGAGAATGAGTATTGCGGAGGGATAAACCGAAATTTAAACAAATTATCGATGCTGCGGTAGTCGTCATTGCCGAACATGGCTACCATCAGGCGCAAGTATCAAAAATCGCGAAACAAGCAGGGGTCGCGGACGGCACGATCTATCTCTATTTTAAAAATAAAGAAGATATTCTCATATCGCTGTTTCAAGAAAAGATGGGCTCTTTTATTGAGAAAATCGAACAAGAAATAGCAGGAATTTCGAGCCCTTTAGAGAAATTATACGTATTAGTGGAAAAACATTTTGAATCACTGGCCGCGGATCATCATTTAGCCGTCGTTACTCAATTAGAATTGCGTCAATCGAATAAAGAACTGCGGCACCGAATTAATGAGGTGTTGAAAGGATATTTACGAATTATTGATGGGATTGTAAAAGAAGGGATTGAAAAGGGAGAATTTCGTCCCGATTTAGATATCCGACTAACGAGACAAATGATTTTTGGAACGATTGACGAGACGATAACGACATGGGTAATGAACGAGCAAAAATATGATCTCGTCGCTTTGGCCAAACCTGTCTATGAATTGTTAACGAAAGGATGCGCAGTTTCTCGCTAAAACGCAATCTGTTGGAAGGGGGAGAGGATAGATGGAATATTTTCACATCCATAAAGAGGAGTTTGTCGCGGACGTCACCTTTTCTCGTCCTCCGGCAAACGCTCTTTCATCCGCTGTATTGAAAGAGCTTTCATCCGTGCTTGATGAGCTGGAAGCGGATGATCAAGTCCGTGTTGTGCTTCTTCACGGCGAGGGAAGATTTTTCTCGGCAGGTGCCGATATTAAAGAGTTTACTTCTGTAAAATCCAGCGATGAAGCGACAGCGCTGTCGCAAAATGGCCAGCAAGTGCTGGAACGTATCGAACGTTTTCCAAAACCAGTGATTGCTGCCATCCATGGCGCAGCGCTAGGCGGCGGATTGGAGCTGGCGATGAGCTGCCATATCCGCATTGTTTCTGAAAACGCCAAACTCGGCCTGCCAGAGCTGCAGCTTGGCATTATACCTGGCTTTGCCGGAACGCAGCGGCTTCCTCGCTACGTCGGCTTTGGCAAAGCGGCCGAGATGATGTGGACGAGCGAGCCGATTACCGGAACAGAAGCGGTGCAGTGGGGCTTGGCAAACAAGGCGGTTCCGGAAGAGCAATTGCTGGAGGAAGCAAAGAAACTGGCGCAAAAAATTGCGCAAAAAAGCCCAATTTCGATTCGCGCTACCTTGCAGCTTTTAAATTCTTTTAAAGAAAAACCGTTCCGGGAAGCGGTGCATGAGGAAGCAATGCTGTTTGGAAGCGTGTTTACAACAGAAGATGCGAAAGAAGGCGTGCAAGCGTTCATTGAAAAGCGCCCGCCAGTCTTTCGTGGCAAATAATGTTTCTAATTGACAGAATCTTTGAAACTGAAGTAATGTTTGATCAAAATGAGGAGGGGCTCACATGAATATTTTCGTCTTAATGAAACGCACATTTGACACAGAAGAGAAAATTACGATTGTGGATGGCAAAGTAAGCGAAGAAGGAGCAGAATTTATTATTAACCCGTACGATGAATATGCTATCGAAGAAGCGATCCAAGTACGCGACAAACATGGCGGCGAAGTAACGGTTGTGACGGTAGGTAATGAGGATGCGGAAAAAGAATTGCGCACGGCGTTAGCGATGGGCTGCGATAAGGCGGTGCTCATTAATATTGAAGACGATGTTGAAGAGCAAGACCAATACACGACGGCGAAAGTGCTTGCCGAATATTTAAAAGATAAAAACCCGGATTTGATCTTGGCTGGAAATGTGGCCATTGACGGCGGTTCGGGGCAAGTTGGTCCGCGTGTTGCCGAGTTGCTTGGCATTCCGTATGTCACAACGATTACGAAATTAGATATTGACGGCAATAAAGTAACCGTCATTCGCGATGTGGAAGGCGACGAAGAAATTATCGAAACGTCGCTGCCATTGCTGGTTACTGCACAGCAAGGATTAAACGAGCCACGCTATCCGTCGCTTCCAGGCATTATGAAAGCGAAAAAGAAACCGCTTGAAGAATTGGAATTGGATGACTTAGATCTGGAGGAAGAAGATGTCGAAGCAAAAACAAAAACGATCGAAGTATTCTTGCCGCCGAAACGGGAAGCTGGAAAAATTCTCGAAGGCGAAATTGCAGATCAAGTGAAAGAACTTGTCCGGCTGTTACGTTCTGAAGCAAAAGTAGTTTGATTTTATCAATAAAGTAGGGGGACTGAAAAATGGCACGCAAAGTACTTACATTAGCAGAAGTTCGTGACGGATCATTAAGAAACGTATCGTTTGAGGCAATTGCGGCGGCAAAAACGATCGCCCAGGGCGGGGAGGTCGTTTCCGTCCTTGTTGGTGAAAGCGTCCAATCGTATGCCAATGAGTTATTCTTCTACGGCGCCGACCGTGTGGTTGTTGTAGAGCATCCGAACTTAAAAAATTATACATCTGACGGCTATTCTCAAGCGCTGAAAGCAGTGATTGACGAAGAAAAACCAGAAGGAATCGTATTCGGCCACACCGCTTTAGGAAAAGATTTGTCGCCGAAATTGGCGATTAAACTTAACTCCGGACTTGTTTCCGATGTGGTTGCGGTTGAAGAAGCAGGCGGAAACCTTATCTTTACGCGTCCGATTTATTCCGGAAAGGCGTTTGAAAAGAAAATCGTTACAGACGGCATTATTTTTGTGACGGTACGTCCAAATAACATTCAGCCGCTAGAGCGCGATGAATCCCGTTCTGGAGAAGTAAAAGCGGTTTCCGTTGACATTAAGGATTTGCGTGCAATCGTGAAAGAAATCGTCCGTAAAACAGCCGAAGGCGTCGATTTAACCGAAGCAAAAGTTATCGTTGCCGGCGGCCGCGGCGTGAAAAGCGCGGAAGGATTTAAACCGCTGCAAGAGCTTGCTGAAGTGCTAGGCGGCGCCGTCGGTGCGTCCCGCGGCGCGTGCGATGCCGGGTATTGCGATTATTCGTTGCAAATCGGGCAAACAGGAAAAGTCGTCACGCCAGATCTTTATATCGCCTGCGGTATTTCGGGCGCCATCCAGCATTTAGCAGGGATGTCCAACTCAAAAGTCATCGTAGCGATTAACAAAGATCCGGAAGCAAACATTTTCAAAGTAGCTGACTACGGCATTGTCGGAGACTTGTTCGAAGTCGTTCCGTTGCTGACAGAGGAATTTAAAAAATTAAAAGTGCATTCATAATTATGACAGAAACGGGCAAGGCAAGCCGGCTTTGCTCGTTTTCTGCTGTCTGCCAGACGGCATAATTCCTGCCAGAAAGCGAATATTAGAAACGAAGCAAAACATTCGCGCCAAACTTCATTACATGGTATACTTTGCTTACAGCATTACTAGCGAAATAGGAGGAATGCAAAATGGCAATTGTGAATGCGACAGATCAAACGTTTGCGGCAGAAACGAAAGACGGCGTAACTTTAGTCGATTTCTGGGCGCCTTGGTGCGGACCTTGCCGCATGATCGCACCGGTTCTTGAAGAATTGGATCAAGAAATGGGCGATAAAGTAAAAATCGTTAAAGTGAATGTCGACGAAAACCAAGAAACGGCTTCGAAATTCGGGGTAATGAGCATTCCAACATTGCTCGTTTTCAAAAATGGAGAGCTTGTTGACAAAACGGTAGGCTATCAACCGAAAGAAGCGCTTGTTCAACTGCTGGAAAAACACGTATAATTCCTTTTTCTTCAAGGGGATTCAGGCGATATATTGCCTGAATCTCTTTTTTATTTTTTATTTATGATAACGAAAAATGTAAAAAAACAATTGACCGAATTTACAAAATTGTTTATATTTATAATCAATAAATCTTATAGGTTAACTATGAATTAAAAACTGCTATTGGTACAACGCTTTGTTTTTTTGCGTTCATAAACATAGTTAACCTATAGGAATTATATATTTTATAAAGAACAACTAAGATCATTTTTCTTCATTCAGATCGATTCAAAGAGGAGGCGGTTTTATGAGAATAGTGATTACAGCATTTTTCTTCTAACATTCGCAGAAAGGAGGAGGACGAAGTGAGTATACAGATTGATGTGAAAAGTAAAAGTTTTTTCCAAGGAAAACAAGGAGTTCATGTGCTTCAAGATGTTCACCTAGAAATAAAAAATGGTGAATTCATTACGATCATTGGCCCAAGTGGATGTGGGAAAAGTACATTGCTAAAAATTGTAGCAGGGTTGGATACCGATTATAAAGGTACGGTAGAAATAGATGGTGTTCAAATTGATGGTCCAGGGTTAGAGCAAGGCTTTATTTTTCAGGAACATCGTTTATTCCCATGGTTAACCGTGGAAGAAAATATTGCAGCCAATCAATCGCTGAAAGACGTAAATGTCCGGAAAAAAGTGGATGAGTTAATAGAGCTTGTCCGGCTAAAAGGCTTTGAAAAAGCCTACCCGAAAGAATTATCAGGGGGAATGGCACAACGCGTGGCAATTGCGAGAGCATTGCTGCGGGAACCAAAAATATTATTGCTCGATGAACCGTTTAGTGCACTTGATGCCTTTACAAGAAAGCATTTGCAAGATGTTTTACTGGATATATGGCAAAATAAACAAATTACGATGATTCTTGTCACTCATGACTTAGATGAAGCGGTTTATTTAGGAACGAAAGTAATGGTGATGAAAGCAAAGCCAGGACAAATTCGTAAAATTGTTTCCGTTTCATTGCCATTTCCACGACAGCGCGCTCATCCATCTTTCCAAGAAATGAGGCAACGCATATTGCGTGAATTTGAAACAGCGGAAAACTCTCCTTTACTGGAGGGACTAGGAATTTAAGAGAGGAGGAACCTCTTATGAGGAAACATATATTCATTCTGTTTATAAGCCTGTTTATCGTGTTGATGTCTGGCTGCGGACAGGAATCAATGACAAGTACAACAGCGAAAGGAAAAGAAAAAAACGTAACGATTCGCATCGGCATTCAGCAAAGTCTTGGACCGCTTTTACTGGCAAAAGAAAAAGGATGGTTTGAAAAAGAATTGGAAAAAGAAGGAGTCCGCGTCAAATGGATTGAGTTCCAAAGCGGACCTCCACATTTTGAAGCGATGGCATCCAATAATCTTGATTTCGGCGTCGTTGGAAACTCTCCGGTAATTGCTGCCCAAGCCGCCAACATTGAATTTAAGGAGATCAGTAAAGCAGCAGAAGGATTAAAAGGAGATGCCATCATTGTACCGCAAGGAAGTAAAATTAACAGTCTGAAGGATTTAAAAGGGAAAAAAATCGCCGTTGCCAAAGGAAGCAGTGGATTTAACTTCTTATATGAAGCCCTCCAGCACGCTGGCTTGAAAGCGTCAGAGGTTGAAATGATTCAATTGCAACCGGATGAAGCGCAAGCAGCGTTTGATACACATAAAGTGGATGCTTGGGCGATTTGGGAGCCGTTTATTTCCTACGAGGTGATCAAAAATAAAGCACGTATCGTAGCGGATGGAGAAGATCTTCAAGCATATTCACCATCATTTATCGTGGCACGAACGGGGTTTATCAAAGAACATCCTGATTTAACGGTCCAATTTTTAAAAATTTATGAGAAAGCTCGGCGTTGGCAAAATGATCATTTTAACGAAGCGGCAGAGATTTATGCGAAAGTGAAAAAGTTAGACAAAGATGTCGTACTGCGAGCATTACGCAACAACCCATCATTAAACGAGCCAATTACGGATGATATTATTCAAGCACAGCAAAAAACCGCTGATTTCCAATATGCCCAACATATCATTAAAACAAAAATTAATACAAGCAAAGTAGTCGATAACCAATATATTAAACAGGTGTTTCAAGAATTAGAGAAGGAAGGTGAGAACAAACATGAATAAAACAACCATCACTGCCAGGCAGCCGCTTCTGCGAAAAGAGTGGGAAAGAAAGATTCCAGCTTTCGGCCGTAAGAAAATAAAAAAGTGGATGACACAAGCGGCATTGCCACTATCCGTTATATTCATATGGCAGCTTGTTGGGATGACAGGGACCGTTTCCAAAACCGTCTTGCCAACGCCGGCAGATATTATGAATGCTGCTTATCAATTAACTATTTCTGGGGAATTATTTACCCATTTGAAAGTTAGTATTTTTCGAGCGGCGACAGGATTTTTGCTTGGAGCCGGCATCGGGCTCCTTGCAGGCATTGCTGTAGGTTTTTCTACCAAAACGGAGGATGTCATCGACCCTACGGTACAAATGCTGCGAACGATTCCTCATTTGGCAGTGGCGCCACTTTTTATCTTATGGTTTGGGTTTGGAGAGACATCGAAAATTTTATTGATCGCTAAAGGCGCGTTCTTTCCTGTGTATGTGAATACATTTCTTGGCATACGAGGAGTCGATGCGAAGCTGTTTGATGTGGCACGTATTCTCCATTTTAGTAGATGGGAGAAAATTACGTTGCTCATCATCCCGTCTGCTCTTCCTACTATTTTATCTGGAATTCGTCTTTCTCTTGGAGCGGCCTGGCTCGGTCTTGTTGTTGCGGAGTTGATGGGTTCTACAGAAGGAATTGGATATATGATGATGGATGCAAGACAGTTTAGCAATACGGATATTGTTTTTGTCGGCATTATTCTTTTTGCGGTGGTAGGAAAACTTACAGATTCATTAGTCCGTGTATTGGAGAAACGGCTGCTTCGTTGGCAGGATACGTATAAAGGAACGATGTAAAAAAAGGGGGAGACATTAATGACGACAATCACTTTAATCTCGGGAAGTCCATCTAAACAATCCAAAACAGCGGAGATCGCTAACCGATTGCAAAAAGAATTGCTCAAAAGGGGGCATCATGTTCATTTAATCCATGTTCGGGATTTGCCGGCAGAAGATTTGCTGCATGCAAAATTCGATAGTGAAGCGATTGCTCAAACCCACGAATGGATTCGTGAGGCAGATGCGGTCATGGTGTTAAGTCCTGTCTACAAAGGCAGCTATACGGGTATTTTAAAAGCATTTCTCGACTTGTTACCGGAAAAGGCATTTTTAGGTAAGATTATTGCTCCGATCGTCACAGGCGGTACTATTGCCCATCTGTTATCGATTGAATATGCGCTAAAACCTATTTTCTCCATTATGGGAGCAAAAGAGATTTTACATGGAGTATTTATTTTAGACAAAACGATTCAACGTGATGAAACGGGAGAAATATTTTTTCCATCCGACATTGAAGAAAGGATAAAGGAAGTGTTGCAATCTATTTCAAACACTCAAACCCTCATTTAATGAATGATAGAAAGGAGAAAATGAAAATGGAATTATTATGGTTTATCCCTTCCCATGGCGATGGACGTTATCTTGGAACAACAAAAGGAGGCCGTACTGCGGAGTATAGTTATTTTCGGCAAATTGCCCAAGCTGCTGACCGGCTGGGCTATAAAGGGGTATTAATTCCAACGGGGAAATCATGCGAAGATCCATGGCTGCTTGCGTCGGCATTGGCAGCGGAAACCGAACAATTGCGTTTTCTTGTTGCCGTACGACCGGGATTAATGTCTCCTACACTCGCGGCGAGAATGGCTTCCACATTAGACCGAATTTCGGAAGGCCGGCTGCTTATTAATGTCGTAGCTGGCGGAGATCCCGTTGAACTCGCGGGTGATGGGCTATTTTTAAGCCATGACGAGCGCTATGAAGCAACGGATGAATTTTTAACAGTTTGGAGACGATTGTTAAGCGGCGAAGAAGTCACTTTAAAAGGAAAACATATCAACGTAACTGGGGCTAAGCTTCTGTTTCCGCCAATACAAAGACCGTATCCTCCGGTTTATTTTGGAGGGTCGTCGCTAGCAGGCCAACAGGTGGCAGCGAAACATGCAGATGTTTACTTAACATGGGGAGAACCGCCAGCACAGGTGGAAGAAAAAATTTCCCAAGTGAGAAAATTGGCTGAACAGCAAGGACGTACAATTGAATTTGGCATTCGGCTTCATATTATTGTGCGCGAAACAGAAAAGGAAGCGTGGAATGCTGCACAACAGCTCATTCGTTATGTGGACGACAAAACCATTCAGGAAGCACAACGAGTTTTTGCCCGGTATGATTCGGTCGGGCAGCAGCGTATGAAACAGTTGCACAATGGAAGCAGAGAATCGTTAGAAATTAGTCCAAATTTATGGGCGGGAGTTGGTCTTGTCAGAGGAGGAGCAGGAACCGCTTTAGTCGGGGATCCGGAAACAGTGGCAGAGCGGCTATTAGAGTACCATCAATTAGGTATCCGGTATTTTATTTTATCCGGTTACCCGCATTTAGAAGAAGCATATCGGGTAGCTGAACTGCTATTCCCGCTTCTGCCATTAAACCACAAAAAACGGACAAAACAGTCTATACAAGGAGAGATTATCGGACATGAATTTTTTCCTTCATTTATCAAAGTGTGATGATAGGGAAGAGCTTGCCCAAACGTTGGCAGGCTCTTTTCTTTGATAAAAATTCCATTGACGTTGATAATCATTATCTATTATAATCAACTTGTGTCAATGAAAATCATTATCAAATAAAAAGGTGTGAGGGGGATACATAATGTCAGTTAAATGGAAGCTGCTTGCTGTTTTTACAGCGTTTGCGATAATGATGGGAGCTTGCTCGAACAGCGAAGAAACAGCAACAACCAAAACGGAGAAAAAAGAGCAAACAGCCGCTGAACAAAGGGAAGAAAAAACAGTGGAAACAGAGAAGAAAGAAATCCATTATGCTGATGTATTTAAACAGGCGCTTGTCGAGATGGAAAAAGCAAAGCAAGGGCAAAAAGTTGACTTTGATAAAGTGACAAAACTATATGAAGAAAACTTACAGACGCTTGTGCAAAAGCGGGACGCCGAATTTCAAGATACGCTTGACCAACATATTACTACTGCGCTGGCGGCAGGGAAAGATGGTTCACTCGATCCAGTGGTCGTAAAACAAATCTTTGATAAGCTCATGCAAAAAGTATTTTATACCACAATCAAGCATGAATTTACCGAAGTAGAGGAAAATTGGGCTAATAAGGAAGAAGTGAAGAAGGAAATCGAAGAAGCAAAACAGTTTTACGCGATTTTACAGCCGACGGTCGAGAAGCGTGATGCCGCTTACGGAACGAAGTTGGTCGATGCGATAGACGGGGCGTTCGCACAAATCGAAGATGCGGCTGCAAAAGATGATTTGCTTGCCTTCTCCTTAGGAAAACAAGTCGTAGACAAAACGCTGATGAAAACCTTTTATTTAGCGACAGGTGCACTTCCGCACGGCTACGCTTCAAAGGCGGCAAATGCGGCAAAACAAGATGAAAAAGAAGCGAAAGTCGAACAAGCAGAAGGATGGGCGTTTTATCAATCCGTATATCCATATATGAAAAAGCATGCACCAGAAGAAGCGGACTACATTTTAAAACAATTTGATTTGCAAACAGATGTAAAAACGCTTGATCCGGCAGCGATCAATAAAGCGTTCGTCCGCGGCTGGGCAAAGGTGGCGCTTCATGAATATGAAGAAAGTAAAGAAAGCTGGGGACAAGATAAATCGGTAATTACTGCATTGGAAGGCGCTTTATTTATTAATATGATGGAAAGCGACTTAAAAGCGTTGTTAGGTGATCAAGCTTATGCGTCATTGAATGATCAGGCGCAGCGCTATCTTGAGGCGGCAAAAGCGAAAAATAAAGCGGAGGGGGAAAAACTTCTTTCCCAACTAGAAGCAACATTAAACACTGCTATGGAAAAGGCAAAATAACGATAAGGCAAAAAACCTTGTTCTTTAGCAAGGTTTTTTGCCTTCTTATGAAGGAAATCAAATTTTGGCGCTGCTGCTTTTCGATTTTCTTATGATAATATGCTAATAGGAATAAATCATTAATTTTGAGGTGAATCCATTGAAAATTCTCATTACAGGGGGAGCCGGGTTTATTGGAAGCCATCTTGTTGCCAAATTGCTCTCGCTTGGGCATGATGTGATGGTTATTGATAATTTTCATCCTTACTACCCGGCGGAACGAAAGCATCGGCAATTTCGTGCGTTGACGGGAGGAAATCTTCCTGTTTATCGCATTGACTTGCTAGATAGAGAAAAAACGGAAGAATTGTTTCGCCGCTATCAGCCGGATTGTGTGTATCATTTAGCGGCGCTGCCCGGTGTTCCAAATTCACTTCTTAAGCCGCTTGATTATGTCGATTATGATATCAAAGCGACGATTAATGTGCTAAAGGCAGCGGGGGAAGCCGGAGCCGGGCATGTGTTATTCGCATCTTCCTCGTCTGTCTACGGCAACCAGGGGAATGTGCCGCTGAAAGAAGAGATGGCGACGGGAGAAGTCGTTTCGCCATATGCCGCCGCAAAATACGGAGCGGAGTCGTTTTGCTATGCGTATGCCCATCTATTCGGCTATCAGGTGACGATTTTTCGCTATTTTACTGTATACGGTCCGTGGGGCCGACCGGATATGGCGATCAGCAAGTTTATCCGCCATCTGTTACGTGGTGAAGAGATTGTCGTGTACGGCACGAACACAGCAAGAGACTATACGTTTGTGGATGATGTCGTCAGCGGAATGGTAGCGGCGCTCGGCCGCCGCGGCGGAAATGATGTGTTTAATTTAGGATCAGGGCGGCCGATCGCGATGGAGCGATTGCTGCAAGAACTGAAAACGCATTTTCCAACGATGAAGGTGAGATATGCACCGGAGCGAAAGGGAGATGTAAAAGCGACATGGGCGGACATTACGAAAGCACAGCGGGCGTTCGGATACAAACCGAGCGTAACGTTCGAGGACGGGCTGGCGCGAACAGTCGCGTGGGCAAGGGCGTATGAAACGTAAACACGCAATGGCAGCGGTGCGGCTAGTCGGTGCCGGGCTTGTCCTTGTGTTCCTATGGCTGACATACCACTATTTCGATGGAGAGGTGCTTCTTGAGCAACTCCACTTGCTTTTTCGAAGACCGGACACGCTGGCATGGATGTTGATCATATACGTCGCTTCCTTTTGGCTAAGGACGCTGGCATGGAAGTCATACGTGGGAAAACCAATTTCTTTGATTGTATACGCCAAAGGTATTTTTTTAAGTTTGCTTATTAATCATATTTTTCCGTTAAAAGCAGGCGATATTGCCCGTGTTGCTGTTTTAGCAAAGCAGAAGGACGTGTCTGTCGATGAAGCGGTTCACTCGGTGGCGGTGATGCGGCTTTTGGACATGCTGGTTTTGTGTCTTTTGTCGGCATGGGGAATGTATGCATACGCCAATCGATTTCCTGCAATCAATGCAACGGTTATTGGTGTTATAGGAATAATCGGCGCAGCTGCAATTACTGTTTTGCTGTCACGCAAATCGGATGCAGAATGGATTCGTAAACACCATCGCATGATAAAAAGTGCATTAAGAGGAAAACGCGGCGTTTATATGGTGGGCATGATTGCGCTCAGCTGGTTGTGTGAGGCGGTTGTCGTTTATGAGATGACCCACATGCTTAGGTTGCCCTTGTCCTTTTGGGAATCCGTATGGGTCAACAGCATCACTGTATCCGGTCAAGTGTTTCAAATCGCTCCAGGCGGGCTGGGGACGTATGAAGCGGTAATGGCGTTTGCGGTTACGAGAATCGTCCCGGACTGGAACAGCGCGTATATGGCAGCGATGATGGCCCATGCGTTCAAATTTGTTTTTTCTTATTTAGTTGGCATTGCCATGCTGTTTATGTCTCCAAGAGATATTTCGTTCGTTGGGGCGGCTTGGAAAAAAGGAAGGGAGAGACAATGAAAGAAGCTTCAACATTTGAAAAAGTAGCGGCGCGATGTTGGAATTTGCTGAACGAGGGAAAACCGTTTACGCCGATTTTCGTTATCGGGACGATGGCGATCTACCATCTTGCCAGTTTCGGTACCATCGAGCATATGAAACACTGGTTCTTTGGTTTTCTAGCAGCGCTTCCGCTTTTTGTTATCTATTATATGTACGACTATCCGCTATTTTTGCGAAATTATTTATGGATTCCATACGTTGTGTTTTTAATCGTTTGGCAGTTTGCCGACATTAAGCTGCTAAGTTTAGCACTGGGGCTATATTTTTTCTTTACCGTCTTTTTTTGGGGTACGCTTTACTATCATTTGCGCATTGGTACATCATGGTGGAATTTTACCCGTTTTTGGAAATTAGTGCTGAAAAATAGCGATTCGACAAGCGGAAACGCGCAAGAACAGTTGCCGAAATTTTTGTTGCTTTTGTCGATTTGGCAGTATGTGTACGTACAGCTGGAGCGAGAAGCAGGCGATCTTTCTCTTGCGGGCTTTGCACTCTATTATGCAGGTGTCTTTTTATTTTCTTTCATTTTGCACAGCCAGTTATTTGATTGGAAGCCAAAAATCATTCCGACATACACCAATAATGCCAGCGTTCCAAAAGAGCCAATCAATGAGAAAGTCATTGTGATTGTCATCGACGGCATGCGGAAAGATCGGTTTGAACAAGCCAATGCCCCATTTTTAAAACGGCTGCGCCAGCAGGGGACGGAATTTACGCAAATGGAAACGGTTTATCCGGCACGTACTGTCGTTTGTTTTACCTCGATGTTCACCGGAACATATCCGTTTGAACACGGCATACGCTCCAATATGGTATGGAAGCTTGGCATCAAGGTAGAAAGCATTTTTGACTCACTAAGAAAAATAGGAAAAACGGGGCGGCTGCTTGGCATTGCCCATCTCGTCGATTCGTTTGGAGATGATGTCGAAACGGTAACGGCGGTCATGCATAATGACGTAGCTGACCGTAATATCATCGAACGCGCCAAACGCATTATGGAAGAGCAAGATCCTGATTTGCTCATTGTTCAATTAATTGCCACGGACCAAACGGGGCACAGCCGCGGCGTATTATACGAGGAATATCTTCAAAAAATAGAAGAAGCGGACGCGCTTATCAAGGAGTACGTCGAGTGGCTTGAACAGAAAGGAAAATTAAAAAATGCAACGTTAATCATTTGCGCCGATCACGGACAAGCAGACGGCATCGGCGGACACGGGCATTTGGATGAAGGAGAGCGGTTTGTGCCGTTTTTCTTGTACGGATCGGCGATTGAGCGAGGCAAACGGATCGATGAAAAGAAAAGTCTCGTATCCGTGGCGCCGACGATTGCTTATTTGTTGGGCGCACCGTACCCGAGCCATAGCCGCGGGCCCGTGTTAACGGAAGCGATTCGAAAGAGGGAAGCAGAAGATGAAGAAGCAAAAAGTGATCGTCTTCTTACCAGCGTATAACGAAGAGCAATCGATTGGCGAGGTCATTCGCAGAATTCCGCGTTCTTTCCATCCTTATGTGGATGTGAAAGTATTGGTCATTGATGACGGTTCGACCGATAACACCGTAGCAGCTGCAAGAGAAGCAGGCGCTGATTACATTTATCAAATGCCGGAAAACCGCGGGCTTGGTGCCGCTGTACGCCAAGGGCTGCAGGAATCTCTCCGCCTCGGTGCGGATATCGGCGTGATGATTGATGCGGATAATGAATATCCGGCGGAACAAATCCCGGAATTGCTCGCTCCGATTTTTGCGGGAGAAGCGGACTATACGATGGGCTCGCGCTTTCTTGGCACGATTCGCGGGATGAAATGGCATCGCCGTCTGGGCAATTACTTCTTTACGTTTCTGCAATCGCTTCTTCTGCGAACATGGATTTACGACGGGCAATCGGGGATGCGGGCTTTTTCGCGGCAAGCGATGGAACATGCGGAGATCATCCATGATTATAACTACGCCCAAGTGCTTACTTTAAATTTAGTTCGCAAAGGGTTTCGCATCAAAGAAGTACCGATTCGCTATCAAGTGCGGACAACGGGACAGTCATTTATTAAATTTCGCGCGTATGTCACGGCCGTTCTTCCAGCAATTTGGAGGGAGATGCGGCGGCCGGTGAAAAAAGTAGTGATTGATGAAGACGCCCATCGCCTCCCAAGCATAGCGGACAAACAATGTTCGTAGCCCTTTCCTTTTCGCGAACAGGAAAGGGAATTTTTTTCATTAATATATTGACATAGAAGATGATAATCATTATCATTGGTGGTGTAGGAGGAGATCGATAATGAGGCGATTTTATTTATTTTTTTCTCTAGCGATGATATTCATTCTCAATAGTATTCCGATTTCTGCTTTTGCGTACTCCTATGGCGACCCGAATGAAGAAAAAGTAGCGGAAGTTTATAAACAAATGGCTGAAAAGTTAAACGAGCAGCCGCCAAACTTTACGGAGGCGCGCAAAATTTTCGAAACGGTAAAAGAAGAAATCGATATGCATATGGGAACGGAGCCTTCGCAAGCAGTGTTATCGGCGCTCGACAAAAAGGATAAAGAAGCAGTTTTGGAAACTATGGAAAAAATTCTTGTTTTAAATATCGCACGCCGGTTGGAAAATATCGAGAAAAATTTTGAGCAGTATGATACGAGCAAACGGTTATTAGCAAAGGCATTTGCTACATACGAAGCGCTTTCCCCGATGGTGCAAGGCAAAGATGCAGCCCTTGATAAACGGTTAAGAGATGAATTCAATAAAGCGCTGCAGTCATTAGGAAACCCAGGATTGTTTGGTGTCGGCGAGAAGAAAGCGGATATTGAGCAATTTAAGAAAAGCAAGGAAACGATTTTAACGTCGTTGCAAAAGCAATTTGGATTGAAAAGTTTGAAAGTGGGACATTTTTCGGAAAGTGCAACGGAAAAGCCGCAAGAAGTGCAGAAAAAAGAATGGACGGACTTATCCAAATTAAAAAACTGGATTCCGATTGCGATTCTTATTGTTGTGATTGCCGGGGTTGCCGTGTATTCATGGCGTCGCAAGCGGACATGACGGATGGAAACAAAGGGGGACACATGCGATGGAAGTTCAAGCGCTGTTAATTACGTTCCGTGAAGCACTCGAGGCGCTGCTGATTGTCGGAATTATTACGTCTTATTTAAAGCGAGTCGGCCATCAAGAATATACAAAGTACGTTTGGCTTGGGGCAGGATTGGCGATTTTAGCGAGCGTTGGGGTCGCAATTCTTTTCCAAGTCGTGTTCACTGGATTTGCCGCGATGGGAAGCGAAACGTACTTAAAGATCGGCATTATGTTTGTTTCGGCGATTTTGCTGACACAAATGGTCTTTTGGATGGCCGAGCATAGCCGCGATATGAAAAAAAGCGTTGAAGGAAAGATGGATCAATTTATTACGGCAGGCAATGTCATTGGAATGGTCATCCATTCGTTTTTAGTCGTTCTCCGCGAAGGTGTCGAAACGGTCTTTTTCTTTGCCGCGATTACCCATGGCAACATCGGTGCGGCGATGCAAGGATGGGGAGCGACGACAGGAATTGCGATTGCGGCGGTTGTCAGCTACCTTTTCTTCAAAGGAACGATGCGCATCCCGCTAAAGACGTTCTTTAAAGTAACCGGAGCGTTCATCGTCTTGATTGCTGCGGGCTTGCTTGTCCAAGGCATTTCCATGCTTCAGGATTTAAATATCATCGGCAGCGTAATGCCTCACGTTTATGATTTAACATGGCTGCTTCCGGAACATCCGATTGATTATGAACATTATCTCCGCGATCACGGCGTCGCGCCTGTCTTTTCAGGAGAGGTCGGCGTGTTTCTGAAAGCGCTCTTCGGCTATTCATCCATGCCATCGCTGGAAGAAGTCATTGCCTATATTGGATATTTTGTCGTGATTTATTTATTAGTTGCGAACCGTAATACAAAGAAAAATATGGAGCAAACAAAAACGGTCGTTCAAGCGCTTGAACCAAAAACGAAAAAGGTGATGTAAAAAGTGCAAGACATGATTGTCTTGTGCTTTTTCTTATTTTTTATAAATGATTAAGGTGAGAAAGGCGATGAAACATTTTCTAGGAAATAATCGATTTTTGTCATATTTTAGTTTCGTTATATTAGCAAGTTTGTTCTTGCTGGAAATATATTATGCGAGCCCTTATGCGGCGACATGGGATCAGGTCGATTTTGCCTTGGCGTTAGACCGTTATGATTTATTGGCGATGCAGCCGCATTTTCCGGGATACCCGTATTTCATTCTTGGCGGCATGTTCGTTCATGCATTCGTTGACAACCCGGCGAAGGCGCTATCCATCTTCAGTGTCGTTGCCATGTTTTCCGCAACCGTTCCAATTGTTCTTCTTGCAAAAAAATATCTCTCGACCGCGGCTGCGTTGTTCATTAGTGCTCTCATTCAGTCAGCCAGCTATGTTATGGTCATTGCTGGACAGCCGATGTCGGACGGTGCGGCATTAGCGGCGCTATGGTGGTACTGGTGGTCCGTTGAGTGGGCAAGAGAGCGCGATGGATGGCAACGGCAGCTTCTTCCGCTTGCTTTTTTTAGCCTATTAACGGGAATCCGCTTGTCGTATGCTCCATTTGCGGTGGCAATCTTGTTTTTATGGTACGAAGATTGGAAAAAACATCGCAGTGTCCGCCGAATCGTTTGCTTTTTGACGGCAGCTGCCTTTTTCCAATTTATTTGGATCACAGCGGTTGCGGCGACAGAAGGAAGTTTCCAATCCTTTTTCAAACTGGCTCTTTCATTTACAAGCGGCCATTTTGAGGAATGGGGAGGAACAGCGGCAAATGACGGGCAGCCGTTATGGGAACGAGTGATTCATTTTTTCTTTTATAATATTTTATGGACAGGGATAGCAAGCCAAAACGTTATCCTGCTTTTTTTGTATATGGTTGTATGGATAGCGATATGGCGGTCAAGGAAGTTCTTGTTTCCGCGCTGGCTTCTCGTTTCTGGATTTGTTTATTTTCTTTGGGCGTTATTTGCGCAAAATATTGAGAAACCGCGTCACATTCTCCCGCTTGTTCATCTTGTTTTGTTGTACGGATGGACCTGCTATGTCCGCCATCATCTGTCTATGTATCGATGGAGCATAGCGCTGGCTGTGTTAGCCGTGCAATTCGTAACGGGGACATGGCATCTGCGCGAACAAGCATTGCAGTTGCCAGCAACCTATCAGTTGGCGTATGATTTACGCGACAGCAGAGAAAATTTCGTCCTATATACATGGGAGGAAACGCGAGTATTGCAGTATCTTGATGTCGATTTTCCACACAAAGACGTATTGCACTTTTCATTTTTTTTACAAGACAAGGAGAACTATAGACATGTTAAAATTTATATGACCGATCATGTGGTCAAGGGCTTTCAAGCACAGGGGATTTCCCTTTCCCGCCATGTGCGGAAAGTGAAAATATATCGTTCCAGCACACTGGCAGATCCGGTGTACGGAAACATTACGTTGTATGAATGGATGAATTAATTTGATGGAGTGATTATGATGCATGATCACTTAAAAGAAAAATTAGCCATACTCCCGGAGCAGCCGGGATGTTATTTGATGAAAGATAAAAACGGTACGGTCATATACGTCGGTAAAGCAAAAGTGCTGAAAAACCGCGTGCGCTCGTATTTTACCGGCACGCATGATGGAAAAACGCAGCGACTTGTCAATGAGATTGCCGATTTTGAATATATCGTCACTTCGTCCAACGCCGAGGCGCTTATTTTAGAGATGAATTTAATTAAAAAGTATGATCCGAAATATAACGTCATGCTGAAAGATGACAAAAGCTATCCGTTTATTAAAATTACGGCGGAAAAACATCCGCGCTTGCTCATTACGAGAAAAGTGAAAAAAGACGGCGGCAAATACTTCGGACCATATCCGAACGTGCAGGCGGCCAATGAGACGAAAAAGCTGTTAGACCGCCTCTATCCGCTGCGCAAATGCTCGACCATGCCGAACCGTGTTTGTTTATATTACCATATGGGGCAATGTCTTGCCCCATGTGTATATCCGGTGTCTGAACAACAAAATAAAGAGATGGTTGAGCAAATCGTTCGTTTCCTCAACGGTGGATATCAGGAAGTGAAAAAAGAATTGGCAGAGAAGATGATGAAAGCAGCGGAAGCGCTCGAATTTGAGCGGGCGAAAGAATACCGCGACCAAATTGCCCATATTGAAGCGACAATGGAAAAGCAGAAGATGACCTTGAATGACTTTATCGACCGCGATGTGTTCGGCTATGCGTATGACAAAGGCTGGATGTGCGTGCAAGTCTTTTTCATTCGCCAAGGGAAGCTGATCGAGCGCGATGTATCAATTTTCCCAATGTATCAAGATCCGGACGAAGAGCTGCTGACTTTTTTAGGACAGTTTTATACCAAGGCCAATCATTTAAAGCCAAAAGAGGTGATTTTGCCTGCCGAAGTCGACGGAGAGCTTGCCGGTCAGCTGCTAGAAGTCACGATTGTGCAGCCAAAAAAGGGAAAGAAAAAAGAATTGGTCGAGCTGGCCAGCAAAAATGCGGCAATTGCCTTGAAGGAAAAGTTTTATCTAATCGAGCGGGACGAAAAGCGGACGATCAAGGCGGTGGAAAACCTAGGAAAAATATTAGAAATACCTGTTCCCCACCGTATTGAAGCGTTTGACAATTCCAATATTTACGGAGCCGACCCAGTATCGGCGATGGTCGTATTCATTGATGGAAAGCCGGAGAAAAAAGAATACCGCAAATATAAAGTGAAAACAGTCGAAGGGCCCGATGACTATGAATCGATGCGTGAAGTGGTGCGGAGGCGCTATACGCGCGTGCTAAAAGAAAAGCTTCCGCTTCCCGATTTGATTATTATTGACGGTGGGAAGGGACATTTGGCAGCGGTACGCGATGTGCTGGAAAATGAATTAGGTCTGAATATTCCGCTTGCCGGCCTCGCCAAGGATGAGAAGCATCGCACATCGGAGTTAATCATGGGGGATCCGCCGAAAATCGTGCCGCTTGAGAGAAACAGCCAAGAGTTTTATTTGCTGCAGCGCATTCAAGACGAGGTGCACCGGTTTGCGGTTACATTCCATCGGCAGACGCGGGAAAAAACGATGTTTCGCTCCGTGTTAGACGATATTCCTGGCGTCGGCGAAAAAAGAAAAAAAGCGCTATTCAAGCATTTCGGTTCATTGAAAAACATGAAAGAAGCAACGGTCGAAGAGCTGCAACAAGCGAACATTCCGCGCACGGTGGCTGAAAAAATTTATAAGAAATTACGAGAGTAGTATTGTCAATAGCATAAAAATTTGATATTATTGCTCTAAATTGCATATTCATACACTTCCGATCGCTGAAGTGAAGATAGAGGTGCGAACTTCAAGAGTACACATTCGGAGGAAAATGAGTTCCGATGATGAGTGTGGAAAGGGGAGCGTCGCCGAAGTGGGAAAAGTCTCATTGCTTTTTCCGCTGGTCCTGCGTTTAAGAAATGTAGGACTGTCAAGATGTTATTCATCTTGGAGAGCTATCTCACTGTGCGAGGCGAATTCGCTTGTTTCCGTTTTCGTGATGCACAGCAATGAGATTTCTCTCATTGCTTTTTTTATTTTATAAACAGGCAAAAGGGTGAGACTAAATGGGAATTATTGTACAAAAATTTGGCGGAACATCCGTCGGTTCGATCGAAAGAATTCGACACGTGGCCACTCGGGTGATAGAGGAGGCAGACAAGGGGAATCAAGTTGTCGTTGTTGTTTCCGCAATGGGCAAGACAACGGATGAACTTGTTGATTTGGCAAAACAAATTTCCTTACAGCCAAGCAAGCGGGAAATGGATATGCTCCTTTCGACAGGGGAACAAGTAAGCATAGCCCTGCTCGCCATGGCATTGCAGGAAAAGGGATATAAAGCCATTTCCTTAACGGGATGGCAGGCGGGGATTACAACGGAAGAAATGCACGGCAATGCCCGCATTATGAACATTGATACAGTCAGAATCCGCCGTTATCTTGATGAAGGGGCAATTGTGATCGTTGCCGGGTTTCAAGGCGTGACGGAAACAGGGGAGATCACCACGCTCGGCCGCGGCGGTTCCGATACGACAGCGGTGGCGCTGGCGGCGGCGTTAAAAGCAGATAAGTGCGATATTTATACGGATGTAACTGGCGTGTTTACGACCGACCCGCGCTATGTAAAGACAGCAAGAAAAATAAAAGAGATTTCCTATGATGAAATGCTTGAGCTAGCCAATTTAGGAGCGGGGGTGCTGCACCCGCGCGCGGTGGAATTTGCGAAAAACTATGAAGTGCTGCTTGAGGTGCGCTCAAGCATGGAAAAAGAAAGCGGTACAATCGTGAAGGGGGAAGTTTCGATGGAACAGCATTTAATCGTACGCGGCATCGCTTTTGAAGATCAAGTAACGAGAGTGACAGTGTCTGGAATCAAAAACAGTTTATATGCATTGCCGACTATTTTTACGGCGCTCGCAAAGCGAGGCATTAATGTGGACATTATTATTCAAAGCGCGGGGAATGCGGACATTACGTCTGTTTCTTTTTCGATCCGTACGGAGGATTTGCCGGAAACGCTTCAAGTATTGCAATCGCTTGAAGAGGCAAACGTACAATATGAAAGCGGCTTGGCGAAAGTGTCGATCGTTGGCTCTGGCATGATTTCAAACCCTGGGGTGGCGGCGCGCATGTTTGAAGTGCTGGCAGGCGAGAACATTGAAATCAAAATGGTCAGCACGTCAGAAATTAAAATTTCTACTGTCATTGATGAGAAAAACATGGTTCGAGCAGTTGAAGCGCTCCATGAAGCGTTTGGACTTGCCGAAGAAGCGGCGGCAGTGCGCGCATAAAATGAAAGAAGCCTGCACCGGACAGGCTTCTTTCTATTATTCTATCTGCTGTTTGCGGTCCCATTTAATGATAATGAGTGCTTTATTTTCCCGCCTTTTTTGTTGTTCAAATGCTTCGGTGACGAGGCGCTTTTGTTGTTCGATTTGCTGGGCGAGAAATCCCGCTTCGAGCTGGAAGGTGCAATGCTCATGAAGGGTAAACCGCGCGGCAATAATGTCGCCGGACAGTTCTACGTGAAGTTCGTCTTTGCGCTCTTCAACAATGGACAGTGTCCCCCAGCCGGCTTTTTCAAAAAAAGTAATGATATCGGATACTGTTTCGAGCGGGTAGCGGCGCGCTAAACTTTTTCCAGCCCAGTATAAAATGCTGGCCGCTTCTTTTCCCAGCAATTCCGGAAGGACAATTTGCCGGAGAAGTTCCGCGCCGAATGCGGAAATAGAGATGTCTTCTAATGACTTGTATTGTTCTTCTAGTGTTGGCAGTTTCACATGATTCCCCTCTTTCTATCCATTCATCATTATAGCGAAATAGAGGGGGACGTGCATTATCTTTCTTTCTATTTTTCTCTATCGTTTTCGTATGCAAATGTTTGAACATTTTATGACTTTGTTTTCTTGACGCTTGTACAATGTGGGGGTACAATGAATGTGACACAATGATTAATGGAAATGGAAGCCGTTACATTTCACTCATTGTGGATGGGGAGCACACGATTTTTTCACTGTTTATTTATTAAAGGGGGTTTACATATGGCAGGAAATCGCGAATTTTATTACCGTCGGCTCCATTCACTGTTAGGAGTCATTCCAGTAGGGATCTTTTTAGTACAACATTTGGTCGTAAACCATTTTGCGACAAGAGGACCAGAGGCGTTTAACCGGGCGGCTTCTTTTATGGAGAATTTACCGTTTCGTTATTTTTTAGAAATATTTGTCATTTTTCTTCCACTGCTGTTCCATGCCATTTATGGTCTTTATATTGCTTTTACGGCGAAATTTAATGTCGGAAATTACGGATATTTCCGTAACTGGATGTTTATGCTGCAGCGGATTACGGGAATTATCACGTTAATTTTTGTGACATGGCATGTGTATGAAACGCGCGTTCAAGCCGCGTTTGGAGCGGAAGTAAACTATGAAATGATGGCCAATATCGTGGACAATCCGGTTATGCTTGGCTTTTATATTGTCGGAATTTTGTCAACGGTGTTTCACTTTGCCAACGGTTTATGGTCTTTCTGTGTAAGCTGGGGTTTAACGGTGTCTCCTCGTTCACAACAAGTTTTCACTTATTTAACGATGATTATTTTTGTTGCGCTTTCCATTGTCGGCATTCGTGCCATTTTAGCATTTGCCTGATTGACAACTAGCAATCTTTTAGGGAGTGAGTAGCAATGAAAAAAGGAAAAATCATAGTAGTTGGCGGCGGTCTAGCTGGTCTAATGGCAACCATTAAAATCGCGGAAGCAGGGGTACCTGTAGAATTGTTCTCGCTCGTGCCTGTAAAACGGTCTCACTCTGTCTGTGCGCAAGGCGGGATTAACGGTGCGGTAAATACAAAAGGGGAAGGCGATTCTCCTTGGGAACATTTTGACGATACCGTATATGGCGGCGACTTTTTAGCGAACCAGCCTCCGGTCAAAGCGATGTGTGAGGCAGCGCCGAGCATCATTTATATGCTTGACCGCATGGGAGTCATGTTCAACCGTACTCCTGAAGGGTTGCTTGATTTCCGTCGTTTCGGCGGCACACAGCACCACCGTACTGCCTACGCAGGAGCAACGACAGGCCAACAAATTTTGTATGCCCTTGATGAACAAGTACGTCGTCATGAAGTAGCCGGGCTTGTAACGAAATATGAAGGATGGGAATTTTTGGGTGTTGTCTTAGATGATGAACAAATTTGCCGCGGCATTGTCGCACAAGACTTAAAGTCAATGGAAATTAAAGCGTTTCCTGCGGACGCAGTCATTATGGCGACAGGCGGACCAGGAGTCATTTTCGGCAAATCGACGAACTCCATCATCAATACTGGTTCGGCCGCATCGATCGTCTATCAGCAAGGTGCTTATTATGCAAACGGGGAGTTTATCCAAATTCACCCGACGGCGATCCCTGGGGACGATAAATTGCGTTTGATGAGTGAATCTGCCCGCGGGGAAGGCGGAAGAGTCTGGACATATAAAGATGGGAAACCATGGTACTTCCTTGAAGAAAAATATCCGGCTTACGGGAACCTTGTTCCTCGTGATATTGCAGCACGGGAAATTTTCCACGTCTGCGTCGACTTGAAGCTCGGCATCAACGGCGAAAACATGGTATATCTCGATCTTTCCCATAAAGATCCGAAAGAGCTTGATGTAAAACTCGGCGGAATTATCGAAATTTATGAGAAATTTATGGGAGAAGACCCTCGCAAAGTGCCGATGAAAGTATTCCCGGCTGTGCACTATTCGATGGGCGGTTTATGGGTCGATTATGATCAAATGACAAACATTAAAGGCTTGTTTGCCGCTGGCGAGTGCGATTATTCGATCCACGGCGCGAACCGTCTTGGAGCTAACTCCTTATTGTCAGCGATTTACGGAGGTATGGTCGCTGGTCCAAACGCAGTCCGCTACATTCGCGGTTTGGAAAAATCGGCAGACGCAATGCCGTCATCGTTGTACGATCGCTACGTCAAACAAGAAGAAGAACGCTGGAACAACATTTTATCGATGGATGGAACAGAGAACGCATACGTGCTGCATAAAGAGCTTGGGGAATGGATGACAGCAAACGTGACGATCGTTCGTTACAATGACAAGCTGCTGAAAACAGATGAAAAAATTCAAGAATTGCTTGAGCGCTATAAAAATATCAGCGTAACCGATACATCCAAATGGAGCAACCAAGGAGCGACATTTATTCGCCAGCTGTACAATATGCTTCAACTTGCTCGCGTTATTACATTGGGGGCATACAACCGCAATGAAAGCCGCGGTGCGCACTATAAACCAGAATTTCCAGAGCGAAATGACGAAGAATGGCTCAAAACAACGATGGCTCGCTACACTCCGGATGGCCCAGCGTTCCATTATGAAGATGTCGATGTATCGCTGATTAAGCCACGCAAACGCGACTACACGAAAAAGAAAGAGGAAGTGAAATAAACTATGAGCGAGAAAAAAACGATTCGACTCATTGTAACACGTCAAGACCGTCCTGATTCTGCGCCATACGAAGAAGAATTTGAAATTCCATATCGTCCGAATATGAACGTCATTTCTGCGCTGATGGAAATTCGCCGTAATCCGGTGAACGCGAAAGGTCAAAAAACGACCCCAGTTGTATGGGAAATGAACTGCCTTGAGGAAGTATGCGGCGCTTGTTCGATGGTCATTAACGGCAAGCCGCGGCAAGCATGTACGGCGTTAATTGATCAATTAGAGCAGCCGATCCGTTTGGAACCAATGCGCACATTCCCAGTTGTGCGGGACTTGCAAGTCGACCGCAGCCGCATGTTTGACTCGCTGAAAAAAGTAAAAGCATGGATTCCTATTGACGGAACATACGACTTAGGTCCTGGTCCACGCATGCCGGAACGGAAACGGCAATGGGCATACGAACTGTCGAAATGTATGACATGCGGCGTATGTTTGGAAGCATGTCCAAACGTCAACAGCAGATCCAACTTTATTGGTCCTGCGCCGCTTTCGCAAGTTCGCTTGTTCAATGCCCACCCAACTGGGGCGATGCATAAAGCTGAGAGACTGCACGCAATTATGGGGGAAGGCGGCCTTGAGGGCTGTGGTAATTCGCAAAACTGCGTACAATCTTGTCCAAAAGGCATTCCGCTAACGACGTCCATTGCCGCGCTAAACCGCGAAGCGACGATTCAAATGTTCCGCGACTTCTTTGGAAGCGACGAAGTGTAATGACGAGAGAGGCTGGCGCAAAAGGTTGCTGAACCGACCTTTTGAAGTCAGCCTCTCCTTTTCTTTTTTCTCTTTTTGGTTGTTATTGGATGTTTGTCAAGAAAAATTGCTTCAGCCTCTTTCTTTTTTCCCTATTCAAACTTTTGTTTTCGAGTCAACAGGTCTTTTTTCAGCTGTCGCTTCGCCTTGTTCCACGTTCGATTCTTTGGAACCTGTTTCAAACGCTGTTCGACTTTTTGAATCATTTCTTCGATGACTTCGGAAGTGATCGGGGATGCCTCTAACTTTTCTGGAAAGTCCTTTTCTTGTTCCGCTTCTTCATCCTCTTTCATCATCTGTTCAATCGCATGGAAGAACTAGTTGATGTGGTGATAATGAATGTACATAAGAAAATCGTTCCTTTCTTTTGCGGCGGTGAGTTATGGTGACTGACTCTATTATACCAAGAGAGGAACGGCTTTCTTATTTTTTTGTCAAACAAAAGTAAAGGTGTCCCAAAAGCAGTCACTTTTGAGACACCCTCTTTCTATTAGGAGGCACAGGGGATGAAGCAAATCGATTACATCAACAAAATAAGTATGCCGGGAAAAGTGTCCTATGGGGTGATGGGATGAGACAAATGCTTCAACAGTTCCAGGCGGCGCTTGTATAGAAAAAACACCTATTTTTCTATTAGATAAGCGAAATTCCGTCACCGTAACCCTCGTTTTCACATAGTATATGGTGAGTAAATACCCATCCGGTAGTTCAGGTCTAGTGAAGCAAGGAGGGTTACAACACTTGAAGGATAAATCATTTCAACCAAAGCCGCTGCTGACAAAAAGAGAGAAAGAGGTATTCGAATTATTAGTGCAGGATAAGACGACAAAGGAAATTGCGCAAGAATTGTTTATTAGCGAAAAAACGGTTCGCAACCACATTTCGAACGCAATGCAGAAGCTTGGAGTAAAGGGGCGCTCGCAAGCTGTTATCGAGTTGCTTCGAATGGGGGAGCTTGAACTATAAACAATGCCGGCTTACCTTATTTTTAAGGTGGCCGGTTTGTTATCTTTTTTGGTCCATGATCGAAAAGTCGTTTATCGTATAATATGCTGATGAATGGATAAGATGAATTTTTATATTGATTATAGAAAAAAGTGGTGTAAAATGAAATATATCGAATCATGTCGAACAACGTAAAGGGATTCGGTTGTCTGACATCATTCTTGCATTTTTTAAAAAAAACGTTAAAAATAATAAATGTAGTTTTGTAGGGGAGATCGTATGCCGCTTTCGATGGATGAAAAGACCGTCGCTGAGTTGGAAAAGCTGCTTCGGTATATTGCTGCGAATTTAAAGCAGCGCGGCCGTGAAATTTTAACGCAATATCCAATCACGCCGCCGCAATTCGTCGCGTTGCAATGGCTGTTGGAAGAAGGGGACTTGACGATCGGCGAATTATCGAACAAAATGTATTTGGCATGCAGCACAACAACTGATTTAGTGGACAGAATGGAACGGAACGGCCTTGTTGCTAGAGTAAAAGATAAGCATGATCGACGGGTCGTTCGCATCCATCTCCTTGAAAAAGGGGAACGAATTATTGAAGAAGTGATTCAAAAGCGCCAACATGATTTGGCGCAAGTACTGCAACATTTTTCTGGTGACGAAATTGTTTTTTTAGAAAAATGCTTGCGTAAACTACATCAAGAAATCAAGAAAGAATGAGGCGATCACTTGGAAAGACCAATCGGAGTTATTGATTCAGGAGTTGGCGGATTAACAGTTGCAAAAGAAATTATGCGGCAATTGCCAAAAGAACAGATTATTTATCTTGGGGATACAGCGCGTTGTCCATATGGACCGCGTCCTGAACAGGAAATTCGTCAATTCACATGGGAAATGACGAATTATTTATTGCAGTATAATATTAAAATGCTGGTGATTGCTTGTAATACAGCAACAGCTGTTGTATTAGACGAAATTCGGGAACAGCTCGATATCCCGGTATTAGGCGTGGTACATCCCGGAGCGCGTGCGGCGCTAAAAGTGACGAAAAACGGGCATATTGGTGTGATTGGTACAATTGGTACGGTAAAAAGCGGCGCGTATGAAAAGGCGCTGAAGTCCATTAACCATCGAGTTCATGTTGAAAGTTTAGCATGTCCGAAGTTTGTTCCGCTTGTAGAGAGTGGAAACTTCGAAGGAGAAGAAGCAAGAAAAATAGTTGCTGAATCACTTGAACCGTTTAAATCAAGCAATATTGATGTCCTTATTTTAGGATGCACTCACTACCCTTTGTTAAGTCCTCTTATTCAAGAATATATGGGAAAACGTGTAAAACTGATTTGCTCCGGTGGTGAAACAGCACGCGAAGTGAGCGCAATTTTGCACCACAGCCATCTGCTTTATACAGGGCAGCGTGAGGTGGAACATTTATTTTTCACAACCGGGTCGAAGGAGCTGTTCGAAAAAATTGCATCGAAATGGTTTGGAAGACCAGTCGAACACGTACAAACGATCGAATTATAAAAAAATCCTTTAGCGTCAAAGCTAAAGGATTTTTTTATTCTATTTTTCTAAAAGGCTCGTATACATAGTAGTACAAACTATGAGTAGGAGGGAACTTTCATGTTCAATCGGAGATCATGGAAATTAGCCGCATCCGTCGTGACATCGCTGTTATTGCTTAGCGGCTGTGGGTTATTTCAAAAGGATGATGCCGTAAAAGAAATTGATCCGCCGCAAGATGTCAGTTACTTGAAAGATGGTCAATCGCTGCAGGAAGTAACGAAAGAGAACGAGGGAAAACAGGAGAAAGAAAAAGCAACAGAAACCGTTAAACGCGAACTTTACTTAATTGATAAAAATGGCTTTGTCGTGCCGCAAACGGTAGAATTGCCAAAAACAAAGGCAGTAGCGAAGCAAGTGTTGGAATATTTAGTCGAAGACGGCCCTGTTTCTGAAATATTACCAAATGGGTTTCGTGCTGTCTTGCCGGCAGGTACAACAGTGTTAGGGACCAAGTTGGAGAAGGATGGGACGCTTATTGCCGATTTTTCTCCAGAATTTGCCCATTATAAACCAGAAGACGAGAAAAAAATTTTACAAGCCATTACGTGGACGCTGACTCAGTTTGATAATGTAAAAAGAGTCAAAATTCGTATTAACGGTTATGACCAAGATGTGATGCCAGTCAACAAAACCCCTATCCAAGGCGGGGTCAGCCGTGCGGATGGAATTAATATCGAAGCTAACGGCGTCAATGATATTACAAACACTCACCCAGTTACCGTCTATTTTGTCGCACAGCAAGGAAATGAAACGTACTACGTTCCAGTAACACGGCGCGTATCCAATAAAGAAAAAGACAATATTACCGCTGCGGTGAATGAGTTAATTAAAGGTCCGGACTACGGCAGCGGACTTGTCAGCAGTTTTCAGCCAGATACTAAACTATTGGAAAAACCAAAATACGAAGACGGAAAAGTGACATTAAACTTTAACGAAGCGATTTACGGCAGCAATAAGAAAAATGTCATTTCCGATCTTGTGCTAAACTCCCTTGTCCTGTCGTTGACGGAGCAACAAGGAATTGAAAGCGTCTCTATTACGGTAAATGGGAAAGCCAATCTGGTAAGAGAAGACGGCAAACCGTTAGCCAAACCTGTAACAAGGCCAACAAATGTGAACACAGGCAGCTTCTAAGCAATACAAAGTTTTATATTATGTCAGAAAAATAAGGTGTAAACGTAATGGAGCCGCTGGCGGTTAGATGCAATATTATGATATAAAAAAGAGGTAGACGGTGTTCTACCTCTTTCTTTTTATGGCAAAGGAGGTTTTTTGATGAGGATTGATGGCAGAGACAACAAGCAATTACGCCCTGTACATATGGAAAAACATTTCATTAAACATGCAGAAGGATCTGTACTGATTACCGTTGGCGATACGAAAGTCATTTGTACGGCGAGCATCGATGATAAAGTGCCGCCGTTTATGCGCGGCGGCGGCAAAGGATGGATTACGGCGGAATATGCGATGCTGCCGAGGGCGACGGAGCAGAGGAATGTTAGGGAGTCCAGCAAAGGAAAAGTGTCAGGGCGCACGATGGAAATCCAGCGCCTGATCGGAAGAGCGCTTCGTTCTGTCGTGCAATTGGACAAGTTGGGTGAAAAAACAGTATGGATTGACTGCGACGTCATTCAAGCAGATGGGGGAACGCGGACCGCATCGATTACAGGAGCATACGTAGCAATGGTATTGGCGTTTGCCAAATTAGTCGAGGAAAAGAAACTAGATGAACTTCCCGTCCATGATTTTCTTGCGGCAACATCCGTCGGAATCGATCCGGAACACGGGATTATTCTTGATTTAAACTACAGCGAAGACGCGCGTGCCAAGGTTGACATGAACGTGGTAATGACAGGAGCGGGACGCTTTGTTGAAATTCAAGGGACAGGAGAAGAAGCGACATTTTCCCGCGAGCAATTAAATGAGCTGTTAGATACGGCGCAATTCGGAATTCAGCAGCTGATTGAAATTCAGCGGAGTACGTTAGGAGAGCTTGCCGCGCAAATTGACATGAAACGAAGCGAAGAAAGTGGGAATGCATCATGAAACAAGTCATTATCGCGACAAAAAACGCTGGAAAAGCACGAGAGTTTCAAGCACTTCTTGGAAAAAGAGGAGTTGAAGTAAAATCGCTTCTTGACTTTCCCAATTGCCCTGATGTAGAAGAAACAGGAAACACGTTTGCCGAAAATGCGATACTAAAAGCGGAAGCGATGGCCCGCTATTTCAACACGACGGTCATTGCCGACGATTCTGGTCTGTCGATTGACGCGTTAGGCGGAAGGCCGGGAGTGTATTCCGCCCGCTACGCCGGTGAAGAAAAGAATGATCAAAAAAACATCGCCAAAGTGTTATCAGAATTAGAAGGGGTTCCTTTCGCAAAGCGAACCGCCCGTTTCCATTGCGCGCTTGCCGTCGCCGCTCCAGGGCGGCGCACCGCGGTCGTCGAGGGAACGTGTGAAGGATACATTGCCGAAAAGCCGCAAGGAGAAAACGGGTTTGGCTATGATCCGATTTTTTACATCCCGCAAAAGGGAAAAACAATGGCGCAATTGTCGGCGGAAGAGAAAAATCAAATCAGCCATAGGGCCAAGGCGTTGGAAAAATTAGATAAACAATGGGATGAAATCATAAACGGCAAGGAGTAAGGGAATGATGAAAGCATTAATTGTCAGCGATAGCCATGGATTAACAAAAGAACTGGAGGAAATTGCCGAGCGCCACCGGCATCAAGCAAACGTGTTCATTCATTGCGGAGATTCGGAATTGTCTCCTGATCACAAAGAAATCGCCCATTTCTTCATCGTGCGCGGAAATTGTGATTTTACCGCTGCATTTCCAAACGAACGAATCGAAGAGGTGGAAGGCATCCGCTTTTTCATCACTCACGGCCATCTTTATAACGTCAAAATGTCATTGCTGAACTTGTACTATCGAGCCAAAGAGACAAAGGCCAACGTCGTATGTTTCGGCCATTCCCATATCGCAGGAGCCGAAAAAATCGATGATATCTTGTTTATCAATCCGGGCAGCATCTTATTGCCAAGAGGGCGGAAAGAAAAGACATACGCACTATTGCAAATCGAAAACGGAAAAGCAACTGTGCAATTTTACGACCTTGATGGAAAGGAAATACCGTCGCTTGCAAAAACATTTACCATGTGAGCGGGGCATTCCCCCGCTCTCCTTATCTTGACTTTACTAAAAAACTTTTTTATAATATATAATGTCTTTGACAAATAATAATTTTTATTCATGTCCCAGTAGTGACGAGCATTACATCCATGAATTCACTACGAGTTGTCTCGACGCATCCAGCTTCTCTGAGTCAGCTAGTAGAGGAAGAGGCAGCTAATTAAAAAATAGGAGTGTAATAATACTATGTCCCAGTAGCTCAGCTGGATAGAGCAGCGGCCTTCTAAGCCGTCGGTCGGGAGTTCGAATCTCTCCTGGGACGCTGAACAAAAACCTCCTTTTCGGTTTACCGAAAAGGAGGTTTTTACTTTTATACGGACAAAAAATTTTTTTAACGATGGAAAACCATTGATTTCATCGATATGTAAGCGCATACAAATAGTCTAACGAATCAAAATATTCAAAAAAATGCTATTGACTCCCTCTTATTTTCGGATTATTATAATTTTCAAATAAATCAAATGATCCATCATCATCAAGGTGCTGGATGAATGGAAGCGTCGCACTTATCAAGGAAGAGGGGAACAAAATTGAGTGAACAATGGATCTTTTTAAACGGCGAATTTGTAACAAAAGAGAACGCAAAAATTTCCGTATATGATCACGGCTTCTTGTATGGCGACGGTGTATTTGAGGGTATTCGCGTCTATAGCGGCAACGTATTTCGATTGCGTGAGCATATAGATCGCCTATACAATTCCGCTAAATCGATTTTACTCACCATTCCTTATACGAAAGAAGAAATGATCCATTATGTTGTCGAAACGATACGAAAAAACCAATATCAAGATGCCTACATTCGCCTTGTTGTTTCGCGTGGAGTCGGCGATTTAGGGCTTGATCCGTATAATTGCCAAAAGCCGCAAGTAGTGATTATTGCTGAACCGTTAACATTGTTCCCTAAACATTTATATGAAACAGGGATTGAAGTGGTGACGGTAGCAACGCGAAGAAATCGCTCGGATGTGCTCAGTCCGAAAGTAAAATCGCTGAACTATTTGAATAACGTCCTTGTCAAAATCGAAGCCCATCTTGCGAATGTAAGCGAGGCGTTAATTTTAAACGATCAAGGGTATGTCGCCGAAGGCTCAGGAGACAACGTTTTTATCATTAAAGACAATGTCGTGTATACACCGCCTGGATATGTCGGGGCACTTGAAGGAATTACGCGCCAAGCGATTATCGAGATTGCCCAAGACCTTGGCTATGTTGTAAAAGAAGAGCCGTTTACCCGCCATGATGTTTATGTGGCCGATGAAGTCTTTTTAACCGGAACGGCCGCAGAAGTGATCGCCGTGGTGAAGGTCGATGGACGTGTCATCGGTGAAGGGGTTCCAGGGCCGCATACAAAACGGCTTCTAGAAGAATTTAGACGCCGTGTCGTTTCCGAAGGGGTAAAAGTATATCCGACGAATGTAAATGTCGGGTAATGAACCATGATAATTGGATAAGAAAAAGCGTTGAAGAGGATAAGTAGTCAGCGGGGACAACATCCACAGAGAGCCGGGGGAGCTGGAAACCGGTGATGTTGCCGCTTGATGAACTCACCTCTGAGTGCCAGCCTGAACGTCATGCGACTAGTAGGGTTGGACGGGTGGGGCAGCATTTGCTTCACTCGTTATTAAAAAGAGCAATTGGATGCTTTCCAATTGCTCCTGAGGTGGTCGGTATGACCACGAAGAAGGGTGGTACCGCGGAAAGGAAACCTTTTCGCCCCTTTGGCCGAAACAAAGTAGGCCATCGTGGGCGAAAAGGTTTTTTTCATATGTGATGAAAAAGACAGGGGAGGATCGAGCATGACGAGGATGAAAGTGGAGGAAAAGGCAAAAGAAAAAATGAAAATGAGCGGAGCGCTGATGCTCATCGAAGCATTAAAGGCGGAAAAGGTAGAAGTGATTTTCGGATATCCGGGCGGCGCCGTGCTTCCGCTTTATGACCAGTTATATCGATCGGGAGTGTTCCATGTATTAACGAGACATGAACAAGGTGCGATTCATGCGGCCGAAGGATATGCACGCATTTCCGGAAAGCCAGGGGTGGTCATCGCTACATCAGGCCCGGGAGCAACAAACATTGTGACAGGTTTAACAGATGCAATGATGGATTCGCTGCCGCTTGTTGTATTTACCGGCCAAGTGGCAACCAGTGTCATTGGATCGGATGCGTTTCAAGAAGCGGATGTCGTCGGGATTACGATGCCAATCACGAAACATAATTATCAAGTCCGCGATATTAGCGAGCTGCCAAAAATTATTAAAGAGGCGTTCCACATTGCTACAACAGGAAGACCTGGCCCGGTGCTCATCGATATTCCGAAAGACATTACGACAGCAGAGGGAGAGTTTGATTACGAACAAGAAGTTCATTTGCCGGGCTATCAGCCGACCACCCAGCCGAACCACTTGCAAATCCGTCGTCTTGTCGAAGCGGTAAGCCAATCGAAAAGACCAGTTATTTTAGCAGGGGCAGGAGTATTGCATGCCAATGCTTCCAATGAATTGCGGCAATATGCGGAACAACAAAACATCCCGGTTATTCATACATTGCTAGGATTGGGCGGATTTCCAGCCGATCATCCATTGTTTTTAGGCATGGCTGGCATGCACGGCACATACACAGCGAACATGGCGCTTTATGAATGCGATTTGCTTATTAATATCGGAGCAAGATTCGACGATCGCGTAACAGGAAACTTAAAATATTTCGCGCCAAAGGCGACGGTGGCCCACATTGATATTGATCCGGCAGAAATCGGGAAAAACGTGCCGACAAAAATTCCGATTGTCAGCGATGCAAAAGCAGCCTTGCAAGAATTAATTCATCAGCAAGGAAAGCCGGCGGACACAAGCGCATGGCTGCGTCAGCTAAATGAATGGAAACGGAGATTTCCGCTTTATTACGAAGAAGATGCGCAAACGATTAAACCGCAAAAACTAGTGGAAATGATTTATGAATTAACGAACGGGGAAGCCATTATTACTACCGACGTTGGCCAGCATCAAATGTGGGCGGCGCAATACTACAAGTTTAATAAACCACACCGCTGGGTGACTTCCGGCGGGCTCGGAACGATGGGATTTGGCCTTCCGGCGGCGATTGGCGCACAGCTGGCGGACCGAAATGCTACGGTTGTTTCCATTGTGGGTGATGGCGGTTTTCAAATGACATTCCAAGAGCTATCGGTTATTCAAGAGCTGCAGTTGCCAATTAAAGTGGTCATCATCAATAATCAAGCACTCGGCATGGTTCGCCAATGGCAAGAACTTTTTTACGAAAAACGATATTCCCATTCTCTCATTCCGAATCAGCCGGATTTTGTAAAACTAGCAGAAGCATACAATATGCCGGGCTTCCGGGCGAAAACGGAGGCGGAAGCAATAGAGGTACTGAAGAAAGCATTTGCGATCGACGGTCCGGTTTTACTTGATTTCCATGTTAAAGCGGATGAAAACGTCTATCCAATGGTTGCGCCTGGAAAAGGATTGCATGAAATGGTGGGGGTGAAAGCGTGCGGAGAATTATCACAATGACTGTCAATAACCGTCCTGGTGTTCTCAACCGCATTACCGGGTTATTTACAAAGCGGCATTATAACATTGAAAGCATTACCGTCGGCCATACAGAAATCGAAGGAATTTCCCGCATGACTTTTGTCGTCAATGTCGAAGACGAGCGGACGGCCGAACAAATTATTAAGCAGTTAAACAAGCAAATTGATGTGCTTAAAGTCAGCGATATTACCGAGCAAGCGATCGTCGCGCGCGAGCTGGCGCTCGTGAAAGTATCCGTAACTCCTGCGCTTCGCCAAGAGATTTATACGCTTATTGAACCATTCCGCGCTTCGATTGTCGATGTAAGCAAAGATAGCCTTGTTATTCAAGTAACAGGCGAATCCGAAAAAGTAGAAGCTCTTATTGAGTTATTGCGGCCTTACGGAATTAAAGAAGTGGCAAGAACAGGTACAACAGCGTTTACACGCGGCTCTCAAAAAACAGCCGCTACGTATAAAACTGCTTTCATTATCTAAAAAACAATGAAAAAAGGAGAGAGGAACAGTGGTAAAAGTTTACTATAACGGAGATGCAAATGAGAAATACTTACAATCAAAAACGGTGGCGATTATCGGCTATGGTTCGCAGGGACATGCGCATGCGCAAAATCTTCGCGACAGTGGAGTGAACGTGATCGTCGGCCTTCGCCAAGGGAAGTCATGGGAACAAGCGGAAAAAGACGGTTTTCCGGTATATAGCGTTCGCGAAGCAGCAAAACGAGCTGATATCGTGATGGTGTTGCTGCCGGATGAAAAGCAGCCAAGTGTATACAAAGAAGAGATCGAGCCAGAGCTTCAGCCGGGAAATGCGCTGGTCTTTGCGCACGGATTTAACATTCACTTTAACCAAATTGTTCCTCCTGAATATGTCGATGTCTTTTTAGTCGCGCCGAAAGGCCCGGGACATTTAGTGCGCCGCACCTATACAGAAGGAGCAGGCGTGCCGGCATTAATTGCGGTGCATCAAGATGTATCAGGAGAAGCAAAAGAAACAGCGCTTGCCTACGCGAAAGCAATCGGCGCGACAAGAGCGGGAGTGTTGGAAACAACGTTTAAAGAAGAAACAGAAACGGATTTATTTGGCGAACAAGCGGTATTGTGCGGAGGATTAACATCGCTCATTAAAGCAGGATTTGAAACGCTCGTCGAAGCAGGGTATCAGCCGGAATTAGCCTACTTTGAATGTCTGCACGAAATGAAATTAATCGTCGATTTGCTTTACGAAGGCGGCCTTGCGTGGATGCGCCATTCGATTTCCGATACGGCGCAATGGGGAGATTTCATTTCTGGGCCGCGCATTATCAACGATGCAGTGAAAGCGGAAATGAAAAAGGTTCTTCATGACATTCAAACAGGCAAATTCGCCAAAGGCTGGATTTTGGAAAATCAAGCGAACCGTCCAGAGTTCAATGCGATCAACCGTCGCGAAAACGAACACCTCATTGAAATCGTCGGCCGTGAATTGCGCGGCATGATGCCGTTTGTCAAAGCAAAACAGAAAGATGAGGTGGTCACGAGTGCGAAAAATTAATATTTTCGATACGACATTGCGTGACGGTGAGCAGTCGGCTGGAGTGAATTTGAATTTGCAAGAAAAGCTGGAGATCGCCCGCCAGCTTGAGCGGCTTCGCGTCGACATCATTGAAGCGGGCTTTCCTGCCGCTTCAAAGGGGGATTTCCAAGCGGTCAAACAAATTGCGGAAACGGTCAAGACATGCTCTGTCACCGGGCTTTCCCGCTTGGTGCAGAGCGATATTGATACGGCGTGGGAGGCGTTAAAAGGCGGAGCGGAGCCGCGGCTCCATCTCTTCATCGCCACCTCTCCGATTCATATGATTCATAAATTGCGGATGACGCCGGAACAAGTCATTGAAACGGCGGTAGAGTCGGTCAAATATGCGAAACGCTATTTTCCGATTGTGCAATGGTCGGCGGAAGACGCCTGCCGCAGTGAACTTCCGTTTTTGGCTAAGATTATTACAGAAGTGATCAAAGCAGGAGCGACGGTTATTAATATCCCAGATACAGTAGGGTATATTACTCCGAAAGAATACGGAAATATTTTCACTTTTTTACGCAACAATGTTCCGAATATTGAAAAAGTATCTCTTTCCGCTCATTGTCATGATGATTTGGGAATGGCGGTCGTCAACTCTTTAGCCGCTATTGAGCACGGGGCAACGCAGGTGGAAGGAACGATCAACGGAATCGGTGAACGGGCAGGAAACGCGGCGCTCGAGGAAATTGCGGTCGCGCTTTACATCCGCAAAGATTACTACCAGGCGGAAACACGCCTGAACCTGCAAGAAATTAAACGGACGAGCAATTTAGTGAGCAAATTAACCGGCATGGTCATTCCGCCAAATAAAGCGGTCGTCGGCAAAAATGCGTTTGCCCACGAATCGGGAATCCATCAGGATGGCGTGCTAAAAGAAAAAACAACGTACGAAATTATTTCGCCGGAGCTGGTCGGGGTTCAATCGAACTCGATGGTGCTTGGCAAGCATTCCGGACGGCACGCATTGCGCAACCGTGTGGAAGAGCTCGGTTATACCTTGTCCGATGAAGAAATCAATCAATTGTTCGTTCGCTTTAAAGAGCTTGCCGATAAGAAAAAGGACATTACCGATGATGATTTAGTCGCGCTTATTTTCGAAGAAAAATTTGACCACTTTAAAGATTTTTATCAATTATCTTCGATTCAAGTCCAATATGGCACGAACCAAATTCCGACCGCGGTGGTTGTGCTAAAAGACGGAGAAGGAAACGAGATTCAAGAAGCGGCTACGGGAGCGGGCAGCGTCGAAGCATTGTATAACACGTTAGAGCGCTGCTTTAAAACGCCGGTTACGTTGCTGGACTATCGGATTGAATCGGTCAGCGGCGGACGCGATGCGCTGGCGCAAGTGTTTGTGAAGGTGCGGGTGAACGACATCGAAACGAGCGGGCGCGGCACGGCGCAGGATGTGCTCGAAGCATCCGCAAAAGCCTATATTAACGCTGTTAACCGTGTATTTATGATTGAAACGATGCGTATGGAAAACCAAAAAGTCGCAATGCAATAAAACGGGAGGGAAACAGCATGGGAAATTATCGGATTGCCGTATTGCCGGGAGATGGAATCGGTAAAGAAGTAACAAAGGGAGCTGTTGAAGTTTTAAAGGCGATTGAAACTCGTTTTGGACATCATTTTGAGTTTGCATATGGATGGATTGGCGGGGCTGCCGTTGATCAAAAAGGTACGCCGCTTCCAGAGGAAACGCTTGCTCTTTGCCGGGAAAGCGACGCGGTATTGCTCGGGGCAGTCGGCGGTCCGAAATGGGATCAACATCCTCCACATCTGCGTCCGGAAAGAGGATTATTGCAAATTCGCAAAGAGATGAATTTGTTTGCCAATTTGCGGCCCGTGAAATTTTACGATAGTTTAACGGATTCTTCGCCATTAAAGCAGGAAGTCATTCAAGGAGTCGACCTAGTCATCGTCCGCGAATTAACTGGAGGGCTGTATTTCGGCAAGCCGAGCGGGCGAATGGTCGAAAACGGAGAAGAAAAAGCGGTAGATACGCTTCTATATAAAAAGGAAGAAATTAAACGGATTGTAAAAGTAGCGTTTGAGCTGGCACGCAAGCGAAAGAAAAAAGTGACATCAGTCGATAAAGCGAATGTGCTGTCATCGAGCAGAATGTGGCGGGAGATTGCCGAAGAAGTGGCACAAGAGTTTCCAGATGTCACGCTTGAACATATGCTTGTTGACAACGCAGCCATGCAGCTGATCCGTTCTCCGCAGCAGTTTGATGTGGTCGTGACAGAAAACATGTTTGGCGATATTTTAAGCGATGAGGCATCGATGCTGACTGGTTCGCTTGGCATGCTGCCGTCGGCAAGTTTATCGGCTTCAGGACCGAGTTTGTATGAGCCGATTCATGGTTCTGCGCCGGATATTGCCGGACAAAATAAAGCGAATCCGATTGCGGCCATTTTATCAGCCGCGATGATGCTCCGTCTTTCTTTCGGACTTTCCAAAGAAGCAGAGGCGGTGGAAAAAGCGGTGCAACAAGTATTGGCAGCGGGATTGCGGACGGCGGATATCGCGCAGAAAGGACAACGGGTGGTTTCCACAGATGAAATGGTGAATGAAATTAAAACGGCAATTTTAGACCATCAAACGATTTCCCACATTATGGCTGTATATGCATAACACATGCGAGGTGAAAGTAGTGAAGCCGAGAACGATTATTGATAAGATTTGGGAAAACCATGTCGTTTATCGGGAAGACGGAAAGCCGGATTTGCTTTATATCGACTTGCATTTAGTGCACGAAGTCACCTCTCCGCAGGCGTTTGAAGGATTGCGGCAAAAAGGGCGGAAAGTGCGCCGCCCTGATTTGACCTTTGCCACCATGGATCATAACGTTCCAACGGTGAATCGCTTTGTCATTGCCGATGAAGTGGCGCGAAATCAAATTGCCGCACTAGAACGCAACTGCCGCGAATTTTCGATTCCGCTTGCTGATTTATACAGCGAAGAACAAGGAATTGTCCATGTCATCGGTCCGGAGCTTGGCTTGACACAGCCGGGGAAAACGATTGTTTGCGGAGACAGCCACACATCCACACACGGGGCGTTTGGGGCGCTCGCTTTCGGAATTGGAACGAGCGAAGTCGAACATGTACTTGCTACGCAGACGCTCTGGCAGCATAAGCCGAAAACGCTGCAAATACGCATCGATGGAAAATTAGGTGAAGGGGTTGCGGCAAAAGATGTTATTTTAGCGATCATCGGGCGTTATGGGGTCGGCGTCGGCACCGGATATATCATCGAATTTACCGGTGAAGTCATCCGCAATATGTCGATGGAAGAAAGAATGACGATTTGCAACATGTCGATTGAAGCGGGAGCGCGCGCCGGTCTAGTAAGTCCGGATGAAACGACATTCGCCTATTTGCGGGGCCGCAAATACACTCCAAAGGGGGAAGAGTTTGAAAAAGCGGTGGAACGCTGGCGCGCTTTGGCAACCGATGAAGGAGCCGAATACGATAAAACGATTGAAATAGATGCCTCAACAATTGCGCCAATGGTCACGTGGGGAACAAATCCGTCGATGAGCACCTCTGTCGATGGAACGGTGCCACATCCGGAAGAGTTTGCAAGCGAAACGGAACAAAAAGCCGTGCGCCGCGCGTTGGAATATATGGGGTTGAAGCCGGGAACCCCGATTACGGAAATTCCGGTGCAGCACGTTTTTATCGGTTCCTGTACGAACTCGCGCATCAGCGACTTGCGTGAAGCGGCAAAAATCGTCAAAGGGAAAAAAGTGGCGAAAGGAGTGCGCGCCCTCGTCGTTCCGGGATCGCAGCAAGTGAAAAAACAGGCAGAAGAAGAAGGATTAGCGCAAATTTTCATCGATGCGGGATTCGAATGGCGCGACTCCGGTTGCAGCGCCTGTTTAGGAATGAATCCGGATATTATTCCGGAAGGGGAGCATTGCGCTTCCACATCAAACCGAAACTTTGAGGGGCGGCAAGGAAAAGGAGCAAGAACGCATTTAGTCAGCCCGGCGATGGCGGCGGCTGCTGCGATTTACGGACATTTTGTCGATGTGCGCAAATTGAAGAAAGAACCGGTCCATTAAGGAGGGGAAACGTGTGAAGCCATTTACCATTCATAAAGGGAAAGTAGCCGGCATCGACCGCGCCAACATTGATACAGACCAAATTATTCCGAAGCAGTTTTTAAAACGAATTGAACGAACCGGGTTCGGCAAGTTTCTCTTTTACGATTGGCGCTATATCGACGGAGAAAAACCGAATCCTGCTTTTGAGCTGAACTGGCCGGAAAACGAAGGAGCCACGATTCTCGTTGCCAACGAAAACTTTGGATGCGGTTCCTCGCGCGAACACGCGCCATGGGCGCTGCAAGATTACGGATTTCAGGCGATTATTGCTCCTTCGTTTGCCGACATCTTTTACAACAACTGTTTAAAAAATGGGCTGCTGCCGATTCAACTGGCGAAAGAAGATGTGGAATATTTATTGCGGGAAAGCAAAAAGGCGGATTACGAATTAACGATTTCGCTGGAAAAGCAGCAGGTATACGACGATCACGGATTTGCGCGGGCGTTTGCTATTGATCCATACCGCAAACAGCTCCTATTAAAAGGCTGGGATGAAATCGATTTGACTTTCGTTTATGAGCCGTATATCGCTGAATACGAAAGAAAGCACTGCCCGATGCCGTAACGGTGGAAAGCTGTTCCGACAAAAAACGTTGGAACAGCTTTTTGCATGTTTTGCTTGTATCTTGCCGGAAAACTTGTTACACTTGTGTCAAAAATTTTATTGGAGCGGGCGAAGATGAACAAGGATAAAAACGGAAAAGTTATTTTGTTTCCGCGCGTAAAGGAACGGCTTGTGGAAGAAGGACTGGAGGCATTGCAGGCGAAACGGTACGAGGAAGCCCTTTATTTTTTCAGCGAGGCAGAGCAGCTTGGGGAGCGCCGTTTTTCCGTCCAGCTCAGCATAGCCGTCTGCCATTATGAACTAGGGAATTTCCATGAAGCGGAGCGCCGCTTGCGCGTATTGTTGCAGGAAAATGAAGGGAATATGGATTTATTGCAAATGTATTTGTCCATCTTAATGCAAACGCACCGGTATGAACAAGCAGAAACGGTCATCCGCGATGCGCTGCGTCATCATCCTCTTCCTGCTTCCTTACGGGAAAACTTGCTAAACCTGTTTCGTTTCGTCCAAAAAATGAATAAACGCCCGTTGCCTCCTGCCGAACAAGCGAAAGTGCAGAGGTTGCTCGAGTCAAGCGATATAACGGAACATATGCATGTAATCAGGCAGCTGGAGAAGGAAGATATTGTTCCTGTACTTCCTCAATTAAAGCAATATTTAGTCAATGAAACAAACAGCCCGATCGTCAAGACGATGCTGCTGCGTTTGCTTACGTTAAAAAAGATTGATGATGTCGTGATAGTTGAAAAATTTGGAAAAAGAATCGAAGTGACGCCGGCGCTGTTAAACGAACAAGCGGAAACCGCGTTTGCGGCAGAGCTGCTCGAGCGTCTGGAACATTGTCTCGCAAGCGAAAATCCAGGCTTGTATGATGTTGCGGCAGAGATTTGGCTTCGTTACACGTATGTTCTTTATCCGTTTTCTCCCGAGCCTGCCGCAAGCAAAGCATGGATGGCGGCGCTTCATTTTGTTGCTTGCCAATTTCAAGGAGTGCCTGCAGCGATGGAGAAAATTGCTGCCCGATATGGTGTTTCAGGGGAAGAGATCGCCCCGCTTTGCGACAAACTTTGCGAAATAGAGAATTTTTCCTACTTTTAATCGCTTACTTCATATTGAAACATTATTGTTGTATGTTATAATATAATGGCTGTATTGCGTATATGTTTTTGTATGTTTCACTACATATATGGGAAAGATAACAAGATAATGAAAACCGGAGCCGTTTCATTATCTTCCGCCTTTTTTATTTATAATGATTTTTGGTTGGAGGGAATATTATGTCAGTCAAATGGGAAAAACTCGAAGGAAACGAGGGCGTTCTTACGGTTGAAGTGGACGCGGAAAAAGTAAATGAAGGCTTGGATGCAGCATTTAAAAAGGTAGTGAAAAATATTACACTTCCAGGATTCCGCAAAGGCAAAGTGCCGCGCGTGATTTTTGAAAAACGCTTTGGTGTCGAAGCTTTATATCAAGACGCATTAGACATTTTATTGCCGGAAGCATATGCCAAAGCGGTCGAAGAAGCAGGAATTGAGCCTGTCGATATTCCGGAGATTGATATTGAGCAAATGGAAAAAGGAAAAAACCTTATTTTTAAAGCAAAAGTAACGGTGAAGCCGGAAGTGAAATTAGGCCAATATAAAGGATTAGAAGTAGAAAAAATGGATACGACAGTGACCGATGAAGATGTAGAAAAGGAATTAAAACGTCTGCAAGAAAACTATGCAGAGCTTGTCGTCAAAGAGGATGGCAAAATTGAAAACGGCGACACCGCAGTAATCGACTTCGAAGGATTTGTTGACGGCGAGCCGTTTGAAGGCGGCAAAGCGGAAAACTACTCGCTCGAAATCGGCTCTGGCACATTCATTCCGGGATTTGAAGATCAGTTGATCGGCATGCAAGCAGGAGAAGAAAAAGAAATTGAAGTGACATTCCCGGAAGAATATCATGCGAAAGAGTTGGCGGGCAAGCCGGCAACATTTAAGGTGAAAGTGCATGAAGTAAAAGAAAAACGTCTTCCGGCATTAGACGACGAATTTGCCAAAGATGTGGACGATGAAGTAGAAACGCTGGAACAATTAAAAGAAAAAATCCGCAAAAGACTAGAAGAAGCGAAAAAGAATGAAGCAGAAGCAGCGCTGCGCGACGCGTTGGTCGAAAAAGCGGCGGAAAATGCCGAAATTGATATTCCAGAAGTGATGATAAAAAATGAAACCGACCGTATGTTGCGCGAGTTTGATCAACGTTTGCAAATGCAAGGGCTAAACCTTGACCTTTACTATCAATTCTCTGGCCAAGACGAAGCAGCTTTGCGCGAGCAAATGAAAGAAGATGCCGAAAAACGCGTCCGCGTTGCCTTGACGCTTGAAGCAATCGCAAAGGCAGAAAATATTGAAGTAACAGAAGAAGAAGTCAACGAAGAATTGGAAAAAATGGCGAAAGCCTATAATTTGGAAGTCGGAAAATTAAAAGAGCTATTAGGAAGCCTAGAAGGCGTCAAAGAAGATTTAAAATGGCGCAAAACGGTTGATTTTCTTGTAGAGCATAGCAAAGTTGCGGCATAATATATTATAGAGAACAAGGCGCGAGACGTTCGTGCCTTGTTCTTTATAACAAAAAATGGGGTGTGATAAAAAATTTTCTAATTTTTCTAACGAATTATATTTTTTTCATTAGCCTTTTGAGGATAATTTATGATAAAATGACGAATACATAAGTTTTGTCGGCGAAGTTTTGCAAAGGAAATAAAATACATACAAGTGGTGCGATTTCGGAGCAAGGGGTGAAACAAATGTTTAAATTTAATGATGAGAAAGGACAGTTAAAGTGTTCGTTTTGCGGAAAGACGCAAGATCAAGTGCGCAAGCTCGTTGCCGGTCCAGGCGTATACATATGTGACGAGTGCATCGAGCTTTGTACGGAAATTGTGGAAGAAGAGCTGGGCAATGAAGAAGAATTCGAATTTAAAGATGTGCCGAAGCCGATGGAAATTCGCGAAATTTTAGATGAATATGTCATCGGCCAGGATGAGGCAAAAAAATCGCTGGCGGTGGCCGTTTACAACCACTATAAGCGCATTAATTCCGGCAGTAAAATCGATGATGTTGAATTATCGAAAAGCAACATTTTAATGATCGGGCCGACAGGAAGCGGAAAAACGCTGCTGGCGCAAACATTGGCGCGCATTTTGAACGTGCCGTTTGCGATTGCCGACGCGACATCGCTGACGGAAGCCGGATATGTTGGGGAAGACGTAGAAAACATTTTACTGAAACTGATTCAGGCAGCCGACTACGATGTAGAGCGGGCGGAAAAAGGCATCATTTATATCGATGAGATCGATAAAATCGCCCGTAAGTCGGAAAATCCATCCATTACTCGCGATGTATCTGGTGAAGGGGTGCAGCAGGCGCTGCTGAAAATTTTAGAGGGGACGATTGCAAGCGTTCCTCCGCAAGGCGGCCGCAAACATCCGCATCAAGAGTTTATTCAAATTGATACGACGAACATTTTATTTATTTGCGGCGGTGCGTTTGATGGGATTGAGCCGATAATTAAGCGCCGTCTAGGGAAAAAAGTAATCGGATTCGGCGCTGACATGCAGCAGTCAGACGTGGACGAGAAGAATTTACTGTCCAAGGTGCTGCCGGAGGATCTATTAAAGTTTGGGTTGATTCCAGAATTTATCGGCCGTCTCCCGGTGATTACTACATTAGAGCCGCTTGATGAGCAAGCGCTGATCGATATCTTGACAAAACCGAAAAACGCGATTGTCAAACAATACCAAAAAATGTTGGAGCTCGATGGAGTCGAACTCGAATTTGAAGAGGAAGCATTGCGGGAAATCGCGAAAAAAGCGATTGAGCGGAAAACAGGGGCGCGCGGCCTTCGCTCGATTATTGAAGGCATTATGCTTGATGTCATGTTCGAGCTTCCGTCCCGTGAAGACGTGCAAAAATGCATTATTACGCTCGAAACGGTTCGCGATAATAAGCCGCCAAAATTAATTCGCCACGATGGCACCGTTGTGGAACAAGAACGGAAAACATCGGCATAATCAGTCAGAGGGAAACTGCCTTTATTGATAAGGCGGTTTCTTTTTTTGTTTATTCCTGCCTGTTCGCGGAGATACTATCATACTACATACTATTTGAAGGCAGGAGGATTTCAGCAAATGAATTGGACAAACGTTGTGTTATTGATACAATTGTTTTTCGGGATTATTATCGGCCTTTATTTTTGGAATCTGCTGAAAAGCCAGCGGGTGCAAAAAGTTTCCATTGACAAGGAATCCCGAAAAGAAATGGAGCAGCTGCGGAAACTGCGGTCCATTTCCCTGACTGAGCCGTTGGCGGAAAAAGTGCGACCGAAAAGTTTTGAGGATATTGTTGGACAGGAAGATGGAATTAAAGCGCTTAAAGCGGCATTATGCGGCCCAAATCCGCAGCATGTCATTATCTACGGACCTCCTGGCGTTGGAAAAACGGCAGCAGCCCGCCTTGTGTTGGAAGAAGCGAAAAAAAATCCGCTTTCTCCATTTAAGAAAAACGCCGTGTTTGTCGAGTTGGATGCCACAACAGCGCGATTTGACGAACGCGGCATCGCCGACCCGTTAATCGGCTCGGTGCACGATCCAATTTATCAAGGTGCCGGGGCAATGGGCCAAGCAGGCATTCCGCAGCCGAAACAAGGCGCGGTCACCAATGCGCACGGCGGAGTTTTGTTTATTGACGAAATTGGCGAACTTCATCCGATTCAGATGAATAAATTATTAAAAGTATTGGAAGATCGCAAAGTATTTTTTGAAAGCGCCTATTACAGCAAGGAAAATCCACAAATTCCGAGCCACATCCACGACATTTTCCAAAACGGCCTCCCGGCGGACTTCCGTCTTGTAGGAGCGACGACAAGAACGCCGAATGAAATTCCGCCAGCGATTCGTTCACGTTGTTTAGAAGTATTTTTCCGCGAACTGGACCAAGATGAAATTGCGCTTATTGCGAAAAAGGCGGCGGAAAAAATCCGGTTGAAAGTGTCAGAAAATGGAATTCGTATTCTTGCGTCCTATGCGCGCAACGGCCGGGAAGCGGTCAATATCATGCAAATTGCCGCGGGGATTGCCATTTCCGAAAACCGCGAAAAGATTTTAGATAAAGATATTGAATGGGTCATTCACTCGAGTCAATTGTCACCTCGGTATGAAAAGAAAATTGCAGGAACGCCGTCAGTCGGGATTGTTAACGGTCTGGCGGTATACGGACCGAATACTGGCGCGCTTTTGGAAATTGAAGTCACTGCGCTGCCGGCAAAAGAAAAAGGAACCATCAATATCACTGGCATCGTCGAAGAAGAAAGCATCGGAAGCCGGGAAAAATCGATTCGCCGCAAAAGCATGGCAAGAGGGTCGGCGGAAAATGTCATCACCGTATTGCGGGCGATGGGAGTGCCGGCGGACCGCTATGATATCCATGTGAATTTTCCAGGCGGGGTGCCCATTGACGGACCATCGGCGGGAATTGCCATTGCGACCGGAATTTATTCCGCGATTTACCAGCTGCCTGTTGATTGTACCATAGCCATGACAGGGGAGATCAGCATTCGCGGTTATGTCAAGCCGGTCGGAGGAATCTTTCCAAAAATCAAGGCGGCGAAACAGGCTGGGGCAAAAAAAGTGATCATTCCGGCCGAAAATATGCAGTCGATTTTACAGGAAGTAGAAGGGATTGAAATCATTCCGGTTCGCCGTTTAGAGGAAGTATTTTCGCACGTATTTGGCGAAGAGGCCGCCTTGCCGAACGATGCCATTCCTGCGGCTGCCGATCGCTCCGAAACGAAGAGCGTGTGACCGTAATGTAACGACTTCGACGAAACAAAAAAGATGTCGAAGTCGGTTTTTCTTTGTATTATATTCTTAAACAAGAGGTTCACAAGAAAAAGCGGATTTTGGCATTAGGCGTTTTGTTCAGGAATAGCTTTTCCGCCTTCGCATGCGAACGAAGAACGTCCTTTAGGCTGACTGTTTTGTCCGCCAAAAATAGTGAGTGATTTGTGAGGAAATAGATCGAGCCCAATTGCGTCATGGAATTTTACAAATTGTACTGCCGTGCTATACAATAGACGAATAGAAGCGAGATATGGAGGTGTTCGTGGTGAAGAAAAAGGAGCTTGTCGTTCCCCTTTTGCCGCTAAGGGGGTTGCTTGTTTTTCCAACGATGGTATTGCATTTGGATGTTGGACGGGAGAAATCGGTAAAAGCGCTTGAGCAGGCGATGGTCGAGGATCATATCATTTTATTGACATCGCAAAAAGATGTTTCCGTCGATGAACCGGATATGGATGATTTGTATAAAATGGGGACGCTTGCTCGCGTAAAACAGCTGCTGAAGCTTCCGAACGGAACATTTCGCGTGTTAGTGGAGGGAATGGCGCGGGCATTCATTACCGAAGTAGTCAGCGAAGAACCATATTTTGTTGTAAAAGTGGAAAAATTTGTTGATCGTTCTGCAAAGGATTTAGAAGATGAAGCGTTAAAACGGACGATGCTCGAATATTTTGAACAGTACATAAACTTGTCGAAACGGTTATCTGCGGATATTTATGCTTCGATTGTCGATATTGATGAGCCGGGACGAATGGCTGACATTATCGCTTCCCATTTGCCGCTGAAACTTGAAGAAAAACAGCGTATTCTTGAAACGATTGATATAAAAGAGCGAATCAATAAAATCATTCAAATTCTACATAATGAAAAAGAAGTTCTTCAGCTTGAGAAAAAAATCAGCATGCGCGTCAAACAGTCGATGGAGCGCACGCAAAAAGAATATTATCTGCGTGAGCAAATGAAGGCGATTCAAAAAGAACTAGGCGAAAAAGAGGGCAAAGCAGGGGAAGTCGAAACATTAAAAGAAAAAATCGAAGCGGCCGGCATGCCTAGCCATGTAAAAGAAACCGCGCTCAAAGAGCTGGACCGCTACGAAAAAATCCCGGCGACCTCGGCGGAAAGCGCAGTCATCCGCAACTATTTAGACTGGCTGATTGCCCTTCCGTGGTCGAAACAGACGGAAGACATTCACGATATTAAACGAGCGGAGACAATATTAAATGAAGATCATTACGGTCTTGAAAAAGTCAAAGAGCGGGTGCTGGAATTTTTATCTGTGCAGCAGCTGACGAAATCGTTAAAAGGCCCGATTCTTTGTTTGGCAGGGCCGCCGGGGGTTGGAAAAACATCGCTGGCTCGTTCGATTGCAAAAGCGCTCAACCGCCGCTTTGTTCGCATTTCTTTAGGCGGCGTCCGCGATGAATCGGAAATTCGCGGCCATCGCCGCACCTACGTCGGCGCGATGCCAGGGCGGATTATTCAAGGAATGAAAAAAGCGGGGACGATTAATCCGGTATTTTTGCTTGATGAAATCGATAAAATGTCGAGCGATTTTCGCGGCGACCCGTCCGCAGCGCTCTTGGAAGTGCTCGATCCGGAGCAAAACCATACGTTCAGCGACCATTACATTGAAGAACCTTATGATTTATCGAAAGTCATGTTTATTGCGACGGCGAACAACTTAACGACGATTCCGCAGCCGCTTTTAGACCGGATGGAAGTCATCCACATTCCTGGTTATACGGAAGTGGAAAAGCTGCAAATCGCGAAACGTCATTTGCTGCCAAAACAGCTGAAAGAGCACGGACTCAAAAAATCGGCTTTGCAAATCCGCGATGAGGCGATGCTTGATATCATCCGCCATTATACCCGGGAAGCAGGGGTGCGCGAATTGGAGCGGCAGCTGGCCGCGATTTGCCGAAAAACGGCGCGCCTGATTGTCGCGGAAGAGAAAAAGCGTGTTATTATCACGAAAAAAAATATTGAAGAATTTCTAGGCAAAAGAAAATACCGTTACGGGCAGGCAGAATTGGAAGATCAAGTCGGCGTGGCGACGGGGCTTGCCTACACAGCGTTTGGCGGCGATACGTTATCGATTGAAGTGTCGCTGGCTCCGGGAAAAGGAAAGCTGGTGCTGACCGGAAAATTAGGCGATGTCATGAAAGAATCAGCCCAAGCGGCATTTAGCTATGTACGTTCGCGGGCCGAACAGCTTGGCATCGATCCAGAGTTTCATGAAAAATACGATATTCATATTCACGTTCCCGAAGGCGCGGTGCCGAAAGACGGGCCATCGGCCGGGATTACGATTGCAACTGCGCTGATTTCCGCCTTAACAGGCCGGCCGGTAAGCCGTTTTGTTGGCATGACGGGAGAAATCACGCTGCGCGGCCGCGTTCTCCCAATCGGCGGATTAAAAGAAAAAACGTTAAGCGCCCATCGCGCCGGCTTGAAAAAAGTCATTTTGCCAAAGGACAATGAAAAAGATTTAGACGATATTCCTGATGTGGTAAAAAAAGATTTGCAATTTGTTCTTGTTTCCCATCTCGATGAAGTATTGCCACATGCGTTGGTAGGGGATCGGCCATGAACGTGACCAAAGCGGAAATCGTCATCAGTGCGGTAAAGCCGGAGCAATATCCAGCCGGCAACTTGCCGGAGTTTGCGCTCGCCGGGCGTTCGAACGTCGGCAAATCTTCATTTATTAATAAAATGGTGAACCGGAAAAATTTGGCACGTACCTCATCGAAACCGGGAAAAACGCAAACATTAAACTTTTATTTAATTAATGAGTCGCTCTACTTTGTCGATGTCCCAGGATACGGTTTTGCGCGAGTGTCGAAATCAGAGCGGGAAGCATGGGGCAAAATGATGGAAACGTATTTTACGACACGAGAGCAGCTGCGCGCGGTGGTACTGATCGTTGATTTGCGCCATCCGCCGACGAAAGATGATGTCATGATGTATGAGTTTTTAAAGCATTATGATATTCCGACGATCATTATTGCCACAAAAGCGGATAAAGTTCCAAAAGGGAAGTGGCAGAAGCATAGAAAAGTCGTGCGCGAAACGTTGAAGATGGCAGACGGAGATGAATTGATCTTGTTTTCGGCGGAAACAGGGCAAGGAAAAGAGGAAGCATGGGCGGCATTGGAGCGATTTCTTTAACATATCCCGAAAGAAGTCTCCCACTTCTAAGCGAAGCGCAGGTGGCGGGTAGTTCACGAGAAAAACACCAGCGTTCATCAAGCTGGTGTTTTTTGCATGGATTATTTCCGCTTTACCAATAATATGTATATACCAACAAGGATTAGCCCAAGCGGCCAAAATTTCCAAATCGATGTGATGCCTGTTTCGACGATATAAAACAGCGGCTGAAATTGTTCGGAAAACAACGTAATAAAGGCTAATGCCAAAAAAAAGAAGCCTTGGCCAAGCCCGTTTTTTACTTTTAAGGAGCTAATGAAAAACGCTATCGCAATGATAAAGAAAAAGACGCCGATATGATTTGGCCATTGTTTGAACCAATGGACAAATAAAATGTGAAGTCCGAATCCAAACAAAAGGATGCCTGGAAAAAGATGTTGGTATTCACGGGCAGAATACGCCTGGCCGATCAGCGCCGCTCCGAAAATCATTAACAGCGCCGGCCAATCTTGAAAAAGATGTGAAAATGAGGAGTGAAGCTGATTCACCAAAAAGTAAACGCCCAGTCCAACAAGAATAATGCCAGAGAACGTCGCGTGTTTTTTCATCGGTTCCTCCCAGTTTCTTGTCAAACTTTTTTTTATGATACAATAATTACAGTATCAAGTTTATCATATGCGTTCTACCATGTTCACACTTTTTTCACAAAGAAGAAAGACACATGTGTTATAATTGTAAAAGATATTTTATGTATTTGACGAAATAAGGGGGTATAAAGAACGTGCATGTAGTTGTCGTTGGCATAAACTATAAAACGGCCCCTGTTGAAATCCGTGAAAAACTGACGTTTAGCGAGCCGGAATTGGCTGATGCGATGAAGCAGTTGCAGCAGCAAAAAAGCATTTTAGAAAATGTAATCGTGTCTACATGCAATCGTACGGAAATTTATGCCGTTGTCGACCAGTTGCATACTGGCCGTTATTATATAAAAGCTTTTTTAGCGGACTGGTTTCATATCGACCTCGACACGCTTGCACCGTATTTAAATGTGCTTGAAAATGAAGCAGCGGTGGAGCATTTATTCCGTGTTGCTTCCGGTCTCGATTCAATGATTTTAGGGGAAACGCAAATTTTAGGACAAGTGAAAACAAGCTACCTTCTTGCTCAGGAGGCAGGAACGACCGGCACGATTTTTAATCATTTATTCAAACAGGCGGTGACATTTGCCAAACGCGCCCATTCGGAAACAGAAATCGGCGCGCACGCGGTGTCGGTAAGCTATGCGGCGGTCGAGCTTGCCAAAAAGATTTTTGGCGATTTATCTTCCAAACATGTTTTAATTATCGGCGCCGGCAAAATGGGAGAGTTGGCGGCACAAAATTTATATGGCAACGGTGTGAAAAAGGTAACCGTTGTCAACCGCACGCTCGAAAAAGCGGAGCAGCTGGCGAAAAAGTTTTCCGGGACGGCCAAATCGCTTTCCGAACTGTCTTGTGCGTTGCTTGAAGCCGACATTGTCATCAGCTCGACAGGAGCAAAAGGCTATATCATTACGAAAGAAATGATGGCTCCGTTAGACAAGATGAGAAAAGGCCGCCCGCTGTTTATGGTCGATATCGCCGTCCCGCGCGATTTAGATCCAGCGCTTGCTGAATTGGAAAGCATCTTTTTATATGATATTGATGATTTAGAAGGAATTGTGCAAGCGAATTTGGCAGAGCGCGAAAAAGCGGCCAGACAAATCGGGAATATGATCGGTACGGAACTTGTCGCCTTCCAGCAATGGCTGCAGACGCTTGGCGTCGTGCCGGTGATTGCCGCACTTCGCGAAAAAGCATTGGCGATTCAAGCCGAGACGATGAAAAGCATCGAGCGGAAGTTGCCGCACTTATCGGAACGGGATCGTAAAGTATTAAATAAGCATACGAAAAGCATCATTAACCAATTGCTGCGCGATCCGATTTTACGGGCAAAAGAACTGGCGGCAGAGCCAAATGCGGAAGAAGCGTTGCAATTGTTTATGAAAATTTTCAATATTGAGGATGCCGTTGAGGAGCAAAAACAAAAACAAGGAAAAGCAGATGGTCAACGCGCCGCTATGCCGTCTCTGCAGTCATAAGAGAGGATTTTGGCATATGTTAGAGATGACCATGACCCGGTTTTACGAGCTGTCTATTATTCTGTATGTACTGTCCATACTTTTATACTTCATTGATTTTCTCCAACATAACCGGAAGGCGAATCAACTCGCCTTCTGGTTACTTTCTATTGTTTGGCTGTTTCAAACGTTCTTTTTTTTGTTTCGCATCATACAGACAGGGCGCTTTCCAGTTTTAACGATGTCGGAAGGCCTTTACTTTTACGCCTGGCTGCTTATTACGCTGTCTTTGGTCATTAACCGGTTCATGCGCGTGGATTTTATCGTTTTTTTCACGAATGTGCTTGCTTTTTTGATTTTGGCTATTCATACGTTTGCGCCAAACCATCAGTCGCCGGCTGTTGCCGAGCGGCTCATTTCTGAGCTGCTTATTATCCATATTGCTATAACGCTGTTCGCGTATGCGGCGTTTTCGCTTTCATTTATCTTTTCGATCTTATACATGCTGCAATATAGCTTATTAAAGCGGAAAAAATGGGGCAAGCGGTTGTGGCGGATGGCGGATTTAACGAAATTAGATTTTATGTCGTATGTTTTAAATTTGCTTGGATTGCCTATGTTGTTATTAGGATTAATTCTTGGAGTCATCTGGGCCTATATCAAAGTCGAAAATTTTCATTGGTATGATGCCAAAGTGTTAGGCTCCTTTCTGGTGCTGGCGGTGTACAGCGTTTACTTTTACAAGCGCGCTGTCCAGCAAGTGCAAGGAAAGGCGATTGCGCTTTGGAATATCGGTTCGTTTTTATTTTTATTGGTAAACTTTTTCTTATTCGGCAGTTTATCGAGATTTCATTTTTGGGATTCATAACGGAGGAGTGCAAAATGCGGAAAATCATCGTCGGATCGCGGCGCAGCAAACTCGCCCTGACGCAAACCAACTTGGTGATTGAGCAGCTGAAACGATTAGGAGCGCCGTTTGAATTTGAAGTAAAAGAAATTGTCACGAGAGGAGATAAAATTGTCAATGTGACGCTCTCTAAAGTCGGTGGCAAAGGGCTGTTTGTGAAAGAGATTGAACAAGCTATGTTAGATAGCGAGATTGATATGGCTGTACATAGCATGAAAGATATGCCGGCTTTGCTGCCGAAAGGCTTGGTGATCGGCTGCGTGCCGCTAAGAGAAGATCATCGCGATGTGCTCATCAGCAAACAGAAAAAAACGTTTGCCGATCTGCCAAGCGGGGCAATCATCGGGACAAGCAGTTTGCGGCGGTCTGCGCAAATACTCGCTAAGCGGCCGGATGTCAACATTAAATGGATTCGCGGCAACATTGATACAAGGCTGGCAAAGTTGGAAAGCGAAGCGTATGACGCGATTATTTTGGCGGCGGCCGGATTGGTGCGCATGGGCTGGGCAAGCGATGTCATTACCGAATATTTATCAACCGATGTATGTCTTCCTGCCGTTGGGCAAGGGGCGCTGGCGGTGGAATGCCGCGAAAATGATGACGAGCTGCGCGAGTGGTTGCAAAAATTAAACGATGTCAATACCGAGCGGGCGGTACGGGCGGAACGTGCCTTTTTACAGCAGATGGAAGGCGGCTGTCAAGTGCCGATCGCCGGCTATGCGTATATTGATGAGCGCAACGACATCGTGTTGACCGCACTTGTCGCATCGCCGGATGGAAAAGAAATATATAAAGAGATGGTAAGCGGAACGAATCCGGAGGAAGTTGGAATCCAAGCGGCAGCCCTATTAAGCGAACAAGGGGCGAAAGCGTTAATCGAGCGGGTGAAAGAGGAGATGAATCGGTAATGGCAAGCGGTCCGTTGATGGGGAAAACGGTGCTTGTGACAAGAGGAAAAGAGCAGGCGAAAACGTTCTCGGAAAAGTTGCGCCAAGCGGGAGCAACGCCGATTGAAATTCCGCTTATCTCTATTTCCCCTTCCTCTAAACCGGAAACGATTGCCGAGTGCGTCCGTCATCTGGCCAATTATGACTGGCTTATTTTTACGAGCGCCAACGGGGTAAAGTTTTTCTTCCCATTTGTAAAAAAGGAAACGCCGCTTCCAAAAGTAGCGGTAGTCGGCAAAAAAACGGCGGCGGCGTTAAAAGCGTATGGTGTTTCTCCAGCGGTGGTCCCTGATGAATTTGTCGCCGAAGGGGTTATCGAGGCGCTAAAACCGCTTGTTAAGCCGCGCGACCGCATCCTTCTAGTGAAAGGAAATTTAGCAAGGCCGGTATTGCGAGATGCGCTGATCAACATGGGAGCAGACGTAACGGACCTTATCGCATACGAAACATCAATGAACGAATCAGGAAAAGAACAATTGCTATATCTGTTGCGGGAAAGAAAACTGGATGTGATCACGTTTACAAGTTCTTCTACCGTACAAAGCTTTATGCGGATGATGGAAGGAGAAGACATCGCTTCGTTACTTAGCGGTTGCGTGATCGCCTGCATCGGCCCTGTTACGAAGGAAACAGCGGAAAAAGCGGGGCTTTCTGTGCATATTTGTCCGGATCAGTATACGATTGATGATATGATAAAAGAGATGGAACAATATTTTGCAAAACGAACGATGGAGGGAAAAATAAATGGCGACATTACGATTTGATCGCCATCGCCGTTTGCGGCAAACAGCGAATTTACGGGCGATGGTAAGAGAAACGCATCTGCATGTAGACGACCTTATTTATCCGATTTTTGTCGTCGAAGAAAAAGGGGTAAAACGGGAAGTACCGTCCATGCCCGGAATATACCAATTTTCGCTTGACCGCTTAAATGAAGAAATGGACGAAGTCGTCCAACTAGGCATTAAATCGGTAATCGTTTTCGGCGTGCCAGCAGAAAAAGATGAAGTCGGTTCGCAAGCATATTGTGAGCATGGGATCGTCCAGCAGGCGATCCGCCAAATCAAAGCAAATTATCCAGATATCATTGTCATTGCTGATACATGTTTATGTGAATATACGAGCCATGGACATTGCGGCGTGATCGAAAACGAGCAAGTATTAAACGATCCATCGCTTGAATTGCTGGTGAAAACCGCGGTCAGCCAGGCGCAGGCAGGCGCTGATATTATCGCGCCTTCGAACATGATGGACGGTTTCGTTGCCGCGATTCGCCAAGGACTCGATGAAGCAGGATTTACGCATGTACCGATTATGTCTTATGCGATTAAATATGCATCCGCGTTCTATGGTCCGTTCCGTGATGCTGCAGATAGCACGCCGCAATTCGGCGACCGGAAAACATATCAAATGGATCCGGCAAACCGTCTTGAAGCGTTCAGGGAAGCGGAATCGGACGTACGCGAAGGCGCCGACTTTTTAATGGTAAAACCATCGCTTGCTTATTTGGATATTATCCGTGACATGAAAAACCATTTCCATCTTCCGCTTGTCGCCTATAATGTCAGCGGCGAATATTCGATGGTAAAAGCAGCGGCGCAAAACGGCTGGATTAACGAAAAAGAAATTGTGATGGAAATGCTTACTGGCATGAAGCGGGCCGGCGCGGATTTAATTATCACGTATTTTGCTAAAGATGTGGCTCGCTGGTTAAATGAGTAGAAAGGAGAACCAATAGATGCGAAGCTATGAACGTTCAAAAGCGGCGTATGAAGAAGCGGTCCGGCTGCTGCCGGGTGGTGTCAACAGTCCTGTCCGCGCATTTAAATCCGTCCGCATGACACCGATCTTTATGGCGCGCGGCAAAGGTTCGAAAATTTACGATATCGATGGCAATGAATATATCGATTATGTGTTATCTTGGGGTCCGCTTATTTTAGGCCATGCGAATCCTCGTGTTGTCGAAGCGTTAAAAAAAGTGACGGAAAACGGCACGAGCTTTGGTGCACCGACATTAATTGAAAACGAGTTAGCGAAATTAGTGATTGAGCGGGTACCGTCCGTCGAAATTGTGCGGATGGTGAACTCCGGAACGGAAGCAACGATGAGTGCGATTCGTCTGGCACGTGGCTACACAGGGCGTAATAAAATTGTTAAATTTGAAGGAAGCTATCATGGTCACGGTGACTCGCTGCTGATAAAAGCTGGTTCAGGAGTAGCGACACTTGGATTGCCGGATAGCCCTGGCGTTCCAGAAGCGGTGGCGCAAAATACGATCACTGTTCCTTACAACGATTTAGAAAGCGTCCGCTACGCATTTGAACGATTTGGCGAAGATATCGCTGCGGTCATCGTCGAGCCGGTTGCCGGAAACATGGGTGTGGTTCCGCCGGTTCCGGGCTTTTTGCAGGGATTAAGAGACATTACGAAACAATATGGGGCGCTGCTTATTTTCGACGAAGTCATGACCGGCTTCCGCGTGGATTATCATTGCGCGCAAGGATATTTCGGCATTGAACCGGATTTGACGTGTCTTGGAAAAGTCATCGGCGGTGGACTTCCGGTCGGAGCGTACGGCGGAAAAGCGGAAATTATGGAAAAAGTCGCGCCGAGCGGTCCGGTTTATCAAGCCGGCACCTTATCGGGAAATCCGCTCGCCATGACGGCTGGATATGAAACATTGATTCAGCTGACGCCGGAAACATACGATGAATTCCGCAAAAAAGCGGATCGATTGGAAGAAGGATTGCGCAAAGCGGCAGAAAAATACGAAATCCCGCATACAATTAACCGCGCTGGTTCGATGATTGGTTTCTTCTTTACAAACGAAAAAGTGATAAACTACGAAAAAGCGAAAACATCCGATTTAGATATGTTTGCGATCTATTATCGCGAAATGGCGGAACAAGGAATCTTCCTGCCGCCGTCGCAATTTGAAGGATTGTTTTTGTCCACGGAACATACAGAGGAAGATATTGAAAAAACAATCGCTGCGGCAGAACGCGCATTTGCGAAAATTCGCGAAGGGAAATAAACGAACGGGTTGTCCACTTTTGGTGGGACAACCCGATTTTTTTATTCATACTGCTTCTTTTTCCTTCATACAATGGATAATGTCATAGAAAAATTTCGCAAAGGGACGGAAGGAGGAAACACGGTTGGAGCAATCGTATTTGCGTTTTTCCCTCGAGGAATCGGTCTGGTTTAAAAAAGGACAGGAAGTCGCCGAATTTCTTTCTATTTCGCTTGATCCGGTCGTCTCCGTCGATGAATACGAGCAATATATTACGATTCGCGGGGCTTTGCAATTAAGCGGGGAATTTCGCATGGCGGAAGGGGAAGAGAGCGATATAGATACAGATTCATTTGATTTTGTCAGCCATCGATTTATTCAGCGCATTTCCACGCGTGAAGACGGCATCAGCGAATTGTCGCACCGTTTTCCCATCGATATTACGATTCCAAAAAACCGCATTCATCATTTAGAGGATGTATACGTGACAGTCGAATCGTTTGACTATGATTTAAGTGAAGATGGGAGATTGGTAGTGACGGCGGATATTTCAATCAGCGGCATTAGCGAAGCGCCGCTTCATCAGGAATCTTTGGCAGCTGCGGAAGAAGATGACGAACCGTTGTTTGAACCGTTTGAGGTAGTGGCGCGCAAAGAGGCATATGAAGATGAACAGCGGAACGAGCAGCCGGAAGAAGAGCCGGTTTTTGTTGCGGATGGCATGCTGGCAGAGCAGAATGAGGAGCAAGAGGAAGCAGCAGCTGATCGAAAAGAAAAAAAATTCAAAGAAGAAAAGAAACTCAAGGAAGAAAAGAAAATCAAAGAAGAAAATGTGGTGCCGTTAAATCCGGCGGAACAAACGGCGGAAAAGAAAGAAACAGCGGTGCCGTTTATGGAAAACGAACCGGTGCAGACAGAAGAAGAAAATAAAGTAGTAGAAGAAAAAGAAGAAAATAAAGTGGTAGGAGAAAACGAAATGGAAGAAGAAACGGCTGTACCGCAGCAGGAGGCAAAAGTGTCGATCGGCGCCATCAAAGAAAATGATGAAAACAAAACGGAAGAAGTAGAAGATGAAAACGAAAAAACAAAAGTAAAAAGCGAAAATGCGTTATATTTAACAAAACTATTTGCCAAAAATCAAGCGGAGGAATTTACGAGAGTAAAAATTTGCATCGTTCAGCAAGGAGATTCGTTGGACAAGATCGCCGAACGGTACGACTTAACCGTCCAGCAACTGCTGCGTGTCAATCAATTGGAAAGCCCGGAAGACATTCATGAAGGGCAACTGTTATATATCCCGGCGCTGGTGGGGAGCCGCCCTTTATAGTGAGGGAAATATGATTCCTCACTTCTTTTTATGGAGGGAGGTCGTTTTTTTGAACGAAGAACACATCCGCATGTACGCTCCCATTTTGCAGCAATACGGGTTAAAGCCGTTTCGCGTCGATGATTACGGGAAAGTAAAAAAAGTCTACGCGAACGCCGGACTATTTGCTTTAAAAGAAATAACAAACGCCAGGGAAATGGCGGCCGTCCAGCAATCATACATGCTGTATGGAAAACAAATGATTCCCCTTTATTTATCCAGGCAAGGTTTGCCGTTTGTCTCGCATGGCCGGCATTATTATTTAATGCCGTGGATTGCGATAGAGAAAAGAAAAGAAAAACACGAACAAATTCGCTCTTTTTTCCGCACTCTCGCTTATTTGCACCAAACGTCGCTCAAGCAGATCGATGTTCGCGAAGAAGAGATCAGCGCCTATTATGAGCAGAAAAAGAAGGAATGGAAACAGCAGCGTTCCTTTTTGCAAGCTTATATAGAAAAATGCGAAAATACATGGTATATGTCGCCATTTCAGCTGCAATGCTGCGCCTATTTTTATGAAATCATGCAAGCCTATTGGTTTGCGGAGACGGAGCTAGAGAAATGGTATGAAAAGATAAAGGAAACAAAAAAATGGAGAATCGCCTGGATTCACGGAAAAGCACGGCTTTCTCATTATCTTGAAACGGGAAAAGAACAGCGCTATTTTTTTAGCTGGGAACGGGCCAGCTGGAATTCGCCGCTTTTCGATATCGTCATGGCGCTTCGCCATCATATGCGTACATTCCCGCCAGTCAGTAATGAATGGGCAGAAGGAGTAAAAGAGTATGAAGAAATATTGCCGCTCACGGAAGAGGAGCGCTCCTTTCTTTACAGCCATCTTGCCCAGCCGCATTTTTTTTATCGCTGCATTGATGAATATGAAACAAAACGGAAGCCCGAAAAAAACGAACGTGAATATGTCGCTGAATTGCAGCGTCATTATTTTGCGATGAAAAATATGGAATACATCGTCATGCGTCTTGTTCAGCAGAACGAGACAGAAAACACTAAATCCATTCCAGATGAAGAGCCACCGCAATAAGCACAAAAATGGCCAATAAGATGACATCAAACGTCGTCGGTAACAAAATGGTACGCACGGCTTGAAAAATGGTAATTGGAATGATGACTTGCGCACAGATGGCGCGCACTTGGCGAAGCCATGGCGGCCATGAATATGGATTAAATCGTTTCATCGATCCGTCCCTCCTTCTTTTCGTTACTATATAAAATATGATTGGACGATCTTTTTGTCACCAAAAACGAATGGATGGAATAAATAAATAAAAACTTGGCAAAGATGATTGACGATGAAATAAGTTTTTCGGTAGTATAATAAACAGAAAAATAGCCAAAAGCGAAGACAGGGAAGAGTACAACGAATAACGCCTTCAGAGAGGGAAATCATTAGCTGCGAGATTTCCTAGGACAGTTATCGTTGGAAGGTCGCCCTGGAGCTGCTTCTTTGAACGGTGTTTGCCTAGTAGAGGAAGCCGGTCGCAGACCGTTATCGCAATGAAGCGCTTAAGCAAGTTTGATTTGCTTAAGAAAAAAGGTGGTACCGCGAAAGAGTCTCCTTTCGTCCTTTTTCGGATGAAAGGAGTTTTTTATTTATTAAGAAGGAGGGAAAACACAATGGAGCAAAAAGAGATTACGATGTCTACGAAATACGACCATAAAGCGGTGGAAGCCAATCGATATCAATGGTGGCTTGACGGGAAATTTTTTGAAGCGACAGGTGATCCTGATAAAAAGCCATTTACGATTGTGATCCCGCCGCCAAACGTAACAGGAAAGCTGCATTTAGGACATGCATGGGACACGACGCTGCAAGACATTATTACGCGCATGAAACGGATGCAAGGCTATGATGTGCTGTGGCTTCCGGGAATGGACCACGCCGGCATCGCCACACAGGCAAAAGTAGAGGAAAAACTGCGCAAGCAAGGACTGTCCCGCTATGATTTAGGCCGGGAAAAGTTTCTTGAAGAAACGTGGAAATGGAAAGAAGAATATGCGAACCATATCCGCCAGCAATGGGCGAAATTGGGGCTTGGCCTCGATTATACGCGCGAGCGCTTTACATTAGACGAAGGATTATCGAAAGCGGTGCGCGAAGTGTTCGTATCGCTTTATCGAAAAGGACTTATTTATCGCGGTGAATACATTATTAACTGGGATCCGGTAACAAAAACGGCGTTATCGGATATTGAAGTTATTTATAAAGAAGTAAAAGGCGCGCTTTATCATATGCGCTATCCGCTTGCCGATGGATCGGGATACATCGAAGTGGCAACGACCCGTCCGGAAACGATGCTCGGCGATACCGCTGTAGCCGTTCATCCGGATGATGAGCGCTATCAACATCTCATCGGCAAAACGGTGATTTTGCCAATTGTCGGCCGGGAAATTCCGATTATCGCCGATGAATATGTCGATATGGAATTCGGCTCGGGCGCGGTGAAAATTACGCCGGCGCATGACCCGAACGACTTTGAAATCGGCAACCGCCATAATTTGCCGCGCATCCTTGTTATGAACGAAGACGGCACGATGAATGAAAATGCCCTGCAATATCAAGGATTGGACCGCTTTGAATGCCGCAAGCAAATCGTGAAAGATTTGCAAGAACAAGGCGTGCTATTTAAAATCGAAGAGCATGTGCATTCCGTTGGCCATAGCGAACGGAGCGGCGCTGTGGTGGAACCGTATTTGTCGACGCAATGGTTTGTAAAAATGAAGCCGCTTGCCGAAGCAGCGATTGAGCTGCAAAAAACAGAAGGAAAAGTACATTTTGTTCCGGAGCGATTTGAGAAAACGTATTTGCATTGGCTCGAAAATATTCGCGACTGGTGCATTTCTCGACAATTATGGTGGGGGCATCGCATTCCGGCTTGGTATCATAAAGAAACAGGAGAAATTTATGTCGATCATGAACCGCCGGCTGATATTGAAAATTGGGAGCAGGACCCAGATGTATTAGACACGTGGTTCAGCTCGGCCCTATGGCCTTTTTCAACGATGGGCTGGCCGGATACAGAGACGCCAGATTACAAACGCTATTATCCAACCGATGTGCTTGTCACCGGATATGACATCATTTTCTTCTGGGTATCGCGCATGATTTTCCAAGGTCTTGAATTTACGGGCAAGCGGCCGTTCAAAGATGTACTCATCCATGGACTTGTCCGCGACTCGCAAGGAAGAAAAATGAGCAAATCGCTTGGCAACGGCGTGGATCCGATGGATGTCATCGACCAGTACGGCGCCGACTCGCTCCGCTTTTTCTTGGCAACAGGAAGCTCGCCGGGACAAGATTTGCGCTTTAGTACCGAGAAAGTCGAAGCCACATGGAATTTTGCCAATAAAATTTGGAATGCGTCTCGCTTCGCGCTGATGAACATGGGCGGAATGACGTACGATCAGCTTGATTTAAGCGGAGAAAAAACCGTTGCCGATCATTGGATTTTAACTCGTTTGAACGAAACGATCGAAACAGTGACAAAACTCGCTGAAAAATACGAGTTTGGTGAAGTCGGCCGCGTGCTGTACAACTTTATTTGGGACGATTTGTGCGACTGGTATATTGAAATGGCGAAACTGCCGCTTTACGGCGACGATGAGGAAGCGAAGAAGACAACTCGCTCCGTATTGGCCTATGTATTGGACAATACGATGCGTCTGCTTCATCCGTTCATGCCGTTCATTACCGAGGAAATTTGGCAGCACCTTCCACATGAAGGGAAGTCGATTACAGTTGCGAAATGGCCGGAAGTGCGCCCTGAGCTTTCGAATCGTAAAGCAGCGGAAGAAATGCGTCTTCTTGTTGATATTATCCGCGCGGTCCGCAACATTCGCGCTGAAGTGAATACACCGTTAAGCAAACCGGTTAAATTGCACATTAAAGCAAAAGATGAACAAGTACAGGCAACGCTGGAGAGAAACCGCGCGTATTTAGAACGGTTCTGCAATCCAAGCGAGCTTGTGATTGCAACCGACATTCCAGCGGCAGAAAAGGCGATGACCGCGGTCGTTACCGGTGCGGAATTGATTTTGCCGCTTGAGGGGCTTATCAATATCGAAGAAGAAATCAAGCGGCTCGAAAAAGAACTGGAAAAGCTTAATAAAGAAGTCGAGCGTGTGCAAAAGAAACTAAGCAACGAAGGGTTTCTTTCCAAAGCCCCGGCGCATGTCGTTGAAGAAGAGCGGAGAAAAGAAAAAGACTATTTAGAAAAACGCGAAGCGGTTCGCGCCCGTCTGGCGGAATTAAAAAAATAGACAAGGGAATGCTGCTTCTTTTATCATGAAGACGAGTCCATGATTTTGGATTCGTCTTTTTCTTATCATCATACAAGGAGGAACACGCCAATGGTTCGCACCTATGAGGAAGCGCTAGAGTGGATTCATGGACGTTTGCGTTTAGGAATAAAACCGGGATTAAAACGAATGGAATGGTTTATGGAAAAGCTCGGACATCCAGAACGCCGCATCAGGGCGATTCATATCGCGGGAACAAACGGCAAAGGGTCAACGGTGAGCTATTTGCGCCATATTTTACAAGCGGCAGGCTATTCTGTCGGCACGTTTACTTCGCCGTATGTCGAGCAATTTAACGAACGCATCAGCGTCAACGGCAAGCCGATTGGCGATAAAGAAATTGTCAAACTCGTCCAAGTGATCAAGCCGCTTGCCGAGGAACTGGAGCAAACGGAACTTGGCGCGCCGACGGAATTTGAAGTGATTACTGCGATGATGCTTTATTATTTCGGGAAAAAGAACATTCAAGACGTTGTGCTTATAGAAGCAGGACTTGGCGGCCGTCTTGATTCAACAAACATCATTTATCCGATTCTCTCCATTATCACCAACATCGGCTATGACCATATGAATATCTTGGGAGAAACATTAGATAAAATCGCGTTTGAAAAAGCAGGCATTATTAAATCAGGTGTACCGTTGATTACCGGCGCCGAGCAGCCGGAAGCTTGGACGGTGATTTCGGAAAAAGCGGCATCGCTGAAAGCAAAAACGTATCGGCTCGGGGAGGACTTTTTTATTGTTCGGCACGTGCCGATCACTGATGGAGAGCGTTTTTCGCTGGAAACGCCGTTTTCGCAATATCCGGATTTAAAAATTACGATGTTCGGAGCACATCAAGTGCAAAATGCGGCGCTGGCGGTGATGGCAGCGGAGTATTTGCGGATGTGCTATTCGCTTTTGATTGAAAAAGAACATATTTATGAAGGACTGGAAAAGGCGAAATGGATCGGACGATTCGAACGTATAAGCAATAAGCCGCTTATTATTATTGACGGCGCCCATAATGAGGAAGGAATTCATAGTCTTGTTGATACGGTACGTTCGCACTATCCCGATAAAGATATTCACGTGTTATTTGCGGCGTTGGCGGATAAACCGCTTGATAAAATGATTCCGCCGCTTGCCGAAATCGCCGAAACGATTACGTTTACTTCGTTCGATTTTCCGCGCGCTGCATCCGCCGAACAGCTTGCTGAGCTGTGCGACCATCCGAACAAAGCGACGACGGACGACTGGAAAGGCTGGATGAAAGAAACGAAAAAACAAAAACGAAGCGACGCTCTTTTCTTGATTACCGGATCGCTTTACTTTATTGCGGAAGTGAGAAAGTTTTTAAAAAAGTAATAACATTGTCATGAAAGCCATTGGTATAATAAAAGAAAAATAGTACTTTAGAAGGGGGAGGGGAGGTGCGGCATTGTGGCGAAAACGAATATCATTCATCGGAATTTTTGTGATTATATTAGGCTTTTTACATATTGATGCACAATTTGTGCGGGCAGATAGTAAAAAAGAAGGGAATATTACTTTAGTAACGGATGAAAAAATTGAAGGATGGGCTACATCCCCGGGGGAAGGGAACGGAAAGGGAAACACGATCAGCCATTTTGTTGTCCGCATTAACGTAAAGGGACAGGAAGACACAACGGTAAGAAGCTATCGCGTAGACGCGGTCGAAGCGCCGGCCGACCGAAACGGCGAGAAAAAATATATGTTTTCGCTCGATATGATCGGCAAATGGCCGGCGGCGCAAGGAGAAACGGTGACATACAAAATTGTCGTTGATGCCTATTGAGAGAACGGGGAATATTTTTCTTTCCCATCTCTCCCTTATGAATACGTGAAAAGAAATTCCCAAAGCAGCACAGATTTAGACTTTGCCTTTACATCCCCGCAAAATGAATATGCAAAGCCGCCGAACGGGGATGCGCAAGGAAGATTGGATGTAACGTTAACCCCCAAAAGGAAGAGTGGACAACATCGTTCGCTCTCCGATTGATGTTGTGTTTGTGTTTGACGTATCGGGATCAATGACTCTGATGAAGCTGCAAAGCGCTAAATGTGCGTTTCAATCCGCTGTTGATTATTTTAAAGCGAACTCCAATCCGAACGATCGTTTTGCTCTGATTCCGTTTTCCGATACAGTAGTAGCTAATAAAGTAGTTCCTTTTTCTGCAAAACAAGATGTCAAAGACCAATTAGATCTTATTGCCAGAACGGCGAACAGCTTTAATGCCGGCGGAGGAACGAACTATTCGGCGGCGTTGCAAACAACGCAATCATTTTTTAATGATCCATCGCGAAAAAAATATATCATTTTTTTAACTGATGGAATGCCGACGGTGTTAAGAACTAAAGAAAAAGTCACGTTTGATTTTTTGGGAATTACATGGACAGAAATGGCAGATGTTGAGTATGTACTACTAGCTGACGGACGAACTGCCGTGCGAACAGCTTATTCGCAACATGGAATTAAACAATCAAGATATGTAAATTATCAAGATACAGAGGAGAAAATTCGTACGGACGCAATCAATGTTGCTAGGAATCTCGGCATGAACAATATCGTACTCTATTCCATCGGCTTCGGTAATCATCAAGAAGTCGACATGGGCTATTTAGAAAAGTTATCTGCGATGACAGGCGGACAGGCAAAGCAAGGGATATCGCAAAATTTAACGGAAATTTTCCAGCAGTTTTCGAAGCTGGCGACCGATCCGGTGTTAAACGGAACAGTGAAAATTCCACTAGCGTCGTTTGACGGAAACGTGCAAATCGTCGAGACGGATCAAGTTTGGCTTGATGAAAAGAAAGAAAACGCCTATACGCCGAGATTGCGTTTCCAAATACGGTCATCGACTATAAGGAGCTAAATAATAAAGAGATTACCGCCGAATTAACGCTTCAAGCGTGGGCGATGGAAGAAGTGCAATTGCCGCCGGCTGTCGTTTCGTTCCAAGACAGCAAATACGGCGCGTGGATGGCATCTTTAACTCCTCCTTCGCAGCGGATCGCAATGAAAGTCCGCTTGCATGAATCATTTGATATGTATTATGAAGGGGACAGCCGCGGCCTTATTACAAAATGGCAAGCGTTTGATTCAGCGACCAATTTGCTTGGGATGACGAAACATCCAAACGATGACGGATTGTTGATGCTTCCAGTAAAGGCGCTGCAATTTAAGGAAGACGACGATTCCGTTCTTCTCGTCACGTACAATAACGATGAGACGGTAACGCTATATGTAAAACCGCGCGTGTCAATCATGACGGAAAGCGGCCAATCTGTCGCAAGCGGCACGACCGTCACAGAACCGCCGATCGTAAAAATCACCGGTTTTGTCGTGGGGGAAGGCGTTACGTACGAATATAAAATCGAAAATTCAAAGCAAAGCAGCGATTGGACGCCGCTTTCTTCGCCATACGAAATTCCGATCACTTCGGATGGAACAACGACAATATACGTGAAGGCGGAAGGCGGTTTAACGAAAGGGGACGGCATTACGACTGTATCGCTTACGTATATTAAGCTCATTCGCCAATTAACATTAGGAAGCTATAAACAGACGATGGAAATCGGCGAAATGCAAACAATTCCGGTTACGATCGCGCCAAGCGATGCGACGAATAAAACGCTGCAATGGATTTCGAGCAATCCGGACGTCGCGACGGTGGTGAATGGAACAGTCACAGCGGTTCAGCCGGGAACGGTAGAGATTACGGTGGAAGCAACAGACGGCAGCAATGCGGCGGCAAAGGCTACCATTACGGTCATTGACCCGTTCGTGCCGCTCAAAGAGATCCATTTCCAACAGGAAGTTTTATTATGACGGTAGGCGAAGAGCTTGACATCGAATCGCAATTAACCTTTATTCCAAGTGATGCGACAGATAAACGCCTTGATTCTGTACAATCGTCCGCTCCGGAATATGTCGAAGCGCGCCTTCAGCGCAGGGCAAATGGTATATCGTTGCCAAAGATGTCGGATATTCGACGATTACCGCGATTGCCAAAGCGAAAACGGAGGATGGTAAAGAAATCAAAGATTCGATCACGGTGATTGTCCGAGAGGCATCGTCCAACGATGGAGAAAGCGGAAAGAATAGATGGTAAAACAAAAAGGGAGCCTGAACATTCGCTTTTAGGCTCCCTTTCTTTTTTACTCAAAGAACATTCCTGCGTCGTTTTATTTTACCACTAACTTGTCAACAGCAAGAGACAGCTTTTTCACAAACGGCAATCCTTCACCGCGGTTGATAAATACTGATTTATCATGGCGGATGACAAAGCGGGATTCTTCTGTTTGATCCGGCGATGAAGGAGGAATGAAGGAAAGGAGTCCGGCTTGTTTTTCCGCCGCGCCGCGATAAGCGTTGATGACAAGCCCGGAAACGTCCGAATCGGGCGCGCGTTCAAGCTCGTTGCCGCGCGCAAACAATCCTCCTTGAATATTGATATAAGATCCGACCGCGTAGAGAACGGTGTTGCTGTCGGTATAAAAGTATCCTTTTAAGTTCGGCTCGGCAAACGAAAAATCGTTTTCAAATTCGTTAATGCGTGCGATTTCTAACGGCCCTTTAGAAATAAGGACAACTTCTTTATTATTCCAGCCGGCAATATTGGCGTTGTAAATCAACGTGCGCCCAAGGACGTAAATCGTAGAATCAAACTTTATATCGCCGCTGATTGTCAAATTGCCGAGCACAATCATATTTCCCCGCACCTTTGTTGGGATGTTGACGCTGTTCCCTAAAAAAAGATCGCCGTTGACAATCAGCCATTTGTCTTGCAAATCAAGCCCCCCGCGATCAAGGAAAAATAACGGAGAATCTTCTGATTGCAGAATAATAGATTGATGAGTTGAATCGATATTTGCGCGTAATGACGAAATATTGTCAAAAACAGCAAAGCGGTCTTGGTCTTGCAGCTCACTGAAAAGTTGGTCTATGCTTTTATGAATATAAGTCTCATATTCTTGGCTAAATGTTTCTATTCCCGCCGCGTTTAACAGCTTATCTTTTACTGTCCATGCAAAATCTACATCAATAAATTCTTCTTTTTCTTTTTGAACGGAAGGAGATTGCGACTGAAAGCGGGCGCCCGGAGAAAAATTGGCCATCCCGCGCTCGAATGTGTTACTGGCAAACGTATAGCAGTGGTTTGCTCCGTTTTGATGGTCGCACGAGTAACTATTTCCGTTGACAAACAACACACTTGTTTTGCTTGCCGTTGGAAAAGATGTTTGTTCTATATATTTTTGCGAGTTGTCAATGTAGTTGGCGACGTTGGTGATATATGCGTTCTTCCCGGCGTACGTATTTCCGTCTATATACGCCCCGCCGTTTAAAACAACGTCTTCTTTCGATCCAATCACGTATTTCAAAAAGCTTGGCGCATTTGTCAAAATCCCCCGTCTTTCCACCGTTTTGCTGCCGTGGGGTTTCGAAATCAGATAAACGCGAGTAAATAATTTTGTGTGATAGATATTATAATCACCTGTCACATCTTTAATGTCCACACCATAGCGCTGTCGCAAGGTAGGAATTAATGTATTTAACTGCATATCTAATTTTTCTGGCGTAGACAACTCCAAATCATCTATCTCTACTTTCATTTCCGCAATCGTTTCCTCGATAGCTTTTGTCGCTTCATGAAGCGATTCAATGTCTTGCACGCGCACTTCCGTAAATCTCGCCTGATAAATAGAAACAGATAAAATTGTTAAACCGAGCAAAAAAAAGATGGTAATGATCAGGATGGTGACGACTAAACTATATCCTTTTTCATTCATAACCTCACTTCCTTTTAAATCCGAATTCGTTCTTTAATATAAACGGCTTTATATATAACAGGCCGTCCGGATCGTCATGATCACGGTCTTGAACAGAAAGTTTGATCGTAACGACGCCGCTTCGGCAAATATTGTCTTCTTGTTTCGCACAGCGATAAGAAAGTTCGGACTGGCTAGAAACGATTTTTAAAAGAGCGGAATGAAGCTGCTCCCCGTTGAGCAGTACGGCATCCTGCTGCAAAGAAACGGTGAGCGTTTCACCATTCGTTTTTTGCTCTTCGACAATGCCGACGGACGGATTGATCACTTTTTGGCGATCGGTTACAAACTGCAGCTGCTGGTCCGTAGTTTCCTCCATGTCGAGGCCGTCGGGAGAAAATTGATACAGTTTATTCATAATAGCCGCCACGAGATAATCGGCTTCGCTGCGCAGTTGATTTTCGATGTTAATGCGCTTGTATGCGTTAAGCCCGCTGAGGAACACTCCATAGCTGGAAGCAAGTATAAGAGAGGAGATCGTCATCGCCGCCAACTACGGAGCATCGCATTCCGCAAGACGGCCGGATTAAGATGGACATCGATTTTCATCTGGTCGATTTGCGTGTTTCTACATTGCCGACTATCTACAGCGAAAAAATTGTGATGCGTGTGCTCGATCTGGGAGCGGCGTTGAATGATATTCATAAACTTGGCTTTAATCAATTAAACTTGCAGAGGTTTATTGACTTGATTGAGCGGCCGACCGGAATCGTCTTGATTACCGGACCGACCGGATCGGGAAAATCATCGACGCTCTATGCGGCGCTTAATCATTTAAACAGCGAAGAAGTCAATATTATTACGATTGAAGATCCTGTCGAATATGAGATAGAAGGGGTTAATCAAATCCAAGTCAACCCTAACGTCGGTTTGACGTTTGCCCAGGGGCTGCGTTCGATTTTGCGCCAAGACCCGAACATTATTATGGTCGGGGAGATCCGTGACCGCGAAACGGCGGAAGTAGCGATTCGCGCGTCCCTGACCGGCCATTTGGTGTTAAGTACCCTTCATACGAATGACGCGTTAAGCACGATCACGCGCCTAATCGATATGGGAATTGAGCCGTTTTTAGTGGCGACGTCATTAGCGGGAGTCGTTTCCCAGCGGCTCGTCCGCCGCGTCTGCCGCGATTGCCGGGAAGAACGGGAACCAACGAAGCGGAAGATCGAAATTTTTGCCCGCCACGGCATGAAAATTGAGAAGCTCATTCGCGGGCGCGGCTGCCCTACGTGCAATATGACGGGCTATCGCGGACGGATGGCGGTTCATGAGCTGCTTGTCATGACCGAAGAAATGCGCCGTGTTATTTTAAATAAAGAGCCGTTTTCGAAACTGCGCGAGCTTGCCATAAAAAATCACATGATTTTTTTAATCGATGATGGATTATTAAAAGTCAAGCAAGGACTAACAACGCTCAATGTTGTCGAAAACGAAGTGATTGCAAAAGTGATGAAGCAGGCGCGCGACGCGCTTGAGAGCGGCCAGTCGCTGGCGGAGCCGATGAGGCGGCATTGGGCGTCTCCGCCGCTGGTGACGCAAATGATTGCGATTGGTGAAGAAACGGGATCGCTGGACGCAATGCTGGCCAAAGTCGCCGACTTTTACGAAGCGGAAGTCGACGCCGGCACCGACCGGCTCAAATCGCTCATCGAGCCGCTCATGATCGTGCTGCTGGCAGGACTCGTCGGGACGATTGTCACCTCGATTACCGTACCGATGTACGATGTTTTTAACCATATCCAGCAATAAGTTGTAAGGAATATATTCTCATATATTCACAAATAATGTAAAATTATTAGGAAAAAAGTGTGGTAAACACAAAAATAGGGAGAGGGGTATTGTTACGATGAAACGATTGGTGAAAAATGAACGAGGGCTTACATTAATCGAATTGCTCGCCGTCATCGTCATTTTAGGTATTATCGCGGCGATTGCGATTCCGGCGATTGGGGGAATGATTGACAACTCGAAAAAAGACGTGTATGTAGCAAACGTGCAGCAAATGATTAACGCAGCGAAAATCGTGGTAACGTCGGATAAAGATTTGATTCCGGCAGATAAAAGCACTAAAAAAATTACATTAAAACAGCTAGAGGATGATGGATATTTAGAAACGGTGAAAGATCCGGGTAAAACTCAGAATGGTTATGATGAAAATAATTCATATGTGAGGATAGCTAATGAGAACAACAAATTATCATACAGTGTAAAACTCATTAATGCAGAACGAGGAGTTCAGACTAAGTCAGGGGGACCTATCGCTGAAGATGACTTAAAACGTTCTGAAGTACGTGATAATCCATCATAATATATAATGGCTTGATTTGAAATGATACAAGTATTTATTTTCCTATACTCCCTCCTTCTCGGCTCGTTTTTTAATGTCGTCGGCCTGCGCGTGCCGGCGGGTGAGTCGATTGTCTTCCCTCGTTCGCGTTGCCCGCGCTGCAAGCGTACGCTTGCGGCGCGGGAGCTGATTCCGGTCGTGTCGTATATGGTGCAGGGCGGGAAATGCCGGGGATGCGGGGAGAAAATATCGCCGTTATATCCGTTTATCGAGCTGTCGACGGCGCTTCTTTTTACGGTTTCGCCGCTGCTTATGGGATGGTCCAAAGAATTGCTCGTCAGTTGGACGCTCATTTCGCTGTTGATGATTATCGTTGTCTCGGATATCCGCTATATGATCATTCCTGATAAAGTGCTGCTTGCTTTTGCTTTTCTGTTTTTTATCGAGAGGCTGTTTATTCCGTTCATTCCGTGGCGGGGCGCGTTGATCGGCGCGGCCGCCGGCTTTTCGCTGCTTTTTCTCATCGCTGTCATCTCTAAAGGCGGCATGGGCGGAGGCGACATTAAACTGTTTGCCCTGCTTGGATTTGTGTTAGGATGGAAAACGGTGCTGCTTGCTTTCTTTTTCTCTACCTTTTACGGGACGATCATTGGACTGGCCGGCATGGCGCTCGGCAAAGTGCGGCGCCGCGAGCCGATGCCGTTCGCGCCGGCGATTGCGCTTGGCGCATTAACGGCGCATTTCTTCGGCTACGATATCATTCAATGGTACAAGGGATTCATTTTCTTTTCAATATAAGGGGAAACATGAGCATGGTTAGGCTGTGGAAACGAAAGCATAAAACTGCTAATTTAGTGATTAAAGATCATGTCATCCGCTATGTCGAGACAAAGCCGGGCGACCCGTTGTCGGTGCAGAAATGGGGCGAGCGTCCTCTTCCAAAAGGAATCATTCAAGACGGCAAAATGATCGACAGCGAGACGCTAGAAATGATTTTGGAAGAATGCGTGGACGAATGGAAATTAAAAGGGCGCCGCGTCCGTTTTATCGTTCCGGATTCTTTCGTGATGATTCGGCGCATTCCGCTTTCTGCTAATCTCGAAGATGATGAAATCCGCGGCTATTTATTTATGGAGTTGGGAGAGACGATTCCGGTGCCGTTTCCTAATCCGGTATTTGATTATGTTGTGGTAGAAAGGAAGAAGGAGGAAACGGTCATTTTGCTGTTTGCCGCTCCGGAAGAGGCGGTGTCTCATTATACCGGGTTATTCGAAAAGGTAAAGCTGCGCCCGATTGCCGCCGATGTTTCTCCTCTATGTGCATACCGGCTTTTTTATATTGCTCGCCAGATGAAACGCGATGATCATATTTTGCTCATTCAATTTGATCAAACTTCCGTGAATGTGAGTGCGTTCTATGAACATAAACCCGCTTTTATGCGCCATTTTCCGCTCGAGCCGTATGAGGAAATGGAAATTGATAAAGCATCGCCGTTTATCGATCCGTTTGAAGATATATATAAAGAAATCGAGCGGATGATGAAATTCTATTCATTTTCACTGCAGCAAGGAAAGCAGCAAATTACGCGCGTCTTTCTTATCGGGGATCACCCGCAGCTGCCTCACGTTTATGAAGCATTGCAAGAACGGTTCGAGGCGCCTGTCGAACAGCTTTCTGCTTCCATGGCGGGCGCGGTGGACGCGCGTTATTATCTTGCATGGGGACTTGCGCTAAAAGAGGGAACAGACGATGATCGTTGAGATTAACTTATTGCCGAAAAAAGAGCCGAAAAACGCATCCGTTTTGGTGAGCGTTGCCGTCTTTGCCGCGCTTCTCATCGCGGCTGCCGTTGTTTTTTACGTTTTGAGTGCGCGGGCGGATGAACAAATTAACGCGCTCACGGGCGAACTCAAACAGATTAGAGCCATGCAGGCGATCGAGCAGCAAAAGCAAAAAGGTGCCCAATCGGTCCAAGAAATGAAGGAGCTTCATGAAGCGGTGCAATGGTCGAAAAATTACCCGCTGAAAATGGTGCCGCTGTTGCGCAATATGACGAAGCTGCTGCCGGAGCGCGGATTTATGATGAATTTTTCCTATACGGGAAATGAGACGGTCACCGTTTCCATACAGTTTGATACAAGCGAACAAGCGGCCTATTACTTAAAGCGGCTGTCAGACGCAAAATTTGTCGAAGCTGTACAGCTGAAAAGCGTTTCAACAGTGAATATAACAGACACAAGCGCGGAAGAGGGAATGGAAAAGCAAGTGGTGCCCCGCTATCTTGCGCAATATGAAATTCATATTCGCAAACAAGCGCTAGAGGAAAAGGAGAAACAATGATGACCGTACGTTTCGCAAAACGACAAGTTGTTATTTTGCTGCTGTTGTTCGTCGTATTTGGCGCCATATTTGCAGGATTGTATTTTTATTGGCTTTATCCGCGGCTTCAACAAATCGAACAGTTAACCAGCACGGTTATTAGCGAGAAAAAATATTGGCGGCCATTAAAGCAGAAGCTGCCAGACAACGGGACGGCATGCCGGAAAGCATTGTAGCGCTGCAAAAGAAAATTCCGGTGAAACCGCTGACCGAGCAGCTTCTTCTTGATTTGGAAAAAGCAGAGGTCGTATCTGACAGCATGATTACCAGCATCAGCGTTTCTGAAGGTGAAAATGCTGCGGCAGGGGGAGAAGAAACAAACGCAACAGTGGGAAAAACAGAAACCAATATAGCGTCAGCGAAAAAGCAATCTTTCTCGGCCGCCTTGCCGGACGGGCTGAAAAAAGTGACCATGCAGCTAACGGTGCAATCGCCGTCCTATTATCAGCTGGAACGTTTTTTACAGACGCTTGAAAATTTGGACCGAATTGTTTCCGTCGAATCGCTTTCATTTGCCGGTAATCCGGAGCTGACATCGGTCGATACAGAAGTAAACCCGCTGACTTATTCACTGACCGTTAGCGCTTTTTATTATCCAAAACTAGCACATTTACAAAAGATGCTGCCACAGCTGGATGTTCCCCCGCCGAGTGAAAAGGACAACCCGCTGACCGAAGTGATTCCCGGGGAGCAACTGCCAGCGCAGCAGTAACGGATGGCGGAGTGATCATATGCTGCTGAGGGGCAATAGTGGAATGACGCTGATCGAACTGCTGGCTGTCATTGTTATTTTCGGAGTTGTATCACCCATCGTGGTGATTGCGGTGCTGCAGCTGATCGAAAAATCAAAAGAGAGGGCGTTTGTATCGGATGCCTATGCGCTTTATGAGGCAGCGCGGCTTTATGTCGGGGCGGAAAAAGTGGAGTTTTTGCCAGCGCGCTCTTCGGCGTTGTTGACATACCGCCAGCTTGTCGAAGAAGGACTGCTTCATCCGCTCCAAGATCCGTTTACCGGCAATGTGCTGCCATGGGAAACGAACCCGTCTTATGTGCTCATCACCAAAGGTGAAGACGGATCGCTAAACTATTCTATTTGCTTAAAAGGAGAAACGAAGCAACTTTGCACTTATTCCGACACATCTCCAGAAGTTCCTGTCGAAGCATTGTCTGTGGAACAAATTCATGACCAATAAGCACAAAATTTGGCGAAATGATTTGCGAACAAGACGACAAATGTCTTGTTCTTTTTTTCTTTGTTTATGATAAGATAGGCGGAAAAGAGGGAAATGAGAAGGATGGTGGCACAATGGACAAGCAGCGACAGGAAATTACGGTGAGAATTAACGGAAAAGAGCGCCCATTTGCGGTGGATCACCCGCAGCAAAACGATAAAGCAGAACCACTGAAAGTCGTGATGGAAGAAAACGTGAGCAGCATAGAAGCTTCGAAGCAAACCGCCTCCTTCCCATCGATAAAAAAGAAGCAAAACAAGAGCCTTAGATGGAATGCCCGCGCAAAATCAGCGCTCGTCTCCACTGTCATCGCGGTTATTGTTGGGACAAGCTTTGGTTTCATTGTATTAAATATGATTCCAAAGCAAAAAAGTCATTCGCTGCCTGCGGAGGAAGCAGCGCTATCTGCTCCTATAGAAACAGAAACTTCGACGCAGTCGGACATCAAACCAGTTAATGAAAATAGGGACGTTTCTACTCCATTTACCATCAGCGTCATTCAAGCAGGAGTATTTTCAAATGCCAAAGCGGCAGCTGGCTATGCCAAGCGGCTGAAGTCTTCTTCCATTCCTGTTGTGACGGTGGGGGAGCAGCCGGTCGCCTTGTTGATCGGCGTCGGGCAGGACAAGGAGACGTTGCGGAAAGTCAGTCAGCTGTATGAAGACGGGGTGCAAAGCACATATATTAAATCATTGTCGTTTAACGATGCCGATAACAGCAAACGCACTTCCGTCATTCAGGAAGGGGAAACGTTATATATGTATATGGCGGCTGTTTCTGCCGTTTTGTTGGGGAAAGGCGACGTAAAAGGCGATGCGTGGGAGGAATTAGAAAACCATTATAAGCAGTTTGCCGCTAAATCGATTCCGAATGATAAGCATGTAAAACAATATGTTTCCGCGATAAAAAATGCCTATCTTGCCTTAGTTGCATACAAAACGAATCAGCAGGAAGAGCTGCTGCGGAAAACACAGCAAGAGCTGCTAGAAGCACTGCAATCATACATGTCCATTTTTCCATTGAGAAGCTAGACAGCTTCTTTTTTTCGTGTTATTTCGACTTTGAAAAATTGTGTCCGCCCGCAAAATTTGGTACGATACAGTTGTATCTTCCAATCTGAAGCGAGTGCAAAGGGTGATGATCGTGAAACAGTTAATTTTAGCGTCCAGTTCCCCGCGCCGGAAACAGCTTCTTGAATTAGCGAACCTCCCATTTCAAATCCTCGCCAGCCGCATTGAAGAACACGTTCATGAAGGGGAAGCACCAGAGCAAACGGTGCAGTCGCTTGCCTACCGAAAGGCGAAAGCGATTGCTGCCCAACATCCTGATGCGTACGTCATCGGGGCAGATACGATTGTCGTCTATCAAAACAACATACTAGGAAAGCCGAAAACGAAGGAAGAAGCAGCGCAAATGCTGCGTATGTTGTCGGGGCAGGAGCATGAAGTATTGACAGGTGTAGCGATTCTTTCTCCGAGCGGACAAGCATTGTTTGTGGAAAAAACAAAAGTGTTTTTTTGGGATTTAACCGAGGAAGAAATTGCTGCTTACGTTGAGTCGGGGGAACCGATGGATAAAGCAGGAGCATACGGCATTCAAGGACGGGCTGCATTGTTTGTGAAACGAATTGAAGGCGATTATTTTACCGTTGTCGGGCTGCCGCTGTCGCGAACCGTGCGTGAACTAAAGCAGCTTGGCTGGTAATTGGCTTTGATCCGGAAAAGATAAAAGGGGGGGACAGGCAATTCAAATGACATGGATGATTCGCGATGTGCCAAAGGATGTTCGTCCGCGTGAACGTCTTCTTTCCTCTGGACCGGAAAGTTTGGCGGACCATGAGCTGCTTGCGATTTTGCTGAGGACGGGAACGAAAGAAGAATCCGTATTGCAGCTTGCCCACCGCCTGCTTCAGCGCTTTGAGGGACTTCGGCTGTTGAAAGATGCGACGGTCGAAGAAATAACAAGCATTAAAGGAATCGGGACGACCAAAGCGATCCAAATTTTGGCGGCGATAGAGCTTGGACGGCGCATTCACCGTCTTGGATACCATGACCGCTATGTGATCCGTTCTCCCGAAGATGGGGCAAAATATGTGATGGAAGACATGCGTTTTTTGTCGCAGGAACATTTTGTCGCCATTTATTTAAACACAAAAAATCAAGTGATTCACCGCAAAACGGTATTTATCGGCAGTTTAAACGCCTCTATTGTTCATCCGCGCGAAGTGTTTAAAGAAGCAATCAAGCGCTCGGCTGCCTCCATTATTTGCGTGCATAACCATCCCTCCGGCGACCCAACCCCAAGTCGAGAAGATATTGATGTAACGAAGCGGCTTGCCGAATGCGGCCGGATCATTGGTATTGAACTCCTAGATCATCTAATTATTGGCGATCAAAAATTCGTCAGTTTGAAAGAAAAAGGGTATGTATAGCGGTTCTCATTTTTTGTCGAATCAGTTATAATATCAATTATGAGTTTTTATGAAAGCTGTGGGCGGTGTTGTACGGAACAGGGAAACACACTGATGAGCAAAATCGACAAATTTAGTGAATGATTTATAAAAAGCATTTCGTTTCAGAAAGGGAGATATCAAATATGTTTGGATTTGGGACAAAGGATCTCGGCATTGATTTAGGAACAGCAAATACGCTTGTATACGTAAAAGGAAAAGGGATTGTGGTAAGAGAACCATCGGTTGTCGCCATACAAAAGGATACGAAGCAGATTGTCGCGGTCGGCAATGAAGCGAAAAACATGATTGGCCGTACGCCTGGCAATGTCGTTGCACTGCGACCGATGAAAGATGGAGTGATCGCCGACTATGAAACGACAGCTACCATGATGAAATATTACATTAAACAGGCGACGAAAAATAAAGGATTTTTTGCTGGAAAACCGTACGTAATGGTATGTGTGCCATACGGGATCACCGCGGTGGAGGAGCGCGCCGTCATCGACGCGACGCGTCAGGCAGGAGCGCGTGATGCCTATACCATCGAAGAGCCGTTTGCTGCAGCGATCGGCGCGAATCTTCCTGTATGGGAGCCGACTGGCAGCATGGTTGTTGACATCGGCGGTGGTACGACGGAAGTAGCCGTCATTTCGCTTGGCGGCATCGTCACGAGCCAATCGATCCGCATCGCCGGCGATGAAATGGATGAAGCTATTATTCAATACATTCGCAAAACATACAATTTAATGATTGGCGAGCGGACGGCGGAGGCGATTAAAGTTGAAATAGGCTCGGCAGGACATCCGGAAGGAATCGGCAAAATGGAAATCCGCGGCCGTGACTTATTGACAGGGCTTCCGAAAACGATTGAAATCAGCGCCGAAGAAGTTGCCGAAGCGCTGCGCGATACCGTTTATGCGATTGTTGATTCCGTCAAAAATACGTTGGAAAAAACACCGCCGGAGTTGGCGGCGGATATTATGGACCGCGGCATTGTCCTAACGGGCGGCGGCGCATTGCTGCGCAATCTCGACAAAGTGATCAGCAAAGAAACCGATATGCCGGTCATTGTCGCCGAAAATCCGCTCGATTGTGTCGCAATCGGAACAGGAAAGGCGCTTGATCATATCGATTTATTCAAAAATAAAGCGAGAGACCATCGCTGACAGTAAGAGGGTGTCAACATCATGCCACAGTTCTTTTTAAATAAACGGCTCATTTTATTGCTTGTTAGCATGATTGTCCTCGTGGCATTGATTGGTTTTTCTTTAAAAGATCGCCAACTTACATGGCCGGAGCAGTTTTTGAAAGATACAACCGGTTTTGTACAATTGATTTTCCATAAGCCCGCACAGCTCGTTGCGGGCTTCTTTGAGAATATCAACGACATTAAAAATACATATAAAGAAAACAAGCTGCTGAAAGAAAGACTCGAGGAATATGTCACGCTAGAAGCGCAAGTGCAAACATTAAAAAAAGAAAATGAAAACCTGCGCGCCTTGTTGCATAAAACAGAGAGCCTGCGCGATTTTATCCCAATTCAAGCCACTGTGATCGGCAGAAATCCGGAACGTTGGCGGGAAACGATCATCGTGAACAAAGGAGAGCAGCACGGTGTCAAAAAGGATATGGCTGTCATTACTCCGGAAGGATTAGTCGGAAAAGTGCAGCATGCTTCTCAATTTACTTCCACTGTTCAATTATTGAGCGCGCTCGATCAAAATAGCCGCATTTCTGCGTACGTACAGGGGAAAGAAAACGTCTTCGGCCTCATCGAAGGATACGATGAAAAGCGGAGAGAGTTATTGCTAAAAGAAATTCCATTTGATGCAAAAGTGAAGAAAAAGCAAAAAGTGCTAACATCCGGTCTAGGCGGCATTTTCCCAAAAGGACTCCCTATCGGGGAAGTGACGAAAGTAGAGCCGGATCAATATGGCCTTACGAAAGTCGTTTACGTAAAGCCGTTTGCCAATTTATATGACATTGATGACGTCATTATTGTCAAAAGAAAAATTGATGAAACGCTGCAAGAAAAGGAGGAAGCAGAGTGAAAAAATGGATGCTTCCTTTCCTTGCGATTTTATGTTTTGTTGTCGAAAGCATTTTTGTCGATTTATGGCCAAAGAATGATTTATATATCGATTATTTTTTTGTGCCGCGCTTTTTTCTTGTTTTTCTTGTGTTTACGGCGGTCTATATTGGAAAAATGCGCGCAATGATTTACGGGTTTATTTTTGGTCTTTTGTATGATTGCGTCTATACCGAATTGCTTGGCGTTTATGCGTTTGCGTTTACATTAATCGCTTATCTCGCTGCCAAGGCGATGAAGGTACTTTACCAACATTGGTTCATCGCCTGCTTGCTTGCGCTCTTTTTTATCACCGTTCTGGAATTTTATGTGTACGGCATCCAACTGCTCATCGGGCGGACCGATATGCCTTGGCAAACGTTTTGTTCACACCGGTTATGGCCGACGCTGCTGCTTAACAGCGCATTTTTGCTTGTCTTTTCTTACCCGTTAAAGCAGCGGCTCGTAAAAATCAAACGCCTCGAACAGGAACATTAAAAAGGAAAATGAGTATTTTTGTAGAATTATTCGTTGAGGTGAACGTTGTGACGAAAAAAAAACAATACGTAACGATTAAAGGAACGAAAGATGGGCTAACGTTGCATCTCGATGACAATTGCTCCTATGACGATTTGTTGAGAGAGCTGGAAGAAAAGTTAACGGTTAGCGAAAAAATAGAACCGGACAGTCCGCTCGTTTCCGTTCATCTCAAAGTCGGAAACCGTTATTTGACACCGGAGCAGGAGGAAGAATTGCGCACGTTAATCCGCCGTACAAAAAATTTTGTCGTCTCCTCTATCGAAAGCAATGTCTTGACAAAGGAAGAGGCGCTCGAGTGGAAGCGAAAAACAGAGATTGTATCTGTTTCTAAAATTGTTCGTTCCGGTCAAGTGCTGCATGTGCAGGGAGACCTTTTATTGATCGGCGATGTCAATCCGGGGGGAACGGTGATTGCCGGCGGAAATATTTTTATACTTGGAGCATTGCGCGGCATCGCCCATGCTGGGTATTATGGGAATAAAGAAGCGGTTATTGCTGCATCAGTGATGAAGCCAACACAGCTGCGAATTAGTGATGTAATGAATCGGGCTCCCGATTATAAAACGGATGAAGGGAACGAAATGGAGTGCGCCTATATCGATGAACATAACCAAATTGTTGTTGATCGCTTGCAGCTGCTTATGCATTTGCGGCCGAATTTGACGCGGTTAGAAAGGAGAATGTGACAGTGGGAGAAGCTATCGTCATTACATCCGGAAAAGGCGGCGTCGGAAAAACGACGACAACTGCCAACGTTGGCACGGCGCTTGCTATACTTGGGAAGCGGGTTTGCCTTGTTGATACGGATATCGGGCTGCGCAATCTTGACGTCGTCATGGGGCTCGAGAACCGCATTATTTATGACTTGGTAGACGTTGTCGAAGGGCGTTGCACCGTGCAAAAAGCGCTAGTAAAAGATAAGCGGTTTGACAATCATCTTTATTTATTGCCGGCTGCGCAGACGAGCGACAAGTCCGCCGTTACCCCAGAGCAGATGAAACAGTTGGTAGACGAATTAAAACAAGATTACGATTATGTGCTAATTGACTGCCCGGCAGGTATTGAACAAGGCTACCGCAACGCAGTGGCAGGAGCGGATGAAGCGATTGTCGTAACGACTCCGGAGGTATCTGCAGTGCGCGATGCCGACCGAATCATCGGCCTGCTAGAAAACGAAGAACATATGAAGCCGCCTCGCCTCATCATTAACCGCATTCGCGGCCATATGGTCAAAAACGGCGATATGCTCGATGTGGACGAAATTGTTATGCACTTGTCGATTGATTTATTAGGAATTATTGCCGATGATGAAAACGTCATCAAAGCTTCTAATAAAGGGGAACCGATCGTTTTAGATCCAAACAGCAAAGCATCGATTGCCTACCGAAACATCGCCAGAAGAATTCTCGGCGAATCCGTTCCACTGCTGCCGTTAGAAGAGGACCGAAAAGGATTGTTCTCGAAAATTAAAAAACTATTTGGCGTGCATTAATCGTTGCAATGAATCCCTGCAAATGAATAAGCAGGGATTTTTTTATCGAAATCATATCTAACAAGGTTGTCTAATAAACTAGTACAAACAATATTGGAAGGATGGTGAGAATAATGAATCGACGTGTCCGCGAAATTCGCAAGCGCATTGAAAAGCGGAGAAAAGCACGGCCGCATCACTACGAGGCACCCCGGCAGGCAGTATGGGACTTGACCGACGAAGAGCGGTACGGCCAGCCAGTCGTGACGTACGACCGCTATTCATTAGAAGAACCGCATCCTCTTTTTCACAAAGAGGTGTTCATTTTTAAAATGCTTCTTTCTGCTTGCCTTGTTTTAGTGACAGCCATTTTATTTAAAAATCCAGCTGATTCGTTAGAGCCTGCCCGTCAGTTTGTCAAAAGCACGATGAAGCAAGAATTTCAATTTGCGGCTGTTTCCAAATGGTATGAAAAACAGTTTGGCGAGCCACTCGCCTTTATTTCGCAAAAACCGGAAAGCGAAACAAAAACAACAGGAAAGCAGTACGCTGTTCCTGCTTCAGGCCGCGTATTGGAAAGCTTTCAGAAAAACGGCCAAGGAGTGATGATTGAAACGACAAGCAATGCGAAAGTCGAAGCGATGAATGAAGGGATCGTGACATTTGCCGGCACGAAAGAGAAGCTGGGGAAAACGGTGATCATTCAACACGCGGATGGAAGTGAATCGTGGTATGGCAATTTAGGCGCGATTTCTGTCAAATTGTATGATTTTGTTGAAACGGGCAAACAAGTTGGGACAGCAATGGCGAGCGCTGACGATCAAACAAAAGGGGTGTTTTATTTTGCGATAAAACAAGGAGACCATTTCATTGATCCGATTCAGGTGATTTCCTTTGAATAAGTATATCGCGTTATTGACAAAAATTCACGTGCATCCGCTATTATGGATGTTTTGTGGCATTGCTGTCATCACCGCCTACTTCTGGCAATTATTTCTATTATTTATGATCGTGTTTATCCATGAGCTGGGACACGCTGTTGCCGCCGCTTTTTTTTCTTGGAGGATCAGGCAAATTTTGCTTTTGCCGTTTGGTGGTATGGCAGAAGTCGAGGAATACGGGAACCGACCGTTCCGTGAAGATCTGATTGTAACGCTCGCCGGTCCGGTACAGCATCTTTGGATGATGGCTGTTGCGTTTTTTTTATGGAAGATCGGCTTTATCACAAGCGAAGGATTAGAGATGTTTACCCATTACAACACCGCCATTCTTCTTATTAATTTATTGCCTATTTGGCCGCTGGATGGCGGCAGGCTGGCGTTTCTTCTTTTCACTTATTATTTTCCGTTTAGTGAAGCACATCAAAAGACGGTCTTGTTTTCCGCTGCGGCGCTTGTTTTTTTCGTCATCGGCATTTTGCTGATCGAGCCGAAACAGCTTGATTTATGGATCGTTGCCGCGTTTTTAATGATATCGTTGCAACAGGAATGGAAGCATCATCGATATATCGTCATGCGTTTTTTGCTCGAGCGCTATTACGGGAAACGGAGCGATTATACAAAATTGCGGACGATTGCTGCTTCAGAAGAGGAGCGGATTTCCAATGTCTTGCAAAAATTTTACCGTGGACAAAAACATTCCGTCATTGTCACGAGAGCGAATCGTGAACGGGTGACGCTGGATGAAAACGAGCTTTTGCATGCCTTTTTTGCCGAAAAACAAACCGATGCCTCGCTAAGCCAGCTCATTTATGCGTAAGAAAACGATATTGACATTTTTCATTTTAGTATGATACTATACTTTACGTTGTAGAATTTTTGTGCCGCCGACATGGAGGCGGACAAAAATGGTGCGGCTAATATATTTTACAGCACCCGTACTACAACCGCTCAGCGCGGGTTGCAAAGCGTTCTGTCAAGAACCGCCTTGTCGCTGGCGAGTCTGAGTCTATATAAGGAGGTGCAGTTTGATATGTACGCAATTATTGAAACTGGCGGTAAACAAATTAAAGTAGAAGAAGGGCAAGAAATTTACATCGAAAAAATTGATGCCCAAGAAGGTGAAACGATAACCTTTGATAAAGTGTTACTGGTCGGCGGCGAAACGGTAAAAATCGGCAACCCTACAGTCGAAGGGGCAACGGTAACAGCGAAAGTACAAAAACATGGCCGTCAAAAGAAAATTATCGTGTTCAAATATAAGGCGAAAAAGAACTATCGCCGCAAACAAGGTCACCGTCAACCTTATACGAAAGTAGTCATCGAAAAAATTAACGCATAAAGGCACTGCCAATGATTAAAGTAGAAATTGAACGCACGAAGGAAGGCAAAATTTGCGCGTTTACGATGAAAGGGCATGCGCATTTTGCCAAACATGGGCAAGATATTGTCTGTGCCGGCGCATCGGCCGTATCGTTCGGCACCGTCAACGCGATCGAAGCGCTGACAAAGATTCGGCCGCATGTTGCACTAGGGGAAACCGGCGGCTATCTTCGCTGTGAGCTTCCGGAAATTGAAGATGCAGCGACGGCTGAGAAAGTTCAGCTTCTTCTTGAAGCGATGCTCGTTTCCCTGCAGACGATAGAGCGTGATTACGGAGAATATATTCGCATTATTCAGCGATAGCAGGAGGTGACAAGGATGCTAAGACTAGATCTCCAATTTTTTGCTTCGAAAAAAGGGGTAGGTTCGACGAAAAACGGCCGTGACTCCATTGCGAAACGCCTTGGGGCAAAACGCGCTGACGGCCAATTCGTTACTGGCGGTTCGATTCTTTACCGTCAACGCGGCACGAAAGTTCATCCAGGATTGAACGTTGGACGCGGCGGTGACGATACGCTGTACGCAAAAATCGACGGTATCGTTCGTTTTGAACGTCTTGGCCGCGACCGCAAAAAAGTAAGCGTCTATCCTGTCAGCAAAGAAGCATAAGCAAATGTGAAGAAACTCTAACCATATGGTTAGAGTTTTTTGTTTTTCCAAAAATGATGAAAAACCATTCACGTTTTTTGTAAAAAAATGCTATAGTAAAGATAAATGAATGATAGATAAAGTCGTGTAAATTAGGAATAGGAGCGCTATGGATGGAGAAGCAATGGAGAATTGTCGATGTACTGCGCCATTCCCGCCACGACTGGCTAAATAAAATTCAGCTTATTAAAGGAAATCTGGCGCTAAATAAAATAGAGCGGGTTTACGAAATTATCAATGACATTATTTGTGAGATGCAGCACGAAACAAAGCTGACCAATTTAAAGGCGGTGCAATTTGCCGAGCTCCTTATGACTTATAACTGGCAGCCGCGGCTTATTTCCTTGGAGTATGAAGTGCTTGGCGAGGAACGTGACTTATCGCTTTATGATGAAGATTTGACGCAATGGAGCAGCAGCTTTTTAGCGTTTATGGAGAAGCAGGCGGATGGACGTCAGGAAAATCATATGAGCATTTCCATTGAAGTGATGCCGCAAGGGACAAACATATTTTTTGATTACAGCGGGACAATACAAGATGAAAATGAGGTTAAGCGCTGGCTTCATAACTGCCAGTTGCCGCCATCCATTTATCTTGACACTTTTGACGTACATACGAACGAAATGACCGTACTGATCAAAATTGTATTTAGCTGAGTGCGGAAGCGGAGTGGGGAAAGCCGTTTATTTTTCGCGTGCAGCAGCCCGGCCGTTGCCTGGCACTTTTTGTTATATCAATGTCCCTTTTCGTTTCGCCTTTGCTGCTTTTTTCATGAAGCAACATACTATTGACAGCCTTTCCTTTGCTTTTGTATACAATAATAAACAGTGATAGCATTTCAACAACAGATCGGAGGAACGAAGATGTTTGTCGACCAAGTGAAAATTTACGTAAAAGGCGGTGACGGCGGCAACGGAATGGTTGCCTTCCGCCGCGAAAAATATGTGCCAAAAGGCGGTCCTGCCGGCGGTGATGGCGGAAAAGGCGGAGATGTTGTTTTCGTCGTCGACGAAGGATTAAGGACGCTGATGGATTTCCGCTATCAGCGCCATTTTAAGGCGGCGCGGGGAGAAAACGGCATGTCGAAAAATCAGCACGGAAAAAACGGTGAAGATTTGATCGTTAAAGTGCCGCCTGGGACGGTTGTCATCGATGCCGATACGAATCAAGTGCTAGCCGATTTAACAGAAAACGGTCAACGGTTTGTCGTCGCAAAAGGCGGACGCGGCGGACGAGGAAATACACGTTTTGCCACGCCGGCAAACCCAGCGCCGGAAATTGCCGAAAATGGGGAGCCGGGAGAAGAACGCAACGTCATTCTTGAATTGAAGCTACTTGCCGATGTCGGTTTAGTCGGCTTTCCAAGTGTCGGAAAATCGACGCTTCTCTCTGTCGTTTCCGCGGCGAAGCCAAAAATTGCCGAATATCATTTTACTACGCTTGTTCCTAATTTAGGCGTGGTCGAAACGGATGACGGCAGAAGCTTTGTTATGGCCGATCTTCCTGGGCTGATTGAAGGAGCCCATCAAGGCGTCGGGTTAGGCCATCAGTTTTTGCGCCATATCGAACGGACGCGCGTCATCGTCCATGTCATTGATATGGCGGCGACGGAAGGGCGGGATCCGTATGAAGATTATTTAGTGATCAATGAGGAGTTAAAACAATACAATTTGCGCCTGACGGAACGCCCGCAAATTATTGCCGCCAATAAAATGGACATGCCGAATGCCGAAGAAAACTTGCAAAAGTTTAAAGAAAAAATCGGGGATAACGTGCCGATTTTTCCAATTTCTGCGGTGACTAGACAAGGGGTGCGCGAACTGCTATTTGCCATCGCCGACCTTTTGGAAACAACGCCGGAATTCCCGCTTCACGAAGCGGAAGAGCCAGCGGTGCAGCGCGTCGTCTACAAATATGAAAAAGAGGAGCCGCCATTTACAATTACAAGAGGCAGCGATGGCGCGTTTATTTTATCTGGAGAAAAAGTAGAAAAACTATTTAAAATGACCGACTTTTCAAGGGAAGAATCCGTCCGCCGCTTTGCGCGGCAGCTGCGGGCGATGGGAGTGGATGACGCGCTGCGCGAACGAGGCGCGAAAGATGGCGACACGGTAAGGCTGCTCGATTATGAATTTGAATTTGTCGATTAATATGAAGGGGGCAGGGGAGGATTCTTGGATAAAAAATTTTATTTAGTTCGCGAGGACGTATTGCCGGAAGCGATGAAAAAGGTGCTGCTGGCCAAAGAATTGCTAGAGCGCAAAAAAGTCGATTCGGTGGCCGAGGCGGCGCAGCTTGTCGATATCAGCAGGAGCGTATTTTATAAATACCGCGATGCGGTATTTCCGTTCCAGGCCGTAATTAAAGAAAACATTGTTACATTATTTTTCCATTTAGAAGACCGTTCCGGCACACTTTCCCAACTGCTCGGCGTTGTTGCCGCCGCCGGCTGCAACGTGCTGACGATTCATCAGACGATTCCGCTTCAAGGCCGTGCCAATGTTACGTTATCCATTAGCACCAATGAAATGAAAGAAGATATCAATGAGCTGCTTTCGAAATTGCGGCGTCTGGAGTTTGTCGAAAAGGTAGAGATTGTCGGTTCAGGAGTGTATTAACGCAAGGGAGAGGCAAGGCATGAAAATAGGCTATTTAGGACCAAAAGCGACATTTACGGACTTAGCGGTAACGACGATATTTCCGGATAGCGAAAAAATTCCATACGATACGATTCCGGAATGCATCGATGCCGTCAGCAAGGAAGAGATCGATGCCGGCGTCGTGCCGCTGGAAAATGCGTTAGAAGGATCCGTGAATTTAACGTTGGACTATTTGATTCATGAACAATTGCTGCCGATCGTCGGGGAAATTATCGCCCCGATTCAGCAGCATTTAATGGTGCATCCGTACCACGCCCATCATTGGAGGGAGGTAAAAGAAGTTTATTCACACTCCCATGCGATCGCCCAATGCCATAAATTTTTGCATACGGCTTTGAAAAACGCCAAACAGGTGTATATGACATCGACAAGCGCGGCGGCCAAGTTTGTCAGTGAACACCCGCATCTTCCGATTGCAGCGATCGCCAACCGGCTGGCGGCACAAGAGTACGGGCTGACGATCGTGCACGAAAACATTCATGACTACGATTATAACCATACGCGCTTTATTGTCGTCCGCAAACAAAATAAGCCGCTGGATATCGATTCGCCGCTTTATGCGGGCGATAAAACAACACTTGTTGTCATGCTTCCGAAAGATCAGCCCGGCGCGCTTCACCAAGTGCTGTCCGCGTTTGCCTGGCGCAAATTAAACTTGACGAAAATTGAGTCGCGCCCGGCAAAAACCGGGCTTGGCAACTATTTTTTTATCATTGACATTGATCAAAAAATGGATGATGTGCTCATCCCTGGGGCCATTGCGGAACTAGAGGCGCTTGAATGTACGGTGCAAGTGCTAGGAAGTTATCCGTATTATATTATTTGATGATAGATCTAATGATAGATTACGATGGCCAAACAAGAACCATCCCTAGTTAAAAACGCAGGGATGGTTTTATATGTTTTTTCAGAATATGGTAATGTCTTTGGATCATTTGTTCTGGAAGCTGGTTAATTGGAAAGAACCTCACATCCAATGATCCCTCAGGATTTGCGTGGATTTCCCCAGAAAATTCATTTGTTTCATACACGATCGTAACGGTGTAAAATTCGTCTCCATTAGGTACTTTCACGTACGTGCCCGGTCCGGAAAGGACATCAAGGAGACGGCAATTTCCGATGGTGAGCCCCGTTTCTTCCCATACTTCCCGTCTTGCTGTTTCTTCAGCCGATTCTCCAAGCTCCATCAATCCGCCAGGAAGTCCCCAATATCCATACGGTTGTCTGCGCTTTTGCAGCAATACTTCATTTTTTCATTTTTAATGATTGCCAGTGCGCCAACTAAAATAACGGGGCGATGAAGAGCGCGCAGTTCTTCAATGTAGCCCATACCGTTCTCCCTTTCTGTTGCCTCGAAAAATTGTAAGGATTGAATCTCTACGATTCAATGAGCAGCCCTGCTTTTTTGAGAGCGTGACAAGCGGCATCAAGCTTGGCGACGGAGTCTGCTTCAATCGTATGAAGATGGGTGCCGTCTGTCAGCTGCAACAAATACGACGACTTTGTTTCTTCAATTTTTTGAATGAATTGATCGACCTCCAGGCGGTTGCTGACCATGATCGAGGCCGTCAAGTCTCCGTATACGGGATGTTCAATTTTCACATCTTTGACGGTGACGCCATGGTCGACGAGAATATACAATTCCTTTTTTGTCTGTTCGGGCGTATGGTAGCAGGCAATCGTGCGCGTATATGTTTGCGCCGGAATGTTTGGCGGCAAGTATAAATAGCCTTGGCTTGTGGCGATAATCGGTTCATTGCGCGCTTTTAAGAGCGAAATATCCTGCACGATCACCTGGCGGCTGACGTTCGTTTTTGCCGCGAGTTCGGCGCCGGTGATCGGCCTTTTGCTTTCTTTCAGCCATTGCAAAATGAGCTGGCGCCGCTGTTCTCCAAGAATTTTTTTCTCTTCTTTCAACTCATTCAAACTCCTTTCTTTGCTGACTGATTCTCTCAAGGGAAGATACGAGTTGGTCAATGTCTTTTTCCGTCGTCCATTTCCCAAATGAAACACGTATAAACTGTTTTGCTTCCTCTGCTGATTTTCCAGCTGCCAGCATCGTCCGCGATGGAGCTTGTTTTCCAATTTGACACGCACTTCCAGTTGAAATGGCGATGTTATCGCGATTGCATTCAAGCATGACATATTGCCCTTCGATTCCGTGAACGGAAAGACCGATAATGTGTGGCAACCGCATGTGAGGATGGCCCTCTACCGTAATTGGCAATTGCTTTTCGCGAATCATTGCCAAAAAGTGGCGGCGCAGCTGCTCGAAACGCGTTTGTTCGGCCTCTATATTTTCACAAATGTGCTGTGCCGCTGTAATAAAAGAAGCGATTCCAGGCACATTGACTGTCCCTGGACGAAATCCATATTCATGGGTGGCGTTAGGAAAACATGGCTGCCAATTGATGCGCGGGTCAATATATACTGCCCCGACCCCTTTTGGCCCATAAATTTTATGAGCAGAAATGGAAAGGCTGTCGATACACATCTTTTTTACATCTATTCGTATTTTACCAAAAGTTTGGACACAATCGCTATGAAAGATTACCCCATGACGCCGCAGCAGCTGTCCAATTTCGGCAATTGGCTGTATGGTTCCGATTTCCGAATTGGCATGTTGAATCGAAGCGAGAATCGTTTTTGGCGTAATCGCCCGCTGTAAATCGTGAAGGCGAATTTGGCCAAAACGGTCCACCGGCAAATAAGTGATCGAAAATCCTTCCATTTCTAGCTGCTTAAAAAGATGGTAAAGGGAAGCATGTTCGATTTCCGTTGTGATGAGATGGTTGCCGCGGTGACGGTGTGCGTTAACAAGCGAGCGGACAGCCAGAATGTTTGCTTCCGTACCCCCGCTTGTAAAGTAAACTCCCCGTTCCTCCCCATTAATGATGTAGGCTAGTTCCCTTCTGCATAGCGTTAAAAGCCGTTCGGCTGCGCTGCCAATATCATGCAGGCTGCTTGCGTTTCCAAAATAAGCGGATGCAGCTTCTACATAAGTTTGCAGCGCTTTTTCGCTCATCGGCGTCGTCGCCGCATAGTCTAAATAAATCATTGCCATCCGTCCTTTATTTTCAAAATGGTAAACAAAACTCTTGTCATTAGTTTAAATATGTGTCAATATATGTGTCAAGACATATAAAATCAGGAGGCGCTTTTCGTGATGGAAAATGAGGTCATTATTGTCGGCAGCGGTATCGCCGCCTTAACTACCGCCTATTATTTGCATGAGCATAAAAATGTGACGATTTTCACAAAGAGGAGAAAGGAGGAGAGCAACTCGTGGCTGGCGCAAGGCGGGGTGGCTGCGGCCATTTCCATAGAAGATCATTGGCAATGTCATTTTCATGATACGATTGCGGCCGGCTGCTACCATAACGATGAAAAAATGGTGGAACTGCTTGTCCGCGAAGGACCAAAGCGAATTTCTGAATGGATGGAAGAGGGACTGCGGTTTGATACCAAGAAAGATGGAAGCCTCCACTTTGGGCGCGAAGGGGGGCATGGCAAGCGGCGCATTTTGCATGCGGGAGGTGATCAAACAGGGAGGACGATTGTTGCGTTTTTGTTGGAAAAGCTGGCGGGACGGGTGCGAATGGTTGAGGACGAATATGTAATGGAACTGCTTGTTGAACATGGGCGGTGTGTCGGGATAAAAACGAAAAACCGTTCAGGGCAAATCGCGTTCCATTACGCGAACACTGTCGTGCTTGCTGCGGGCGGCTGTGCAGGCATCTATGCTTTTTCTTCTAATTCCCAGGCGGCGACGGGGGATGGAATTGCGTTGGCGTACCGCGCGGGCGCGAAAATAGCGGATATGGAGTTTATTCAGTTTCATCCAACAATGTTATTGGCTAATGGGAAAGCGGTCGGCTTAATTTCGGAAGCGGTGCGCGGCGAAGGAGCAGTGTTAGTGACGGAAGACGGGCGCAAGGTGATGGAGTCTGTTCATCCATTACGGGATTTAGCGCCGCGCGACATTGTCGCACGCGCGATTCATGCTGAAATCCAGCATGGTCACCGCGTTTATTTAGATGTTTCGATGATTGCCCGTTTTCGTGAACAGTTCCCGACGATTGCGAAACTATGCCAAGCATACGAGGTAGACATTGATAAAGGAAAGATTCCAATCGTTCCAGGCGCCCATTTCTTAATGGGCGGCGTCCATGTGAATGATCACGGGCAGACATCGATTCAAGGGTTATATGCCGTCGGAGAGGTAGCTTGTACGGGTGTTCACGGAGCAAATCGGTTAGCTAGCAATTCTCTGTTAGAGGGGATTGTGTTCGGAGCGCGTGCTGCAGAGGCTATCCGAAGAGAAACAGCGTCGCCGGTACAATTGCGTAAAAAAACAAATGATATACACAGCAACAAAAAGGTCGTGAACGACTTGCCAGAAATATCAACCATTCAAACGATCATGTCAACATATGTCGGCATCGTTCGTGATGAACAAGGATTGCAATATGCAAAAAAATGGTTCGAACAATTTCCATTGTCATATTTTGCGAACAGCTCTCTTGATCATTTTTCCATTAATGAAATTGCAATTATGCATATGTTGCTAACGGGCTGGCTAATCACGACGTCTGCTCTGCAGCGTACGGAAAGCCGGGGAGGGCATTACCGTTCCGACTATCCATTTGAGCGGAAGCAATGGAAGCAGCGGCGGATTTGGCGGACAAAGAGCGAGCTAAATGTAATAGCGTAGCAAAAGTATCTATACCGGAAGAACGGGGGGAAAGACGATGAACCAACTCAAATTACAACAGCTGTTGCAGCAATTTTTCATTGAAGATATTGGTGAACGCGATATTACGAGTGAAACGATTTTTCTAGACAATGAATGGGCAACAGGAACATTTACTGCCAAAGAAGATGGAGTGTTGGCAGGTACGGATATTATTACGACAGGCTACCATCTTTTGCATTCACATATCAATGTAACGCTTTATAAACGTGATGGCGAACAAGTAAAAAAAGGGGAAGCGATTGCCATTGCGTCCGGACCGGTTGCACCGCTGCTGACCGGCGAGCGCGTGATTTTAAACCTCCTCCAGCGCATGAGCGGCATCGCCACTTTAACACATCAGGCGGTTACGATTTTAAACAGCAGCCATACACGCATCTGCGATACACGCAAAACGACGCCAGGACTGCGGATGCTGGAAAAGTACGCCGTTGTATGTGGAGGAGGCTATAATCATCGTTTTGGTTTATATGACGGTGTCATGATTAAAGATAACCACATTGCATTTTGCGGTTCGATTACAAAAGCGGTGCAGGCGGTGCGCAAGAAGCTGGGGCATATGGTCAAAGTTGAAGTGGAAACAGAGACGAAAGAGCAAGTATTAGAAGCAGTTCAAGCGGGAGCAGATGTGATTATGTTTGACAATCGCACTCCGGACGAAGTGCGCGATTTTGTTTCACTCGTACCAAAGTCGATCGTAACGGAAGCATCGGGCGGAATTACGCTTGAAAATCTTGCGGAATACGGGGCAACAGGGGTTGATTATATTTCGCTCGGCATGCTGACGCATTCAGCTGCCGCTCTAGATATCAGCTTCAATTTACAATAACGGAAACGGGGGAAGAACGCATGAGCATTTTAGAACAAATGAAACGGCTTGATGATATGCCGGAAAGCTATAAAACAATGAGCATGGAAGAGATGGAAGCGCGCGTGCGCGCCATCAAAGAACGATTTGGAAAAAGATTGTTTATCCCAGGACACCATTATCAAAAAGACGAAGTAATACAATTTGCTGATGCAACAGGTGACTCGCTTGGGCTTGCGCAAGTGGCGGCGCAAAACGGTGAAGCAGAGTACATTGTGTTTTGTGGAGTACATTTTATGGCGGAAACAGCAGACATTTTAACGGGTGACCATCAAAAAGTCATTTTGCCAGATATGCGGGCTGGGTGCTCGATGGCCGATATGGCGGAAATTTCACAGGTGGAACGGGCGTGGCCAATTTTACAGAAGCTGTTTAGCGACGAGATTTTGCCGTTGACGTATGTGAATTCGACGGCGGCGATTAAAGCGTTCGTTGGACGCTATGGCGGGGCGGTCGTTACTTCCTCGAACGCGAAAAAGATGGTCGAATGGGCGTTTACACAAAAAGAGCGAATTTTCTTTTTGCCGGATCAGCATTTAGGCAGAAATACAGCCTATGAGCTTGGAATTTCGTTAGACGAGATGGCGGTATGGGATCCGCATGCCGATCATTTGGAGTACAACGGCGATATAAAGAAAGCAAAAGTGATTCTTTGGAAAGGACATTGTTCCGTCCATGAAAACTTTACTGTCCGCCATATTGAGCATATTCGCAAAACAAAGCCGGATATGCGTATCATTGTGCACCCGGAGTGCAGCTGGGACGTTGTGCAAAAGGCTGATGATGCCGGTTCGACGAAATATATCATTGAAACGATCCGCAATGCCCCTTCCGGCAGCAAATGGGCGATCGGCACGGAAATGAATTTGGTGAACCGCCTAATGCACGAACATCCAGATAAAGAAATCATTTCGCTAAATCCGTATATGTGCCCATGTCTCACGATGAACCGCATCGACTTGCCGCATTTATTATGGGCGCTTGAAGCGCTTGAAAAAGGAATCGTCGTCAATCAAATTACTGTTCCCGAAGCGATTGCCAAAGATGCAAAGCAGGCGCTTGACCGCATGCTGGCGCTGGCCTAGAACACTCATCCTGCCAAGCAGCATTGGGATGCCGGCAGGATGATTTTTTTATCATAAAACAAGGGGATGGATCATAGATTGTGTTGAAGGATGATGGCGACAACAAGCAGGGGCTGAAATACAATGCGAACAGTTTCGGTTTAGGAGGGGAACGGAGTGAAAATCCATATTGTTCAAAAGGGCGATACCCTTTGGAAAATCGCTCAAAAATACGGGGTGGATTTTGAACAATTAAAAAAAATAAACGGACATTTAAGCAATCCGGATATGATTATGCCGGGAATGAAAATTAAAGTGCCGACGGCAGGGGTTCCGGTAAAGAAAGAAGCGCCGAAAAAAGAGGCAAAAATTAATCTTGCTCCAAAAAAAGAAGAAAATATAGAGCATCCGTATGCCAATGCAAAGCCGTTTGTATCGGTGAATATTGAGGCGGAGTTTTCGGAGCCTATAAAAAAAGAAAAGGTAAACAAAGCTCCCAAGGCAGGGGTGAAAGAAGCGCCAAACGT
>NZ_BAWO01000003.1 GCF_000632715.1 Parageobacillus caldoxylosilyticus NBRC 107762 | reverse complement strand
GGCGGAACAGAAGGCTGACGGCTTCTGTTCCCCTCTATTCTTAGATTTCGTGCAGAAAAAAGGTGGTGAAACCTTTGGCATCCTTACGCGATATTAAGAAGCGCATCAACGCGACGAAGAAAACGAGCCAAATTACAAAGGCGATGGAGATGGTTTCCGTTTCGAAGCTCAACCGCGCGGAAATGAACGCGAAATCGTTTGTCCCATATATGGAGAAAATGCAAGAAGTCGTTGCGAACATCGCCCTTGGTGCCGGAAATGCGACTCATCCGATGCTAGTGACGCGCCCGGTGAAAAAGACAGGCTATTTGGTGATCACATCGGATCGCGGCTTGGCCGGAGCGTATAACAGCAACGTTCTTCGCACCGTGTACCAAACGATTCAACAGCGCCATCAATCGCCGGAGGAATATGCGGTTATTGTCATTGGACGTATCGGTTTAAGCTTTTTCAAAAAGAGAAATTTCCCGGTCGTTTTAAATATTACTGGGTTGCCGGATCAGCCTTCTTTTGCGGATATTAAAGAAATTGCGAATAAGACAGTCGGCTTGTTTGCAGATGGTACGTTTGATGAGTTGTATATGTACTACAACCACTACGTCAGTGCCATTCAGCAAGAGGTAACGGAAAGAAAGCTGTTGCCGTTAACGGATTTGGTCGATAACAAACAACGGACAACGTATGAATTTGAACCTTCTCAAGAAGAAATTTTAGATGTGCTTTTGCCGCAATATGCGGAAAGCCTTATTTACGGTGCGCTGTTAGATGCGAAAGCAAGCGAGCATGCAGCACGGATGACGGCGATGAAAAATGCGACGGACAATGCGCACGAGCTTATTCGTACGCTTACCCTTTCCTACAACCGTGCTCGTCAAGCAGCCATTACTCAAGAGATCACGGAAATTGTGGCGGGAGCAAACGCGTTGCAATAACGGTGAACCGGAAGCGGCAATTAGGTACTGATGTTCAACTAGCAAGTTAGGAGGGAAAACGATGACAAAAGGACGCGTTATTCAAGTTATGGGTCCGGTTGTAGACGTAAAGTTCGAAAACGGGCATCTTCCTGCGATCTACAACGCTCTGAAAATCCAACATAAAGCGCGTAACGAAAACGAAGTCGATATCGACTTGACATTGGAAGTAGCACTTCACCTTGGCGACGATACGGTCCGTACGATTGCGATGGCATCGACAGACGGATTGATTCGTGGAATGGAAGTCATTGATACAGGCGCGCCAATTTCGGTTCCGGTTGGAGAAGTCACCCTTGGCCGCGTATTCAACGTATTAGGGGAACCGATCGACATGCAAGGAGAAGTTCCAGCGGATGCGCGTCGTGACCCAATCCATCGCCCGGCGCCAAAATTTGAAGAACTTGCGACAGAAGTAGAAATTTTGGAAACAGGCATTAAAGTCGTTGACCTGCTCGCTCCATACATTAAAGGTGGAAAAATCGGTCTATTCGGCGGTGCCGGTGTAGGAAAAACGGTCTTAATCCAAGAACTGATTCATAACATTGCGCAAGAGCACGGCGGTATTTCTGTATTCGCTGGCGTAGGGGAACGTACGCGTGAAGGAAACGACCTTTACCATGAAATGAAAGATTCTGGCGTTATCAGCAAAACGGCGATGGTATTCGGACAAATGAACGAGCCGCCTGGTGCACGGATGCGCGTAGCGTTGACAGGGTTAACGATGGCGGAGTACTTCCGTGACGAGCAAGGACAAGACGTGTTGCTCTTTATCGACAACATTTTCCGTTTCACGCAAGCTGGTTCTGAGGTTTCGGCGCTATTAGGCCGCATGCCTTCTGCCGTAGGTTATCAACCGACGCTTGCGACAGAAATGGGTCAATTACAAGAACGGATTACTTCTACATCCACTGGTTCTATCACATCCATTCAAGCGATTTACGTACCAGCGGACGACTATACAGACCCAGCGCCGGCAACAACGTTCTCTCACTTGGACGCAACGACAAACTTGGAACGGAAACTTGCAGAAATGGGTATTTATCCAGCAGTGGATCCACTGGCGTCCACATCTCGCGCGCTTGCGCCTGAAATCGTCGGCGAAGAACATTACCAAGTGGCACGTAAAGTACAACAAACGTTGCAACGCTATAGAGAATTGCAAGATATTATCGCGATTCTCGGTATGGATGAGCTGTCTGATGAAGATAAACTTGTCGTTCATCGCGCTCGCCGCATTCAATTCTTCTTATCGCAAAACTTCCACGTTGCCGAACAGTTTACCGGCCAGCCAGGTTCCTATGTGCCTGTAAAAGAAACGGTACGCGGCTTCAAAGAAATTTTGGAAGGAAAATATGACCATATCCCTGAAGATGCTTTCCGCTTGGTAGGGCGCATTGAAGAAGTTGTTGAAAGAGCGAAGCAAATGGGCGTAGAAGTTTAATTGAGGGACATAGGAGGATTTCATGATGAAAACGATCAAAGTCAGTGTCGTTACTCCTGATGGCCCGGTATACGAAGCGGACGTAGAGATGGTAAGCACGAAAGCAAAAAGCGGAGAGCTTGGCATTTTACCAGGGCATATTCCGCTTGTCGCTCCGCTGGAGATCAGTGCCGTTCGTCTCAAAAAAGAGGGAAAAACGCAATATATCGCGGTCAGCGGCGGATTTTTGGAAGTCCGCCCTGACAAAGTAACGATTTTGGCACAAGCGGCGGAAAGAGCGGAAGATATCGATGTCGCCCGCGCAAAAGCGGCGAAAGAACGCGCCGAACGACGTCTGCAAAGCAAGCAGGATGATATCGACTTTAAGCGGGCGGAAATGGCGCTCAAGCGCGCCCTCAACCGTTTAAACGTAGCGGAAATGAAATAAAGACGAGAGGAAATGTATTTCCTCCCGTCTTTTTTTTATTGTTACTATGCGGATGAGTAAAATTCCAGGTTTTGTCGACACTGCTGGATATAAATGTTATAATGAGGAGTGAAAATAATTTGTAATTATGAAATATTTTTAAAAAGTGAAATATCTATAAACGAAGGGAGCGTATCGCAGTTGGGGAACGTATACGCCAATAGCTACTTGATTGTGTTTGTGTTTTTATGCATCGGCGTTTTGCTTCCTGTCGGGGCATTGACGCTCGGAAAGTTATTGCGTCCACACGTTCCGAGCGAAGCAAAGCAAACCACTTATGAAAGCGGTAACAATCCGTTCCATGATTCGCGCGTTCAGTTTCAAGTGCGCTACTACATGTTCGCTCTATTGTTTGTCATTTTTGATGTGGAGACCGTGTTTTTATATCCATGGGCTGTCGCCTATAACAAATTGGGATTATTTGCTCTCATTGAAATGCTTATTTTCGTGCTCATGCTCGTTTTAGGACTCATCTATGCTTGGAAAAAGAAGGTGTTACAATGGATGTAAAATGGCTGGATGTCCCTGAAGGGGAGATGGAAGAGGTAAAGCGCAATGTGTTTTTGACAACGCTCGATCAGCTAAAGGCATGGGCCCGCAGCAATTCCCTCTGGCCGCTAACGTTCGGTCTTGCCTGTTGTGCGATTGAAATGATGGCGGTCGGCGGAGCCCATTACGATTTAGACCGATTCGGCTCGTTTTTCCGCGCCTCCCCTCGGCAATCCGACGTCATGATCGTCTCTGGAACGGTGACGAAAAAGATGGCGCCGATTCTGCGCCGTTTATATGACCAAATGCCGGAGCCAAAATGGGTGATCGCCATGGGATCGTGTGCGACGGCGGGCGGACCGTATGTGAAATCCTACAGCGTCGTCAAAGGGGTAGATCAAATTGTGCCGGTCGACGTCTATATTCCTGGCTGTCCGCCAAATCCCGCCGCGTTGATTTACGGAATTAATAAATTAAAAGAAAAGATTCGTTATGAAGCGAAGACAGGGAAGAAGGTGCTGTAATCGATGAGCGAGGAAAAAGATTTACAGCAGCTGAAAAAAGAGGCGGCCGAGCGTGCGAAACAGCTGGCAAGAGAACGGCTGGCAGCGAAGCAGGCCGCCGAACAGGCGGAACAGCCGTCTGACGATGCGAAGAAAGACGTAACAGAAGAAAAAACGGAGCCGTCAGCGGACGACATCGCGCTGGCGAAGAAAAAGGCAGCGGAAGCAGCGCGAGCGAAGGCAGCAGAGTTGCGGAAACAAAAAGAAGCAGCAGCAGGCAAGAAAGACGCTGCGGAGGCAGAAGACGACATCGCACTGGCGAAGAAAAAAGCAGCGGAAGCGGCACGTGCGAAAGCAGCGGAGTTACGGAAGCAAAAAGAAGCAGCAGCAGGCAATCAAGCCGTGGAGGCAGAAGACGACATCGCGCTCGCGAAGAAAAAAGCCGCGGCCGCAGCAAAAGCGAAAGCAGCGGCGCTCGCCAAACAAAAAGCGAAGGAAAAAGCGGACGGCGAAACGGATGACGAGCTGGCAAAACAAAAAGCAATTGCGGCAGCAAAAGCAAAAGCTGCGGCGGCGGCAAAAGCGAAGGCGGCAGCGCTCGCCAAGCAGCAGGCAGGCGCGGAGGCATCCGCTGATAGCGATGACGAGCTCGCCAAGGCAAAAGCAAAGGCGGTTGCCGCGGCAAAAGCAAAAGCCGCAGCGGCAGCGAAGGCGAAAGCAGCAGGAGCTTCAGGGAAAACACCGTCGCAACAAGAAAAAACGCCATCGCCAAATCAGCCTCTTCTTGATAAATATGTCAAAGTGATCCGCGAACATCTCGGTGAGGATGTTCTAGAGGACGCCTATATCAACCGCCTTGCCAAAGACGTTCCGACATTAGTCGCCAAAAAAGAAACCTACTACAAAATCGCTGAGTTCCTGAAATATAACGAACAGCTTGGCTTTGACTACTTATCCGAACTGCACGGAACCGATTTTCAGACGCATATGGAAGTATATGTGCACTTATATTCTTATAAAAACCGGCAAGCAGTCGCATTGAAAGTAAAAATAGACCGGGACCAGCCGGAAATTGATTCTCTCGTTCCGCTTTGGCAAGGGGCCAACTGGCCGGAATGCGAGGCGTACGACCTGCTTGGCATCCGCTTTAAAGGGCATCCGAACTTAACCCGCATCCTTTTAGGAGAAAACTGGGTCGGATATCCGCTTCGCAAAGATTATGAACCATACGACGTGGAGGTATAGCCATGCTTCGAACGGAAGAAATGATTTTAAACGTAGGACCGCAGCACCCAAGCACACATGGGGTTTTCCGCCTCATTTTAAAAGTGGATGGCGAAATCATTCAAGAAGCGAAGCCGGTCATCGGCTACCTCCACCGCGGAACGGAAAAGCTGGCGGAAAGCCTGCAATACACGCAAATCATCCCGTACACCGACCGGATGGACTATTTGTCGGCAATGACGAATAACTATGTCATTTGCCATGCCGTCGAAACGATGATGGGCATCGAAGTTCCGGAACGAGCAGAATATTTGCGCGTTTTAGCAATGGAGCTGGGAAGAATCGCCAGCCATCTTGTCTGGTGGGGGACGTATTTGCTCGATCTTGGCGCCATCAGCCCATTTCTATATGCGTTCCGCGAGCGGGAAATGATTATTAATCTATTAAATGAGCTATCGGGAGCACGCCTGACTTTCAACTATATGCGCGTCGGCGGCGTGAAATGGGATGCGCCGGACGGCTGGATCGAAAAAGTGAAGCAGTTCGTCCCGTATATGCGCGAAAAACTCGCCGGCTATCACGATCTGGTGACGGGGAATGAAATTTTCCACCATCGCGTCATCGGCATCGGCAAATATACGAAAGAGGAAGCGCTTAACTATTCATTAAGCGGCGTGAATTTGCGCTGCACCGGCGTGAAATGGGACTTGCGGAAAAACGAGCCGTACTCCATTTATGACCGCTTTGATTTTGACATTCCTGTCGGGGAAGACGGAGACTGTTTTTCCCGCTATCAGTGCCGTCTGGCAGAGATTGAACAATCGTTGAACATCATTGAACAAGCATGTGAACAATTTCCAGAAGGCGGGGAAATTATGGGAAAAGTGCCGCGGATCATTAAAGCGCCGCCGGGAGAAACGTTCGTCCGCATTGAATCGCCGCGCGGCGAAATCGGCTGCTATATTGCCAGCGACGGCAAGAAAGAGCCGTACCGCCTCAAATTCCGTCGGCCGTCATTTTACAATTTGCAAATACTCCCGAAGCTGTTGAAAGGCGAAAATATCGCGAACGTCATTGCCATTCTTGGCTCTATCGATATTGTGCTCGGGGAGGTCGACGGATAATGGAACAATTGCTGAATTCCGTCCCAAGCTGGACGAATGTGGCCATTTTTTTCGGGCTGGGCGCTGCGCTGCTATTGATGGTGCTTGCCTTTGTTACGTACGGCATTTTGGCGGAACGGAAAGTGATGGGCTTTATGCAAGGCCGCTACGGCCCAAACCAAGTCGGCGGCCGCTGGGGGCTTTTGCAAACGGTGGCGGACGTATTGAAGCTGCTGCTGAAAGAAGACACGATTCCGAAAGCGGCAGACCGGCCGTTGTTCATTTTGGCGCCGATCCTTGCCTTTGCGCCGGCATTTATGGTATTGGCGGTGCTGCCGTTTACTGATGCGTTTCAGTTTGCCGATATCGGCGTCGGCCTGCTTTATTACATTGCCGTTTCGGGGCTGACGACGATCGGCGTCGTTACCGGCGGATGGGCATCGAACAATAAATACGCGCTCATTGGCGGCATGCGCGCAGCGGCGCAAATGATCTCCTATGAAATTCCGCTCGTGATGTCCGTGCTTGGCGTCGTACTGCTGACAGGAAGTTTAAACTTAAACGATATTGTTGAAGCGCAGAAAAACGTATGGTACATTTTTACACAGCCAGTCGCGTTTATCGTGTTTCTCATCGCGGCCGTCTCGGAGCTAAACCGCACGCCGTTCGACTTGCCGGAAGCGGAATCCGAGCTGGTTGCCGGATTTCACGTCGAATATTCCGGTTTCCGCTGGGCGTTCTTTATGCTTGCTGAGTACGTGTACCTTTTTGCCATGGCCGCCCTGACGACGATCCTATTTTTAGGCGGCTGGCATCCGGTCATGTTTTTAGGCTTTATTCCAGGGCCGGTTTGGTTTGCGCTCAAATTCAGCGTCGTCGTGTTCGTTCTCATTTGGTTCCGCGCGACCTTTCCGCGCCTGCGGGCCGATCAGCTGATGGAATTAGGCTGGAAAGTATTGTTTCCCGTTGCGCTTGCCAATATCTTTGTGACGGCATTGGTGAAAGAACTATTTTTCTAATCGAATGGGGTGACAGGCATGATCGGGTTGGCCAAAGGATTGGCGTATACGTTAAAAAATTTGACGCAAGAAAAAGTTACGTACGACTATCCGAACGAACCGCTTCCGCTTCCGGACCGGTTCCGTGGCATTCAAAAGTTTTATCCGGAAAAATGCATTGTTTGCAACCAATGTGCCAATATTTGCCCGACGGACTGTATTCAGCTGACGGGGAAAAAGCACCCGGATCCGACGAAAAAAGGAAAAATTATTGATACGTACAGCATTAACTTTGAGATCTGTATTTTATGCGATCTTTGCACCGAGGTATGTCCGACAGAAGCCATTGTCATGACCAACAATTTCGAGCTGGCTGAATACAGCCGCGATGCCCTTTATAAAGATTTGGCATGGCTCGATGAGAACGATACCAACATTCGAAAGGAGAATAAGCCGTGAGCGGAGAATATCTCGCCTTTTTAGCGCTCGCCCTCGTTGCCATTACCGGCGGGGTGTTGATGCTCAACTTAACCAAAGTCGTTCACATGGTCATCGCGCTCGTCTTCACCTTTATCAGCATCGCAGGGCTGTATGTGCTTTTATCGGCGGAGTTTGTCGCCGTCGTGCAAGTATTGATTTATTCTGGGGCCGTCACCATTATGATGCTGTTTGGCATCATGCTGACGCGCCATCAGGAAGAAGAGGGAGAAAAAACGACAACGGGCGGATTTTGGCGCAAAGCGCTCACCGCCATCGCCGTCTTCGCCTTTGGCATCGCCGTGTATCTCGGCGTTTATCGCCTTGATTTTGGCGAGGAAGGCGCCCGCCTCCATGAAAACAATACGGAGCAAATCGGTATGGCGCTATATTCCCATTATACAATTCCGTTTGAAATTGCGTCCGTCATTTTGCTTGTCGCGCTCGTCGGGGCAATTATACTGGCGAAAAAAGATGATGAGGGGGCACCGAAATCATGAGCTCCGTTTCTTTATCTGTATATCTCGTGTTAGCGCTCATTTTGTTTTGCATCGGTCTGTACGGCGCGCTGACGAAGCGAAATACCGTCATTGTCCTTATTTGCATTGAATTAATGCTGAATGCGGTCAATATTAATTTAGTGGCGTTTGCCAAATACGGGGCCCATCCCGGCATTACCGGGCAGATTTTTGCGCTGTTTACGATCACGGTAGCGGCGGCTGAAGCGGCGGTGGGCCTGGCGGCGTTAATGGCGCTTTACCGCAACCGCAAAACGGTGCATATCGACGAGATCGATTCGCTAAAGCATTAAAAAATAGGGTGGAAAATGAAAAGAGCTTTTGCCGAAAAAAGCTCTTCATAAAAGGGGACTGTGATATCATGATGGAAATTGCCTGGATCGTACCGCTTTTTCCGTTGTTTTCCTTTTTTTTCTTGTTAGCAGTAGGGAAAAAAATGAAAGAAACGAGCGCATACGTCGGCATCCTTATGACGCTGCTTTCCTTTCTCCTCTCACTCGCCGTGCTGTTTGACCGCCTCGGCGGTTCGACGTACAAAGCGGAACATGTATGGCTGACCATCGGCAGCGTGAAATTAACGGCCGGGTTTGCGGTGACGGCGCTAAACGCATGGATGCTCGTCGTTGTCTCTCTCGTCAGCTTTCTCGTACATATCTATTCGAAAGGATACATGCATGGGGACGAGCGCTTCTCCGTTTTCTATGCGTATTTGGGGCTGTTCACCTTTGCGATGCTTGGCCTTGTGCTTTCGCCGAATTTGCTGCAGACGTACGTGTTTTGGGAACTTGTCGGCCTCGGTTCGTTTCTATTAATCGGTTTTTACTTCTATAAAGAGGAAGCAAAGGCAGCTGCCAAAAAAGCGTTTATTATGACACGCATCGGCGATGTCGGCTTTTTCATCGGCATGATTCTATTATTCTGGCAAGTTGGCAGTTTTGCATACGACGATATTTTCCGAGCAGCAGAAGACGGCACGCTGTCGCAGACGATGGTGACCTTAACGGCGATCTTGATTTTCATCGGCGCCGTCGGAAAATCGGGCCAGTTCCCGCTCCATACATGGCTGCCGGACGCGATGGAAGGCCCGACGCCGGTGTCGGCATTAATCCACGCGGCCACGATGGTCGCTGCCGGGGTTTACTTAGTCGCTGCCTTGTTCCCGCTATATGAAGCGAGCGAAACGGCGATGTTAACAGTGGCAGTGGTCGGGGGATTTACGGCGCTTTTTGCCGCTACGATTGGTTTGGTGCAGACCGACATCAAACGGGTGCTCGCCTATTCGACGGTGAGCCAGCTCGGCTACATGATGCTGGCGCTCGGCTCTGGCAGCTATGTGGCAGGCATCTTCCATTTAACGACCCATGCGTTTTTCAAAGCGCTCTTGTTTTTAGCGGCGGGAAGCGTCATTCATGCCGTCCATACGCAAGACATTGAAAAAATGGGCGGGCTTTGGCGGAAAATGCCGCTTACTGGACCGCTGTTCCTCATCGGCACGTTAGCGATTAGCGGCGTCCCGCTCTTCTCCGGATTTTTCAGCAAGGATGAAATTTTGGTGGCCGCCTGGACGCACGGGCATGTCGCCTTGTTCTGGATCGCGGTGGTAACCGCCTTTTTCACCGCGTTTTACATGTTCCGCCTCTTTTTCCTCGTCTTTGGCGGGGAAAAGCGGCATGATGAAAAAGACGTTCATGAAGCGCCGGCAGTGATGACGCTGCCGATGATCGTGCTCGCCGTGCTCGCTGTTGCCGCCGGGTACGTTCATACCCCTTGGTTCGGCACCTTTCTTGGCGATTGGCTGACAGACGGCGCCTATGCGCATGAAACAGCGCCAGGCTGGATTATGGCGGTAGCGACGGCAGTTTCCTTGCTCGGCATTTTCCTGGCGTGGCTTATGTACGGAAAACGATCGCTTGCGCGGGATTGGCTCAGTTCGCGCGTTCCGTATACGTACAGCTTGCTGTGGAATAAGTATTACATCGATGAGTTGTATATGCGCACCGTTGGCTATGCGGCAACGGCAATCAGTCTATTACTCTCGTATATAGACCGCTTTGTCGTCGAAGGCATTGCCCGCTTGATCGCCGCGACAGTCCATACGTCCGCATCGCTCGGGTCGCGAATGCAAAACGGGCAAGTGCAAATGTACGGCGCTGTTACGTTTGTCGGCCTTGCGCTTCTCGTCGTCATTCTCGCGTTCACAGGGGGGTACTTATAATGAATGGAACGTACTTTCTGTCACTCTTAATCTTCTCCCCGCTGCTTGGCATGATTCTGCTTGCGTTTGTGCCTAAGACGCAAGAGCGGACGGTCAAACTGCTCGGCTTTTTATCGACGCTGCCGCCGCTTCTTTTATCGCTATTTGCCTTTTGGCAATATTTGCGAGGCTATCGCCTCGAGCATTTGGCGGAAAAGCATGATTGGGTTCGCTTCACTGATTTTCCGTTTCTTACCGAGTCGACATACTTGGTCCGCTATGAGCTGAATATCGATGGCTTTTCGCTCGTGATGATCGTCTTGACCTCATTATTGACGACGCTTGCCGCCGCTGCTTCCATTCACATTAAAAAAGAATGGAAAGGCTATTTTCAGCTCTTTCTCTTGCTGGAGATCGGCATGCTTGGCGTATTTGCAGCAGGAAATATGATTTTGTTCTTTATCTTTTTGGAAATGACGCTCGTTCCGATGTTCTTTTTAGTCGGCAAGTGGGGCGGGTTTGACCGGGAGCGCGCCGCCTACAGCTACTTGCTGTACAACGGGCTTGGTTCAGCGATTTTGCTCATTGTCATCCTTGTGTTATTTGCCCGCACCGGAACGTCGAATCTCGAGCTGTTAAACGAAATGCTGCACAATCCGGTGGCACAGGCGCAGCTGATTGCACCGCTTTCTGAGGAGCTTCGATTATGGTTGTTTGTCGCTTTGTTTATCGCCTTTGGCATTAAACTGCCGATCGTACCGTTCCACCGCTGGATGCTGCGCGTCCATGTCGAAGCGCCGCCATCGATCGTCATGCTGCACGCCGGCGTGCTCTTAAAAATTGGGGCGTACGGTCTCATTCGCTTTGGCATCGGACTGTTTCCCGATCAGTTTCGTCATTTCGCCTTTTGGATTGCCGTATTAGGGGTCATCAACCTATTGTATGGAGCATTTTTAGCGTTCGTGCAAGAGGAATTCAAAATGGTGCTCGCCTATTCGAGCGTTTCGCATATGGGGATTATATTGATCGGATTAGGCGCGCTGAATGAAGCGGGGATTCAAGGCGCCATCTTCCAGGCCGTTTCCCACGGGTTGATTGCCGCGTTCCTGTTCCTGCTCGTCAGCATTTTATACGAACGGACGAGTACGACCACGATCGACCGTTTGGGCGGGCTTGCGAAAGTGATGCCGCTGACGGCAGGGTGTTTGCTCGCCGGAGCGATGGCATCGCTTGGCCTGCCGGGAATGTCGGGATTTATCAGCGAATTTACTGCTTTTTTAGGGCTGTTCCAAACGAAACCTGTTGTCGCCGCGATTGGCACGCTTGGCATCATTATGACCGCCGTTTACATGCTGCGCGCCGTATTGAATATGACGTTTGGCCCGTCTATGCGCAATGACGTACAAGCGCTCGATATGAGCACGATCGAAGCGATTCCGGTGTTCATTTTGCTCGTGCTCATTGTCTCCGTCGGCGTTTATCCGTACATGTTAGCGAAGCCATTGCAAGCGGCGATTGAAATGATGATGAATGGGTTAGGAGGGTGAGAGAGATGAGCATGCATACCTTATTGCAATACAAATGGAGCATGATGACACCGGAGTTTATCGTTTTGATCACGGCGCTCATTCTCTCGCTGGCCGATTTATGGATGCCAAATGATAAAAACCGGCGCCCGCTTGCGTGGATCGCGGTGGTCGGCGTCGTCATCGCGCTGATCGCGACCGCAGGGCTCATTCCGGCAAAACCAGTGTCGATTTTGTACGATACGTTTCGAATCGATTCCTTCAGCAAGGCGTTTAAGCTGCTGGTACTGGCCGGAGGGGCGCTTTGCCTCCTGCTTGCGCTCGATTACCGTCCAAAAGAAGGGCTTTCGCATCGCGGCGAGTTTTACTATTTGCTCCTTTGCGCGCTGCTCGGCGCGATGATCATGGCTTCGAGCGGCGATTTGATTACGTTGTTTGTCGGGCTGGAGCTGTTGTCCGTTTCCTCGTATATTTTGGCGGGAATCCGCAAGACGTCGGCGCAATCCAACGAATCCGCGCTGAAATATGTCATTAGCGGCGGCATTGCAACAGCGATCACGCTGTTTGGCATGAGCTATATTTTCGGGTTAACCGGCACGACGAATTTGAAAGAAATGGCGTTCGAAGTGCAAAAGCTGGCAGACAGCAACTACCAATACCTGCTTGCGCTTGCCTTTCTCCTGCTGCTCGTCGGTCTGTCGTTTAAAATTTCGTCCGTCCCGTTCCATATGTGGGCACCGGACGTCTATCAAGGAGCGCCGACGCCGGTGACGGCATTTTTAAGCGTCGTTTCAAAAACAGCCGGTTTTGTCATCCTGCTGCGGTTGTTTATTACGATTTTTGCCGCTGCGCCTGCGCATGGAAAAGATCCATCTTCGCTTTTGTTGTCGATGCAAAATTATATCGCCGTATTAGCCGGCCTTACGATGATCATCGGCAATACGGTCGCGTTAAGACAGCGGAGCATGAAGCGTCTGTTTGCGTATTCGAGCATCGCCCACGCCGGCTATCTCCTTGTCGGGTTTGCCGCGATGTCATGGGTGATGATCGACTCGATCTGGTTTTATTTGCTCGCCTATGTACTGATGAACGTTGGCGCGTTTGCCATCATCCAGCGCCTGTCGGATGAAGCGGACTCCGACGATATGATCCATTTTGCCGGCCTGTATCAGCGGAATCCGCTGCTTGCGGTATCGATGGGAATTTTCCTGCTGTCGCTGGCCGGCATCCCGGGTACGGCCGGTTTTATCGGCAAGCTTAACATTTTCCTCGGCGCATTGATGACCGAGCCCGGCCATTACATGCTCGCCGCGGTGATGATCGCCACCACGGTTGTATCCTACGTCTACTACTTCGGCGTGTTTGTGCAAATTTTCTTCCGCCCTGCCGACGAAGCAGCATCGGTCAAACTGCCGGTCGGGCTGACGGTTACCGTTGTGCTTTGCGCGTTTGGCACGCTGCTATTCGGCATTTTCCCGAGTTTGGCGTACCAGGTTCTCGCCCAGTTCGAACACTTTGGCGATTTCCTGCAATAACGTTACAATAGAAGGGGAAATTTCCCCTTCTTTTGTTGTTTATCGACGAATAGGCCGCCAATTGCGCGGCAGAAAGAGGTGAAAAGCAATGATGCCGATACTGGGCCAGCAAGCGTTAGTGAGCATTATTGTCCATCTTGCCTTTATCGCCGTTACATGGTGGACGCTGCAAGGGGTACGGCTCGAGGCGATGATCAAGCCAAACCGCGTCTTTCAAGGACGTCTGCTTTACATTTTATTGACGATCGCGATCGGTTCGACAGTCGCCAACTTTTTTCTCGACTATTTATCATGGTCGACACAACTTCCGTTTCTCTTTCGAGGCGAGTAAGTCATTACTCGTCTTTTTTCGTTCTCTTGCCTGTATTGATAGCGCTTACATTTTTTCGTTTTGTCGATTTTTTTTATGTATGTTCACTTCCGATCTGGCAACAATAACAGGTAAGGAGAGGAAGTGAAACGGATATGAAAAAAGGACAAGCCTGCGCCTTCACTTTTTTATTGGCGTTGTTCGTCATCCTCGGCATGTGCCAATACAAGTCGGGAGAAGCAATGGGGAACGGGTCGCTTCAGCCGGTGAAAACGATCGCGCGCGTCCTCGAAAATAACGGAGCGGACATTCGGCAATGGACCGTTTACACAAGAGAGTATGCCCACTATATTGAAAATGATGCGGCATTTTTCAAAAAGCTAGAGGAATTGAAGAAAGAAAACCGCGCTTTTCACTGGTCTTTCGACACAAACCACCATATGCAAAAAGCAACCGGCACGTATCAACACCCCTTCTTTCAAGAAAAAATTCAGCTCGTTAGGACGGTCACAAATAACCAATCACAGACGTATATCCTCTATGAAGTCAAAGGACTGCATTGGAATAAAAAAATATGGAAAGAAGTGGTCGAAAAAATAGAGAAAAAGTCGAAACAACTATTTGTGAAACAACCTACATTTTTCACTTGTATTGAAGGAGATTTCAGTGATAATATGGAAAGTGGTTTGTTCGATTATGCATTACATTTATCACGCGAGTTTCAGGCAACACCAGTCGAGTCTTTGCAGGAAGAGTCACTTGTTTCTCTCTCTGCATATACTGGGCAGTGGGAGAACGTTCTTCCAACCAATAACCATCCGATGAATTTGCAGATTGCCTTAAGAGAAAGATTGGGCGGCAAGACAACCGTCGTTATTGGAACCCCAATCATTACGATTGAATATTAATATAGAGAAATTGGACGCGGAGGGGAATACCTTGGAAAAGATTATCGTCCGTGGCGGAAACCGGTTGAGCGGCACTGTGAAAGTAGAGGGAGCAAAAAATGCCGTTTTGCCTGTTATCGCTGCAACATTGTTAGCGACAAATGGAAAAAGTGAGATTCATGATGTGCCTGCTCTTTCCGATGTATATACAATTAGTGAAGTGCTCCGCTATTTAGGCGCAGAAGTGGACATAAACATAGAAAAAAATAGGATCGCTGTTGACGCTACCGGCCCGTTAAAGATGGAAGCGCCGTTTGAATATGTGCGGAAAATGCGGGCATCGGTGCTCGTCATGGGTCCGCTCTTGGCGCGAAATGGTCGAGCCCGCGTCGCGCTGCCAGGAGGATGCGCCATCGGTTCGCGCCCGATTGACCAGCATTTAAAAGGATTTGAAGCAATGGGAGCGACCGTGAAAGTGGGCAACGGATTTATCGATGCCGAAGTAAAAGGAAGATTGCGCGGGGCAAAAGTTTATTTGGATTTTCCAAGCGTTGGAGCAACGGAAAATATTATGATGGCGGCTGTGTTGGCTGAGGGCACCACCATCATTGAAAACTGCGCGAAAGAGCCGGAAATTGTCGACTTAGCCAACTTTTTAAATGCAATGGGCGCCAAAGTGCGCGGTGCCGGCACCGGTACGATTCGCATCGAAGGTGTAGACGAATTAACCGGCACGACACATACCGTGATCCCGGACCGCATTGAAGCAGGTACATTTATGGTTGCAGCGGCCATTACTGGCGGCAATGTCCTCGTGCAAGGTGCCGTTCCGGAACATTTAAGCTCACTGATTGCCAAAATGGAAGAAATGGGTGTCACCATTATCGAAGAAAAAAATGGAGTACGAGTCATTGGACCGGAAAAATTAAAAGCGGTCGACATTAAAACGATGCCTTATCCAGGTTTTCCAACCGACATGCAATCGCAAATGATGGCATTGCTTTTGAAAGCGGAAGGTACGAGCATGGTGACGGAAACGGTATTTGAAAACCGTTTCATGCATGTCGAAGAATTCCGCCGTATGAACGCTGACATTAAAATTGAAGGACGTTCCGTTATTATTAATGGCCCTTGCAATTTGCAAGGCGCGGAAGTGGCGGCGACCGATTTGCGCGCCGCAGCAGCGTTGATTTTAGCCGGTTTGGCGGCGGAAGGCTATACGCGTGTGACGGAATTAAGACATCTTGACCGCGGCTATGTCCGCTTCCACGAAAAACTGGCCGCGCTCGGCGCTGATATCGAACGCGTCAAAGAAACGGATGCAGTACTTGGAGACGTAAAAGTGAAAGATTTGAACCTATAAAGAATAAAAAACGACCGTCAGCTACATATGTAGTGAATGGTCGTTTTTTATTTTGGATGCGGCAGCCGCCGCTGTTTTTCCCTCGTACATGCCAACCTCTATGAGAAGGAGAAAAGAAAGAATCCATGCCGGGCAAAAGGAGAGAAAAGAGCGGAACCGCCGCTTATTTTGCCGGCCAAACAAGCCCCTGCGAAAAGAAATTGTCATATATACTTGTCCGAGCCCATAACTATATAACGAAGCAAACGCAGGCACTCCCAGAGCGAACATCGATGCGACTGCCCCTGAATGGGAACGATGTCCGCTTGTGCCGGAAAAATGAATATTGGAGGCTCGGCTATATGAAACGGATAAAACCAATTATGGCACTCCTTGCGTGTTTATTTGTCGTCGTACTGCTCGTTCCAACGATATTAGTCATCCCATTCCACGATGGGAAAGTGGAAAAATTGGCGGAAGAACTGCGCCAGCAAGAAACAAAGCAACATGCCAAAGCAGTCGAAAGCGGGCCGACCGTCGAAGTTGCGGTATACCGCAGCAAACAAAAGCGCATTGAACATATTCCGCTCGAGCAATATATCATCGGCGTCGTCGCGGCGGAAATGCCGGCCGAATTTGAGCTAGAAGCATTAAAGGCACAAGCGCTGACGGCGAGAACGTACATTGTCAAACAGTTGTTAAACGACCAGCCGATCAGCTTGCCAAAGGGAGCGAACGTGACCGATACGGTGATGCACCAAGTCTACTACAGCGATGACGAGCTGAAACGTTTATGGGGCAGCGACTACGATTGGAAAATCAAAAAGATTACGAAAGCGGTGCTAGAAACGAGCGGGCAAATTTTAACATACAACAACCAGCCGATCGAAGCGTCGTTTTTTTCGACAAGCAATGGCTATACGGAAAACTCGGAAGCATATTGGCAAAATGAATTTCCGTACTTAAAAAGCGTGGCCAGCCCGTGGGATAAAAAATCGCCCAAATTCTATCACCAAAAGGTAATTTCGGTGGCCGAATTTGAACGAAAACTAGGAGTGAAACTGCCGGAAAACGGCTCGGTTGGCGTTATTTTATCGCGCACGCCTGGGAAACGCGTCGATGTCGTCGAAATCAACGGCAAAAAATTGAAAGGAAGAGAAGTGCGCGAAAAGCTTGATTTAACCTCGACGGATTTTACATGGATGCGCAAAGGCAATGAAATTATTATTACAACGAAAGGATACGGCCATGGCGTCGGCATGAGCCAGTATGGGGCCAATTTTATGGCGCAGGAAGGAAAGACGTACGACCAAATCGTCAAATATTATTACCGCGGGGTGGACATTTCTTCGGCGACCGCGTTTTTAAATAGGCTGACCGTAAAAAAATAGGGGGCAAAAACGCCTCTATTTTTTTGCATAAAATGGCCCATTTTTAAAAAAAATAAATGAAAAAAGTTGTTTCGTCATGTATATATTTTCCTCTTTCTGTTCAAAATGGTTGCTGAGGTGATGAACATGAGAGAGGAAGAAAAGAAAACAAATTCTGTAAAGAAACCAAGTTTACAGCGGTTGTTCAGAAAGCGTTGGGTATTTCCAGCCATCTACTTGACATGTGCCGCTATTATTGTGGCAGGAGCGCTTTGGTTCCAGAACAAACATGACGGAAAAACAGGAAAAGACGAATACGAATACAGCCAATCAGGCACATCGCAGCATAACGAGCCGGCCGTTCCTGTCAACGAAGCGGTAGAAAAATTCACGATGCCGGTCCTTGATGCAAATTCCGTAGAGATTAAAACACCGTTCTATGATGACAACGCGTCAAAAGAAGAACAGGAAGCAGCTCTCGTCTTTTATGATAATACGTATTATCCAAACCATGGCATCGATATCATCCGCAAAGACGGCAAAACGTTTGATGTCACTGCTTCGTTAAGCGGTACGGTCACGAAAGCGGAAAAAGACCCAATTTTAGGCAATGTCGTTGAAATCGATCATGAAAACGGCGTCGTCACTGTTTACCAATCGCTTGCCGATATGAAAGTGAAAGCTGGCGATACGGTAGAACAAGGACAAGTGATCGGAAAAGCGGGCCAAAGCCAATTTAACCAAGAAGCTGGCATCCACGCTCACTTTGAAATCCGCAAAGACGGCAAGCCGGTCAATCCGATCGACTACATCGACAAACCGCTTACGGCGCTAACGGAACAAAAAGCTGGAAATGACAACGCAACCGAACAAAACAACACAACGCCAACCGATGAACAAAGCGAATTGAACGACCAACCATCTTCTGATGAGCAAACGCCATCCGATGAAGAGGCGCCAGCAACCGATCAAGGCACAACAACACCGAGCGAGGAAAAGCAAGATGACGCTTCTTCCTCCAAAATGCCAGATGCCTCGATCGGAATGGCAAGAGCGTAATTAGCTATATGAAAGAGCAGCTGTAAACAAGAAAACTGCCTATCCCTTTTCCTTGACTGGATAAAAGGGATAGGTAGTTTTTTTTGTATAATAATGAAATTGTTTTCGAACAATGTTGCCTATATACTTAATATTGAGAAAACTTACCTCAGGTTGGTGATGGGCGATGAAACTAGACGATATCGACCGTAAAATATTGGCCATGTTAACGGAAGACGGAAGAATGTCTTATGTGGACATTGGGAAAAAGCTAAATCTTTCTCGGGTTGCGGTAAGAGAAAGAGTGAACCAGCTTGTCAAAAATGGCGTTATTGAAAAATTTACGGTTGTTATTAACTCGGAAAAGTTTGGAAAAAGCGTATCTGCTTTTTTTGAAGTAGATTGTGAGCCTGCTTATTTGGTGGAAGTGGCGCAGAAACTCGCGGAAAACGCGAATGTTGCCAGCTGCTATCAAATGACGGGTCCGAGCACCTTGCATGTACATGTCTTGGTGGAGGATTTTGCAGCATTAGAAAAATTCATTAACAATGAGCTTTACGCATTAAAAGGGATTACCAGGGTAGAAAGCAATATTTTGCTCAGGCGCTTTAAAAGCCGAAATGGTCTCAAATTATAGTGTGGCTTCTATATAAAAGAGGGAATTTTCCCTCTTTTTTTGTTTTTTAATCAATATAAAAATTCGATTTTTTTAGGGAATTATGTAGAAAAATATTTAAATTTACTATATAATCATAAAAAACGAAATTTCATTAACTTTGTTAAATAATAATCCATTTTTGATTAACAAATGGATATGATACCTCACTTTATACATAACAACGGAAAATAGAAGGGGTGACAGAGATGGCAGGGTTAATTGTAAGAAGATTTTTTCAACTGATTTTGCTTTTAATAGGCATTTCGTTTCTCGTGTTTACTAGCATGTATATCGCACCGGGGGATCCGGCGGCCATTATAGCGGGGCCGACTGCGACGAAATCGGATATTGACGCCATTCGCGAAGATTTAGGGCTGAATGATCCATTTCTTGTTCAATATGTCCGCTATATTAGCGGTGTTCTTCATGGGGATCTAGGCTACTCTTATCAAACAAAGCAACCTGTTTGGGAAGCGATTATGACCCGATTCCCTAACACGTTAAATCTTGCCATCGCCAGTATTATGGTTGCAGTGATTATTGGCGTAGTTGCCGGGATTATTTCGGCGATTCGGCAAAACTCCTGGTTGGATGTTTCTAGCACGGTATTTGCTTTAGCAGGGATATCGATTCCGAACTTCTGGCTTGGCACCGTCCTTATTTTGATCTTTGCCGTCAACCTGCAAATTTTACCGGTAGGCGGGCTCGATCATCCGTTTTATACCGTGGAAGGAATGAAGCAGTTAATATTGCCGGCGATTACACTTGGAACTGGGTCAGCGGCAATGATCGCCAGGATGAGCCGCTCTTCGATGTTGGAAGTCATTCGCGCCGATTTTATTCGTACGGCACGGGCAAAAGGGTTGAAGGAAAGAACCGTTATTTGGGTCCATGCCTTACGTAATGCCATGATTCCCGTAATCACCGTCATCGGACTTAATTTTGGGTTTCTGTTAGGCGGAACGATTATTACCGAGCAGGTGTTTGCGATTAATGGGGTTGGCCGGTTAATGGTGCAGGCCATTGCCGCAAGAGATTTCCCAATGGTTCAAGGTTCCGTGCTGTTAGTTGCTACTTTGTTCGTATTGGTCAACCTGATTGTCGATATTATCTACGTCTTTATTGATCCACGCATTAGTTACGATTAAATGTCCTATTGAAAGGAGGAAGCATAGATGGAGACAGGGGCAGTTGCCAAAACCGATGGAACACCGGTGTTGGTACGGAAAAAGAAAGAAAAAATGTATGTGACGACATTAAAGCGCTTGTTGAAAAACAAGCTGGCTGTCGTCGGATTAATCATCATTATTATTCAAATATTGATGGCGATATTCGCTCCATGGATTGCCACACACGATCCGGTAAAGCAAAACCTGGCAGAAAGCGAGCTTCCGATTTTTTCTGACGGTCACTGGCTTGGAACTGATAACTACGGAAGGGATATGTGGAGCCGCATCGTATATGGGGCAAGAGTTTCCCTTGTGGTTGGGATTGTTTCTGTCAGCCTAGGGCTGGCTGGGGGAGTCCTGCTCGGATTGCTGGCAGGATACTATAAAAAGCTGGATGGGCTCATTATGAGAATCGTAGATTTATTGTTTGCCTTTCCGGGAATTTTGCTTGCCATGCTCATTATTGCCATCCTCGGCACCGGGCTCGTCAATGTAGCCATCGCGATTAGCATTTGGTCGATTCCGACATGCGCGCGGATCGTCCGTGGCAGCGTTCTGTCCATTAAAAACCGAGAGTATATCCTGGCGATGAAAGCGTTAGGAGCTAGCAATGCACGCATTATTTTCAAGCATATACTGCCTAACTGCTTGGCCCCAATCATTGTATTTGCAACGATGCGCATGGCTACCGCCATCTTATCGACCGCTTCGCTCAGCTATTTAGGGTTAGGGGCGCAGCCGCCGACTCCGGAGTGGGGAGCGATGATTGCGGCAGGGCAGGATTTTATGTGGACATCCCCGCATATGACGGTGGTTCCAGGCATTGCCATTATGCTTGTCGTATTTGCCTTTAACGTTGTAGGCGATGGATTACGGGATGCGCTAGATCCAAATATGGATTTAAATAACTAAAAATGGGGGGAATGAAGTTGAAAAAGAAACACTTTTTTAGCATGCTTGTATTTCTTTTTATGATTTCCGCTGTCTTAGCGGGATGCGGCGGCAAATCTGCCTCGAATAGCGGAGGATCTTCTTCGCAGGGAAAAGGAAATGCCGCTCAAGAACTAACGTATGCTACTACTTCCGACGTTGTAGGCCTTTCACCAATTTTAACAAACGACTCCGTTTCGGCAGCAGTCATTAATCAAATTTATGAGACATTGTTCGTCCGCGACCCGAAAACGATGGAAATTGTTCCGCATCTGGCGGAATCCTATGAAACCCCGGATGATAAAACGTGGGTGATTAAATTAAAGAAAGGAATTAAGTTCCACGATGGTACTGATTTCAACGCCGAAGCAGTAAAATATACGTTTGACAAACTGAGAGATCCAAAAACAGCGGCGCCGCGGGCGTCGTTATTAGAGCCAGTAGAATCTGTCGAAGTCAAAGACGATTATACTGTCGTCATTAAAACAAAGTATCCATACGGCCCAATGTTAGCGGCATTATGTCACACGAACGCAGCGATCGTCAGCCCGACGGCTGATCAAAAACAAGATTTAATGAAACAGCCAGTCGGCACAGGTCCGTTTAAATTTGTCGAATGGGTGCCAGGCGATCATATTACATTGGAGAAAAATGAGCAATATTGGCAAGGAGCGCCAAAATTAAACAAAGTGACGATTAAAGTAGTCCCAGAAGTGACAACCGCTATTTCAATGCTGCAAACGGGAGATGTGCAGTTCATCGATAACGTGCCTGCCGAGCAGCTTTCACGCTTGCAATCAATGAAAAATGTAGATCTTATTAAAAAAGAAGGCACCCCTGTTTATTATTTAGGGTTTAACATGAAAAAAGCGCCAATGAATGAACTGGCATTTCGACAAGCTGTTTCTTACGCCATTAACAAAGAAGAATACGTAAAACAGCTGAAGGGGCTTGGCATTCAATCGAACAGCGTTATTGGCCCGAAAGTGTTTGGCTATAATGAAGCATCCGAAAATGTGGCTTACAGCTATGATCCAGAAAAAGCAAAACAATTGATCAAGGAAAACGGCTATAAAGGAGTCAAAGTAAAAATGCTTGTAGCAAACACCGCCAACTATATGAAAATGGCAGAAGTCGTTCAGGCGCAATTAAAAGAAGCCGGCATTAATGCGGAAATTGAATCGATGGAATGGGGTACATTTTTAGATGCGGTGAAACAAGGGAAATATGATTTAACCTTCCTCGGCTGGGCAAATAGCACAGCAGACGGCAGCGAACTGCTTTATCCAAACTTCCATTCCGATAACGTTGGAACATCAAACCGGATTTTCTATAGCAATCCGGCGTTCGACAAGCTAGTGGAAGAATCACGGACCAACATCGATCCGGAAGTGCGGAAACAAAAATTAAAAGAAGCGAACGAATTTTTACTGAAAGATGCGGCGGTTGTCGTGATGAATCACGGCGTGGTAACAGCGGCAGTGGATAAATCGGTGAAAGGATTGGAAATAGATCCTACAGGCCAATGGTCGCTCTATCATGTTTATAGAGAGTAGGGGATAGCATGGCGGAAGCATTACTACGTGTCGAGAATCTTGTAACCACCTTCAATACAGCTGAGGGGAAACTCTCAGCTGTACGGGGGGTTTCTTTTTCGTTGCAAAAAGGGGAAACGTTGTGCATTGTCGGTGAATCAGGCTGCGGAAAAAGCATCACTTCGCTTTCTATTATGGGGTTGCTTCCGAGCAACGGAGAAATCAGCAGCGGCGCCATTTACTTTGAGGGCACGGATTTAACCAAGTTGTCGAAAGAAGAACTTCGCCGCATCCGCGGCAACAAAATTTCAATGATTTTCCAAGAGCCGATGACGGCGTTGAATCCTGTGTTTACGATCGGCTATCAAATTAGAGAACCGTTGATGCTTCATCAAAAATTATCGAAGCGGGAAGCGCATGAACGTGGAATCGAATTGTTAAAACAGGTGGGAATTCCGTTCCCAGAAAAGCGGATGAAACAGTATCCGCATGAACTAAGCGGCGGGATGAGACAGCGTGTCATGATTGCAATGGCGCTTGCTTGCCGTCCGAGTTTACTCATTGCGGACGAGCCGACTACCGCCTTAGATGTGACGATCCAAGCACAAATTCTTGATTTAATAAATGAATTAAAAGAAAAGTTGAACATGGGCGTCATTATGATTACCCATGATATGGGAGTCGTCGCAGAAATGGCGGACCGTGTCATGGTCATGTATGCGGGAGAAAAAGTCGAAGAAGGCGATGTAGCAAGTATTTTTGCGAATCCGCGCCACCCTTATACAAAGGGATTATTGAAGTCGGTGCCGAATGTTGATGATGAGCAATACGAGCTCGAGCCAATTCCAGGAACGCTTCCCAACTTGAATGAAAAACTTGAAGGTTGTCGCTTTCATCCTCGTTGTCCATTTGCAACGGAAAAATGCCGCGCGCAATCGCCGCCGGAATTCAAAGTGAAAGAAGGCCACTACGTACGGTGCTGGTTAGAGAAGGGGGTAGACATCGATGAGCCAGCCGCAGCAGCCACTTCTTAAATTAGAAGGAGTGAAAAAATATTACCCCATTAAAGGGGGGATTTTGCAACGGGTGCAAGGCTATGTGAAAGCCGTTGAAAATGTGTCGCTTGAAGTATTTGAAGGAGAAAGCATCGGCATTGTCGGTGAATCTGGATGCGGCAAGTCGACACTTGGGAGAACGATTCTAGGCTTAGAGAAAGCGACAGATGGGAAAATTTTTTTCAAAAATCAAGAAATTAGCAATTTACCAGAGAAAAAGCGGAAAACATTTAAGAAAGAAATGCAAATGATTTTTCAAGACCCGTATGCATCGCTTGACCCTCGACAGCGGATTGGTGCGGCATTGGAAGAGGTATTTGTCATTCATACGAAGATGACAAAGGCGGAACGGGAAGAGAGGGTGTTGCAGTTATTAAAGGAAGTTGGATTAAAAGAAGAACATTACGATCGCTATCCTCATGAGTTTAGCGGAGGGCAGCGCCAGCGGATCGGGATCGCCAGAGCGATCGCGCTCAACCCATCGCTCGTCATTTGTGATGAAGCTGTATCGGCGCTTGACGTGTCTGTGCAGGCGCAAATTATTAAATTATTAAAAGACATTCAAGAAAAACATCGTTTGACCTATTTATTTATTTCCCATGATTTAGGAGTAGTCCGTCACTTTTGCAATCGCGTGTTGGTCATGTATTTAGGGAGCACAGTGGAGCTGGCTCCATCCCATGAACTATATGCCAACCCTCTTCATCCGTATACGAAAGCGTTATTATCGGCGATTCCAAGGCCAAAACCAGGGGTGAAAAAAGAACGAATTCGCCTGGAAGGGGATTTGCCGAACCCGGCGAACCCGCCAAAGGGTTGTCCATTTCATACTCGTTGCCCGATTGCCACAGAAAGATGCAAGCAGGAACGTCCAGAATGGAAAGAAGTGGCGCCAAATCATTATGTTGCCTGCCACGAAGTACAGTAAGGAGGGAATCCAATGGACTATTTATACTATCCATATCCGTCGCAGCGGATGACGACGTTTGCGGCCAACGGCATGGTGGCGACCTCACAGCCGCTGGCAGCGCAGGCGGGATTGGAGATACTAAAAAAAGGCGGAAATGCGATTGATGCCGCGATTGCGACCGCCGCCTGCCTGACGGTCGTCGAGCCGACCTCGAACGGCATCGGCGGCGACGCGTTTGCCATTGTGTGGACAAATGGCAAGCTGTATGGATTAAATGCCAGCGGCTATTCGCCAAAATCGATCTCGATCGAGGCGGTAAAAGAACGAGGATATAAAGAAATTCCGAAACACGGCTGGATTCCGGTCACCGTCCCGGGCGCGCCGGCGGCGTGGGCGGCGCTGTCAAAACGGTTTGGCAGGCTGCCGCTTGCGGAAGTGCTAAAGCCGGCGATAGCATATGCGGAAAACGGCTATCCGGTGTCTCCAACGTTAGGAAAGTACTGGCAGGCCGCATTTCAAACGTATCAAAAAACGTTGAAAGGTCCGGAGTTTGCCAGCTGGTTTGCGACCTTTGCGCCGAACGGGCGCGCGCCGAAAATCGGGGAAGTATGGGCGTCCAAAGACCACGCCCATACGCTCCGCCTCATTGCCGAAACGAATGCGGAAAGCTTTTACCGCGGCGAATTAGCGGAGAAAATCGCCGCCTATTCCAAACAATACAACGGCTTTTTGGATCTGGATGATTTAGCCGAGTATGAGCCGGAATGGGTCGAGCCGATTTCCGTCCACTACCGCGGCTATGACGTGTGGGAAATTCCGCCGAACGGACAAGGCCTTGTCGCCTTAATGGCGCTGAATATCATGAAAGGGTTCGCCGTTCCGGAAACGCCGACGGTCGCGACATACCACCAGCAAATCGAGGCAATGAAACTGGCGTTTGCCGACGGGCAGGCGTATATCACGGACCGCAAGCATATGGAGCATCGCGTCGAGGAATTGCTGTCCGAGCCGTTTGCCGAAACGAGACGGGCGCTTATTGGCGAAGAAGCGCTGCTTCCGGCGCCGGGGACGCCGCCAAAAGGAGGAACGGTGTATTTAGCGGCGGCGGATGGAGACGGCAATATGGTATCGTTTATTCAAAGCAACTACATGGGCTTTGGCTCCGGTTTGGTCGTGCCAGGCACCGGCATCGCCCTGCAAAACCGCGGCCATAATTTTTCCTTTGATGAAACCCATGTGAACCGATTGGCGCCGCGGAAAAAACCGTACCATACGATCATTCCGGGATTTTTGACCAAAGGCGGCGAACCGGTCGGACCGTTTGGCGTCATGGGCGGATTTATGCAGCCGCAAGGGCATTTGCAAGTGATCATGAACACGATCGACTTCCATCTGAACCCGCAGGCGGCGCTCGATGCGCCAAGATGGCAATGGACGGAAGGCAAAAACGTGCTCGTCGAGCCGCATTTTCCGCGCCATATCGCCGAAGCGCTGGCACGAAAAGGGCATGACATCCATGTTGCGCTGGATGGCGGACCATTCGGGCGCGGGCAGATTATTTGGCGCGATCCGCGCTCGGGCGTGCTGATCGGCGGGACAGAACCGCGCACCGACGGCGCTGTCGCCGCATGGTAACCAAGGGCAAAGGATGAACAGCATATGAACCAGCTGCACTTGTTTCTTGCCTTTTTCCGTGTCGGCATGCTTGGGTACGGGGGAGGCCCGTCGGCCATTCCCCTTGTCCATAAAGAAGTCGTCGAAAAGTACAAATGGATGAGCAATCAGGAGTTTGCCGATATATTGGCGCTTGCCAACGCCCTGCCTGGCCCGATTGCGACAAAGCTGGCCGGATATATCGGCTACCGCGTCGGCGGAGTGATCGGGATGTTCAATGCGGTATTGGCCACTACGGTTCCTACCATTATTTTGATGATTTTGTTGCTGACTGTTCTTTCTTCAGTGAAAGAAGAACCCTGGGTATTAGGAATGACAAAAGCGGTGGTTCCGGTTGTCGCCGTGATGCTTGGAGTGTTAACATGGGAGTTTGTGAAACAATCACGCGCTTCATTGGGTTTGTTTCCTGCTTTTGCATTTCTGGTTGGTTGTTTCATTGTACTGCAATTTTTACATATTCACCCGGCCATTTTAATCGCTTTGTTGCTTTTTAGCGCGCTAGTCGGGAAAAGCAAAAAAGAAAAAACAGCGGGGAAAGCTGATTCTCCGGGAGAAAGGAGAAAACATTCATGATTTATTGGCAAATTTTCCTCGCCTTTTTCCTTCCAGGAATTTTAGGCTATGGCGGCGGGCCATCTTCGATTCCGCTCATTGAAAATGAAGTGGTAGACCGCTACGGTTGGTTATCGGTTCACGAATTTAGCGAAGTGTTAGCACTTGGCAACGCCTTGCCTGGCCCGATTGCGACGAAGCTGGCTGGGTATATCGGCTACCAGCAAGGAGGGGTGCTTGGCGCTTTTATCGGGGTGTTTGCATCCGTCGCCCCTTCGCTTTTGATCATGATTGCTTTGCTTCAGCTTTTGTATAAATTCAAAGATTCTCCAAAAGTAAAGCGAATGACGAATTATATACGCCCTGCCATCGCCGTATTGCTTGGAATGATGACTGCCGACTTTTTTATGACTTCTTACCGAGATGTAGGAATATGGCAAACGCTATTCCTGCTGGCCGCAAGCTTTCTCTTAATGGAAAAATGGAAAATACACCCTGCTTACGTCATTACATTGTCATTAGTATATGGAGCCTTGTTTTTATCGTAAAAACGAAACCTGCCTTGTCCAAAAGGCAGGTTTTTCGCATGTTATTCTACGGTAAACGTAATCCCCGCTTTCGCATTTGGCCAGTTTTTATCCGCAAGCCACCATTCGAGCTTATAATTTCCTTTTGGCAAGTCGGTAAACGTTTCTTGGAATACGAGCTCTTCTCCTTGCTTTAGCTGGCGCTGTTCGTAAATTTGCGTAAACAATTTTCCTTCGCTAAACTGCTTTACCTTCTTTCCATTGCGGTACAAAATGTAATCATACTTTTTCCCGCTCGTAAAGGTCACGGTTTGCACGCGCTCCGTTTGGTTTTTTACTTTAAACGTCACGACGTAGTTTCCGTCTTTCTTCTCATACGTTAATGACGGTTCGAGCGCCCCGGCGATCATCCCTCGCTCTACTTGCGATTTTGCTCGCGAAGCCTCATCTTTTGCTTTTGGCCGTTCCTCTCCATTGCCCGAAAACAGCATACCGATTGCCACCACCCCCACAGCAATGCCCGCTAGCGCGATCATCCGTCCTTTTCCCATCAGGCTCAACTCCTTTTTATTATAGTCGTTCCCATTTTTCATCTTGTTACAAGAAACAAAAAAAATTATGAAAAAATCCTTGTCCGCCTTGATATTTCTGGTATATATGACCGATTTGTCTAATAAAATGTTACAAATTGAACAACAACGAGAGTGTTTGAGGTGGGGATCGTTCGTAACAGCACGGATACCTGCTTGAGATGTTTCCAAAATGCACAAGTAGAAGTGGTTTTCATCATCCACGAGGCGAGTCTCATTTCACACTCCTCACATCCAACTTAGGGAGGGCGAGTGGTGTGCACGATTACATCAAAGAGCGTACGATCAAGATTGGAAAGTACATCGTGGAGACGAAGAAAACCGTTCGCGTCATCGCGAAAGAGTTCGGTGTTTCCAAAAGCACGGTTCACAAAGATTTAACCGAGCGGCTGCCGGAAATTAATCCGGAGCTGGCCCAGGAAGTCAAACAAATTCTCGATTATCATAAATCCATTCGTCATTTACGCGGAGGAGAAGCGACAAAGAAAAAGTACAAAAAACAAGCGGTGAAAAACAATTAACTTTTTTCCTTGCGTCCTGTCTTCATCGCAAAAATAGTATCATTATCCTAAATGAATATGGTAAAATAATCTATCAGGAGTGATTTGAGGGCAGAGGCAAGGAGGATCCATATGTTTTCTAGAGATATTGGCATTGACCTTGGCACGGCAAACGTACTCATTTTTGTCAAAGGAAAAGGAATTGTGCTCAATGAGCCGTCCGTCGTCGCGATTGATAAGAACACGAACAGGGTGCTCGCTGTCGGCGAAGAAGCAAGGCGAATGGTAGGACGTACTCCTGGGAATATCGTTGCCATTCGGCCGCTCAAAGACGGAGTAATCGCTGATTTCGACATTACCGAAGCGATGTTGAAACACTTTTTAAGCAAGCTCGATGTCAAAGGCTTTTTCGCCAAACCGCGCATTTTAATTTGTTGCCCGACGAACACGACATCGGTAGAGCGGAAAGCGATCAAAGAGGCAGCAGAAAAAAGCGGCGGCAAAAAAGTATATTTGGAGGAAGAGCCAAAAGTAGCGGCCATTGGCGCAGGAATGGACATTTTCCAGCCGTGCGGAAACATGGTGGTCGATATCGGCGGTGGCACGACCGATGTGGCGGTTCTCTCCATGGGAGACATTGTCACCGCCTCTTCCATTAAAATGGCTGGGGACAAGTTCGATTTGGAAATTTTGCATTATATCAAACGGGAATATAAGCTGCTCATCGGCGAACGAACCGCGGAAGAAATCAAGATCAAAGTCGCAACTGTATTCCCAGGTGCACGTGACGAGGAAATTGACGTCCGCGGCCGTGACCTTGTCACAGGGCTGCCGCGCACGATTACGATCCGCTCCAAGGAAATCGAAAAGGCGCTGCGCGAGCCGGTGACAATGATTGTACAAGCTGCCAAGAGCGTGCTTGAACGCACGCCGCCGGAACTGTCCGCCGACATTATTGACCGCGGCGTTATTTTGACGGGCGGCGGCGCGCTATTGCACGGCATCGATCAACTGCTTGCCGAGGAGCTCAAAGTGCCGGTGTTTGTTGCGGAAAACCCGATGGACTGCGTCGCGCTCGGAACGGGGATCATGCTCGAAAACATCGACCGCGCCCCAAGACAGCAGCTCGTGTGAAAGGCTGGAGAAACAAGACGAATAGCTACCGCTAGGAAATGGTATCTATTCGTTTTTTTCCATGCTTGCCTTATAATGATAGTAAACCTAGCCTAAGCGAGGTGACCTTCCTTGTTGCGGGGATTGTATACAGCGGCAAGCGGCATGCTGACGCAGCAGCGCCGCGTCGAAATGCTAACGAACAACATCGCCAACGCCAATACGCCTGGGTATAAAGCAGACCAAGCGGCATTGCGCGCGTTTCCGGAACTGCTTCTTTCCCGTTTGGACGCAGCGAACGTATCGGCCAAAACACCGCGTTCGTTTCTATTGCAGCCGGCAATCGGGCCGTTCAACACCGGTGTTTATATGCAGGAGCTGATTCCAAACTTCCGCCAAGGCGATATAAAAGAAACGGGGCAGCGAACCGATATTGCTTTAGTCAACGGAACGCTTCCGGTCGATGCAGCGACGGGGCAGCAAGGCGCGCTCTTTTTTGTCGTGCAAAATGAAAACGGCGACATCCGCTACACAAGAAACGGCAATTTTACCATAAATCCGCAAGGGTTTTTAACAACGAACGATGGCTGGTACGTATTAGATGAAAACGGCCGGCGCATCCAGCTGCCAAGCGCGGATTTCACCGTCGGCACGGACGGTACGATCACAGCGGGGAATAACCGCATCGCAAGAATCAATATCGCATTGGCGGCCAACCCAAATACGCTCGTGAAAGAAGGAAACGGCCTCTTCCGCAGCGACAACGGGACGCTGCCGAGCGCGCTTGGCAATCCGAATGTGACTTATGCGCTCCGGCAAGGATTTATCGAACGATCCAACGTGGATCTTGACCGCACGATGACAGAGCTTTTGTCCGCGTACCGCGCCTTTGAAGCGAACCAAAAAATTGTACAAGCCTATGACCGCAGCATGGATAAAGCCGTCAACGAAGTCGGCCGCCTGAGATAATGATGAGGGGGACATGCACGTGTTACGTTCGATGCTCACCGCCGCCAATACCATGAATCAGCTGCAGAAGCAGCTCGACGTCATCAGCAACAACATCGCCAACAGCGACACGACCGGATTTAAACGGCGCGACACGAATTTCGCCGAATTGCTTGCCCAGCAGTTTACGAATTTTCCTGATGACATCAGCAGCCGCCTGACGCCAAACGGCGTGCGCATTGGTGTCGGCGCGCGCCTTGCCGAGACGAATGTCGTGCTCGCACAAGGGGCGCTAGTGAAAACAAACCGCGCCTTGGATATGGCGCTCACCAAAGAAAATCAATTTTTCCGCGTGCTCATCCAAAGAGGAAACGGCGAACAGGAAATCGGCTACACCAGAGCGGGCGCGTTTTATTTAACGCCATCTGCCGAAAATGAGTGGATGCTCGTCACTAGCGACGGCAGCCCGGTGCTTGATGAAAACAACGAGCCGATTGTGCTTCCGGGCGGATTCAAAGATATCATGATTTCCAATAACGGCACGCTTACCGCCCTCGCTCCCGACGGCCGCACCGTGGCAAGCGCCAATCTCGGCGTTACGGCGATCTTGCGGCCGCAGCTATTGCAGTCAGCCGGGGACAACGTATTTACCATGCCAAACCTTAATGCACTAAACGTTAACACAGCCGATGTGGCGGTCAACATGACCGGCAATTTGCGCGGGCAAATCGCCATGATGCAAGGTGCGCTCGAGCGGTCGAACGTCGATCTTGGCACAGAACTGACCGAAATGATGATCACCGAGCGCGCGTATCAATTGAACGCACGCGCCATTTCCCTTTCTGAGCAAATGCTCGGCCTCATTAACGGAATCCGTTCCACTTAAGGAGAAATTCGTATGAAGGGACAACAGCTCGAGGAAAATCAGGCCCAAACAGAAGAAGTAAGCAAGGAAGAAACACGGGCGGAGCGGAGGCGCCGCTTTCAACGCACCCGCCTCATTCCGATTTGGCTGCGCCTGATCATCGTCGCCGTACTGATGGCCATCAGCCTTGCCGCCGGCGCCATGATCGGCTATGGCGTCATCGGCGACGGCAATCCGTTCGATGTGTTCCATCGCTCCACATGGCAGCACATCATCGATATCGTCGAAAAAGATACGAAAAGCAAATAATCATCGTTGGGAGGCAGCTGCTCTCCTTTTTCTGCATCATCACAGAAAGGTGGCATAGATATGCTTGATATCCAACAAATTCAAGCGATCATTCCGCATCGCTATCCGTTTTTGCTTGTCGACCGCATTCTTGAAATCGAAGAAGGAAAACGCGCCGTCGGCATCAAAAACGTCAGCGCCAACGAAGCGTTTTTCGCCGGCCATTTTCCGGAATATCCTGTTATGCCTGGCGTTTTAATCGTCGAGGCGCTCGCCCAAGTCGGCGCCGTGGCGATGCTGAAAAAAGAAGAAAACCGCGGCCGTCTCGCCTTTTTCACCGGCATCGACAACTGCCGCTTTAAAAAGCAAGTCAAACCAGGCGACCAGCTCCGCCTCGAAGTGGAAATCATCCGCGCCCGCGGCGCGATCGGCAAAGGCAAAGGCGTCGCAACGGTGGACGGCGAACTCGTCTGCGAAACAGAGCTCATGTTTGCCCTTGGCGATAAGCAAGGCGAATGAAACGAAGCTCTCCTTTCACCGATGAAAGGAGAGCCTGTTTGTTTTGTTTATGGTAAAATAAACGTCAAGAAGGAGGTGAGACAATGGAACGGTTGATGGAACAAATTCTTTTTGAGTTAAAAGAAATGCGGGTGGACCTAAACGAAGTAAAACAAAGCCAAAAGCAGCTGGAGTCCGATGTCCGTGAACTGCGTGCCAGTCAAAAACAGCTGGAGTCTGATGTCCGCACGCTGCAGGAGACGGTTGCCGAACTACAGGAGGGACAAGCGCGGGTCGAACAAACGATCGGCAAGCTTTCACAAAGCATCATTGACAGCTTAGCTCCTTATTTCGACCAAATTACCCAGCATATCGATGAACGATATGAAGAGATCCATGACAAATTACATCAACACGAGCGGATGATCGAAACCCTCTCCTATCGTTCCCTCTCCCAAGAAACCGAACTCAAAGACCTCAAACGAATGATGCAACATTCCTCATAAAATGCATGAAATTCTCCTTTCTGGGAAACATAAGCAAGGACCGGTCTTTACATAAGGTCACCAACATTCACAGAAAGGAGAAGAAACGATGAAGAAAAAATGGCTTTTACTTAGACTGTTTAGCGTGTTCGTCGCCATGATGATCGCGGCAGGCTGCAATGCCAATAATGACAATGACAACAATAATCCGCCGCCGCCAAACAACAACGTCGATCAAAATGACAATGACATCAACGATAGGGATAACAATAACATCAACGATAAGGATATGAACCCGGCGGACGACATTAACCAAGGCGATGACGCTAACAACAATATGAACAATAACGGCGATTTCAACGACAATAAAAACGATCAACTGCTGCCGGGCGACGACACCAATAACGGACCTGGCGACGATGAAAACGATAGAGTTCCTGATCGTGAAGATCCAATCGAAGATCCGCAAGATACAAACGATAAAGACAATAAAGACGAATAACGAAACAAAAACAAGGTTGCCTCATAAACAAGGGGGCAGCCTTGTTTATTGGCCGGCAGCACTTTTGTTATCGGCAACGTGCGCGGACTAGGAAAATGAGCCCACTAGATATATGTGTCCCAATCATTTATAATTAGTAAGGTGTCATGCATGTGGCTTTTGAACGCAACGGACTTATTTGGTAGGAGGTATCATTATTATTATGGAAGAAACTATCAGCCTGCGCGAACTATTCGAAACATTGCGGAAACGTCTCTGGCTCATTGTGCTTATTACCGCGCTGGCGACCATCGTCAGCGGCGTGGTCAGCTATTTTGTGTTAACGCCGATTTACCAAGCATCAACGCAAATTTTAGTCAACCAAGCCAAATCGGAACAGCAGCTCTATAACTATAACGAAATCCAAACGAACTTGCAGTTGATTAATACGTATAGCGTCATTATTAAAAGCCCGACGATTCTCGAAAAAGTAAGAGAAGAACTAAATTTAGACCGCACAGTGGACGAGCTGAACGAGCAAATCCAAGTCACAAGCGAAAAAGATTCGCAGGTGTTCTCCGTGACCGTTCAAGATCCGGATCCGGCAATGGCCGCAAAAATCGCCAACAAAACGGCGGATGTGTTTAAAAACGAAATCGCCAAAATCATGAATATTGACAACGTCACAATTCTTTCGAAGGCAGAAGTCAAAGAAAACCAGGCGCCTGTAAAGCCGAAACCGCTGCTAAACATGGCGATTGCCTTCGTCGTTGGTTTGATGGCTGGCGTGGGGCTTGCCTTTTTACTGGAATATTTGGATAACACGATCAAAACAGAAACGGATGTCGAAAAACATCTTGGCTTGCCAGTACTTGGTGCGGTAAGCATCATTTCTACGGAAGGATCGAAAAAAGCAAAACAACAAGTAAGCATGACGAAAACAAGAGGTGAAACCATTGGCTCGTAGCAATCAAAAGCAAACGAAAAAACTGGAACGCAGCTTAATTACCATTGAAGATCCGAAATCGCCGATTTCCGAACAGTACCGGACGATTCGCACCAATGTGCAGTTTTCGTTTGTCGACGCACCGATGCGTTCCCTTATGGTGACATCAGCCGGTGCGGGAGAAGGGAAATCGACGACGGCGGCCAACCTGGCAGTCGTCTTTGCCCAGCAAGGAAAAAAAGTGCTATTGATTGACGCCGACTTGCGCAAGCCGACGGTGCATTATACGTTCCGCTTAAACAACTATACGGGGTTGACAAACATACTAACGAACTCCGCGCCGTTATTGCCGTCATGTCAAGAAACGAGAGTGGAAAACTTATACGTTCTGACATCTGGCCCAATTCCGCCAAACCCGGCCGAGCTTCTCAGCTCCAAAGCGATGGAACAATGCATCCAGCAGTTGTATAATGAATTTGACTTGCTCATCTTTGACACGCCGCCGGTGCTGGCGGTAACGGACGCGCAAATTTTGGCGCACCAATGCGACGGGACGGTGCTGGTCATCGAAAGCGGCAGAACGGAAATCGAAGCGGCAGTCAAGGCAAAAGAGCTGCTCGAAGCAGCGAACGCAAAACTGCTTGGCGTCGTGCTGAACAAACGGAAACATCGCCAAGGGCAGTATTACTACTACCAATATAAATAACAAAAGGCTTCCTAATGATTGGGAAGCCTTTGGCATGATGGAGGAGAGTAATCGTGAGAAATGTTTTGCTGGCCGTGCTGCTTATCATCAGCTGCACATCTTTTATCGTTGCCGGGCATCTGTACTGGCAGAAAAAAATCGACGCCACCGTCCGCCACGCGATGACGGAAGCAACCGAGTTTCAAGCTACCCAAAAGCGGATGGCCTATGCCAAAAAACTGCCTGCGGAAGTGCAGGCAAAAATCAAGCGCGCCATCGAGACGAACCGCCCGCTGCGCCTTGTCATTGCCGGTTCGGAAGCGACTCCCGCTGCCAAGGAAGGCTGGCCGGCGCTATTCGAGCAGCAGCTTGACGCTGCATACGGAAGCAACGTATTTCAAGTCGTCGTCAAAGAATATAAAGGCATGACAACGAAACAGGCAATCGAGGAAAACATCGCCGGGCAGCTGATCAAAGAAAAACCGGATATGGTATTATGGGAGCCGTTTTTATTAAACAATAACGGCGTCATTGACATCAACGATGCGCTAGCGCACATCGATAAGATGATAAAAACGATCACCGCCGCGCTTCCTGATGTTACGATAATGCTCCAGCCGCCGCATCCGATTTACAATGCCACATACTACCCAGAGCAGGTGAAGCAGTTTCAAGCGTTTGCCAAAGAAAAAGGATACATCTACATCGATCACTGGAAAGCATGGCCGGATTACAAAAGCAATGAACTAAACAAATACGTCGATCCGGACACCGACTTGCCGACGAAAGACGGCCAAAAGCGCTGGGCGGACTTCTTAGCCGGCTATTTCATCGCAAAATGAAAGCGTACCTCTCGATATAGGAAGGTACGCTTTTACTATTACGATGCCGTTTTCAATTCTAAATGCTCTTTTAATTTATTCGAAATAGCTAGTCTCTCCTCTTCTGGGACAAGCAAGTAATAAATACCGTTAATTTTCGTGCCTTTTCCGGTAATATGAAGCTGCTCAATATGGCGGCGGGCGTCTTTGTAATTGGCTTGAATTTCTTTCATTTCCTCAAACGTTAAATTCGTTTTCATATTTTTCCCGATTGCCGTTAGCACATCGCTATAATTGGCGAGCGACGAAAAGCTTGCCCCTTTTTCGATGATCGCTTGAATAATTTGCTTCTGGCGGTCCTGCCGCCCAAAATCGCCGCGCGGGTCGTTTTTGCGCATGCGTGAATATTTTAATGCTTTCTCCCCGTCCAGCGTAATTTTGCCTTTTGGGAAGTACACTCCTTCATACGTAAACGCAAACGGGTTGTCCACCGTCACTCCGCCGACCGCGTCGACAATGTCGCGGAAGCTTTCCATATTGACTTTAATGTAATAATCAATCGGAATGTCTAGAAAATGTTCGACGGTCGCCATCGTCATCTCCACGCCGCCAAAGGCGTACGAATGGTTGATTTTATCTTTTGTTCCTTTGCCGATAATTTCCGTTCTCGTATCGCGGGGAACGCTAACCATTTCGATGGACTGTTTATTCGGATTGACCGTCATCACAATCAGGGAATCGGCGCGGCCTTTGTCTCCTTTCCGCTCATCCACCCCAATCAGCAAAATCGAAATCGGCGTTTTTTTCTCAAACGATACTTCCTCGTTGCGTTTATCGGATTTCCAAGTGACATCTTCATGCATTTGATTGGCCGTCTGTTTGATGTTGTGGTACACTGAATAGGCGAAGACTCCCGCACCAATGAGAAGGGCAACGGCAATCGCGCCAATCCAGCGCAGCCATTTTTTTTTCTTTTTTCGACGTTCTGCTCTCATATGCAACCTTCCTTTAGCTATATAATTCGATGAACTAACTATTAAGATTATAGAGGGTTTTTTCACGGAGTACAACCGAAAGAAGCAAGGGAATAGGAATTCTTAACCATACTATCCATATATTTCGACAAAATTCCGCAAAAAATACCGATTGATAGCACCATTTTCCTATGTTACCATAATAAATGGCTGTTTAGTCACTCGAAAGATAAGGAGGAGTTGGCGGTGATCGATATACATAGTCATATTTTGCCCGGTGTTGATGACGGTGCGCAAACAATCGAAGATGCGATAGAAATGGCACGTGCCGCGGTGAAGGAAGGAATTACAACCATCATCGCGACTCCCCATCATAAAAACGGAAGATATGACAATCCGAAACAATCCATTATTGCACGAGTCGCCCAATTGAACGATATCATCAAGCAGCACAATATTCCGCTTACAGTACTGCCGGGGCAGGAAGTCCGCATTTATGGGGATTTATTGACAGACCTGGAAGCAAACGAACTGATGACCCTGGCAGATACTTCGTATGTATTCATCGAATTTCCTGCCGATCACGTTCCCCGTTATGCTGAACAGCTATTGTTTGATTTGCAGCTGAAAGGCTTTATTCCAATTATTGTGCATCCAGAACGAAATGGAGAAATCATAGAACGTCCAGAGCGTCTCTACCAATTGGTCAAACGAGGCGTGTTGACACAGCTGACGGCCTCGAGTGTATCAGGGCATTTCGGGAAAAACATCAAAAAATTTTCTTTGCAGCTGATTGAAGCGAACTTAGCGCATTTCATCGCTTCCGATGCCCACAACACGACAACCCGGCCATTCCATATGCGGGAAGCATATGATGTCCTCAACAAAGAATTTGGCATCGACGCTGTGTATTTCTTCCAAGAAAACGCCGAGCTTCTTATCCGTGGACAAGCGGTGTACCGCGAAGAGCCGGAACGAATAAAAAGGAAAAAATTTCTAGGACTGTTTTAATATGTTTTATGGTACTTTGTTATCATAAAGCATATTTTTTTCTCCTGTGTTTGTCGAATTACTGCTGATTTTTACGAACAATGGCAAAAGTAGGGACTAAAGATGGATGAAAAAATGGCAGAATAATGGTAATGTATGTGAAGTGGAAACTTATAGAGCGTAGGCAGATGTTAGTGTTTTTCGGTACTCGGGATGCTTCGGCTCCGCTGTGGCGTGGCGGCGGGCCCTCCAGCACCTCTCGGGGCTGGGCAGTCGCCTACGCTTTTCGATTTCGGTGATGTCTAGCTTCGCCGCCTAGCTCTCTTGCGCCAAATAACCTTCGCCCTTGAAGTGCAAGCACTTCCGCGGTCGAAGAACATTTCGCTTCGGGGAAGCCAGGATGGCGACATTTCGCCGTTGCCCGCAGGACGCGGGCCGCTTTTAGGCGAAATTGGGGCGGCTCAGCTTTTCGGTGATGTCTAGTTCCGGCGGCTATCCCCTCGCGACGCTTCGGTCCTGCTGCGGCGGCAACAGCCTCCTCGCAGGCCCTCCAGCGCGTTTCGGGGATAAGCAAGCCGCCTCCACTTTTCGCGGTGATGTCTCCTTACCGTTATCAATGGAGGCACTCGGCCATGCCGTGGGTGGGGACGATGACGGTCCTGCCACCTTAGACGCCAGTCGTCGAGGGTGTGGTGTGAGGGCGGGTTAGATGCCCGGTTTTATATGAATTTAGTTTTGGTCTATTGCCGTGAATAGTCTAAAACTAAGTTCATATATTTTTGTTATCATACATAGAAAAGAGGGATTTCGTTGAAAAAAGTACGCAAAGCGATCATTCCGGCAGCGGGGCTTGGAACAAGATTTTTGCCAGCGACGAAAGCGATGCCGAAAGAAATGCTTCCGATTGTTGACAAGCCAACGATTCAATACATCGTCGAAGAGGCGATTGCCTCTGGCATCGAAGATATTATCATCGTCACAGGAAAAGGAAAACGCGCGATCGAAGACCATTTCGACAACGCCTTTGAACTGGAACAGCTGTTAAAGCAAAAAGGAAAACTTGACTTGCTGGAAAAAGTAAAAGAGCCATCCAAAGTTGACATTCACTACATCCGTCAAAAAGAACCGAAAGGACTCGGTCACGCCGTTTGGTGCGCGCGCAACTTTATCGGCGACGAACCGTTCGCCGTTTTGCTTGGCGATGACATCGTTCAAGCGGAAACGCCGTGCTTAAAGCAGCTAATTGACCAATATGAACAAACATTTAGCTCGGTCATCGGCGTCAAACAGGTGCCTGATGAGGAAACACACCGCTACGGCATTATCGATCCACTCGAACAGCACGGACGCCGCTACCAAGTCCGCCAATTCGTTGAAAAACCAGCACCAGGCACCGCGCCATCGAACCTAGCAATTATGGGAAGATACATACTCACACCAGAAATCTTCTTATTCCTTGAAAAACAAGAAGCCGGTGCTGGCGGCGAAATCCAGCTCACCGACGCGATTCAAAAGCTGAACGAAATCCAGCGTGTCTTTGCCTACGAATTCGAAGGCAAGCGTTATGACGTCGGAGAAAAGATCGGGTTTATTAAGACGACGATTGAGTTTGCGTTGCAGCATGAGGAGTTAAGAGACGATTTACTCGCATTTATGGAGAAAATCGTTGCGGAAACAAAAAATAATACGAATGCATCATAACGGGCCATCGCGAACATGGCTCGTTTCTATTATACGAAGGGAGACGCAGGGCGTTGGCATATCGAAAACGATTAACGTTTTTAATGATATTGGACTCATTGATCGTGTTAACGGCGATTTACGTCAGCTTGTTTACACTACATCCAGGAATACAAATATGGAAATACAAATCGGTGCTTTTATCGGCGCTGACGTTGCTTATGAGCCATCATATTTTTGCCTTTCTATACCGCCTGTATCATAAAGCATGGGAGTACGCAAGCATCAGCGAATTAACGGCGATTATTAAGGCGGTCACGTTTTCGATTATCACAACAGCGATCGTGCAATTTTCCGCCTTTCAAGATATTTATGTCCGTGCGTTGATGATTACATGGATGATCCATATTATTCTCATCGGTGGATCGCGGTTTGTCTGGAGAGTGTTCCGCGACCGTTACATAAAACCAAACGCGAATAAACGGCGGACGCTGATTATCGGTGCGGGAGCCGCGGGAACGATGGTGGCGCGGCAGTTAGTAAACAATCCAGAAGCGGAACTGAAGCCAATTGCGTTTATTGATGATGATCCTAATAAACAAAAATTGCAGTTTTTTAACATTCCTGTGATGGGAACGACGAAAGATATTGAAGATGTCGTTCGCGCGCTGAAAATTGAACATATCATCATTGCGATTCCTTCATTGACAAAAAAGGAACTGAATCGCATTTTTGAACAATGCGCGAAAACGAAAGCAAAAACGCAAATTGTTCCGAAACTTGAAGATATTGTGACCGGGAAAGTATCTGTCAGTCAATTCCGCGATGTCCAAGTGGAAGACTTGCTTGGACGGGAGCCGGTCGAACTCGATATCGAAAGCATCTCCAGCTACATCGAAAACAAAGTCATTTTAGTCACTGGCGCCGGCGGTTCGATCGGATCGGAAATTTGCCGGCAAGTATGCCAGTTTCGTCCGAAAAAAATCATCCTGCTTGGACACGGCGAAAACAGCATTTATCAAATCGACATGGAACTGTGCGATCACTATAAAGACCAAATCGAGATTGTCCCAGTGATCGGCGACATTCAAGACCGCGAGCGCATGTTTGAAGTGATGGAAGAACATAAGCCAGATGTCGTCTACCACGCAGCGGCGCACAAACACGTTCCATTAATGGAATACAACCCGAAAGAAGCGGTCAAAAACAACATTTTCGGCACGAAAAACGTCGCCGAAGCGGCCGATACGTTCGGTGTCCAAACTTTTGTATTAATTTCTACTGACAAAGCAGTTAATCCTACAAATGTAATGGGAGCGACAAAACGCTTTGCGGAAATGATTATTCAACAATTGGACAAGCAGAGTAAAACAAAATTTGTCGCTGTCCGCTTTGGAAACGTCTTGGGCAGCCGCGGCAGCGTTATTCCGTTATTTAAAAAGCAAATCCAAGCTGGCGGACCTGTCACCGTCACTCATCCGGATATGACGCGCTATTTTATGACGATTCCGGAAGCATCCCGGCTCGTCATCCAAGCCGGCGCGCTCGCCAAAGGCGGCGAAATCTTCGTCCTAGACATGGGCGAACCAGTCAAAATCGTCGATCTCGCGAAAAACTTGATTAAACTATCCGGATACACCGTCGAAGAAATCGGCATCGAATTTACCGGAATTCGTCCTGGCGAAAAACTGTTTGAAGAACTGCTTAACGAAAACGAAGTCCATCCAGAGCAGGTGTTTCCGAAAATATTTATTGGGAAAGCGACAGCGGTGGACGAAAAAATTCTTCACGATTTTATGGATCGGTTTGAAGAGATGGATAAAGAAGAGGTTAGAGAGAGATTGTTGGGGATTGCGAATAATCAATACCTATATAATAATACTGCTGTTCGTCAATATTAGTTTTTCTGAAAATCTCAAACATAATAAAGAAAAGTGGTTAAATAATAGTTTAATTTTCAATGTCAAGAATTACGGAAAAGGCATTAGTTTATGTTGAATTTTCTTCATTTTTGAAAAAATAATGTGTAGAAGGATTACTTGTTGAAAATGAGGATAATTCATATCTATGGGATTATTCAAAGGAAAAGAAAAAAGATATAATTGACTGATTATCATCAAGGCTCTGAGATAATCAAGGAACTTTCTACTATTAAAAGAGCAACATTTGGCAATCTCTTTGATCATTGAGTTCGATATAATTTTTTATTTGAGTGATAGCGGAAGGAAAAAGTTGATTAAAGATCTTTTTGTTATTTTAGTTTAAGTTTATAGTTTTAATCATGATAGATTAACAAAAAGGTGAGAATATTGATTGAAAAGATAAAGAAAAGTGTATTTCTTAAAAATGTTCTAACGTTAATGACTGGAACAGCGGTCGCACAGGTATTGAACATTGTTGTTGCGCCAATCCTTAGTCGGTTATATGACCCAGAAGCTTTTGGGATATTTGCGGTATACACTTCAATTGTTAGTATTTTTATTGTAATTATCGGATTAAGGTATGAATTAGCTATTGTACTTCCTAAAAAACAAGAAGAGGCAGTAAATTTACTGTTTTTGTCTATTATTGTAGTTGTAATTATGACTATGTTGTCTACAGTTATTCTTTTTTTGTTTAAAGATTATTTGGAAGAAATATTTCATATACAAAAATTCAATGAATTTATATGGTGGATTCCAATTAGTATATTCTTTTTTGGCGTATGTAATAGTTTAAACTATTGGAGTACAAGACAAAAAGGATTTAAGCGCCTATCGATATCTCAAATATTTAGAAGTATAACGGTTGTTACAACCCAAGTTACCGGCGGATTGGCCAAAATTGGTTCTATTGGTCTGGTGGCTGGACAAGCTATTGGTAATACAGTAGCTACGGCAGTTTTAGGAAAGCAAATTTGGAAGGACGATGGGCATGTTTTAAAATCCTCATTTAATATAAAAAAAATTAGAGAAGTTGCACATACATATTCGGAATTTCCAAAGTATAGTGCGCCACAAGCATTAGTAAATTCAATTTCTCAAAATATTGCACCGTTTATCCTTTCAGCTTATTTTAGTCCAACAGTTGTTGGTCATTATTCGCTTTCATTGCGTTTACTACAATTACCAGTTATTTTAATCGGTGAATCCGTTAGGAGAGTGTTTTATCAACGTATCGCAGAAATACATAATAAAGGAGATAATTTAAGAAAATATTTAATTAAATTTACTATTCTATTAGGTCTATTAGTTATTGCTCCAACTATAGTTATTTTTTTGTTTGGTCCGCAAATTTTTGCTTTTGCATTGGGAGAAAAGTGGTATGAAGGAGGAAGATATGCTAGATGGATGTCATTATGGTTAGCAATAGATTTTATGAATATACCTGCATTTTCTACAGCACAAGTGCTAGGATTGCAAAAACAACTACTATATTATGAAACATTATTTCTAGTTTTTAGAGCAACATCTTTATTTCTAGGTGTTCAATATTTTGACGCGTTAGGCGCTATAATTCTTTATAGTTTGGTAGGTATAATATTTAATTTATTATTAATTCTAGGGACTATTAATTTTTCTTCTACATTATTAAAACGTTAGGGAGTAAAAAAATGTGTGGATTAGTCGGATTTATCGTTAAACAATCAAGTAATATTGACTATGAAACAGTTATTAAACAAATGAGTATGACATTATCCCATCGCGGTCCTGATGATTTTGGAATATGGGTGGATCCGAATGTAGGGATTTCTCTTGGGCATCGTCGCTTATCTATAATCGATTTGTCTCCTGAAGGTCATCAACCGATGCATTCAATCAGCAATCGTTATGTAGTAGTATTTAATGGTGAAATTTATAATCACCAAGATATTCGAAATGAGTTGTTAAGCCAAGATCCACAAATTACATTTCGCGGGCGTTCTGATACAGAAGTTATGCTAGCTGCTTTTGAAAAGTGGGGAGTTAAGAAAGCAGTTGAGAAGTTTGTTGGAATGTTTGCTTTTGCTCTATGGGATAAAAAAGAAAGAGTATTGTACTTATGTAGGGATAGAATGGGAGAGAAACCACTCTACTATGGGTGGGTAGGGGATACATTTATGTTTGCTTCAGAGCTGAAAGCACTAACCAAACACCCAAATTTTAAGCAAGAAGTCAATCGCGATGCTCTCGCATTGTATATGCGCTATAGTTATATACCATCTCCATATTCGATTTACAAAAATATATTTAAATTACAGCCTGGTACGTTGCTGACAGTTGATGTTGAAAAGAATTTAGAAAATATTGAATATTACTGGTCGCTGAAAAATGTAATAGAAGTGGCAAAAAATGAGCCTTTTCAAGGTAGTGAAACAGAAGCAATTGAACACCTACATTCTTTAATAATTCATTCTGTGAAACAACAAATGTTATCTTCTGATGTACCGGTAGGAGCTTTTTTGTCAGGTGGCATTGATTCTTCTACAGTAGTAGCGATAATGCAAGCTCAAAGTAAAAAAGCTATAAAAACATTTTCTATAGGGTTTTATGAACAAGATTACAACGAAGCACAACATGCTAAAGCAGTTGCAGATTATTTGGGTACTGATCATACGGAATTATACGTGACTCCACAAGAAGCAATAGATGTAATACCACTATTACCGTCGTTATATGATGAGCCTTTGTCCGATCCTTCGCAAATACCTACTTATTTGGTGGCTAAGCTTGCTAGAAAGCATGTAACTGTTTCTTTATCTGGAGATGGGGGAGATGAACTTTTTGGAGGATATTCACGATATATACAGGGAAAACATATCTGGAAAAAAATCAGAAATATCAATTGGCGTTATCGTAATCTTTTAGCTAACACAATCTTTCATTACTCTGAACAGCATTGGGATTATTTACTTAGTAACAAGATCGTTAACCGTTTAACTAAGAATAAATTATATGGAAGCAGGATCTATAGTGTTGCCATGCTGTTGAAAAGTAGAAGCTTTGAGAATTTTTATCGAACTATGGTATCGCATTGGAAAATCCCCTCTGAATTAGTAAAGGGGAGTCAAGAATTTAATGACAATTCTGAAAATGGAAATGGTCGATTTCATGTTGAGATGGATGATTTTGAAAAAATGATGTATATCGATTCTATCTCTTACTTACCTGATGATATTCTAGTCAAAGTTGATAGAGCTAGCATGGGAGTGAGTTTAGAATCGAGAATTCCTTTGTTGGATCACCGAATTGTGGAGTTCGCTTGGAAACTCCCTATTCAATATAAAGTAAACAATGGTATTCAAAAGTGGATTCTTCGCCAAATTCTATATAAGTATGTTCCACAACAATTAATTGAAAGACCAAAAATGGGATTTGGTGTACCAATTGGCCATTGGCTTCGAGGTCCATTAAGAGAATGGGCGGAGGAATTGCTTGATGAAGAACGTTTAAAAGTAGAAGGATTCTTTAATCCTTCTTTAGTAAGAAAAAAATGGATTGAACATTTAAAAGGAGAGAAAAATTGGCAATATTATCTATGGGATGTTTTGATGTTTCAAGCGTGGCTAAACTACTCTAAATGATTGAATCAAGAGGTAAGGTAAGATGAAGAAAAAAGTACTATTCATCTTACCATCACTTCGAGGCGGTGGCGCCGAGCGAGTGATGGTTACTTTGTTAAAACATGTTGATCGTGATAAATTTGATTTACACCTGGCTCTTGTGTCGAAAGAAGGACCTTATTTAACAGAAGTTCCTTACGATGTTCCTATATATGACTTAGGTGCCAAAAGAGTCCGTTATGCTTTTGTTCCAATGTTAAAGTTAATCAGACAGTTGAAGCCGGATATTGTTTTTTCTACGTTAGGCCATTTGAATATCGCGTTAATCATTCTTAGGTTTTTAATGCTATCTCATACACGTTTAATAGTTCGAGAGGCAAATACAGTTTCAGAAATTGTGAAGTTGAGTTCTAAATCATGGCTATGGAAATTTCTTTATAAAACATTTTATAAACAAGCAGATTTGGTGATTTGTCAATCTGATTATATGAAACAAGATCTTATTGAAAATTTTAAAGTACCAGAGCAAAAAGCAATACGTATCTATAATCCAGTTGACGTTGATACAATTAGGAAAAAAGCAAATTTAGGAGAAAATCCATTTTTACATTCTCCGACTTCTCCAAATATCGTGGCAATTGGAAGACTTGTTTACCAAAAAGGATTTGACCGTTTGCTTCAAGCTATGCCACAATTATTGAAGGAAAAACCAAATGCAAAGCTGTGGATACTAGGTGAAGGACCTTTAGAAGAAGAATTGAAAGAACAATGTATTCGACTAGGAATTGTGGAAAAGGTGGAGTTTGTAGGATTTCAAAAGAATCCTTATGTCTGGTTGAAGCATGCAGATTTATTTGTTCTCTCGTCTTATTACGAAGGACTTCCCAATGTCCTGTTAGAAGCAATAGCATGTGGATGTCCTGTTGTTGCGGTTGATCATCCGGGAGGGACGAGGGAGGTAATGGAGGCATTAGGGTTGTTAGATAGATTGGAATATGCTGAATTAACCTTGCCTTTGCATCTATTTAGACCACTTAATGAAGAGTGTTTAAAACAGTTGAGTCAATTGTTTGGGTTAGAGAGAATTGTCAGGGAATATGAATCTTATCTATCAAATTTATGAATTTTGTAGAATAAATCTCTTGATTGTACCTTTATGTAATTATTATCAGTTTTATTTAATTGGGGAAAGAGGTTTAATATGGTCTTAATTATAGCTGCAACAGGAGGATTGTTGTTCGCTTTTATTGTTTTCTTTATTGTCTATTTTCGTCTAATACGCAAAAAGAGATTTGAGTTGTTAGATTGGTTTCTTCTATCTTTAGGTACATTTAATGGTATAGGATTTGGGTTTGTGTTATGGGCAACATATGCAGGAAAAAATTCTTATAATTGGACTCCGTGGATTATAAAATATGACGATTGGGCTTCTTTTACTTATCTTTTAATGAATATATTACTTTTAATATCTGTTATTTTTGGATGGAATTTAACAAATATGCTTATCAATAACTTTAAGTTATTTCAGCATAAACAAAAAAAAGATCTGTCTGTGGCCCGAAAAGATACAATTAGGAAAATGCTATTTATTGCTTATTTAATGTTTGTCACTTCGGTAGTGTCATATTGGCTTTATACGAAAGCTTATGGTGGTTTTATAGGAATATTTAAATATAGCACAGCTATTAGAGCAGGAGTTTTTTATGTAGAAAATCCATTTAGTTTTCTTCAAATATTCGGGAGTTTTTCTTTCTTTTCTTCTTTTATATTTTTTGGAATTCTAATTGACAAAAAGATTAAGAAGAAAAATAGCCTAATTTTGTTCATAGCATTTATTCTTTCATTTATATTCTCTTTGTATGTTTTGTTTACATGGGTAGGTAGGGTTTCGTTAGCAGTTTACGTACTTACCTTTTTCTTGGGATATATTTTGTATAATCATAAAAATATCTTTGGTTTTCTGTCAAAATTAATATTTTTTCCTTTTATCAGTCTATTTTTAGTTATTATATCCGATAAAGTATTGAAGAGGTCAAGTGATGATGGAGGAATATTAAATTTTTTAACAAAGGAGCTATCCTTTCCTTTTGCTTCATACATTGTCCATATATCTGCTCAGGACTATAGATGGTTTAAAGACTTGCTGGTATCCCCTATTTATATTTTGCCACAGCGGGTATGGGGGCAATTAGTCGATACAGCTTCTGATATAAATACAATTTATATAATAGGAGCTCGTAAAGGAGAGTTAGGGGTCACAGGAAGTATTCCAGTAGATATGCTGTCTTTTAGTATAATAGAAGGATCAGTTGTAGGAGTCTTATTAATAGGAATTTTTTGGGGTGCACTGCTATTAATAGTAGAGCGTTTTATTTCTAATATACCAATAAAAGGTGTTATGTTTATTATTTATGCAAATATAGTTTTAAATGTTGCTATTCTTAATTTGTTATACGGAGATCCTCAGCATCTTATTAACAGGAATTTTCATATGATTATAGGAGTCTTCTTAATGGTTTTCTTTCTGAAAATAAGTTTTACAATAAATCATATGAATTCACGTACTTATCCTTTTATAAATGATAATTGTTGCAAAACCGGAGTAAAAACTCGAGATCATGTATAATAATGAGCAAATGTATCCATTCAGCCGACTACTAGCGAGATTTTGAGAATCCAAACATCAATTAAGGTGTTTTCGGCATAGATAACACTCTTAGGAATGGGAGAGAATCTTCTTTCTTTTTCGGGGAGTTTTTCGAGAGATTCCCAGACAGGTTGATTATGTTTTTTAGTGTGGAAATGAGGACCCGCATCCTTGACATTTGGTCACGCAATAAACGATGCGATGATCAGGATGTTCGACTTGATGCAATGTCACACCGTGACGATTTGGCTGACCACCTGGTTTCTTCTCTGATTTTTCCTGGAAAGAAGGCTTGGTCACAAACTGATCCGAAGATAGTGGTAAGTGACCATTGATACTGTTTTTTAGTACGTGCTTCTAATTCCGCAATACAGGCTTTGAGTTGTTGGTTTTCTTTCGTTAACTGGTCGATGATTTCTGCTTTTTGTTAAACGATCCGTTGTTGATGCTCGATTTTTTGATCAGTCCTTCTACGGTTGAAATCGCTAATTGAATGTTTGAGGAATATGTCAAAAACACGAATAATTTTTCTTTGTCTTCACTTCCTTTCTTTCGTTACCATCAGTATGGACTAGTAAAGGTGAAGATAAGACCATTTTTGAAAGCTTTTCTATTTAGGAGCTGATTAGATACCGTTGACAGATGTTGGTCCAGTTGGGAAGGAAATTAAAAAGTTGCAAATTTCAGTGATTGGGTTAGAGGGGTTCCTAACCCTTTTTCTATGGAAGCTAGCTAGAATGTTAAAAAAGGAAATGCTTAATGTATGCTAAGCTTCACATGAAACAATAATCTTCATGTTGTGAACTAATGATTTGTTTGGGGGAAAATACATGAAAAATATACTACATATGGTAGTTACATCAAGGTTAAGTGGTGCAGAAAAGATAGCACTGTTAATATGTAGAAGTCTTCATGAAAATTATAATGTTACTTTTGTATGTGGTGGGGATGAACTTAATAATGTCGCTAGAGAATACAATATAAATTCGGAGATCATAGACTTTAATAGCAATATACCTAAAATACTATTTGGCTTAAAAAGAATTATCAAAGAAAGAAATATACATATAGTACATGCTCATGATAACAGGGCTTCTTTATATGCTTATTTAGTAAAGAAAATATTTTTATTAGATATTACCATTATTTCGCATATTCACAATTGTTATCCATGGCTTGAGTACGTTTCTATTTATAAATTGATAGATATGCTAGTGAGAAATAGATTCGATGCTAGTATAACCTGTGGATCAGTAGTAAACGATTATTATTTAAAAAATGCCAAGTATGCAAAGAGAAAAAAAATATATAGCATATCTAATTTTATTGATGTTGCCGAGATTGATGCAAGCCAAAAAAAAGAAGAAATAAATGATATCTTGAAAAAATTTAATATAGATAAAAGTAAAACAATATTTGGATTTATAGGTAGGCTTTCAGAACAAAAAGGGCTTGTACCATTTATAAATGAATTAGCGAAATATAAATCTAAATTTAAAGATTGTATATTTCTATTGGTAGGGTCAGGAGAACAGGAACAACATATTAGAGAATTAATCAATAAATTAGACATGGAAGAAATGTTTATACTTACTGGATATCAAAAAAATGTTTATAGCTACTATAGTATTATAGATATATTCTTTTTGCCGTCTATATATGAAGGGTTACCAATGGTATTATTAGAAGCCATGGCGTTAGGTAAGGCAATAGTATCTATGAACGTAGGTGGTATATCAGAATTAATAATTAATGAAAAAAACGGTATACTTATTGAGTCTGGGAATTATAATAAGTTTATTGAACATCTATATCATTTGAAGAATGATAGAAAAAAAATAGAGAAATTCCAAGAGAATAGCAAAGCTTACGTAAAAGAAAAATTTGATGTGAGAACACAAATACCAAAAATAGAGAGACTTTATAGAGAGGTGGCCAAATAATACTAGTCTGCTGCAGTTTCTTTTTTAATCGACTTCTTAAAGGGGGAGAACCCCCTTTTACTCAATTTATTCTATCTCTATTTTTAGCCTTACTATCTTACCGTGAAGAATTGCTTCGATGCATCATGGAAACAATGGTTTCTGGAAATCCGTTAGTTGTAACCAATGTAAGAGGTTCAAGGGATTTAGTGAAACGTGGAGTAAATAGAATTTGTAGTCAATTTAGAAGATAATCAAGCTTTAGTGGAAAATTTTGTGAAATTAATAACTGATTTGCGAGAGAAAATGGGTAGGGCTTCGTTAAAAGAGATTTAGCCGTATATTTAGTGCAAGTTCTTAATGAGATGAGAGATATTTATTGAATGTTAGTAGAACAATCATAGATGGAGGAATTTACATGACTATCTTAGTCACCGGCGCAGCTGGATTTATCGGTATGCATCTGTCGCAGAGACTGCTAGAACAAGGGTATGAAGTGGTTGGAATAGATAATTTGAACGATTACTATGATCCGAAATTGAAAGAAGATCGCTTAGCGGAATTGAGAAAGTATGATCGTTTTACGTTTGAAAAGTTAGACTTAGTAGATCGGGAAGGAATTTTAAAATTATTTGAGAAGTTTTCCTTTACACATGTAATACATTTAGCAGCGCAAGCGGGAGTGCGTTATAGTTTACAAAATCCTCATGCTTATGTTGACTCGAATTTGGTTGGCTTTGTGAATATACTTGAAGCGTGTCGTCATTATCCTGTAAAACATTTTATTTATGCTTCTTCAAGTTCAGTATATGGAGCGAATGCCAAAATGCCGTTTTCTACCAATGATAATGTTGATCATCCTGTTAGTTTGTATGCGGCGACGAAAAAAGCGAATGAGCTAATAGCGCATACATATAGCCATTTGTATGGGATCCCAACAACAGGGCTTCGCTTTTTTACAGTTTATGGTCCTTGGGGGCGACCGGATATGGCGTATTTCTCGTTTACGAAACATATTCTTGAAGGTAAACCGATCAAAGTGTTTAACCATGGAAATATGAAGCGAGACTTTACCTATATTGATGATATTATTGAAGGAATGATTTGTTTATTAGATAAGCCACCGATTGCTAATCCGAACTGGGACCGAATGTCGCCTGATCCAAGCTCTAGTTATGCTCCATATAAAATCTATAACATTGGCAACAATCAACCAGTAAAGTTGTTGGATTTCATTGAAACATTGGAATCGTTGCTTGGAATAAAAGCGAAAATGGAATTCTTGCCGATGCAACCAGGAGACGTTGAAGCGACGTATGCGGATATTGATGATTTGCAGAAAGCAGTTGGGTTTCATCCTTCGACGTCCATTGAGGATGGACTTAAAAAATTTGTTGATTGGTATAGAGGTTACTATGGATAAACTTAGAGGGGCAGTTACCTTATGAACATGAGGTAGCTGTTTCTTGTTTGTTAGAAAGGAGATCAAAATGAAAAAAATCGCAGTTGTTGGTACAGGATATGTCGGTTTAGCGACGGGTGTTTGTCTTTCTGAAATTGGTCATGATGTGACTTGTGTTGATGTGGATGAACAAAAGGTTCAACGAATGAAAGAAGGTATTCTCCCTATTTATGAACCGGGATTGGAAGAATTAATGAAGAAGAATATGGAGGATGGTCGTCTTCGTTTCACGACAAGTCATAAAGAAGCGTTTGCCGAGGCGGAAGTAATTTATATTGCAGTCGGTACACCGCAAAAAGAAGATGGTTCTGCTGATTTACGATTTGTGGAACAAGCGGCGAAAGATATTGCGGAAAATGTAGAAAGAGACCATGTTATCATTGTTACCAAAAGTACAGTTCCAGTGGGAACGAACCATAAAGTAAAACAGTGGATTGAAGCGAATTTGAAAAAGAAAGTTGAGGTTGATGTTGTATCTAACCCAGAATTTTTACGAGAAGGTTCCGCGATATATGATACATTTCATGGAGACCGTATTGTGATTGGAGCGGAGAATGAACAGGCTGCTGCGGTGATTGAGGAAATTAATCGACCTTTTGGCATTCCTATTTTTAAAACGGACATTCGCAGTGCGGAAATGATTAAATATGCTTCCAATGCTTTTTTAGCAACCAAAATCAGCTTCATTAATGAAATTGCAAATATTTGTGAAAAAGTTGGTGCTGATGTCGAAGACGTTGCGTATGGAATGGGACTGGATTCGCGTATAGGGCCGCAATTTTTACGGGCTGGTATTGGTTATGGAGGGTCATGTTTCCCAAAAGATACGAAGGCATTAGTGCAAATTGCGGGAAACGTTGATCATCAGTTTGAGTTGTTAGAGGCGGTGATTCACGTCAATAATCGGCAACAAGTGAAACTGGTAGAAAAAGCACGTAAACGGTTTGGAAGTTTGCAAGGAAAAAAAGTAGCCATGCTTGGTTTAGCGTTTAAGCCGAATACAGACGATATACGAGAAGCTGCTTCGATTGTGATTGCAGAAGAACTAGTAAAAGAAGGGGCTTCTGTTGTTGCTTATGACCCAATTGCAACGGAAAATGCCAAACGTGTGATTGGTGATAAAATTGATTATGCTTGTTCGATTGAAGACGCGCTTCGTGATGCAGACATTGCGATGATTGTAACGGAATGGGAACAAATTAAGACCTTACCGTTAGATACGTTTGAAAAATTGATGAAAACACCTATTGTGTTTGATGGTCGAAATTGTTATGCGATTGAGGAAGTAGTAAAGCATGATATTGAGTATCATTCGATTGGAAGAGCAAGTGTATTGAACCATACAGTAAATGTATAAGAATCGAAAAGCCCATTTCTCACAGAAGTAAAGGGTGGCTATCGTTGTTTAACTAATGGCGCTAGTTATATCGGTGACCACACCTTTCGTAGAACTGTTAATTGTTCCAACACATGTTTTTCAACACTTAAAATACTTGTTCGATTTTAGTGAAAAATCCTAAAGACTATTTTTCAAATCTCAATTCCAAAAAAGACATGAATCCTCCGAACTATAAGCATCTTTTTCTATTTGCTCTGTTTTTACCGATGTTTTCGCTTTCATATGGACATCGCCAATGTTAATCCTGTATGCTTTTAGCAAAGAGGAAAGTAGTTCTGATGGCACTCCCTTGTTATTTTGGTTAGTAGTGGTTAAGAGATGAGGTAAAACGATTCTTTTGGTTGTGGTACAAAGGTGGAGCTTATAGATTTTGAATCGGTGGTACCAAATCGCCATGTCTGACTTTGTTTGTGATGATAAAGACTGATTTGCAGGAACGAGCTATCCATAAGGACTAACCGGGGATAGCGTAAACCTAAATCCTTTACCGTTTGAGTATGAAAGATAGGAAATCCTAGTTCCTGAATCACTTCTATATAAATGAATGTTGTTGCAAAACTAGAGTAAAAACTTGAAATTATGCATAAGGTAGGGTATCTCTATTGAACTCAAAACACTAAAGAGAAAAGAGAGTCCCCCTACCTATGTCTAAAAGGTATATCGAAAGAAGACTGGGTAAACCAACTGGAAAGTGCGATTCGCCAATTTGTCAAAGCAAAACTAGAGCTAATCATACGGGAAGAGACAAAAAGCTTTCTCGAAATTGAATCAGCAGGATGCCCAATATGCGAAACGGTTATTATATTATCGTGGGAGTCTCAATACACAATATGGTCGTATCGAAGGGCTTTCTGTACCAAGAGACCGAAACAGGGAATTTCAAACACAGCTGTTTGCCCCTTACCAGTGTCACACGGGTTGGCTTGAGAAAACGATAATCAAGATGTACCAAAGTGGCATGAGCACGAGAGAATTTGACAAATTCATTAAACTTATGCTGGGAGCTGCCTATTTCTCCGACCACGATTAGTCATGTTACCGATGTGGTCAAGGAAGATATCGAGAAATGGTACACACGACTTCTATCCAAGCACCATCCAGTCTTATACTTGGACGGCATGTATGTGGAACTTCTTCGTGATACGGTGGAGAAAGAAGTCAATTTATGTTGTATTAGGAGTTAATGATGAAGGATATCGTGAAATTCTAGATTTTCGAGTCAGGAGCGAAGACGGTTTTGAGATCTATTACCGTCTGTAAATTCAAAGCCATCACAAACAGGGGAGGCATCTTTATATGTATATGCCATTCTGTTAGAGTGAGACTTGCAAACAATGGCTCTGAACGAAGTATGGATGGCGGATATTACATACATTCATTCCTATCGATGAAGGATGGTTGTATTTAGCAAGTATCATGGATTTATTTACCCGTAAGATTGTAGATGGTACATCGATATACAAATTAGTCATCAAAACCTTACAAAGAGCTCTCGAAAATGAAAAAATGACGAGGAAATTAGCTACATAGATTCAGCTATTTCTCTCTATTTAATATTTAACGTGTCTGTTTTCTTGACATACCACCATATTCATCTGTAGTCCATTCTACTATCACAGGCTGAGGTGAAATAATGAATAATCAAATAATAGAACCGAAAATAGTCAACTCTCAAATTCATCCAGAAGCAACTATATATCCATTTTCTAATGTTATTGATTCAATAATATCAAGAAATTCCAAGGTTTACAGAGGATGTTCCATTGTAAAGAGTAAAATGGAGGAAAATACATTTGCAGGAGATGGTTCAAAGTTAGATCATAGTCATCTTGAGAGATACGCACGAGCAGGAAAGTATAATCATCTCTATTTTGTTAAAGTAGGGAAACATACATATACTGGTCAGGATACAGTAATTATGCATACCCGGATAGGCGCTTTTACATCTATTTCTTGGGGAGTGACAATTGGAGCTGCTGAGCATGATTTCAGCAGAATTACATCACATACTTTTCTATATAATCCTTATGATGAGTTGAATAACGGTGTTACCTACTACAATAGATTTAAGGAAGAATGTGAAGTTGGAAACGATGTTTGGATAGGTGCTAATTCTACTATTTTAAGAGGGGTAACCATAGGGGACGGAGCAGTAGTTGGAGCGAATTCGATTGTCACAAAATCTGTACCTCCTTATGCCGTTGTTGCAGGGAATCCTGCTAGAATAATAAAATACAGGTTTGATGAAAAGATTATAGAAAGACTTTTAAGAATCCAATGGTGGACATTAGATGATGATATTATCAAAAAGAATTGCCACTTATTTGCTGAATCCCCTAGCAATGCAGTATTAGATAAACTGGAGGAAATCGTTAATCAGCAGAGAGGAAGATGAATATGAAAAAAGTGTTAATACTTGGTATTGCTCCTGTGCAAATGGATGCAATAATAGAACTAAAAAAAATGGGCGTAAAAACATACGCATGTGCTCAAGCAAATGACGGCCCAGGAAGTATTTATGCTGATCACTTTCAATTAATTAATTTCACAGAAGTAGATAGAGTGATTGAATTTATACAAGAACATGAGATAGATTGTGTTTATTCAGTTGGTTCGGATATAGCTATACCTATATCTGCAGCTATCAGTGAAAAAATGGGGCTTCCCCATTTTGTTTCTTCACGCACAGCGAAAATATGTAATAATAAAATTAAAATGAGAGAGTTTTTGGGTAATGATTTTGATGGTAATATTAAATTTCAACTCATAAATAATATTAATGACAAAATAGAATTATCTTATCCATTTATCATGAAACCATCGGATTCCCAGGGACAAAGGGGAGTACGATTAATTAAAGATTATAATGAATTCCAGCAACACTTTGAGGCTTGCAAACGATTTTCCCGCGAAGAAACTGTTATCATTGAGGAGTACATCGAAGGGCCAGAACTTTCAGTGAACGCTTACATGATAGATGGGGATATTGCCTTTTTTGTCCCTTCTGACCGTGTAGTTTGGCCTCAATTTCAAGGAGGGCTAATTCGTAAACATGTAGTTCCTTCTAAGGTTTTAAATAGCAGTACTAATGAACGTGTAAAAGATCTAGTATGTAGAGTTGCTAAAAAGTTAGGTATTGTAAACGGTCCGCTGTATTTTCAAATTAAGATGAAGGACGACCAACCTTTTATTATTGAGGTTACTCCAAGACTTGATGGATGCCATATGTGGAATGTATTGAGATATTATACAGGAGTTAATCTGATTAAGTTGACGTTTGAACATTTGCTGTTTGGAAATACAGATGAGTTATATAATTGTAAAAAATTTGAGGGACAATACACTCTTGAATTCTTATGTGATGCACCAAATAAACAGGCTGACTATACAAACTTTAACATTCCAAGTAATACACTTTTTAGTTTTAAGTATTATAATGATGGTGATTTAATCAGAGCAATCAATGGCCAGTTCGAAAAAATAGGATATTATATTATTCAAGATTAGGAGTGTCTGATAATGAAAGTAGCTGTTACAGGTGGGACTGGCTTTCTTGGAAAAGAAGTGATTTCTCTTTTACATCAAGATCAAATATATACTCCTGTGATTTTAGGGAGAAATTCAGTTGCAGACAATGTCAGTTGTGAATATAGAAAAACTGACTATTCAATAGCTAGTTTAACAAATGTTTTAAGGGATATTGATGCAGTTATTCATTTAGCAGCTATTCGAGGAACCAATGGCAGCATAGCAGATTTTTATCCGAATATCATAATGACAGAAAATCTTTATGAAAGTTGTCGAAAGTTGGGAATTAAAAATATTGTGTTCGCTTCATCTATTTCTGTTTATTCAGATACTACAAAAATCCCGTGGGATGAGGAACAATTGCCTTCTCCAAAAACATTATATGGAATAAGTAAAATAACCTGTGAATATATAGGTAATCTTTATCATCGGCAATATGGGTTAAATATTAAATCTTTAAGAATTGCTCAGGTTTTAGGTGAAGGTGAAAAAAAGGGTTATATGATGAACACTTTCCTGGATAGAGCTTTTGAAAAGAAAACACTTAAAGTGATAGGAAAAAGCATCGCAAAGCGAGAATTCGTTTATGTCAAAGATGTTGCAAGAGCTATTCTATTGGCATTACATAAACCCGACCTTCACGGTGTATATAATATCGGAAGTGGAGAAGCGTATACTAATTTAGAAATTGCGAAGATGGTAAACAATTGTTTTGACAATGAAGATAATTTAATATATGAGGATTCGCTGGATGAAGGAATAGAATCATCCCTAATGGACAGTTCCAAAGCAAAAAAAGAGCTAGGATATATACCTTCTTTTTCATTTAAAGACGCCTTAAATGATATAAAGAAAATAAAATTGCAAAATTTTAAAAGTTAATTATCCAATTCTAACAAACTAACAGATACGTTTAGGGAAAATAAATAATTAAAATCCATTATTTCTCTTAATGTAATAAAGGGATTAAACAAAGAAAGTTTAGAGAGATTTTGAGAGAAATAAAACCTTACCGTTATATTAAGGGGGGGAGAATGAATGTATCAAAAGTTTTTTAAAAGATTACTTGATATTTTGTTCAGCATCGTTGCATTACCTTTTTTCTTGATATTGTGGTTGTTAGTAGGGATTGCTATAAAATTAGATGATGGCGGTCCCGTTTTTTATTGTGGAGAAAGGTTGGGAAGAAACCTTAAAAAGTTTAAAATGTATAAATTTAGATCAATGGTTGTTAATGCTCCTGATCTAAGAAATGAAGACGGAAGCACATTCAATTCCAGCGATGATATTAGATTAACGAGAGTTGGTAAGGTCATAAGAAAACTTAGTATTGACGAAGTTCCACAAATTTTAAATGTTTTAAAAGGGGATATGTCTTTTGTGGGGCCAAGACCTAGTCCATGTGGTAATGTACATTTATATAGTAAAGAGTATCTAAAAAAATTTACTGTTAGACCAGGAATTACCGGATATACACAGGCCTTTTTTAGAAATAGTATATCTGTTAAAGAAAAGCAGAAAGCTGATTTATACTACGTTGAAAATATTTCTTTTATTTTGGATTTAAAGATAATATTTAAAACAGTATTTACTGTTTTACAGCGCAAAGGGCTATATACAAACGAAGATAATAGGATGGCTAAATAAGATAAAATATTTGCGAAGTCTTAATCTAATCTTATAATTACTATGCTAAAAGAAAGTTATTAGTATTTTTCCTTAGGATAGTGTTTGCTGTTTTGCGTTGGACTGGGACTATTTATTTTGCACTATTTATAATCAAAGCTATCGATATAAATCTTTGTAAGATCTTATTGAAGAAATTGTCCTATGATCACACTATGTTAAATCGGCTTATGAAATTTTTCAAATAAATATACTTAAATTGTATAATCTTGAGATTAGCACTGATAGATAAGTTGTTATCTAATATTATGTTAATAGATGAACAACAGTTCATCACTACAAAGTGTACTTATCAAACGATTGAGTTTGTGTAATAAACGTAACTATTCTTTACTTTATTTACTCTTATTACCATCATAATAAAGATGGATTATCAACATATTTTTAATGAAGAATTAAGTGCATTTTACGGTGAAGATCTTGAACAAATATAAGGAAAAAGATGATTTGAAAGGACTGCAACGGAAATGAAAAAAATGCTCATTGTAGCAAGAGGAAATGAAATAGGAGGAGGAACAGAATATATAATAACCATTATAAAGATGTTACATCAAAAATTTAATGTAGATATACACATGACGTACAGTAGGGAAAGTGTAAAAAATAATTATTTAAAGTATTTTGATTATGTTACGTTTCATCATGTTCCAATGGTGCGTGAAATAAATCCAAAGGCTGACTTAAAAAGTATAATCCGTTTAGTAAAACTGATAAAACAGGAAAAATTTGATATTGTCCATACAAACACTTCAAAGGGTGGAGTAGTAGGTCGAATTGCTGCTAGGTTGGCTAAAGTACCTTTTGTATTTCACACTGTACACGGCTTTGCTTTTCATGAGCAGTCTCCAAGGCATAGTATTTTGATATACTCCCAAATTGAGAAATTTGTGGCAAAGTATTGTAATTTTATTATTACAGTAAGTGATTTCCATAAAAAGTGGGCCGAAGAGCTGAAAATCGCTCCGAGTGATAAAATTATATCTATACCAAACGGATTAGATCCTAATAGGGTAAAACCTACAGTAGAAAGGGAACAAATGAGAAGCCAATTAGGCATTCAAAATAATGAGATTGCTATATTTACAATTGGAAGGTTAGCAACACAAAAAGGTATTGAATATTTATTGGAAGCTATTGCAATGTTGAAGAACGATCAAATAGACAGTAAATATGGGTTTAATATTGCTGGTTCAGGTGAGTTAGAAGAGAGCTTAAAAAATAGAGCAAAGGAATTAAATATAGAAGATAAAGTAAGATTTTTAGGTTTCAGAAGTGATGTAAATAATCTTCTCAATGCTGCTGATATTGTTGTTTTACCGTCTTTATGGGAGGGTCTCTCAATTGCTCTACTTGAAGCAATGGCTGCCAAAAAAGCTATTATATGTACAGAAATTGGAAGTAATATTACCGTAGTAGAAGATAAAAGAGATGCTCTCGTAGTTAAACCAAAGGATGTAGTTGGATTAAAAGAAAGTATTAAACTATTGATAGAAAATGAAGGACTAAGGAACAAGATTGCTGAACAAGCATATAAAAAGTTTAGTATATTCTTTACTAAGGAAATAATGCTTCAAAAATACTATGATTTTTATAAAAACAAAGCAATGCTTGATATAAAAGATGGTGTTACAGAACTAGAATAAAAACTTTAATTAAGGATACAGCATTATACATGTAGTAAATATTGATGAAACCCATACCATTGCATCTCTTCTGATCCGTCAATTTTCATTCATTGGATACTCGGTTGATTTCGCAGTGAAGTCCTAATAGCTCTTTGTCATATTGTTTTTAAAAGGATAGGTGAATCCAGTCATAGTCATCTTTTCGATCTTTGCTATGTTTCGATTAATTCGGGAAATAAATAGATTCCTTACCTGTCTGCTACTTGATGAACATTTTCTCTTCCATATGTAGCATCGCTAAGTGCTAATTCATTTACCGTTTTTGTAGAAGAAGCAATCAGCTCTGATGTTACTGTTGTATCATTCTGATTTGGTGTTGCCGAAACATGATATTAATTCAATTCCTTCGACCTTCAGTAATGGCACAAGATATGGATGTTAATCTTTTAGAATCAGATAAACAGTCTACTTCGGCTGTGAACCGTCAAGACTGCTTCGGACAGCAGTGTTGTAGACCAGTATGAATCAGGGATATCGTTTCCTAAATTTTTTAACAGTTGTGTATGGAAAATCGGAAACCCTTATTTTCGGCACCATTTTCTGTTGTGGGGAAACATAGAAAAATGAGGGGTCATTGAAAATAGCAAAAACGTTACAGTATGATGTTAATTTCTGATAGGAATTGATCATAAAATAAGTCTTTAAAAATATTTTAATACAAAGATTCCAAGAGTATAGAAGAGTATGGAAGTTTCGTAAGGCTGTCTAGGTTTAATGGTGAAAATTAGGGGTTATAATCATGTCCAATTTGTTTTTTTTGCTTACTGTCCATGATGTTCTGATAGATGTTTTTTTGTGTATGTATCCATTCATCATGCATTTTGCAACACACTCAATTATAAACCGGTTGGATTTTATAAAACTTTTAGGAGGAAATACAAGTTATGGTGAATTTTTTACCTTTTGCTTTACCTGATATTGGGGAAGAAGAAATTAATGAAGTTATTGATTCCTTGCATTCTGGATGGTTAACGACAGGCCCAAAAACAAAACAGTTTGAGCAAGATTTTGTAAATTTTTTAGGAGGAAATGTTGAAGCAATTGCAGTTAGTTCTGCCACTGCAGGTCTTCATTTAGCGTTGGAGGCAATTGGTGTTGGACCAGGCGATGAAGTCATTACAACGCCGTATACATTTACCGCAACCGCGGAAGTAATTCGCTATTTAGGTGCTCATCCTGTATTTGTTGATATTAATCCCGATACCTTTAATATTGATCCGAACAAAATTGAAGAAAAAATTACCTCAAAAACAAAAGCAATTATTCCTGTTCACTTTGCGGGTCTTTCGTGTGAAATGGATGAAATACTTACTATTGCTCGATCTTACGGATTAAAAGTTGTGGAGGATGCGGCACATGCCCTTCCGACTACTTATAAAGGTCGATTAATCGGGACCTTGGAAAGTGATGTAACAGTTTATAGTTTTTATGCCACTAAAACATTAGCAACTGGAGAAGGTGGTATGATTGTTACCCGGAATCCAGAGATTGCGAAGCGGTGTCGGGTTATGCGGTTGCATGGTATAAGTCGGGACGCATTTGACCGATATACATCTAACAAGCCATCTTGGTATTATGAAGTTATTGCTCCAGGATTTAAGTATAATTTAACTGATTTAGCTTCTTCACTTGGAATACATCAATTAAGAAAAGTATACAAGTTTCAAAAAAAACGTCAAGAAATGGCTGAAAATTATAATGAAGCATTTAAAGATTTGCCAATTATTTTGCCTCCTAAAGCGAAAGAGAATGATCTACATGCATGGCACCTTTACGTAATTCGGTTAACTGATGATGTTCGGATTAGTCGTGAATCCTTTATTGAACAAATGTTTCAAAAAGGAATTGGGTGTAGTGTCCATTTTATTCCTCTTCATATTCAGCCGTATTGGAGAGATACTTACCAACTGCAACCAGAAGATTATCCAAATGCCTTAGCCAACTATAAACATGCTGTTAGTTTACCTCTTTATACAAAGATGACGGAAGAAGATCAAGAACGGGTAATTAAGGCGGTATATGATATTATCAGTAGTTCTATTATTTAGTTTTAAAGCCTACAGGTTCATTACCACTTTTGACGGCGGAATGTTAGTTTCCGATGATGTCGAAGCGTTGCAAAAAGCTCGTTTTCTAGCGACTCAGGCGCGCGATCCGGCTCCGCATTATCAACATAGCCAAATTAGGATATAACTACCGCATGAGCAATATCGTTGCGGGAATCGGTCGGGTGTAGTTGGAAGTATTGGACGAGCGGGTGAAAGCGAGACGGGCGGTTTTTAACCGCTACGTGCAAGCGTTAGGGGATATCGAAGGAGTTCAGTTTATGCCTGAATGGGAAGGCACGATGTCCAACAGCTGGCTGACGACGTTGACGATCTATCAGCAAATGCTTGGCGTGACGCCGATGGATATTATCAACGCGCTTGCGGAGGAAAATATTGAAGCATGTCCTGTGTGGAAGCCGCTTCATCTGCAGCTGGTGTTTAACGGGGTAACGTATTACCCGCATCAGGAAAGTTGGAGCGTTTTTGATGAACTGTTTGCCATCTGGCTCTAGCATGACCGTTGAGGAACAAAATCACGTCATTGACGTCTTTATCAAAGTGATAAGACGATAAAATAACCGTTTGCAAGCCTCCTGTTGAAGTTGTTCAGCGGGAGGCTTATTTGGGTTTGGTGCCTGTCACCGCCCGAGGTTGGGGAATCGTGAGCGAAGCAGTATGTGCTCGTAAGCCATTATTGATTTTAGGTCGACAAATGATGAAAGAAGATCAACATACGATTTCGTATTTAAAAGAAAATCATTTATGCAAGACAATGACATGGAACGAATTACACCACTTTGTCATTGACGAAGTATTTATGAAGAAAATGCGAAGTCAATATCCATCTCATGACACCTTTCTTTCTAATCAAGCGGATATGGTATCAAAACAAATGTTGCAAGTGTTAAAAAATAAAAGAGTTTAACATAATGAAACAACCCACCTTCTTTCGCTCTATTTTCCAGAAATGCATCTGGGGATGGAACGAAATTGTAGGGCCTGTGCAGATATGACATTCCTTTCGAGCAAACGGGGGAGTGTTGGTCATTTCAGCACATCCGTAAACAACAAAGGGGAGACAGAAAGATGACATATAAAGCAACAGTAGAAAAATGGCTTTCATATTCAGAGTTAGATGCAGAATTGAAACAACAATTAATTTCTATGAAGCATAATGAAAAAGCTCTTGAAGATAGCTTTTACGAACATTTAGAATTCGGCACAGGCGGTATGCGCGGGGAAATTGGTCCAGGGACGAATCGAATGAATATTTATACCATTCGCAAAGCATCGGAAGGATTAGCCCGTTATATCGTTGAACAAGGCGAAGAAGCGAAAGAACGCGGTGTTGTGATTGCCTATGATTCCCGCCATAAGTCGCCTGAGTTTGCGTTAGAAGTGGCTAAGACGGTTGGGAAGCATGGGATTAAAGCTTACTTATTTAAAGAACTTCGTCCAACGCCAGAGCTGTCGTTTGCGGTTCGTTATCTTGGAGCGTTTGCCGGTGTGGTCATTACCGCAAGTCATAATCCGCCGGAGTATAACGGGTTTAAAGTGTATGGCCAAGACGGCGGACAAATTCCGCCAGCGGTGGCGGATACGATTATTCAATACGTCAATGCCGTCGAAAATGAATTGACGGTTGCAGTAGCAAGCGAGCAAGAACTTCTGGAAAACGGCTTGCTTACCTATATCGGTGAAGAAATCGATGAAGCCTACCTTCAGCAATTAAAAACAATTCAATTAAATCCGGAACTTGTTGCGAAAGTGGCGAAAGATTTAAAAATTGTTTTTTCTCCTTTGCATGGCACAGCCAATAAGTTAGTCCGCGCTGGTTTAAAAGCATTTGGCTTTGAAAACGTGACGGTTGTAAAAGAACAAGAACTTCCAGACCCGAACTTTTCCACTGTTGCCTCACCAAATCCGGAAGAGCATGCCGCGTTTGAATTAGCGATTCAATACGGTGAAAAAATCGATGCCGACATTTTAATGGCGACAGATCCGGATGCGGACCGGCTCGGTGTCGCGGTGAAAAATTTAGATGGTGAATATGTCGTGTTAACAGGTAACCAAATGGGTGCGTTGATGCTGGAATATTTATTATCGCAAAAGCAGGCAAAAGGAATCTTGCCGAAAAACGGTGTCGTTGTGAAAACGATCGTGACGTCCGAAATTGGCCGCGCGATTGCCGAGCATTATGGATTGCCAACGATCGATACGTTAACCGGGTTTAAATTTATTGGTGAGAAGATTAACGAGTTTGAACAAACGAAAGAATACACGTTCCAATTCGGGTATGAAGAAAGCTATGGCTATTTAATCGGTGACTTTGTCCGCGACAAAGATGCGGTGCAATCGGCGATTTTTGCCGCAGAAGTAGCGGCTTATTATAAAGCGCAGGGAAAGACATTGTATGAAGGTTTATTAGAGATTTTTGCGAAATACGGCTATTATAAAGAATCATTACGCTCGTTAACGTTAAAAGGAAAAGACGGCGCCGAGCAAATCGCGAACATTTTAGCGACATTCCGCAAAGAACCGCCGAAAGAAATCGCTGGCGTTAGCGTTGTCGCGATCGAAGACTATTTGATAAGCAAGCGCACCATTGTCACGACAGGGGAAGAACAGACGATTGACTTGCCGCGCTCGAATGTTTTGAAATATCATCTTGCGAATGGCTCATGGTTCTGCTTGCGTCCATCAGGCACGGAGCCGAAAGCGAAGTTTTATTTTGGCGTAAGAGGAACATCATTGCAAGAGAGCGAAGAACTCGTTGCTGCATTAGAAAACGCCGTAATGACTATAGTCCATCAAATAGTTAATGTATAATGGGGGATTGTATATGATTCTTGTTGTCGGCGGAGCTGGTTATATCGGCAGTCATTTAGTGAAAGAGTTAGTGGGAAAAGAGCAAGTGATCGTGCTTGATAACTTATCGACTGGTCATCGCTATTTAGTGGATGACCGCGCGGTGTTTGTGCAAGGGGATTTAGGGAACAAAGCGGATCTTGAACCGATTTTTGAAAAATACCCGATTCAAGCCGTCATGCATTTTGCGGCGAACAGCTTAGTCGGCGAATCGGTGGTGAATCCGCTGAAGTATTATCAAAACAATGTTGCCGCTACCTTAACGTTACTAGAGACAATGCTAAAGTATAATGTGAAAAACTTTATCTTCTCGTCAACCGCGGCGACGTATGGGATTCCGAATGTTGAATTAATTACGGAAGATTGCCCAACAAATCCAATTAATCCGTATGGACGTTCAAAGTTGATGATCGAACAAATTTTAGCGGATTTTGCTTCTGCGTATGGTCTTAACTATGTCGTCCTTCGCTACTTTAACGCGGCTGGGGCGCACGAGTCGGGGGAAATTGGCGAAGACCATAACCCGGAAACGCATTTGATTCCGCTTGTCTTGCAGCATTTGTTAGGCCAGCACGACAAAATTTCCGTCTTCGGTACGGACTATGATACACCAGACGGGACATGCATTCGCGACTATATCCATGTCACCGACTTAGCGAAGGCGCATATTTTAGCGTTGGAAACATTGTTGGCGGGTAAAAAGAAAACCGCCATTTACAACCTTGGCAACGGCTTAGGCTATTCCGTGAAAGAAGTGATTGAAACATGTGAAAAAGTAACCGGGCGCAAAGCCGTTATTGAATACACCGACCGCCGTCCGGGCGACCCAGCGCGCCTTGTCGCATCCTCGCAAAAAATTTATGAAGAGTTGGGATGGAAAGCGGAATATTCATTAGAACAAATCATCGAAAGTGCATGGAAGTGGCATAGCCGAAATGTAGAATAATAGAAAGCCTCCCTCTGAATGATTTCAGCGGGAGGCTGTATTTATTTTTTCTATTTGGAGGTGACTGTTGTGACGAAGAAAAAGACTCTGCGACCAGAAACCGAGCGTTTCAAACATATATTAATTGAAGCGTATCAACGCGGGGAATTGTCCGCCAATATGACCGCGAAAGACATGGTTCGGGAGCTTGCTCATCAGTTAAAACAAGTTTTTAAAGGGTATGATAAGTAGTATTGGGAGGTATGTCTGTCATCATTTCAACAGCTGCCAAAGTCCGTGAAAAAGACCATTCGCTACATTCTGCAAGATGTTCATTCAATGGAAAAGCTGGAGTGGATGGAAAAACGATCAGTTTAAAAAAGAATGATTCGTTAAAACAGATTAGGCGATGAAAGGAAAAATAAGATGATTCCTTGGATTCTTGTGTTCGCATGGTGCGGGATGATTTATTATTTTACCGAATCCGCCATGTTTACTGGTGCGAATACGGCAAGTTGGATTAGTAAAATCGTACAAAAACTGCAATTAGGACATATCGATCATATCAATGATGGGTTTTTGTCATGGAATTAAATCGTGCGTTAATTGGCACATCTTTCGGTATTCGGCCTGCTTGCGGCGCTTGTGTGGAGAGCGTTATATCCGCGGCGGTTCGCGATGGTTGGCGCGTGGGTGCTTGCTGTTGTTTGCGCGTGTTTCGATGAATGGCATCAGTCGTTTCAGCCGGGGCGGACTCCGCTTTTGTCGGATGTGGTGATTGACGCGTTTGGAGCGGGAATTGCGTTATTCGTTGTGCGAATGTATTTACGAAAGATAGATTCTTCGGTGTGAAAAGATTGCGAATCCCTTTTATGTTTTGCATTATGGTTAGATCCTCAGCTTCCTCTTCTAGCTATACCCGTTGCATCCATTCCATCGATGAACTTCTCGACAACTACACTCTAGATGCTTTTGGGTTTTGTACCCGTCGCCGCTCGAGTATTCACTCCTTGTTGATTCTTTTGATCACTGTATATGATCTTTTTATGTGTGTTTATGCATCGCTTATGCTTTTTGCCACACATTCCAGCTTATATCTTTTGTTGATAAGGACCGGAAGAAAGATTGCTTTTCCTCCCAGCATCGTCTAGCGAAAAGATGAATCAACCAATATGGCCTAAGCACCAACTGTAGTGGGTGATTGTTGACTGGTGAGTACAATCGCAAAATATTCAAGGAAATGACAAAAAAGTGAAGAAGTTAATTTATAATTATCTAAATATTTTTATTTATAATTATTTTGTGACAACATTGAATAAAAGGGATGGAGGTGAATATGAGGAATTTGCACACAACTCATCTTTTTTATGGAATAAATCGGGAAGGAGGATTCCGCAAATGAACGAGGGGACGAAGTTTTTTAGATTTCCTATCATTGCGCTGTTGCTTGTCAGTTTGATTTTACCGTATGTAAGGCAGGATGGGGCTGCGTACGCTAAAAAATCTGATAAGCCTCTATACTTGAATCCAGAGGTGCCTATTGAGCAAAGAGTGAAAGATTTGCTGCAGCGGATGACGTTAGAAGAAAAAGTGGGGCAGATGACGCAAATTGATGTAACAAGGCTCATGGGAACAAATGAATGGGATCGGGGACCGCTGAACCCTGAATGGATGAAAAAGATTTTTGAAGAAAACCATGTCGGTTCGATCTTAAGCGGCGGCGGAGCGGCACCAGTACCGAACAATCCGGAAGAATGGGCTAAATTGACAAACGACATTCAAAAATATGCGATGGAGCATTCGCGTTTGCATATCCCGATTATTTACGGTGTTGATGCAGTTCACGGTCATAACAATGTCCTCGGAGCAACCATTTTCCCCCACAATATTGGACTCGCTAACGCATGGGATCCAGAATTGGTCGAAAAACTTTCCGCAAGTACTGCAAAGTCTGTAAGAGCGACCGGCATTCATTGGAATTTTGCCCCTGTTGCCGATATCGGTCGGGATATTCGTTGGGGGCGTTTTTATGAAACATTTGGTGAGGATCCTTACCTCGCTTCAAAGTTGAGTGCGGCGGCGGTCAAAGGACTTCAAGGAAAGAAGTTGTCCGATCAAGAAAGTGTAGCAGCCACGGGAAAACATTTTGTTGGTTATTCCCAGCCGCTTAACGGACAGGATCGTTCTCCAGCTGACCTTTCCCTTCGCACCTTAAGAGAGATTTTCTATCCATCTTTTCAAGCGCAAATTGAAAGCGGTGTCAAAACCATTATGATAAACAGTGGCTCGATCAACGGCATCCCTGTTCACGCTTCTAAGTATTTGTTGACGGATGTGTTGCGAAAGGAAATGGGGTTTAAGGGTGTCGTTGTATCGGATTGGGAAGATATGATGAAGTTGCACACGGTCCATAAAGTAGCTCCATCATATAAGGATGCCATTCGCATGAGCATCAATGCAGGTGTCGATATGTCGATGGTGCCGCATGATGCAGATAACTTTACGAAAAATTTGATCGAACTTGTCAAAGAAGGAAAAATATCAATAAAACGCATTAACCAAGCGGTAAGCCGCATTTTAACGCTTAAATTTGAGTTGGGACTTTTTGAAAACCCTTACGTCGACCCGAAAAAGGCGGCAGAAATAATCAATGATTCTGACCGTCAGCTGGCGCTTCAGGCAGCCCGTGAGACAATGACATTGCTTAAGAACGAAGGAAATGTTCTGCCGCTCAAAAAAGATGTGAAATCGATTCTGGTCACCGGTCCAAGTGCCGATAATGTGGCAAATCAAATGGGCGGATGGACGATCGGATGGCAAGGGGCCACCAATCCTAATGAACTCCCTCCTGCTGTGACGATCCTTGAAGGCATCAAAGGGGCGGTGTCTAACAATACAGCGGTGAAGTATGTACCGGGAGTGCCGGATGAAAAAGACGAAAAAGATCCGTCCAAAGTAAAAGCAGCGATTGATGAGGCTGTAAAAGCAGCGTTGCAATCGGATGTCGTCATTGCAGTAGTTGGCGAAAAACCTTACGCTGAGGGGGAAGGAAACACGGAAACAGCCGAACTTCCTGCCGCTCAAAGACAGCTTATACAAGCGCTTAACGAAACCGGAAAAGACGTGATTCTCGTTCTTGTTGCGGGCCGTCCGCTGATGATCACGGATCTTGTTGAATCTACCCCAGCTGTTCTAATGGCGTATCTTCCTGGCACAGAAGGAGGAAAGGCGGTTGCCGATGTTCTATTTGGCGATTACAACCCGAGTGGGAAGTTGGCTTCGACATGGCCAAAATCCATTGGCCAAGTGCCGATTTTTTATAATCATAAGCCGGGAACAAAGTATGAGCCGTTATTCCCGTTCGGTTACGGATTAAGCTATACGACTTATGAGTATAAAAATTTGCAGGTAACAAACATTATTAGCAAAAAAGGAGAAGCAAAAGTATCCGTGGATGTTACCAATACTGGCAAGGTTGCCGGGGATGAAATCGTCCAACTCTATGTCAATCAAGAATATCGTTCTGTCCTGACGCCTGTGAAACAGTTAGCCGGATTTAAACGGATTCACCTTAACCCTGAAGAGACAAAGACAGTCACATTCAACCTGCCCGCATCACAGCTTGCCATTATTCCAGGTGACATTATAGGAACGGAACGGCCTGTTGTAGAATCGGGAACATATAAAGTAATGGTCGGCAATTTGACGAAAACATTTAAAATTGAATAGTCGTTTCAAAGTGAAAGAATGAGCGTAAAATGGCGAAGTTCCCCCTTCAGGCAGACAGTAACCTATGATATCCCTCCGAGCCTGCCGAAAGGGGGATTTTGATTAGAGTATTACACTGCTACACTTTGAAGATTTTCAAAAATTGATAGAAGGTTGCAGTCTGTTCTTAGTCTGT
>NZ_BAWO01000004.1 GCF_000632715.1 Parageobacillus caldoxylosilyticus NBRC 107762 | reverse complement strand
TTGTTTTTGATTGACGCTTGCGTTTTGTTTAGTTTTCAAGGAACTTTAGGAACTTTCATCTCTTAAAGATGACAGCTATTAAATAGTAACTCATAGACAATTAAAAGTCAACACTTTTTTACAAATTATTTATCAAAACACATTGAATCAAGCAAAATTGATTCTATCATGTTTGTCTTTCATATTCAACAGTATTTTTTTAAGAAAAAATATTTATCCACCAGCGTTATTAATGAATAATTTCCTCGATATATATATCTCGATGTTCACTTAGAGAAAGAAATTTCTCTTTGTTGGCTAGTTTAACAATTGGTCTTGTCGGTTCTTCCGGCTGTATAAAAATAATTTTGCCTATTTCGCCGTTTGATAATTTAACCACCGTCCCTGTTTGAAAGTTGGCTAAGTGATCTAGCAGTACTTTTATTGCCTCCATGCTTAATTTGCCAAATTGCTCGATTTGCATTTTTTCCAGCGCTTTAAAGGGCGACTGTTTGCGTCGATAAAGGCGTTCGGAAGTCATCGCATGATACATGTCCGCTACCGCCACTATTTTGCTGTATGGATGAATTTGCTGGCCACGAATGCCAAACGGATAGCCGCTTCCGTCAATGCGTTCATGGTGCTGCAATACTGCTAGCTTTGTCCCTTGTTTTAAAGCTGTTATTTTTTGCACCATTCGATAGCCAAATATGGTATGTTGCTGTACTTCTTTGTATTCGCTAGCAGTAAGTGCGGACCGCTTTGTTAAAAGCCTTTTATCGACCTTTGCCATTCCACAGTCGGACAATACACCCGCAAGCGCGATTTGATAACACCCCCCTCTGCTATAATCCATTTGTTTTGCTAAAAAACCTGCTAGCAACCCGACGCTAACCGCATGGTGATATAAATAATCTTCGTCTGTCGCATAACGGTATAATATTAACAACTCTCTCTTATTGTGTATAAATTTGTCTAACAATGGAATAATCATATTTCTTACTTCGGCGATGTCAATCGGGAAACCAGATTGCCATGACTGAAACGCTTTTTTATATTTTTGAACCGCTTTCAGGTAAAGAGATATCGAATGTTCGTTGCTTATAGAACCGTCATGGTGCGCTTCAGGCAATTCTGTCGGGCGGAACGGCTCGCCGTTCGCCAAAACTGGCTCGACACATACTTCCTCAATTAAAAATTTTTCTAATACGTTTAATAACGTTGATGTCACTACCGTATTTTTTAGCATAATTGGTTTTTTCGTTTTCCCCAGCACATCTTCAGCAAGAATACATCCTTCTTGTAACTGGCGAAGCTTTACCCGAATCATCGCTATACACTCCCATGTTTTATTCGTGTAATTTTATACTAACATTATTAGGAAATTAGTTGTAGTACTTTATGCGTATATAAAAAAGAAAGGTGTCACGAAAACAAAGCTTTCGGACACCTTTATTATTTATAATGAATAACTCTCTTGCCTCTCTTGGCTCTCTTCCTCTTTTTCTTCTGTTGGAACTTTCGCTACCGTAGCAACATATTCATGTTCATTTTCTTCCGATAGACGAATTAACTTTACCCCTTGCGTATTTCTTCCTACTCGTGAAATATCGCTGACAGCAATGCGAATGAGGATACCGCTTGTCGTGATAAGCATTAAGTCTTCGTCCCCGTTGACCGTTTTCACCGCAACAACTGGACCGTTTTTCTCCGTCACATTACATGTTTTAATTCCTTTTCCGCCGCGGCTTTGCAGACGATATTCAGAGGCAGGGGTGCGCTTGCCATATCCGTTTTTCGTCACGACTAATACATCACAATCATCCTCTAAAATTTCCATGCCTACTACTTCATCATCCTCATCAAGCGTGATCGCCTTCACTCCCGTTGCACTCCGTCCCATTGTGCGGACATCGGTTTCCGGAAAACGGATAAGCATTCCGTTTTTCGTCCCGACAATAATATGTTTCGATCCATCCGTTAGCTTAACCGAAATAAGCTCGTCCCCTTCGCGCAGATGGATTGCGATTAAACCGTTGTTTCGAATATGGGCGAAGGCAGAAAGTGGACAACGCTTGGCAATGCCTTGTTTTGTGGTAAAGAACAAATATAAATTGTCGTCAAATTCGTCGTGAATAGGGATAATCGTATTAATCCACTCATCTTTATCCAGTTCTAAAAGATTAATAAGCGGAAGTCCTTTCGCGGTCCGACTGTATTCCGGAATTTCATATCCTTTCGCCCGGTATACTTTGCCTTTATTCGTAAAGAATAAAATGGTGTTATGAGTCGACGTAATCAAAAGATGTTCGACAAAATCGTCTTCGGTCGTATGCATGCCTTGGACGCCTCGTCCACCGCGTTTTTGGCTTCTGTACGTAGAAACAGGCAAACGCTTAATATACCCTTTATGTGTGAGGGTGATGACGACATGTTCGCGCGGAATTAAATCTTCATCGTCAAATTCTTCGGCTCCTCCAATGACGATTTCCGTTCTCCGCTCATCGTTAAACCGCTCTTTAATTTCCGTTAGCTCGTCGCGAATAATTTGCAACACTTTTTCCTCATCCGCTAAAATCGCTTTTAATTCAGCGATGAAACGGACAAGATCTTGATATTCTTGTTCAATTTTTTCTCGTTCTAATCCAGTTAACCGTTGCAAACGCATATCTAAAATTGCTTGCGCCTGTTTCTCGCTGAGCGAAAACTGCTTCATCAGCCCTTCCCTAGCGATTTCCGTCGTCTGTGAGCTACGGATTAGGCTAATCACCTCGTCAAGGTGATCAAGAGCAACGCGAAGCCCTTCTAAAATATGGGCGCGGGCTTCCGCCTTTTTCAGCTCGTAAGCTGTCCGGCGGCGGATCACTACTTTCTGATGTTCCAAATAATGCTCCAGACATTCTTTTAAATTTAACACTTTCGGCTGACCATCAACAAGCGCAAGCATGTTAATGCCAAAGCTTGTTTGCAATGCTGTATGTTTATATAGATTGTTTAAAATGACTTTAGCGTTGGCATCGCGGCGCACTTCGATGACGATCCGCATTCCGTTCCGGTCTGACTCGTCGCGTAAATCGGTAATGCCATCAATTTTCTTTTCGCGGACAAGCTCCGCGATGCGTTCAATTAATTTTGCCTTGTTGACTTGATAAGGAAGCTCACGGACGATGATCGTTTCTTTTCCGTTGGACTGCTGTTCGATCTCAACTTTCGCACGCAATGTGATCGAGCCGCGCCCTGTTTCGTATGCTTTACGGATTCCGCTGCGGCCGATAATTTGCCCCGCCGTCGGAAAATCTGGCCCTGGAATGTATTCCATTAAATCGGCCACCGTCATATCAGGATTTTTGCTTAATGCCAAAATGGCGTCGATCACTTCGCCGAGCTGATGCGGCGGAATATTTGTCGCCATCCCTACGGCGATTCCGGATGAGCCGTTTACCAATAAATTAGGAAAGCGCGACGGCAAAACGACTGGTTCTTTCTCCGAACCGTCGTAGTTATCCTGATAATCGATCGTGTCTTTGTTAATGTCGCGTAACAGTTCCATCGCGATTTTGGACATGCGCGCTTCTGTATAACGCATCGCGGCAGCTGCGTCGCCGTCAATCGATCCGAAGTTTCCGTGTCCATCGACAAGCATGTAGCGATAGTTAAAATCTTGCGCCATGCGGACCATCGTGTCGTATACGGCTGCATCGCCGTGCGGGTGATATTTCCCGATGACTTCGCCGACGATGCGGGCCGACTTTTTGTATGGTTTGTCCGCGGTCATGCCAAGATCATGCATGGCATATAAAATACGGCGATGCACAGGCTTTAGCCCGTCGCGCACATCAGGCAATGCCCGCGATACGATGACGCTCATCGCATAATCGAGAAACGAGGAACGCATTTCCTGGCTAATGTTGACTTCACGGATGCGCGGATGTTGATTTTCTGCCATTCAAGAAAACCTCCCTTATAAAAAATTTGGAGTGGGGAGGGTGATTGCTCAACACTCTCCAAACTAAATATCTAAATTTCTTACATACCTTGCGTTTTCTTCGATAAATTGTCTTCGTGGTTCTACTTTGTCTCCCATCAAAATTTCAAACGTTTCATCAGCTTCAATTGCATCTTGCAAACTAACTTGAAGCAGCGTTCTTGTTTCTGGATTCATCGTTGTTTCCCACAACTGCTCTGGGTTCATCTCGCCAAGACCTTTATAACGCTGAATCGTCGGCTTTGGGTTTTCTGGCAATTCCGCAAGAATTTTCTCGAGCTGCCGGTCGTTATAGGCGTACCTTACTTGTTTGCCTTGCTCAATTTTATAAAGCGGCGGTTGGGCGATGTATACATATCCCCGCTCGATAAATTCGCGCATATAACGGTAAAAGAACGTAAGCAGCAATGTGCGAATATGGGCGCCATCGACGTCCGCATCGGTCATAATAATGATTTTATGGTAGCGCGCTTTTGTAATATCGAAGTCTTCACCAATTCCCGTGCCCAGTGCGGTAATAATGGCACGAACTTCATTGTTCGACAAAATTTTATCTAGGCGTGCTTTCTCAACGTTAATAATTTTCCCGCGCAGCGGTAAAATCGCTTGGAAATGACGATCCCGTCCTTGTTTGGCCGAACCGCCGGCAGAGTCTCCTTCGACCACATACAATTCACTGATGGAAGGGTCTTTTGAGGAACAATCCGCTAGTTTTCCAGGCAAGTTAGAAATTTCAAGCGCGCTTTTTCGCCGCGTCAGCTCGCGTGCTTTTTTTGCCGCTACGCGCGCTCGGGCCGCCATCATTCCTTTCTCCACAATTTTCCTTGCTATCGTTGGATTTTCCAATAAAAATGTTTCAAACTGTTCCGAGAAAATCGCATCAGTAACCGTCCGGGCGTCGCTGTTTCCAAGCTTTGTTTTCGTTTGTCCCTCAAACTGCGGAGCCGGATGTTTAATCGAAACGATTGCTGTTAACCCCTCGCGGACATCTTCGCCAGTTAAATTTGGATCATTATCTTTAAAAATTTGCTGTTTGCGTGCGTAATCGTTAATAATGCGCGTCAGTGCCATTTTAAAACCGGATTCATGCGTTCCGCCTTCGTACGTATGAATGTTATTCACAAATGAATAAATATTGCTGCTATAACTATCATTGTATTGAAGCGCAATTTCGACATGAATGCCGTCGCGCTCGCCGGCGATATAAATCGGCTCTTCATGAAGCACTTCACGCGTCCGATTTAAATGTTGAACGTAAGATTGAATACCGCCTTCGTAACAATATTCATTTTTTCGGTTTTCTACCCGCTTATCTTCAAGCGTAATTTTGAGACCGCGATTTAAAAAAGCTAACTCACGGAGACGAGTTGCCAACGTTTCATAATCGAATTCGGTCGTTTCTGTAAAAATTTCTGGATCAGGTTTAAAATGAACGGTAGTGCCTGTCCGATCTGTATCGCCAATCACTTGCAAATCGGTGCAAGGAACGCCGCGCTGATATTTTTGATAATGTATTTTTCCGTCTCTGTATACATATACTTCCAATTTCTCTGATAAAGCATTGACAACAGAAGCGCCAACTCCATGCAGTCCACCCGATACTTTATAACCGCCGCCACCGAATTTGCCCCCGGCGTGCAGAACGGTCATAATCACTTCAACAGCCGGACGTCCCATTTTCTCTTGAATGTCAACAGGGATGCCGCGACCGTTATCTGTAACCGTAATGCTATTATCTTTTTCGACCGTCACGTTTATTTCCGTACAATAACCGGCTAACGCCTCATCGATACTGTTGTCGACAATCTCCCATACGAGATGATGCAGCCCTTTTGGGCCAGTGGAACCAATATACATCCCCGGTCGTTTTCGGACTGCTTCCAGCCCTTCTAATACTTGAATTTGGCTCGCATCATACGTATGTTCGACTTTTTGTTCCATTGTCATGTCCAATCACCTACGCTTTCTTTCCAAACGTTCAAAGCATTAATGACAGGAAGGGGCGGTTATGGAGCCGGAATGGACTTTATAAATGGCTGCTTCCTTAATGATGTCATGTTTAATCCCGTCAATGCTTGTCGTCGTCACAAATGTTTGTACTTTTCGCCGGATCGTATCAAGGAGGTGGGTTTGCCGATAGTCATCCAGTTCCGATAGCACATCATCAAGTAAAAGAATGGGGTAATCGCCAAGTTCAGAAAAGATTAATTCAATTTCCGCTAATTTGATGGATAATGCTGTTGTGCGTTGTTGCCCTTGAGAGCCAAAGATTTGCACATTTTTCCCATTTACAATAAATGAAATATCGTCACGATGCGGGCCGGCAAGCGTCATTCCCCGCTGGATTTCCCTTTCTTTTATTGTAGCAAACTTTTCGCTATATGCTTCTATTATTCTCGACAATTCTACCTTTTCTGATACATCAATAGACGATTCATATTGAATTTGCAGCTGTTCTAATCCGCGGCTGATTTCATGGTGAATGGGCGCTGCCCATTTTTCGAGCAAAAACAAAAATTCATGGCGCTTCAGCGTAATTTTCGCCGCCAGCGGAATCAGCTGCTCTGTTAAAATATCTAATATCGTTTCATCTTGCCGCTCGCGCGTCTGCATCATTTTTAAATAGTGATTGCGCTGCTGCAGAAGCTTTTGATATTGACTTAAATCATGTATATAAACGGGGGAAACTTGCCCGATTTCCATGTCAATAAAACGGCGTCTTACTTGCGGGCTTCCTTTCACTAAATTTAAGTCTTCCGGGGCGAACATCACAACATTTAAATGACCGACATACTGGCTTAGCCGCTGCTGTTCAATATGATTGCATTTCGCCTTTTTCCCTTTCTTGGAAATGATTAACTCAAGCGATAACGCTCCGTGTTTTTTTACTGCTTTTCCTTCTATTTTAGCATAGTCTTCATTCCAGCGAATAAGCTCTTTGTCGTTTGTCGTGCGATGCGACTTCGCCATCGCCAATACATAGATAGCTTCCATCATATTTGTTTTTCCTTGAGCATTTTCCCCCAAAATAATATTTACATTGTTCATAAATTCCAACGTTTGGCTTTCATAATTACGATAATTTTTTAATGATAAGTGCGTTAAAAACAACGGCTCTTCACCTACTCTGCTTTCGTTACAATAAACGTGCCCAATCCTTCCACTTCGACTTTATCGCCATTTTTTAGCTTTCGGCCGCGCCGGTCTTCCCTTTCTCCGTTGACCAACACTTCATTTGTTTGCAGGAACCATTTCACTGCACCGCCTGTACTGACGGCTTGAATAAGTTTGAGCAATTGTCCAAGTGTAATCGTTTCCGTTGTGATTGCTACTTTCTTCTCCATCTGTTCATCGCTCACTTTCTTAAAACTGCCCATTTTTTTATTTTAACGAAAAAATGACATACTAGCAAAGAAAGCTGCTATTACGGTAGCAGCTTTCTTTATTAATACGTTCTTACCGGCAAGATAAGCTGAAGCATCGAATCGTTATGCAAAGGGCGAAGCAAAAACGGCCGCATTGCGCCAGTAAAGCTGATTTTAATGTCGGTGCCATCGAGCGCTTTAAGCGCATCCATCATATATTTTGCGCTAAAGGAAATTTTTAATTCCTCTCCCTCAACGGATTCACTTTGAATTTCTTCCGTTACTTTCCCGATTTCCGGAGAAACGGAAGAAATTTCGATAATGCCGTCATTGAGTGTGGTTAGTTTTACCACGTTGTTTCTTCCCTCTCTCGCTAATAGAGAGGCGCGGTCGATCGCCTGCAGAAATTCTTTTGCGTTCACGATAATATCGGTTTTGCTATCCGTTGGAATAAGGCGGGCAGTTTCCGGATAATTTCCATCAAGCAGGCGGGAAAAGAATAGCAAATGTTTTGTTTTAAATAAAATTTGATTAGCCGTAACGACAATATCAACCGGATCATTGCTGTCATCTAAAATTTTACTTAATTCGTTTAGACTTTTTCCCGGAATAACAACATTATGCGACTGCGGATTCTCCGTTTCTATTTTTGCCTTTCTTAACGCCAGACGATGGCTGTCTGTCGCCGTGCAAGTAAGTTCTCCGTTTTCAAACTTCCAGTTGACACCTGTCAAGATTGGCCGCGTTTCCGATGTTGAAACGGCAAATACCGTTTGGCGAATGATCGTTTTTAATAGATCCGTTGGGATTTTAAATATATTTTCTTCTTCAATTTGCGGCAATCTTGGATATTCATCGGGATCAAGACCGTTTAAGTTGAATTCCGCTTTGCCGGAACGAATGACCGTTAAAAAGTTTGGTCCTACTTCTATCTCCACTGTCTGTTGCGGCAATTTTTTAACGATCTCGGCAAAAAAGCGCGCTTGCAATACAACGCTGCCAGTCTCTTTTACCTCAACAAGCAGTTTACCTTCTTCTTCCACAGGAATGAACGATTCGATAGAAATATCGGAATCGCTTCCCGTCAATGTTACTCCTTGTGAGGTCGCAGTAATTTTAATTCCTGTCAAAATTGGAATGGTTGTGCGTGGCGATACGGCTTTCATCACATCTTGAACGCTTTTGGCTAGCGATTCTCGATCAATGGCAATTTTCATCTTGCAATGCCTCCTAAAATGATTAGGGAAATAAATTATTTTTTTATAGTAAAAAATAAAAAACAAAATCGTAATACTAGTAATAATGCTTGTTGAAATGTGGATAAGTAAATGAAGTAAAGGAAGCACAGCCTGTCCACATGTGGATAGGCTGTGCATAAATCTGCGCCTATTATTCACAATTGTTTCAATTTCTCTTGAATTTCTTTTATATGCTTTTGCAGCTGTACATCCGATTGCAAAAGTTTTGAAATCTTTTCATGCGCATGGATGACGGTCGTATGGTCACGTCCTCCAAATTCATCTCCGATTTTTGGCAATGAACAGTCTGTGAGCTCGCGGGAAAGATACATGGCAATCTGGCGTGGAAAAGCGACAGATTTCGTTCTTTTTTTCGCTTTAAAGTCTTCTAGTTTGATATTAAAGTGCTGGCCGACGACGCGCTGAATATCTTGGATCGTGATGACCTTCGGCTTTGTGCTTGGGATAATGTCTTTCAAGGCTTCTGCAGCCAAGTCAGCGGTAATTTCCTTATTGATCAGCGACGAATAGGCGACAACGCGTATAAGGGCACCCTCTAGCTCACGGATGTTGGAATCAATTTGATTGGCAATGTACAGCATCACTTCATTCGGAATATCAAATCCTTCCGCTTTTGCTTTCTTTCTGAGGATAGCGATCCTCGTTTCCAAATCTGGAGGAGTGATATCGGTAATAAGCCCCCATTCAAACCGTGAGCGAAGACGGTCTTCTAGCGTTGGAATTTCTTTCGGCGGCCGGTCGCTGGAAATAACGATTTGTTTGCTTTCCTCGTGCAGTGTATTAAACGTATGGAAAAATTCCTCTTGCGTTTGTTCTTTTCCGGCCAAAAATTGAATATCATCAATTAATAGAACATCGACATTTCGATACTTGTTGCGAAAATCGTCAGGACGGTTGTCGCGAATCGCGTTAATAAACTCATTTGTAAATTTTTCCGAAGATAAATAAACAACTTTAGCCGACGGATTGTGTTCGATAACATAGTGACCGATCGCGTGCATTAAGTGAGTCTTCCCTAAGCCGACTCCACCGTAAATAAAAAGCGGATTATACGCTTTTGCCGGGGCTTCCGCCACTGCGAGAGAAGCCGCATGGGCAAAACGATTGCCAGAACCGATGACAAACGTGTCAAACGTATATTTTGGATTCAGCATACTTTGCGGAAAATCTGATGCATCTTCATATGGTTTCCGCTGTTTTTTCGAGGATCGCTGAAACTCAAAATCATCTTCTGATTGATTAGGAGGAATAATAAACTTAATTGACAGTTCTTCACCAGTAATATCGTAGATCGTTTCCGCAATTAAATGAGAGTAGCGGGAATCCAGCCAGTCTCTTGCAAATTCGTTTGGGGCTACGACGACAAGCGTGTCACCTCGTAAAGAGTGGGCTTTTGTTGATTTTAGCCAAGTTTCAAAGCTTGGCTTGCTAATTTTTCTTTCGATTTCCCCGAGCACGCGATTCCATAAATCATGGATATTCTCCAACCGTTGCCCCTCCCTTACTCAGAGGATAATAATCTGTTTAAAAAATAAATTTGTGGAAATAACATATAATAAGGAAAAAAGCGGCTTTTCGACAAAATTCACCACTTGTGGATAACATTATAAACAGGCTGTGAAAAAATATATCCACAACATATCCACAAAATGTGGATATTTTTCTTTATCCACACCATTATCCATAGTGAAAACACAATAATAATAGCAAATAAAATGGCATGTTGCAACGGATTTTTTAAATTATCCACAAAACAAAAGTGTTGTGAAAAACTTAATTATCCACATAGTGAAAAGTGTGAAAAAAATGTCGATAAATAATGTGGATATTCAGATTATGTCTAAAAAAATTATCCACAATTTTTATAAAGTGAGAGAAACGTTCCAAGCGGTTGACATTTTATGAGATTGTTCAATATAATGAGAAAGACTGCCCGTAACAGTTATTCCCTAGGGAGGTGTCATAGATGAAACGAACATATCAACCAAATAACCGGAAGCGCAGCAAAGTCCATGGATTCCGCGCACGCATGAGCACGAGAAATGGTAGAAAAGTGCTCGCGCGCCGTCGTCGTAAAGGAAGAAAAGTGTTATCTGCATAGGCCACTGAAATTTCAGTGGTCTTTTTTCGCAAGGATAGAGTGAATAGATACTGAAAAAGATGGAGTGTTTCCGGGACATGAAGAAAAAGTACCGCATAAAGAAAAACGAAGAGTTTCAAGAGGTATTTCAGCGCGGCACGTCGATGGCGAATCGGCAGTTTGTCATTTATATACTGGACAGGCCGGAACAACCGTACTTTCGGATCGGGTTATCGGTGAGTAAAAAGCTTGGAAAAGCGGTGGTAAGAAATCGAATCAAGCGCTACATCCGCCAATGTTTCCTGGAAATGAAAGAGGAGATTATGCCAGGCAAAGATTACGTCGTTATTGCTAGGCTGCCGGTTGCGGAAATGGATTTTTTTGAGGTAAAGAAAAGCTTGATTCATGTATTGCGAAAGGCAGGAGTCTTGAAAAAAAGGGAAAAATAAAACGGTTAAATTAGGTTGTTTTTTCCTGGCATACAAATATTTTCGTAAAAAAGTACACCCATTATGTTTAGAATGATGTTAAAATACATATTTAGGATAATACGAATTCGTAAATATAGGAGGAAAAAGAAGGTGAAAAGGCGAATTTGGTTCATCGTTGGGTTCGTTGCATTGATTGCAGTCCTATCAGGATGCTCGCAAATCAATGAACCAATCACGCCGGAAAGCAAAGGGTTTTGGAATGAGTATATCGTTTATCCGCTTTCTTGGCTAATTAAATATGTTGCCCACGTTTTAGGCGGAAGTTTTGGACTGTCGATTATTGTCGTAACTATCTTTATTCGTTTATTGATCCTGCCGTTAATGATCCAGCAAACAAGAAATGCGAAAGCGATGCAAGCGCTTCAACCGGAAATACAAAAACTTCGAGAAAAATATAGTTCCAAAGATATGCAAACCCAGCAAAAGCTCCAGCAGGAAATGATGCTGCTGTTTCAAAAACACGGTGTCAACCCGATGGCAGGCTGTTTCCCAATCCTTATCCAAATGCCGATTTTGATCGGATTTTATCATGCCATTATGCGTACAAGAGAAATTGCCGAACACAACTTTTTATGGTTCGATCTTGGTGAAAAAGATCCATATTACATTTTGCCGATTATCGCAGGGGTTACAACGTTTATCCAACAAAAAATAATGATGGCCAACGCCGGACAGCAAAATCCGCAAATGGCCATGATGCTTTGGATGATGCCAATTATGATCGTCATTTTTGCCATTAATTTTCCTGCTGCTTTGTCTCTCTACTGGGTTGTAGGGAATATTTTCTCGATTGTACAAACGTATTTGATTAAGGGGCCAACGATGGACGCCACCCATTCAGGAGGAACGAAAAAGTGAAAGAAGTAACTGTGACCGCCGCGACCGTAGATGAAGCTGTGCAGTCGGCGCTGCAACAGCTTGGTGTTTCGAAAAATCGTGTGGAAATTGTTGTGCTCGATGAAGGGAAAAAAGGGCTGTTTGGCATTTTCGGACACAAGCCGGCAGTGGTGAAAGCGATTTTGAAGAAAGATCCAATCGAAGAAGCGGAGCTGTTTTTAAAAGAAGTGATACAACAAATGGGAGTAAATGCGGCAACGATAGAGAAGCAGCAGCATGGCAAGCAAGTGACTTTTATGATCACAGGCGAACAAGTAGGTTTATTGATTGGAAAACATGGACAAACGTTAAGTTCTTTGCAACTGCTCACGCAGCTTGTCGCTAACCGTTATGCAGAGGAGTACGTTTCTATTGTCGTTGATGCGGAAAACTACCGGGAACGAAGAGAAAAAACACTGATACAGCTGGCGCAAAAATTGGCGGAAAAAGCAGTAAAAACGGGAAAAGAAGTCAAACTGGAGCCGCTTCCGGCACATGAGCGGAAAATTATTCATAGCGCATTAGCGAACCATAAAAAAGTCGTTACTTATTCAGTTGGTGTAGAGCCGCATCGCTATATCGTCGTATCTCCTTCTGCACAATAAATTAATATTGGTGAAAAGGGGCTATCTCTAAAGGAAACGGAGACGGCCTCTTTTTTCTCTTTTTTTTACAGGATTGGCATTGCCTGTTCTTACATTTTTTAGGTTGGGGAATGAGCACTTCATGTTGTTATTCACATGTGGATAAGTTAAAATTGAAATGATTATATAAAATTTGTGGATAGATCGTTATCGGCAACCACAGTTGTCTAATCTATAGATAGATTCGCTTTTTGCCAGCAAAAAGAGGTGGAAAAATGACAGAATTGGATACGATTGCTGCGATCTCTACGCCGATGGGAGAAGGAGCCATCGCGATTGTCCGATTGAGCGGGGATGAGGCGATTGCGATCGCCGACCGCATTTTTAAAAGTCCGAGCGGAAAACGGCTGAAAGATGTGCCATCTCATACAATTCATTACGGTCATATTGTGGATCCGGACAACGGGCAGACGGTCGAGGAAGTCATGGTGTCGGTGATGCGGGCGCCAAAGACGTTTACGAGGGAAGACGTCGTCGAGATTAACTGCCATGGCGGGCTGGTTTCCGTCAATCGCGTGTTGCAGCTTGTGTTAGCAAACGGAGCGCGGCTAGCCGAACCAGGGGAATTCACAAAACGGGCATTTTTAAACGGACGGATTGACTTATCACAGGCGGAAGCGGTGATTGACTTGATTCGGGCGAAAACGGATCGAGCGATGACCGTGGCGCTCCAGCAAATGGAGGGGCGTTTGTCGAAGTTAATTCGCAAATTACGACAGACGATTTTAGAAACGCTTGCCCATGTAGAAGTAAATATTGACTATCCGGAATATGATGACATCGAAGAAATGACGCCGCGGCTGCTGCTTGAAAAAGCGCAATATGTGCGGGAACAAATTGAAAAGCTGCTGCAAACCGCGCAGCAGGGCAAAATTTTGCGCGAAGGGTTGGCCACTGTCATCATCGGCAGACCGAATGTCGGAAAATCGTCTCTATTAAATGCGCTTGTTCACGAAAATAAGGCGATTGTCACGGATATTCCGGGAACGACGCGCGATGTTATTGAAGAGTATGTCAATGTCCGCGGTGTTCCGCTGCGGTTAATCGATACAGCGGGAATCCGTGAAACGGAAGATATTGTCGAGCGAATTGGGGTTGAACGCTCGCGGCAAATGTTAAAACAGGCGGATTTGATTTTGCTTGTGCTTAATTATCATGAGCCGTTGACAGAAGAAGATGAACGGCTGTTTGAAATGATCAAAGGAATGGACTTTATTGTGATTGTTAATAAAACGGATTTACCAAAAAATATCGATATGGATCGAGTCAAACAACTAGCAGATGGCCGCCCGATTATTACTACTTCATTGTTAAAGGAAAAAGGAATTGACGATTTGGAAAAAGCGATTTCGGAAATGTTTTTTAGCGGCTCAGTCGAAGCGGGCGACCTTACGTACGTTTCCAATTCGCGCCATATCGCTTTGCTTCAGCAAGCGAAAAAGGCGGTTGAGGATGCGATCTCTGGCATTGAAGCAGGAATGCCAGTCGATTTGGTACAAATCGATTTAAGAAGAGCGTGGGAACTGCTTGGAGAAATTATTGGCGATACGGTGCATGAAAGCTTGATTGATCAGTTGTTTTCTCAGTTTTGTTTAGGAAAATAATGAAGGAGGTATATATATGGACTATCATGGAGGTTCGTATGACGTCATTGTCGTCGGCGCCGGCCATGCAGGATGTGAAGCAGCGTTGGCGGCAGCGCGCATCGGTGCAAAAACGTTAGTCATTACGCTAAACCTAGATATGATCGCGTTTATGCCATGCAACCCGTCGATCGGCGGTCCGGCGAAAGGGATTGTCGTCCGCGAAATTGACGCGTTGGGCGGGGAAATGGCGAAAAATATTGATAAAACGTACATCCAAATGCGGATGTTAAATACAGGCAAGGGCCCGGCGGTACGTGCATTGCGGGCACAGGCCGATAAAGTGCTGTATCAGCGGGAAATGAAAAAAACGCTTGAAAATCAAGAAAATCTTACATTATTGCAAGGAAAAGTGGAACGCCTAATCGTGGAAGACGGCGTATGCAAAGGGGTTATTACCCAAACGGGAGCGCATTATTATGCAAAAACGGTTGTTATTACGACAGGGACATTTTTACGCGGCGAAATTATTATCGGCGACATTAAATATTCAAGCGGTCCAAACAACCAACAACCGTCCATTAAATTGTCCGAGCATTTAGAAGAACTTGGCTTTGAGCTTGTCCGCTTTAAAACAGGAACACCGCCGCGCGTCAACAGCCGTACGATTGACTATAGCAAAACGGAAATTCAGCCAGGGGACGATGTGCCGCGGGCGTTTTCCTATGAAACGACAGAATATATTACCGATCAATTGCCATGCTGGCTTACGTATACAACGGCAGAGACGCATCGCATTATTGACGAAAACTTGCATTTATCGCCAATGTATTCCGGAATGATCAAAGGGACAGGTCCGCGTTATTGTCCGTCCATTGAAGATAAAATTGTCCGTTTCCACGATAAGCCGCGCCATCAAATCTTTTTAGAGCCAGAAGGACGCGAGACGGAAGAAGTATATGTGCAAGGGTTGTCGACAAGCTTGCCGGAACATATTCAACGCCAGCTGTTAGCGACCATTCCTGGCCTTGAGAAAGCGCAGTTAATGCGGGCAGGCTATGCGATTGAGTATGATGCAATTGTTCCAACGCAACTATGGCCAACGTTGGAAACAAAACTGGTGAAAAACTTATATACGGCCGGACAAATTAACGGAACATCCGGATATGAAGAGGCAGCAGGGCAAGGAATTATGGCGGGGATTAACGCGGCGCACCGGGCGCTTGGAAAAGAAGAAATTATTTTAAGTCGTTCGGATGCGTATATCGGCGTGTTAATCGACGACCTTGTCACCAAAGGAACGAATGAGCCGTACCGATTGTTAACGTCCCGCGCTGAATACCGCTTGCTGCTTCGTCATGACAATGCAGATTTGCGTCTAACAGAACTTGGCTATAAAATCGGCCTCATTTCTGAAGAACGATATCAAAAGTTTTTGGCGAAAAAAGAGGCGATCGAAAGAGAGAAAAAACGGCTGCAAACATTTATTATCAAACCAACTCCGGAAGTGCAGAAAGTTATCCGCGAAGCCGGCAGCAGCGAGCTGAAAGACGGCATCCGTGCGGCGGACTTGCTGCGGCGTCCGGAAATGACCTATGAACATATTCAAAAACTCGCTCCGGCGGAAGAAGAAATTTCACCGGAAGTAGCGGAACAAGTTGAAATTCAAATCAAATATGAAGGATATATCCAAAAATCGCTGCAAGAAGTGGAACGCCTTAAAAAAATGGAAAACAAAAAGATTCCGGAAGATATCGATTACGACGCGATCCATGGTTTAGCAACAGAAGCGCGGCAAAAATTGAAACAGGTGCGGCCGCTGTCGATTGCGCAAGCTTCGCGCATTTCCGGTGTAAATCCTGCCGATATTTCGATATTATTAGTGTATTTAGAACAAGGAAGAATCGCACGCGTGTCGAATGAATAAAAATTAGGGAAAGGATTGGCGTATGGATACAGCACAGTTTCAGGCTATGCTTGAGGAGAAAGGAATTTTCCTTCCTCCTCAGGCGCTAGAAAAATTTGAGCGGTATTATGAACTGTTAATCGAATGGAATGAAAGGATGAATTTAACTGCCATTACGGACAAGCCCAGCGTGTATCTCAAACATTTTTTTGATTCTCTTTCTCCAGCTTTTTATTATGATTTTTCCCGATCTTTATCGCTTTGCGATGTAGGGGCGGGGGCGGGATTCCCGAGCGTTCCGTTAAAAATTTGTTTTCCCCATTTGAAATTGGCGATTGTCGATTCATTGCAAAAGCGCATTACTTTTCTACAGCATTTAGCAGATGAATTAGCTCTGACGGATGTCGCCTTTTATCACGACCGTGCTGAAACGTTTGGCAGAAAAAAAGAATTTCGCGAATCGTTTGATGTTGTGATGGCCAGGGCGGTGGCGCGAATGCCGGTGCTTAGCGAGCTATGCCTTCCACTCGTGAAAGTCAACGGCACGTTTATCGCGATGAAAGCCGCTTCGGCACAGGAGGAATTAAAAGAAGGGAAAAAAGCAATCGCTCTGCTTGGCGGTGAAATTTCCGCGGTCGAACAGTTTACGCTGCCGATGGAAGAAAGCGAACGGACCATTATTTTGATTAAAAAAGTAAAAAGTACGCCAAGCAAATATCCTCGCAAACCGGGATTGCCAAACAAACAACCGATTCAATAATCTAGGGGAGAGTTTTTAAAGGTGGTGTAGGGGAATGAAGCATCCTTTTTCTCGCTTTTTCAGCTTTGGAGAAAAGGAACAGGAAGAATTAAGCGAAAGACAGGAAAAAGAAGAGGTAAGAAAAATTCCAGTTGCAAAAATTATTCCAAACCGTTTCCAACCGCGGACCATTTTTGACGAAGAAAAAATTGAAGAACTAGCATTAACGATTCGTACGCACGGCATTATTCAGCCAATTGTCGTCCGCGAGTGCGAGGATGGAAAGTTTGAAATTATCGCTGGTGAACGAAGATGGCGGGCCGTCCAAAAACTCGGATGGGCGGAAATTCCGGCGATCGTGAAAAATTTAAACGACAAAGAAACCGCTTCAGTTGCATTAATTGAAAATTTGCAGCGGGAAGAGCTGACGCCGATTGAAGAAGCAATGGCGTATGCGAAGCTGCTCGAGTTGCACCATTTAACGCAGGAAGCGCTGGCGCAGCGGCTTGGAAAGGGTCAATCGACGATTGCCAACAAACTGCGTCTATTAAAACTGCCGCAAGAGGTGCAGGAAGCCCTGTTGCATCGCACCATTACCGAACGCCATGCCCGTGCTTTAATCGTCCTAAAAGATAAAGAAAAGCAATTAAAATTGCTGCAAGAAATTATTGATAAACAATTAAATGTCAAACAAACAGAAGATCGGGTGCTGAAAATGTTAGAATCGGCCAACCGCAAGCCGAAGCCGAAGCGAAAAGCATTCAGCAGGGACATGCGAATTGCTGTCAACACCATCCGACAATCGCTCACGATGGTAGCTAACAGCGGTGTGGCGGTTGATTCAGAGGAAGAAGAGTTTGACGATTATTATCAAATTACGATTCGCATCCCGAAAAAGTAATAGACACAAGGATGTCTTGCCTCATCAAGCTGCTTTTGATGGGGTTTTTTCTTTCGAGGGCAAACAGAAAACAAGTTCATTTTACTTGTTTCATGATAAAATAGACAATATGAGTACGAATTAGAGGTAGGTGGCATCGTGGGCAAAGTAATTGCAATTGCAAACCAGAAAGGCGGAGTCGGAAAAACGACAACAGCGGTTAATTTGGCCGCTTGTTTAGCGCATATTGGAAAAAAAGTATTATTAGTAGATGTAGACCCGCAGGGCAATGCAACAAGTGGGATCGGAATTGAAAAAGGGGATGTCGATGAATGCATTTATAATGTCATTATCGGCGATTTAAAAGCGAAAGATGTCATAAGACCAACCAATATTGAAAATTTACATATCATTCCGGCGACCATTCAACTGGCAGGAGCAGAAATTGAGCTTGTATCGGTCATTTCCCGAGAAATCCGCTTAAAAAATGCACTTGAACCTTTACGGGAAATATACGACTTTATTATTATCGATTGCCCTCCTTCGTTGGGATTATTAACGCTAAATGCGTTAACAGCGGCGAATTCCGTTCTTATTCCTGTACAATGCGAATATTATGCGCTTGAGGGGCTGAGCCAGCTATTGAATACCATCCGGCTTGTCCAAAAACATTTAAATCATGATTTGCGTCTTGAAGGCGTTTTGTTAACGATGCTGGACGCCCGTACGAATTTAGGCATTCAAGTCATTCAGGAGGTAAAAAAATACTTCCGCGAAAAAGTATATAACACGATTATTCCGAGAAATGTCCGGCTAAGCGAAGCGCCAAGCCATGGAAAACCAATTATTTTGTACGACGTAAAGTCGCGGGGAGCACAAGTGTATTTAGAATTGGCGAAGGAGGTGCTAGAGCGTGGCTAAAGGTCTTGGCAAAGGCATTGATGCGCTATTTTCTCATTTGGCTTTAGCAGGAAAAGAGGAAATCATTCAAGAAGTGAGCATTCACGATCTATATCCGAATCCTTACCAGCCAAGAAAAACATTCCAGCCGGAAGCGATTGAAGAATTAAAACAGTCGATTTTGCAGCACGGAATACTGCAGCCGCTGATCGTCCGCAAGACGATAAAAGGGTTTGAAATCGTTGTAGGGGAACGGCGGTATCGCGCTGCCAAAGAAGCAAATTTACAAACTGTTCCGGTGGTCGTGCGCGAACTGACCGACCAGCAAATGATGGAATTTGCTTTGTTGGAAAATTTGCAGCGGGAAGATTTAAATCCGATTGAAGAGGCAACAGCCTATAAAATGCTGATGGAAAAGCTGCAGCTTACCCAAGAAGAGATTGCCAGCCGCTTGGGAAAAAGCAGACCTCATATCGCTAACCATCTGCGCTTATTGTCATTGCCGAAGGATATACAAAAGCTGATTATGAATGGAACGCTGTCGATGGGGCACGGACGGGCTCTGTTAGGATTAAAGCAGAAAAATAAGATGAAATCGGTTGTTGAGCGCGTGATTCGTGAACAGCTGAATGTCCGTCAATTGGAGAAACTCATTCAGCAAATCAATCAAAATGTTCCACGTGAAACATTAAAACGGAAACCAGTGGAAAAAAGCGTTTTTTTGAAGGAAAGCGAGTCATTATTACGGGAAAAGTTAGGGACGAATGTAACGATTAAGCAAACGAGAAAAAAGGGGAAGATCGAAATCGAGTTTTTTTCCTCGGAAGATTTAGAAAGAATACTAGAGTTATTGGATGTGCGATTGGATGAATAGAGCGGCCATCATATGACGATGGTTTATTTTTTTATTATTTAGGAGGAAACTCGCCATGGTACTGTTAGGGACCATTGTTAACGGAATATGCATCGCAATAGGGTCATTGTTAGGAAAACTATTCCACCGTATTCCTGAGCAAGTAAAGGCAACAGTGATGGGAGGAATCGGCCTGGCGGTGGCGCTGCTGGGAATTCAAATGGGGATGAAAAGTGAACAATTTCTTATTGTTATTTTCAGCCTTGTCCTTGGCGGCGTGCTAGGCGAAATATGGGATTGGGATAAAAAGCTGAATCAGCTTGGTAAATGGGTGGAGAAAAAGGTAGGAGGAAATCAACAAGGAAATATCGCAAAGGGATTTGTCAGCGCCACTTTGTTATTTGTCATCGGCGCCATGGCGATTGTCGGGGCGCTTGACAGCGGATTGCGCGGAGACCATCGCGTCCTGTATACGAAATCAATTTTGGATGGCTTTGCAAGCATTATTTTAACGACAACGCTTGGAATTGGCGTTATTTTTTCCGCGATTCCTGTCATGATCTATGAAGGGGGCATCGCGCTGCTCGCTACCCAAATTGAACGATGGGTGCCAAAAGAAATTGTCGATTCGTTCATTGCTGAATCGACGGCAACAGGAGGAATTTTAATTATTGCAATTGGCTTGAATATGCTCGGCATTACCAACATACGAGTCGCCAACCTGCTCCCTAGCATTATCGTTACTGCTTTTGCGGTTTCCATTATTTACTTTTTTTAAAAAAAACACCCCTTCTTGTGTATCGCAACAAAGAGGGGATTGGTTATAAACGGTTACAATGGATGACGATGATCTTTAGCGAATGTTGTATTTGTCAAAAACTTTTTCCGGCTTAACTGTTGGTCGGCTTCGTAAATGCCGTTGGCAATCGTTTTCGCCATGTTCATCACGAGATGGAGGCGGGTGTTTTGCAAAACGAAAAATTCCATAAAGCCGCTGACATTGACTACTCCTGTAATATGGATATCGCCGACAGGAGGAAGCTGCTTATTGACCCCGGCTCCAGGCCGTACCGGGCCTTTCGCGATCGTGATTGCGCCGACGCTTTTCAGCCGTCCTAAGCAGGCATCGATGGCAATCATAAATGCATCATGATGAATGGAGCGAATAGCGTTGATTTTTTCTTCCAGATTAACGGCATGGATTGGCTCTTCCAACGTTCCATATACGTGAAAGTGGGAAAGAGTTTTTTCTTGCAGCATGGTGCCAACAAGCGGCCCAAGCGAATCTCCTGTCGAACGGTCTGTTCCGATGCAAACAATGGCGGCAGGCTGCGATAACCGATCAGGAAGCAATGAAATAAGCCGCAGCGCGATTAGTGTGGAAGCCCCTTGCTCATCATGAAAAATACGTTCCCTCTCATCTTTCGAAGAGAAAAAAATAGATGGTATGCTCATTTGATTCACTCCCGGTTTCCCATTCAAAGTATTAACAGTATACGGAAAAAACGAACATGATATACATATAGGTGTCTTGTTTTATACGTTTATTAGTACAAATTGATTGATAATCTTGTTAAAATAAATAATGATATAAAGCGAAAAATGATGCAGAGGTGTAGACAACATTGGATATAGTAAAAAAGGATCGGTTGTTTGGATTTGTCACAAATGAGGAGTTTTGGGTCAATTTAGGGGCAGGAACATTAAAAATCATTTTGATTTTATTGTTATGCGTCGTTGCCAAAAAAGTGTTGAGAGTAGCTGTCCATAATATTTTCAAAGTGCGGCAAAAGGCGCCGATCCGCATTTCCGAGCGGCGGGAAGCAACATTGTTAAGGCTCCTCGATAATGTGATTAAGTATGTATTATATTTTATTGCGTTGATTATGATTTTAGATACGTTGGGAGCGAAAGTACAAGCGATTTTGGCGGGCGCCGGAATTGTCGGACTTGCTGTCGGTTTTGGCGCGCAAAGTTTAGTAAAGGATATCATTACCGGATTTTTTATTATTTTTGAAGATCAGTTTGCGGTAGGAGACTATGTGCGCATCGGCAATTTTGAAGGATATGTAGAGGCAATCGGTTTGCGGGTAACGAAAATTAAAAGCTGGACGGGAGAAATTCACATTTTGCCAAACGGAAGCATTACGCAAGTGACAAACTACTCCCTCAACAATAGCGTTGCTGTAGTCGATGTCAGCATTGCGTATGAAGAGAATATTGAAAAAGTAGAAGAAGCGATTCGCGAACTGCTGCCGCAATTGCCGGCAAAATACGAAGACATGGTTGCTCCGCCTGAATTGTTGGGCGTGCAAAATTTAGCTAGTTCTGAAGTAGTGCTGCGCATCGTCTGCGAAACGAAACCGATGCGTCATGTTTCTGTGGCAAGAGCGATTCGAAAAGAGGTAAAAATGCATTTAGATGAAAAGGGAATCGAAATTCCATATCCACGCCTCGTTCTTCATAATCGCAATGAGCAAGAAAAACAATCTGTTCAGCAAGTCAAAGAAAACGCCTAAACAAAAGACGGGGGTGAGCCAATGGAAAATAAAGAATTTGGATTATATGATATCGTAGAAATGAAAAAGCCGCATCCGTGCGGCACGAACCGCTGGAAAGTCATCCGTTTAGGCGCGGATATCCGCATCAAATGCGAAGGCTGTGCCCATAGCGTGCTTCTTCCGCGCAAAGAGTTTGTAAGAAAGCTGAAAAAAGTGCTGGTGAAGCATGAGGAGTAGTTTCCTCATGCTCTTTCTATAAACGGAAAAGGGGAGAAAAGTAATGGAAGGAACGCACTTCACATCGTGCCCGTTAAATTGCTGGGATGTGTGCGGATTAAAAGTGACCATTCAGAATGGAAAAGTGGAAAAAGTGGACGGGGATGAAACACATCCGATTACGCAAGGAAAAATTTGCTCCCGCGGCCGTATGCTCAAAGAGCGGACGAATTCAAGCGAGCGCCTTTTGTATCCGTTAAAAAAGGTTAATGGCCAGTTTATGCGTATTTCATGGGAGCAAGCGCTCGATGAAGTGGCGGAAAAAATGCGGGAAATCAAGGAATGTTACGGGACGACCGCGGTCCTCCATAGCCATGATTACGCTAATAATGGATTGTTGAAAAATTTGGATCAGCGCTTTTTTAACTGCTACGGCGGCGTAACCGAACTGACGGGCAGCTTATGCTGGGGCTCCGGCATTGAAGCGCAAACGTGGGATTTCGGCAATTCGTATAGCCACGCTCCGGAAGATATTCAAAACAGCCGCCACGTTGTTATTTGGGGGCGGAATGTGGCGCGGACAAATATGCATTTATTTCAGCATCTTCTCGCCGCAAAAAAACGAGGGACAAAAATCATCGTCATTGATCCGCTGTTCCAGCAAACGGCGCAAATCGCCGATATGTATATATCGGTCAAACCGGGGATGGACGCATTTTTAGCGATGGGAATTATTAAGGAAATGCTGCGCCTAGGTTTGGAAGACCGCACATTTATTGAACAGCATACCGTTGGGTTTGCCGATGTCGAAGCGGTGCTGGAAAGCATAACGATGGAAAAAATTGAGCGGCTTACTGAAGTAGATCGCGGCGTGATGACGCAATTAGCCGTTATTTACGGAAATCGTCCAACTGCGACCTATTTAGGGCTTGGCATGCAGCGATATGCCAATGGCGGCAACACGATTCGTTGGATTGACGCGCTGGTAGCGATAAGCGGCAATATCGGCATTCCGGGGGGCGGGGCGAACTTTGGCAATCTGCAAGTCGGTCAATGTTTTGACATTGCCGCGCTCGCGCTTCCAGAACGAAAAACAGTTTCCCGCACGTTTACGATGATGAAGCAGGCGGAAGGAATTTTACAGGCGACAAACCCGGATATTAAGATGATTATTGTGACATGCGGCAATCCGCTTACACAAGTGCCGAACACGAACTTAGTGAAAAAGGCGTTCCAGTCCGTGGACACGGTCGTTGTATTCGAACAATTCATGACCGATACGGCAGAGCTGGCCGATTATGTATTTCCGGTAACAACGGTATTTGAAGAAGAAGATATTTATTATTCGTCCATGTACCACGCTTATGTCAACTATGGGCCAAAGCTCGTCGAACCGCCGGGTGAGGCAAAATCCGATCTTTGGATTTGGACGGAGCTGGCGAAACGGCTTGGTTTTGGCGCTGATTTTGCTTACACAAGGGAAGAGTTTTTAAAAATGGGGTTAAAGTCGTTGGAACGATACGGAATCACGCTCGAACGGCTGAAAGCGGAAAAGCATCTGCTTCTCCCAGTTCAGCCTGTCCCATGGAGCGATTACCGTTTCCAAACGCCAAGCGGCAAATATGAGTTTACTTCCGCATTAGCGAAGCAAAAGGGAATGAATGGCAAACTGCAAATCATGTATCCAGCCGAATCGGAAATAGCGAATCCGTTATTAGCGAAAAAATATCCGTACCGTTTGTTGACCATTCACCCGCTTCGTTCCAATCACTCGCAGCATTATCATCTTGTCGGGGCGATTCAAACGGTGAAAATTGAAGTGGCAAAAGATGTTGCGGAAGAAAAAGGACTGTCAGAAGGGGACAAGGCAAGGGTGTTCAACGACCGCGGCGAATTAATAGGAACGGTAAAAATCCTTGCCAAAGCGCATCCAAAAACGATCAATATTGATGAAGGACAATGGGCGAAGTTTGGCGGTGCGGTCAATGTGTTAACATCGGACCGCGAATCGGACAACGGATGCGGCAGCACGTTATACGACTGTTTAGTCGATATTGAAAAGGTGGAAAATGACTAGCGCACGAAGGCGCTTGTCATTTTCTTTTGGACTCACTATAATGAGGAAAGATGTGAACGGAAAAGAGGAGTGGAAATTATGGGGTTAACAGCAGGAATTGTTGGGTTGCCAAACGTCGGGAAATCGACGCTGTTTAATGCGATTACGAAGGCAGGAGCAGAGTCTGCCAATTATCCTTTCTGTACAATCGAGCCAAACGTCGGCATTGTCGAAGTGCCGGATGAACGGCTAAAAGTGTTGACGGAAATGTTCAAGCCGAAGCGTACGGTACCGACAGTGTTCGAATTTACCGATATTGCTGGCATCGTCAAAGGGGCAAGCAAAGGAGAAGGGCTTGGCAATAAATTTTTATCGCACATTCGCCAAGTTGATGCGATCTGCCAAGTTGTCCGCTGTTTTACGGATGAAAATATCACCCATGTAGCGGGAAAAGTCGATCCGCTTGCGGATATTGAAACGATCAATTTAGAGCTAATTTTCGCCGACTTGGAAACGGTGGATAAACGGATCGACCGCGTCGGCAAAATCGCCAAACAAAAAGATAAGGATGCCGCTTTTGAATATGATATTTTATTGCGCTTAAAAGAAACGTTTGAAGCTGGAAAACCGGCGCGTACGCTTTCCTTTACAGAAGAAGAAATGAAAGTGGTAAAGCAGCTTCATTTATTAACGATTAAACCAATGTTATATGTAGCTAACGTCGGTGAAGAAGACGTGGCGGATCCAAACAGCAACCCGTTTGTGCAGCAAGTCCGCGAATTTGCGAAAAGCGACAATGCGGAAGTCATTGTCGTATGTGCAAAAATTGAAGAGGAAATCGCGCAATTGGACGATGAGGAAAAAGAGCTGTTTTTACAAGAGCTTGGCATTGAACAATCAGGACTCGACCAATTAATTCGCGCATCGTACAGCTTACTTGGCCTGGCGACATTTTTCACCGCAGGGGAACAAGAAGTGCGGGCCTGGACGTTCCGGAAAGGCATGAAAGCACCGGAGTGCGCAGGAATTATTCACTCCGATTTTGAACGCGGGTTTATTCGCGCCGAAACGGTTTCCTATGAAGATTTAGTGGCGGCGGGATCGATGGCAGCGGCACGCGAAGCCGGAAAAATCCGCCTCGAAGGAAAAGATTACGAAGTGCAGGATGGCGATATTATTTATTTCCGCTTTAATGTTTAATATTGCTTATCCTTCCACGCCATGATATAATCAAAAAACGTGAGTAATGTTTTATTGCTCCTTGCCCTTTATCGAAAGGGCCGTTTAGACCAAAAGGAGGTGACGAACGTGAGAAAATACGAAATCATGTACATCATCCGCCCAAATATGGACGAAGAAGCAAGACAAGCTCTAGTAGAACGTTTCAATACTATTTTAAAAGAAAATGGTGCGGAAATTACAAATGTGACGGATTGGGGCAAACGCCGCTTAGCATATGAAATTAAAAAATACCGTGACGGCCATTACATGATTATTAATGTCGTGTCTGAGCCAAAAGCGGTGCAAGAGTTTGACCGTTTAGCGCGCATCAACGAAGATATTATCCGTCATATCGTCGTGAAAGAAGAAGAATAATTTTTTTCCATGTTAAAGAGGTGGTTCTGATGATTAACCGCGTAATTCTCGTTGGGAGATTAACGAGAGATCCGGAATTACGCTATACTCCAAGTGGGGTGGCTGTTGCTACGTTTACGCTTGCTGTCAATCGCCCGTTTACCAATCAGCAAGGCGAACGGGAAGCAGATTTTATTAACTGTGTCGTTTGGCGACGTCAAGCGGAGAATGTTGCGAATTTCTTAAAAAAAGGAAGTTTAGCCGGAGTCGATGGCCGTTTACAGACCCGCAGCTATGAAGGTCAAGACGGAAGACGTGTATATGTAACGGAAGTGGTTGCTGATAGCGTCCAATTTCTTGAACCGAAAAGTAGCACTGAACAGCGTGGGACGGCAACAGGCGGCTACTTTGGGGAGCCATTCCCATTTGGACCAGATCAGAACCATCGCAATCCGAATGAAAGAGATTTTAGTCGCATAGATGAAGATCCTTTTGCCAACGACGGTCAACCGATCGATATTTCGGATGATGATTTGCCGTTTTAGTTGCAAGCAAAAGGTGTTTTGATCGGATAAAGGAGAAAAGGAAAGGAGGATATGAAATGGCAGGACGCAAAGGTGGACGTGCAAAACGTCGGAAAGTATGCTATTTCACGGCGAACGGAATTACGCATATTGACTATAAAGATGTCGATTTGCTGAAAAAATTCATTTCTGAACGCGGCAAAATTTTACCTCGCCGTGTGACAGGAACAAGCGCAAAATATCAACGCAAATTGACTGTTGCGATTAAACGCGCTCGGCAAATGGCGTTATTACCATATGTAGCAGACGAATAAGAAAAAAAGCAGTAAGGGGGATTGTCCTTACTGCTTTTTCTATATTTATAGTTGTATTACAGAAAGGGGGAATGATTGGTGCGCAAGACATATATGATCACGGAGGCGGCCATTCAGTTAGCCTTGTTTGCAGTGTTATTTTTGATTGCTTTATACGTGCCGCTTATCGGGGTAATTGCGACATTGTTTTTGGCGCTGCCGTTTATTATTTTTACGATAAGGCATGGTTATGCTTATGCGCTGTTGTTGCTTGCTGCTTCGCTGATTATTTCTATGTTGATTGGCTCGCTGTTTTCCTTGCCGGTGGCGTTAATGTTTGGAACAGCAGGGATTGCGATTGGGGGAATGCTTGCCAAAAATAAAAGCCGTCATATGATTTTACTGATCAGCGCGCTTATATTTCTTATTAACATAGTCGTTGATTATGCCATCTCCGTAAAATTTTTGCAGATGGATATCATTCAGGAAACGATCTCCACATTTCGCCAATCATTTGACACTGCGATGAAAATGATGAAAGGGATGGGGCAGGAGCCGTCGCCGCAGTTGCAGGAACAATTTAAACAAGGATTGGAACTGGTAAAATATATCGTTCCTACACTGTTTGTCCTTGCCTCTTTTTTGTTTGCTTACATAACGATCATCGTTTCTGTTCCAGTTTTAAAACGATTGAAACTGCCGGTCGGCACATGGCCGCCGTTTCGGGATGTAACGCTGCCAAAAGGCTTGTTATGGATTTATGTATTGGTGCTAGCCCTATCTTTTATTCCATTCGAAAAAGGAACGTTTGCCTATATCGCTATTTTAAACGTATATTATGTATTGCAGCTGCTTTTGATGGTGCAAGGATTTTCCTTTTTGTATCATGTGGCCAATAAAAAGAATATTCCAAAAGGGATGGTCATTGGTGGAACGGTCTTCTGCTTATTCCTGCCTTTTCTACTTTATCTTATCGCAATATTAGGTATAATTGATTTAGGATTTGATTTGCGAAAACGCATATAATTATTAGATAAGGTAGATTATTTTTTTGGTGTAGGAGCTGACTTGAATGTCTCATTTTTATGAAAGGAAGGCGTATCGCTATCCCTTATATATCTTCATTTTGTTATCGGCTGCATTTGCCATCTGCTTGCTTTATTTTCAATGGATTTTAGGGATAGTCAGCTTGTTGCTCCTTGGATTTGTACTTTATTATGTGATTCATTCACAGCGATCATTATATGCGGAGCTGGAACAATATATTTCTAATTTGTCGTATCGAATTAAAAAAGTCGGCGAAGAAGCGTTAATGGAAATGCCGATTGGCATTATGCTGATTAATGATGACTATAAGGTAGAATGGGCGAATCAATTTTTAGCCTCCTGTTTTAAAGAGCAGACATTAGTCGGTTATTCATTATATGATCTTGCGGATTCATTGGTCGCTTTTGTGAAACAGGGGCAGGCCAATGAAGAAATTATCAATATCCATGGAAAACAATTTAAAGTCGTCATTCGTCGGGAGGAGAAGCTTCTTTACTTCTTCGATGTCACAGAGCAAGTGGAGTTGCAAAAACGATATGAAGCGGAACGATTAGTATTGGCAATTATTTTCCTTGACAATTACGACGAAATTACACAAGGAATGGACGATCAAGCAAAAAGCCAGATGAACAGCCATGTGACATCGATATTGAACCAATGGGCCAATGATTATGGCATATTTTTGAAACGCACCTCTTCGGACCGGTTTATCGCCGTCCTTAATGAGCATATTCTCGAGCAATTGGAAAAAAGCAAGTTTTCGATTTTGGATGAAGTTCGCGAACAGACGATGAAATATAACGTCCAGTTGACGTTAAGTATTGGAGTTGGTACCGGTGTATCGTCGCTCCCAGAATTAGGAGCGTTAGCCCAATCCAGTTTAGATTTAGCATTGGGCCGCGGCGGCGACCAAGTGGCCATTAAACAAGGGAACGGAAAAGTAAAATTTTATGGCGGCAAGACGAATCCAATGGAAAAACGTACAAGGGTCCGTGCCCGCGTCATTTCCCATGCGCTTAGAGAGTTAATTGCGGGAAGCGACAAAGTGCTGATTATGGGGCATAAATATCCGGATATGGATGCGCTTGGCGCCGCGATCGGAATTTTAAAAGTCGTCCAGTCTAATCAAAAAGAAGGATATATCGTGATTGATACAGCGAAAACGGATGCTGGAGCCCAACGCTTAATAGAAGAATTAAAAACACATTCGGAGCTATGGTCAAGATGTATTAAGCCGGAGCAAGGGCTGGAGTTAGTGACGGAAGATACGCTGCTAATTGTTGTCGATACGCATCGTCCTTCGTTAGTGGTCGAAGAGAGATTATTGTATCGCACCGACCATATCGTCGTCATTGACCATCATCGCCGGGGTGAAGAGTTTATTGATGCGCCGATTCTCGTCTATATGGAACCGTATGCGTCTTCTACTTCTGAGCTGGTGACAGAGTTATTGGAATATCAGCCAAAACGGTTGAAATTGACAATGCTCGAGGCGACAGCGCTTCTAGCGGGAATTGTCGTCGATACAAAAAGCTTTACGTTTCGCACCGGTTCGCGGACGTTTGACGCCGCTTCTTATTTACGCGCGCAAGGCGCGGATACCGTGTTAGTGCAAAAATTGTTAAAAGAAAGCATCACCAATTACGTTAAACGGGCGAAAATGATTGAAAATGCATCCATCGATTCAAGGGGCATCGCTATCGCCAAAGGAGATCCAAACGAAACATATGATCAGGTGTTGATTGCGCAGACGGCCGATACGCTGCTTACTTTAAGCGGAGTTATTGCTTCGTTTGTGATCTCGAAGCGGGCGGATCAGACGATTGGCATTAGCGCCCGTTCGTTAGGAGACATCAATGTGCAATTGATTATGGAACGCTTAGGAGGCGGTGGGCATTTAACGAATGCTGCTGCCCAGCTTTCCGATATCACCATCGAAGAGGCGGAACAGCAATTGCGCGCCGCGATTGATGACTATTTAGAAGGAGGTAAACCGTCATGAAAGTGATTTTTCTAAAAGATGTCAAAGGAAAAGGGAAAAAAGGAGAAATTAAAAACGTTGCGGACGGATATGCAAACAATTTCCTTTTTAAACAAGGGCTTGCCATTGAGGCAACGCCGGCAAACATCAAGGCTCTAGAAGCGCAAAAACGGAAAGAACAGCGCCAGGCGGAAGAGGAGTTGGCAAAGGCAAAGCAGTTGAAAGAACAGCTAGAACAAATTACGGTGCAATTAGCGGCGAAAGCCGGAGAAGGCGGCCGTTTATTCGGATCGATTACAAGCAAGCAGATTGCCGAAGCGCTGCAATCTCAGCACAATATCAAAATCGATAAGCGCAAAATCGAACTCGAGGATGCCATTCGTTCCCTGGGGTATACGAATGTGCCTGTCAAACTGCACCCGGAAGTTACAGCGACATTAAAGGTGCATGTGACAGAACAGAAATAACGGTGTAGTCGTTGACCAATTCTGTTTCGTTTTCAGCGGAAAAGGAAGCAGTATATTAGGATACATGAGAATAAATGTGATTTTATGGGGAGTTTTTCCTCATATAATCACATTTTTCTTATGACAGGAAAAACGGGGGAAAAGGTGGTGAAAGGCATGAGCGAACTATTTTCGGAACGGATTCCTCCGCAAAGCATTGAAGCGGAACAAGCTGTGCTCGGCGCCGTATTTCTTGATCCTTCCGCTTTAACGCTGGCCTCGGAAATTTTAATTCCGGAGGATTTTTATCGCGCTGCCCATCAAAAAATTTTCCATGCGATGCTTCGTGTCGCCGATAAAGGAGAACCAGTCGATTTAGTTACAGTGACGGCCGAGCTCGCTGATACACAGCAATTGGAAGAAGTCGGCGGCGTCTCGTATTTAAGTGAGCTTGCTGATTCGGTGCCGACGGCAGCCAACGTCGAATATTATGCGCGCATCGTGGAAGAAAAATCGGTGCTGCGCCGCTTGATTCGCACCGCTTCATCGATTGCGCAAGACGGCTACACAAGAGAAGATGAAGTGGACGTTTTGCTTGATGAAGCAGAGCGGAAAATCATGGAGATTTCGCAGCGGAAACATTCGGGAACATTTAAAAATATTAAGGATGTTCTGGTGCAGACGTATGATAATATTGAAATGCTTCATAACCGAAAAGGCGAAGTAACGGGGATCCCGACCGGATTTACCGAGCTCGACCGCATGACGTCGGGATTTCAGCGCAGCGATTTTATTATTGTCGCGGCTCGCCCTTCCGTAGGAAAAACGGCATTTGCCTTAAATATTGCGCAAAACGTAGCGACAAAAACGAATGAAAACGTCGCGATTTTTAGTTTGGAAATGAGCGCCCAGCAATTAGTGATGCGGATGTTATGCGCAGAAGGAAATATTAACGCGCAAAATTTGCGGACAGGAAAACTGACCCCGGAAGACTGGGGAAAGCTTACGATGGCAATGGGCAGTTTATCGAACGCCGGCATTTATATTGATGATACGCCAAGCATCCGCGTCAGCGATATTCGCGCCAAATGCCGCCGTCTAAAGCAAGAAAGCGGACTCGGCATGATAGTGATCGACTACTTGCAGCTTATTCAAGGAAGCGGCAGAAACAGGGAAAACCGTCAGCAGGAAGTTTCCGAAATCTCCCGCTCTTTAAAGGCGTTAGCCCGTGAATTAGAAGTGCCGGTTATCGCGTTATCACAGCTGTCGCGAAGTGTCGAGCAGCGCCAAGATAAGCGGCCGATGATGTCCGATATCCGCGAATCGGGAAGCATTGAGCAAGATGCAGACATTGTCGCCTTTTTATACCGCGATGACTATTACAATAAAGATTCGGAGAACAAGAATATTATTGAAATTATCATTGCTAAACAGCGCAATGGTCCGGTCGGGACAGTGCAGCTTGCCTTTATTAAGGAATACAATAAGTTCGTAAACCTAGAACGCCGTTTTGATGATGCGCAAATTCCGCCAGGGGCGTAACGAAAAGAAGGTGTCATTTTTCACTGACACCTTCTTCATTATTTTATCGGACAATGCTTTTAAAATACGAATAAATTAAATATTAGAAAACAAAAATGTTCGTGTTTTATTGACTTTTCTAGCAAAAACTGCTACACTTACAATGTTTATATCGAGTTAAGTGGAGGTGCTCGCCATGTCGTCAGTCGTCGTTGTCGGGACACAATGGGGCGATGAAGGGAAAGGAAAAATTACCGACTTTTTATCAGAAAATGCGGAAGTCATTGCAAGATATCAAGGTGGAAACAATGCTGGACATACGATTGTCTTTAACGGAGAGAAGTATAAATTGCATTTGATTCCGTCTGGGATTTTCTATAAAGATAAAATTTGCGTGATCGGCAACGGAATGGTCGTTGACCCAAAAGCGTTAGTGGCGGAGTTGAAATATTTGCACGATCATGGCATTTCAACCGATAATTTACGCATTAGCAATCGTGCGCACGTTATTTTGCCTTATCATTTAAAATTAGATGAATTAGAAGAAGAACGTAAAGGGGCTAATAAAATCGGCACAACGAAAAAAGGAATCGGGCCAGCCTATATGGATAAGGCGGCGCGCATCGGCATCCGCGTTGTTGATTTGTTAGATCGCGAAGTATTTGAAGAAAAATTGACGCGCAATTTGCAAGAGAAAAATGTCCTTTTTGAAAAAGTGTACGGCGTGGAAGGATTCAAATTAGAAGATATTTTTGAAGAGTATTATGAGTATGGGCAGCAAATTTCCAAATATGTTTGTGATACGTCTGTAGTGTTAAATAATGCGCTCGATGAAGGACGCCGCGTTCTTTTTGAAGGGGCGCAAGGTGTCATGCTTGATATTGACCAGGGAACGTACCCGTTTGTCACTTCCTCGAATCCGGTTGCTGGCGGTGTAACGATCGGCGCCGGAGTTGGTCCAACGAAAATCAAACATGTCGTCGGTGTGGCGAAAGCATATACGACTCGTGTCGGAGACGGTCCATTCCCGACCGAATTGCATGACGAAATCGGCGACCGCATCCGCGAGGTCGGGCGCGAATATGGAACAACGACAGGCCGCCCGCGCCGCGTCGGCTGGTTTGACAGCGTGGTTGTCCGCCATGCGCGTCGCGTCAGCGGTATTACTGATTTATCGCTCAATTCGATTGACGTATTGACAGGTATTGAAACACTGAAAATATGCGTTGCCTACCGTTATAAGGGAAAAGTATTGGAAGAATTCCCAGCCAGCTTAAAGGTATTAGCGGAATGCGAGCCGATTTATGAAGAGCTGCCAGGCTGGTCTGAAGATATTACCGGGGTAAAAAGTTTGAACGAGCTTCCGGCGAACGCCCGCCATTATGTCGAACGCATTTCGCAGTTGACAGGGATTCCGCTGTCGATTTTCTCCGTCGGTCCGGACCGTTCGCAAACAAACGTGGTTCGTAGCGTATATGCGTAAAATATGTATAATAATTATAGAAAAAGCGTAGATGCAGCGATGTATCTATGCTTTTCTTTTTGTTTCTCCTTTAAATGGTAAACGGTTATGAGTGATTTCATTTTGATAACATGATAAATTAATAATGATAAATCTAATTTCTGATTCCATCGCTAAAGAAAGGATGTGAAGAAGATGGAAAAGCGGATTTTGGTTGTTGACGATGAGAAGCCGATTGCGGATATTTTGCAATTTAACTTACAAAAAGAAGGGTACGAAGTGGTTTGCGCATACGATGGCGAAGAAGCGCTGCAAAAAGTCGAGGAAGTCATGCCCGACCTTATTTTGCTAGATATTATGCTTCCACAAAGAGATGGAATGGAAGTATGCCGGGAAGTGCGAAAAAAATACGATATGCCGATTATTATGTTAACCGCGAAAGATTCCGAGATTGATAAAGTGCTTGGTTTGGAATTAGGAGCAGATGACTATGTCACGAAGCCGTTCAGTACAAGAGAATTGCTAGCGCGGGTCAAGGCGAATTTACGCCGTCATTCACAAACAGCGGCGCAAGAGGAAGAGAGTGATACGAACGAGATCATTATTGGCTCGCTCGTCATTCGTCCCGATGCCTATATCGTGTTAAAACGAGGAGAAACGATTGAATTAACGCATCGGGAGTTTGAATTGCTTCATTATTTGGCTAAACATATTGGACAAGTGATGACAAGGGAGCACCTGTTGCAAACGGTATGGGGATATGATTATTACGGCGACGTTCGTACGGTCGATGTCACGGTGCGCCGTCTTCGTGAAAAAATTGAAGATAATCCATCACATCCGTCATGGATTGTGACGCGTAGGGGAGTCGGCTATTATTTACGCAACCCAGAACAGGAGTAGCGAAAGCAGATGAAAAAAGTAGGTCCATTTCGTTCGATCCACTTTAAATTTGTTGTTATATATGTTTTATTGATTCTGATCGCGATGCAAATCATCGGTGTGTATTTTGTCAGAAAGCTAGAAACAGAGCTAGTGCAAAACTTTAAAAACTCTTTGAACGAACGGGTTACGCTGCTGGCATATAATGTGGAGCAGGCGATCAATAGAGAAAGAGACGCGAAAAGTCCGACGTTGGAAGAAGATATTCGCTCCCTTCTTCACGATTTTGTTTCCCAGGATATTTCAGAAGTGCGTGTCATTGATGACAAAGGCAAAGTATTGGCAACATCCAACCCTTATATGCAAAATATTGTAGGAAAGCGAACGACAGAAATTTATGTAAAGCGCTCGCTTGTAACGGGAGAAATAGTTGACCGCATGCTTCTTGACCCGAAGACGGGGCACCGCATGTATATTTCTTCTACACCGATTAAGTCGGGCGGTGAAGTAAAGGGAGTTATTTACATCATCGCTTCGATGGAAAACGTATTTTCGCAAATGAAGCAAATTAATACAATTTTAGCAACGGGAACCGGCATTGCTCTCGTCATCACTGCTGTGCTCGGTATTTTTTTGTCGCGCACGATTACCCGCCCGATTTCCGACATGCGCAGGCAGGCGCTGGCAATGACAAAAGGCGATTTCTCGCGCAAAGTAAAAATTTACGGGTACGATGAAATCGGGCAATTGGCGATGACATTCAACAACTTAACGAAAAAGCTGCAGGAAGCGCAGGCAACAACGGAAGGGGAGCGTCGCAAGCTGGAGTCGGTATTGACGCATATGACCGACGGGGTGATTGCGACGGATCGCCGCGGAAAGGTGATCCTCATTAATGACGCCGCCTTGAACATTTTGAATGTTTCACGTGAAACAGTGCTGTCGAGCTCCATTATTGACGTGCTTGGAATCGGTGATCAATACACGTTTGAAACGTTGCTTGAGGAGCACGACTCGCTCATTTTAGACTTCAGCACCGATGAGGAATTATATATTTTGCGAGCTTCATTATCGGTTATTCAAAAAGGGACTGGGTTTGTGAACGGGTTGATTGTCGTTTTGCATGATATTACTGAACAGGAAAAAATCGACCGGGAACGGAGGCAATTTGTTGCGAATGTTTCCCATGAGCTCCGCACGCCGCTAACCACGATGAAAAGCTATTTGGAGGCATTGGCGGAAGGGGCTTGGCAGGATAAGGAGATCGCTCCGCGATTTATTCAAGTGGTGCAAAACGAAACGGAACGGATGATCCGTTTAGTCAACGATTTATTGCAGCTTTCTAAACTCGACAGCAAAGATTATAAGCTGAATAAATCATGGATCAATTTTTCCGCGTACTTTCATAAAGTGATTGATCGCTTTGAATTAACGAAAAGCGAAAATATTAAATTTGTGCGCAAAATTCCACAGGAAGCCATTTTTATTGAAGTAGATGAAGATAAAATTACACAAGTGTTAGACAATATTATTTCCAATGCGATCAAATATTCTCCACAGGGCGGAACAATTACGTTTCGTGTCAGAGAGCTTGCCGATGAAATTATTGTCAGCGTCAGCGATGAAGGGGTCGGCATTCCGAAGGCGGACTTGGCGAAAGTGTTTGAACGGTTTTACCGTGTCGATAAAGCAAGATCCCGCAAACTTGGCGGTACTGGACTCGGGCTGGCGATTGCGAAAGAAGTCGTCGTTGCCCATGGGGGAACGATTTGGGCGGAAAGTAAAGAGCATAAAGGAACAACCATTTTCTTTACTTTACCGCTAGAACGTGATCAAAAGGATGACTGGTACGATGTATGAAACGGTGAAGACGATTGTGTTAACTTCTTTAGTGCTCGTAAGCATTATTTTAACGTTCGGATTATGGACATACCATCCAAAATACGATGTGTTGCAAAATGACGAATACATTCAGCATGTTTCCGTCAGCAACACTCAAGTAGATACAGCGATGATCGTCCAGCCTTCGCAAATATTGATTCATAAAGATAACGCCTATTATGGAATCGACAAGGATGAGGAAAGAAATGAGATTTTAAAAGAAATAAAAAAATGGACGATCGATGATTTTGAAGACATTTCTTCGACGATTCCAACCGGAAAATTTTTATCGTTTTTATACGACAAACAGAGACTGGAGCTCGTTTATCCCGATAGCATTCCCATCGATGTGTACCGGTCCATTTTGCAAATTAAAGATAAAGGGATAAAAGATGTCTATTTTGACCGCATTGTGATTCCATTAGCGAATAAAAATAAGCTCCATGTTTATTTTATTTCTACGGAAAAACGGAAAGTGTACAAGGCGCTGGCAAGCGACGTTGTATTATCGGAAGTAAACAAACTAACCGCGGAAACCGATCGCCATCCGCGCTACTTTCCTTATGTCGTTAGTGAAACGAAGCAAATTTATTTGCCGGAAAAAGAAGTGGTAATGGATCGTCTGCAGTATTATACGGACGAACTTGACCCTGATAAATTTAAAGAGGCGTTGTTTAGTGATCCAAGTTTTGTAAAAAAAGATTTAATTACATTTGGCGAAGAATATACAGATGGGTCGCGGCTAATGGACGTCGATTTTCTGCAGCGAATGCTGCTGTACGTCAATCCGGCGGCTCGGGTGGAGAACAAGGACGGGAATGAGCAAAATGAGAATTTAATCCAAAAAAGCATTGATTTTGTCAACGAGCATGGCGGCTGGACCGATATGTACCATTTTGCAAAATGGAATGAGGAGGAACGGAAAGTTATATTCCGCCTTACGGTTAACGGCCGCCCCGTGTTTAATGAATACGGCATGTCCGAAATTGTACAAACATGGGGAGATAGTGACCTTGTGAAATATCAACGGCCTCTGTTTCGTTTAGAAATTGCCGATCGCGTCAATGTGTCAAGAACGTTGTTATCCGGCCATGAAGTGATCGAAAAGCTGGAAAAGACAAAAGGATTCAGAAAGGGGCTAGCCAAAGATATTACAGTCGGCTATGAGCTTGTGAAAGATCCGGAACGTGAAAAAGTGATTATTTTAGAGCCAGCATGGTTTTACTTGTATGGCCAGACATGGAAAAAGGTACCTTTAGATAATCAGGATAGTGAAAAAAGAGGAGGGAACGTAAATGGATTGGAGTAAAACAAAGACGATTTTCATTATTACGTTCCTTATCCTCGATTGTTTTTTAGGTTATCAGTTTATGGAAAAGCGAAATAGCAGCCAGTTGGACGTTATTTTGGAAACCACCATTGAAGATCAATTGGCGGCAAACGGCATTACTTATGTCGAACTGCCGAAAGAAATCACAAAAGAGGCTTATGTGAGCGGCAAAAGCAAAAAGTTTTCAGAAGAAGAAGTGAAAAAATTGTCTGGTCAAAAGATAATCATACAGGGCGATACGGTACTAAAAGGAACATTTGAACATCCGATATCGTTTAATTTTAAGGATCCGTACCGGTTGAAGGAGTTTTTGCAGCGGCATATTATTGACGGCCAAAAATATACGTTTTGGACGTTTGATGAAAAATCGAATACGGTTACTTGCTATCAGACGTATGGCGGAAAGGTCATTTACAACAACGAAAATAGCAAACTGTTGATACATGTCAATAAACATAACGAAGCAGTCTCCTATGAGCAAACGATGTTAGACGATTTACAAAAATATGAAAGAAAGCAAGACATTGTTCCCGCCATTAAGGCAATTGAAACATTATATAAACGAGGATATTTGCAGCCGGGAGACCGCGTTACCTCAGTGGAGCTGGGATACTACGGCCTTGTGCAGTTTACCGCCTCACAAGTATTAACGCCAACGTGGCACATTGTCGTAGACGGGAAAGAAGATTATTTTGTTAACGCCTTTGAAGGACAAATCATTAACGATGAAGAGAATGTGTTGGAGTGAGAAGTAATGGCGATGCAGTTTAGTGTCTTGGCAAGCGGCAGCACCGGAAATGCATTTTATATAGAAACAGAGCGACAGCGGCTTCTGGTTGACGCAGGTTTAAGCGGCAAACAATTAGAGCAATTATTTGCGCAAATCGACCGCCAGCTGCAGGATATCACCGCCGTGTTAGTCACCCATGAACATAGCGATCATATTAAAGGATTGGGCGTGATTGCGCGCAAGTACCGCCTGCCTATTTATGCGAATGAAAAAACGTGGAAAGCAATGGAGGGGATGATTGGCGAAATCCCCACCGAGCAAAAGTTTATTTTTCCATTAGGAAAAGTGCAGTCGTTTGACGACTTGGACGTAGAATCGTTTGGTGTATCGCATGATGCGGCTGAACCGATGTTTTACGTATTCCATCATGAAGGAAAAAAGCTGGCGCTAATAACAGATACGGGGTATGTCAGTGACCGGATGAAAGGGACGATTGAAAATGCTGATGTCTTTATTTTTGAAAGCAACCATGATATCGAAATGCTGCGGATGGGAAAATACCCGTGGAATGTCAAACGCCGCATTTTAAGCGATGTCGGCCATATTTCGAACGAAGAGGCAGGGATGGCGCTAGCCGATGTCATCGGCGACCGTACAAAGCGAATTTATTTGGCCCATCTAAGTCAGGATAATAATATAAAAGAATTGGCGCGGATGACAGTAGCACAAGTGTTGGCAAATAAAGGGCTAGAGGCCGGCGGTCAGTTTGATTTATGCGATACCGATCCGAAAAAAGCAACGGCGTTAGTGTATGTCTGACTATCACTTTGTCGAAAATAGATAAACGTATTTATAATGGATTTTTTTGCTTATCCATGATTATAATGAGAAATGGGTGGTCTATCGGAAAGAACGTTCGTTGCGGAAAGGATTGGTGCGCATGGGATACTATGATGACCATTATGAGCAGTACCGGCAAATTCAAAAAAGGAAACGCAGCGGCTGGTTTGTTTCTACGTTAGTGGGCGCTGTGTTAGGGGCGTTTTTAGTAGTGATCTCGATTCCGGCTCTCTCACGGTGGGACGTGCTTCCTTATGATGTTGTTCCAAAAGAAAATGGACAGGCGCCAAATAAGGAGACAGCCAAGACGCCTTCTGTGCAGCAAAATGTTTCCGTTGATGTGACAAGCCAAGTGACGAAGGCAATTGATAAAGTGTCAGATGCTGTCGTTGGCGTTGTCAATATTCAAGAAGCGAGCTTTTGGTCGCAAGAGGGCGAAGCTGGTGTCGGTTCGGGCGTTATTTATAAAAAAGAAAATGGCAAGGCATTTATCGTCACCAACCATCACGTCGTAGAGAATGCTAGCCAATTGGAAGTAAGCTTAAAGGACGGAACGAGGGTGCCGGCGAAATTGCTCGGCAGTGACATGCTAATGGATTTAGCGGTGCTGGAAATCGATGCGAAGCATGTGAAAAAAGTGGCGGAGTTCGGCAATTCTGATACCGTGAAACCAGGAGAACCGGTCATTGCGATTGGCAACCCGCTCGGCTTGCAATTTGCCGGTTCAGTGACCCAAGGAATTATTTCCGGAACAAATCGAACGGTGGAAGTCGATTTCGATCAAGACGGCGCGCCTGATTGGAACGCCGAAGTATTGCAGACGGATGCGGCGATTAACCCGGGCAACAGCGGCGGCGCTTTAGTCAATATTGAAGGACAGGTGATTGGCATCAACTCAATGAAGATTGCCCAAGAGGAAGTTGAAGGAATCGGCTTTGCCATTCCAATCAATACAGCGATTCCGATCATTTCCGATTTGGAAAAGTACGGGCAGGTGCGCCGTCCATACATGGGGGTAGAGCTTCGTTCCTTAAGCGACATTTCTTCGTATCATTTACAGGCAACGCTGCACTTGCCGAAAAATGTAACGGAAGGAGCGGCGATCATTGAAGTTGTGCCGATGTCGCCGGCGGCACAAGCGGGATTAAAGCAGTTTGATGTCATCGTTGCCCTAGATGATCATAAAATTCGTAATGTATTAGACCTGCGTAAATATTTGTATACGAAAAAATCGATTGGCGATGAAATGAAAGTGACGTTCTATCGTGACGGGGAAAAACGTACGGTGACGATGAAGCTGGCAAGAGAATCTTTTTAGTCAAGAATGAAATGGGGAAAGGAGCGGATTCACGCTCCTTCTTCTTTTTCCACAACTGAATAAAAGGAGTGGGAGCGATGTTTATTTGCTGTGAAGAACATGTGGATATGGCTATTGATATGTATGTGGATGAAACGGAACAAGCCCCTAATATTTCATTGATTTCTGTGGATAACTCCGGTCAATCGTGTGATTTTTGCGAAAATAAGGCTGTATATATAGTAGGGAACTAATGTTTTTACACAACATGTGGATATGTGTTGTGTATATGTGGATAAATGTTGTGGATATTTTGTTTGTAAAGTGGGGATGAACTGTGAATATTACCGTGATTTCTGTTGGTAAGCTAAAAGAAAAATATTTGAAACAAGGAATCGAGGAATACGTAAAACGGCTGTCAGGCTACGCCAAAATCGAAATAATGGAAGTGCCGGACGAAAAAGCGCCAGAGAATTTAAGCAAGCTGGAAGAAGAGCAAATCAAGCAGAAAGAAGGAGAAAGGATTTTAGCGAAAATTCCTGGCGACGCCTATGTCATTGCCCTGGCGATAGAGGGGAAAATGAAATCCTCGGAACAGTTTGCCGCCGATTTAGACAAGCTGGCCACTTACGGAAAAAGCAAAGTGGCGTTTGTGATCGGCGGCTCGCTCGGTTTAAGCAAACAAGTCATGAAGCGCGCCGACGAAGCGTTATCGTTTTCCAAAATGACGTTCCCGCACCAACTAATGCGTCTCATTCTCCTTGAACAAATCTACCGAGCGTTCCGGATTAATAGAGGTGAACCGTATCATAAGTAAATGAGGTTTTTAACTTGTCAACAACGGTAACCAATATATGGTTAAAATTAGAATGATGATGTTGTTCTTCGTTAGATATTAAGAATTAATTTGATATTACGTTTTTAGGAGGAATATAAATGTAACATGGCCAATTAGTATGTTGGTTGTATAAAGTTGATATAGTATATAATAATGATATACTATAATTAAATAATGATATACTAATTTAAGATATAATTGCTGTAGAAAAGGTGTGTGGCGAGGACCCTGGATAGCTTTGACTTAGGCAGGTGCGCCTGCATCCTTTCTGCAAATATTGGGGGATAAGGATGGGAAAAATGAGTAACAGACAAACTAGAACAGACGTTATCTTAATTGGTGCCGGAATCATGAGTGCGACTTTAGGGACACTGTTGAAAGAATTAGCACCGGAATGGGAAATTAAAGTGTTTGAGAAGCTCGACAAACCAGGAGAAGAAAGCTCTAACGAATGGAATAATGCGGGAACGGGGCATTCTGCACTATGCGAGCTTAACTACACACCCGAGAAACCGGATGGATCTATTGATATTAACAAAGCTATAAGAATTAATGAACAGTTCCAAGTTTCCAGACAGTTTTGGTCTTACCTTGTAAAAAACAATCTGTTACAAAATCCGCAGGAATTCATCAGACCGTTGCCCCACATAAGTTTAGTCCAAGGGGAAAATAATGTGAGATTTTTAAAGAAACGTTTTGAAGCGCTATCGAATAATCCATTATTCCAAGGAATGGAATTTTCTGATGACCCGGAAAAACTGAAAGAATGGATTCCGCTTATAATGGAAGGCCGTACATTGAATGAACCGATCGCGGCAACCAAAATCGACTCAGGTACAGATGTTAACTTTGGCGCTTTAACGCGCATGTTGTTTGACCACTTAAAGAGGAAAGATGTCGAAATAAACTACAAGCATAGTGTTAAGGATATTAAACGTACCAGCGACGGCCTGTGGGAATTGAAAGTAAAGGATCTCAATAGCGGTTCTGTTGAAATCCATAAGGCTAAATTCGTATTTATTGGAGCCGGCGGGGGAAGTCTGCACTTGCTGCAAAAATCTGGTATTCCAGAAGGCAAACATATTGGTGGATTCCCTGTAAGCGGATTATTTATGGTATGTAATAATCCAAAAGTTGTAGAGCAACATCATGCAAAAGTTTACGGTAAAGCTAAAATTGGTGCGCCTCCAATGTCTGTTCCGCACCTTGATACACGGTATATCGACAACAAAAAAATGTTGCTCTTTGGACCGTTTGCAGGCTTCTCGCCTAAATTCTTAAAAAATGGCTCAAATATGGATTTGTTTGCTTCCGTAAAACTGCACAATCTCGTAACTTTGTTGGCGGCAGCTTTTAAAAACTTTTCTTTGGAAAAATACTTGGTTCAGCAGCTTATGTTAACGAAAGAAAAGCGCATGAAAGAGTTGCGCGAGTTTATCCCGACGGCTAAATCAGAGGATTGGGATATAGTCGTCGCGGGCCAACGTGTGCAAATTATCAAAGATACTGAAGCAGGCGGTAAAGGAACGATTCAATTTGGTACGGAAGTTGTTAGTGCTGCAGATGGCTCGATTGCTGCGTTGCTCGGCGCTTCTCCTGGTGCGTCTACTGCCGTACACGTAATGCTTGAGGTGATTAAAAAATGCTTCCCTCAACATATGCATGAATGGGAACCAAAAATTAAAGAAATGATTCCTTCTTATGGCGTGTCACTAGTGGAAAACCCAGATCTTTTCCAAGAACTTCATACTTCAACAGCAGAGACGCTCGGTCTAAGCGGAAAAGAACCGGTCTCTGGTGTAAACGAAAAAGAACCGGTTTATAGTTAATTCTTTGGCTGCGGAAACAAAGGTATTGAATGAAAAAGTTTAAGCAACACTTTTCATCAATGGACAATTGTTTCTATGATAAAGAGATTGATAAGTCAATGATTATAAAGCAGAGATATATATAAAAATTACAGAATAATAGAATATGATTGAAAATAAAACATAGAACCTTTGATCTACCTTTGGATTAAAGGTTCTTTTTTTAAATTCGCAGTTAGAGAGGCTGCGGTGAACCGTATCATAAGTGATGGAGGTTTTTAAAAATTTTCGTTAATGGAGGTGTTAAAAGCGCTGGATTATATGTGTTTTAAACATACTCGTATAATCCAGCTTTCCTTTAGTTTTGATTTCCAAAAGGTAATTGCATTGGTAACTAGATTTGCGGTAACAATTTCAAACCCTTCTAATTCTTAAGAAAGGCTTCATAAATTCGATGACATTTTCCTCGTCATCCACAAGGAGCAATTTATGTAACATTCTATCAACCCTCCCTTTAAGTATTTTCCATTTATTATACAGATTTTTATGTATTTAAGAAAATTCATCAAAACCGTAATACTTTGTCATAAGTTCACAACATTTTGTTAGTAATATGTAATTAGTCATTGTTTCCATGAAATATTGATGAAAGGAATAACAAATGACAAATCATATTAACAAATATTGGCTTGGCATGGGTGCTTGTGGCTTGCATCATTTTACAGACTTTTTTGCGGGAGCCGCTTTCTTTTCCAATGCATCATTTTGGAAAATCCATACAACATTTGTTAGTATATTTAAATTTGTTCCGATTTGAATGTTGGTTTTTGCATTTACCGGTAAAGTATCAGAGTCATTGCGCTGGCAAAGCCTTTGGTTTATTCTTGTTGATTTACTTTCAATACTTCACAGCAAATCTTCGGGCTATAAAAGAACTCCACCCTGTAATGGATTTTATATGGGTTTTCCGTTTCTGTAGCGAAACGAGCAAACGGTTGCCTCTCTCGTTCAACAACAGTTCAAATATAAATTTTTTGGATGTTAGGAAAGGATTAATTAAAGTAAAAGGGGAGATAAAAATGAAGAAAATAGGTCCTAAAGGTTTAAAATGGTTAAAAATTTTACACCTCTTTTTTGTCATTCTGTTTTTTGGAGGAATTTTGAGTTCAACAGCCTTAAACCTTCAAATTGATTTAACCAATTATGATGAGACAAATCTAATGTATAAAAACATTATCATCATTAGTGATAATGTTGTAAGATATGGTGCTGTTGGCACTTTATTAATTGGTTTCATTTATGGTTTTTTTACAAATTGGGGCTTTTTTAAGCATCGATGGGTAGGAGTGAAGTTTGTTCTTTATATAATCCAAACGATCGTTGGGATTTTTGTTGTGGACAAGCTGATGGTGGCAAATATGGAATTACTCGAAACGCAAAAAAAATTGGCTTTAAGTAATCCGGTTTTTATTCATAACCATGAAATAAGACAATATGCCGTAATGTTTCAAGTTGCAGTCACCATTTTTATTTTAATTATTTCAGTTTTAAAACCTTGGAGAAAGAAAAATGTTAAAGTAAAAAATAGTTAAGTGGAAATTTTATTGTATTTAATCAGTTTTCCATTAAATGCCTTATTAGGAAATGAAATAAAGATAATTTTTCTATGTATTAAAGAAGCAGATCTGGCAAACAGAGTAGAACCAAGTCATAAAATGATTGACAGGACAAACTAAAAAGTGTTAGCATGAAGTCCAAATAACCAATAGCGATTTTAATTTTTAGATATATAAAAATTGCACGCTTGGTTAAGAAGGATATGGTTCTTCGTTGAGCTAAGCGCTTTGATGAACGCGATGATCAATGAGGGAGGGTTTCTTCATCGCTGCTTATCAAACGGGGAATTATTTGAAAGGAGCTATGGAATGAAAGAACTTCATACGTTCGGTTGGTATGCGGCAAAAATTTCCCCGTATTTGCCGAAAAAGGCGTTTCAACCTGTTAAGTCCCGTCTTTTTGGGGGGATGGTTTATTTATTGTTGACCATCGGCGGCATCCTCGCTGTTTCTCTTTTGAATCTTCATCCGATATGGAATCTCCTCATTTCTGTTATGCTGGGCTTCAATTTCGCGTCATTAGGATTTTTAGGACATGAAATTTTGCATGGCACGGTCGTGCGAAAGCCATGGTTGCGCGATGCTCTAGGCGCGATGGCGTTTTGGCCGCTATGCACCGGACCAAAGCTATGGCGAAAATGGCACAATGTGACTCATCATGTACACACACAAGATGAAGAAATGGATCCTGACGCATGGCCAAGTTTAGAGAGATTGACCAAAAGCCGCTTATTACGCTGGGTATATAAAATTCCGTTTCCGATTCGCGCGTTTTTCGCTTTTAGTTCCTTGTCAGTGATGTTTACGCTTCATTCTATCAGGATGTTAGTGTATTTCTTCAAAGATTTTCGGTCGAAAAATCGAAGCGTCATATTGCTTCAGTTTTGCCTGCCATGGGCTACGTGGATTGGGCTATTGTTGATCATTGGTTGGGAACGTTGGTTTTTCGCCTTTTTATTGCCATTGTTCATCGCTAATTTTATCGTGATGAGCTATATTTCTACCAATCATCGTTTAAATCCTTTAGTTCCGGTGAATGATCCGTTAGCGAACAGTCTTTCGGTGACCGTGCCAAAGTGGGTCGATGTGCTTCACTTTCACTTTTCATATCATACGGAACATCATCTCTTTCCAGCGATGAGCTCGAAATATTATCCATTAGTGAAGGAGCATATTAAACGAATGTGGCCGGAGAGGTATCATGAAATGCCGATGAGTAAAGCATTGGCCACGCTTTGGAAAACGCCGAGAGTCTATTATCAGCAAAATGAGCTGATTGAGCCGCGGCAAGGTCATGTTTACGGCGTGCTAGGAAATGGATTGGATCCTGATCATATTACGTATCGAAACGTTGAGGTAGTGCCGTTTTCCAGCTTGGAAAAGAAACCGATGACCATGAAAAAAGCGGCAGAGAAAGGCGAAAATAACAAAAAGGATTCTTCATCATGAGAGTGATGAAGAATCCTTTTTGTTTGCTGTTATTTTCGACGCATCGCTTGAACGATGACATCATGAATATGCGTATTTTCATACACACCTGTTAGTTTGTCAGCTCCTGGTCCCATCGCGGTTAGCGGAACGTCGACACCTGTATGACCGGTTGTCGTCCAATCGATGGTAAACGTTTGTTCAGAATGAGCAACAGGGAGCGGCCCATCTTCGGAGGAAAGTGTTTTTCCATCTCCTGACTCATCTGTATCATTGGCGGTTTCAATTGCTAATCCACCGCATTCATGGTCCGCAAGAACGATTACGAGTGTATCAGGATGTTTCTTTGCATATTCTTTTCCGATGGCGACAGCTTTATCAAATTGTTGACCAGCTTTGAGCATGAGAGAAGCATTATTTTCATGACTCATTTCATCGATGGCTTCTTCTTCAACGAGGAGGAAAAATCCTTTTTTATTTTTGGAGAGAATGTCAATCGCTTTTTTCGTCATCTCAGGTAGCGATGCGACAGGATTGTACACATCTCCCTCTCCTTCAGGACGTTGCTGGAACATTTCTTCGTTGGCAAAAAGACCAAGGAGCTTGTTCGAGTGAGCTTGTCTTAATTCGTCAGCGTTGCTTACGTATGTATAACCTAGTTGTTTTGCCTTCTCGACAAGGTTTCCTTGCGTCCCTTTGCTTGCCTCGCTTGGATCCTCACTAGGGTGGTCAGGGTGTTTCCCTGGATTTTCGGACGGATACCAGTAATCTTCACCGCCACCTAAAATGACATCTACTTTGCTGTTTTCGAGATATTGTTTGGCAATATCGCTTTGGGATGAACGATTGGCTACATGGGCGGCGAATGCTGCCGGAGTAGCGTCCGTCACTTGGCTTGTTGTAACAAGCCCTGTCGATTTCCCTGCTTCTTTCGCTTGTTCGAGAATAGTTTGGACCGGTTTTCCATTCACGTCGACCCCAATGGCGCCATTATACGATTTTACCCCTGTCGCAATCGCGGTCGCGGCAGCTGCGGAGTCAGTTATAAATGATTTTTTGTCGGCGGAATTCGTATGGACGATTCCGGAATAAGGCATATCATCCATTTCCAGCTCCCCGTTTACTCCTTTTGTTGCCAAGCGGATTGCATCACGATGGGCAGCCCCCATTCCATCCCCGACAAATACGATAACATTTTTTGCTTTTCCTTGAGTAGAAGATGATTGTGGAGAATGTTCGTTATTGAAAAAAGCGGATGCGGTGATAGCTCCGTACGTTGTTATTGTTAATGCTGCACCTAAGGCGAGTCCTGTCAGCCATCGTTTGGTTTGGACCATATTTGACACTCCCTTTTCTTATTTTTACAATCATTATGATAAAAAAGAAAATTGAATAGATTATTAATAAAATGTAATTATTGTGAAAATGTTCGAGAAGGAGGGAGAAGCGTTGCATCCATTTACGAAGGAGTTATCGGTGAACGGACGATGAAGATTTTAGGGAGAAATACGAATGTGATGGACGAGAAGGTGACATTATTGGCTCTGGCGATAAAGTGAGAATCAGTCATGTTCATGAGGGGGCATGGCTCGTGTGAAAGGAGGAGCTGTTATGGATATTCAAGTAAGCGCATTAGGAGCAATCGTAGCATTAATCATTGCCATTGTATTGATTTTACGAAAAGTTTCCCCCGCCTACGGAATGATTGCCGGAGCTTTCATTGGTGGGATTGTTGGCGGAGTTAATGTGACGGATACGGTCACGGTGATGATGGAAGGAGCAAAAGGAATGGTTCCCGCCGTCTTGCGCATTTTGGCCGCGGGGGTGCTGGCGGGAGTGTTAATGGAATCAGGGGCGGCGGCATCGATCGCCAAAACGATTGTCGGCAAACTTGGCGAAACGCAAGCTTTGCTTGCGCTTGCGACGGCGACAATGCTGCTGACGGCGGTTGGCGTGTTTGTCGATGTTGCAGTCATTACTGTTGCGCCGATTGCCTTGGCGATTGCCAGACGGGCGAATATCTCGAAAACGGCGATTTTATTCGCAATGATTGGCGGTGGAAAGGCGGGAAACATTATGTCGCCAAACCCGAATGCCATCGCCGCAGCCGATGCGTTTCATGTTCCCTTAACGTCGTTGATGGCGACAGGGATGATTCCCGCGGCGTTTGGCCTTACTGTTACGTACATAATAGCAAAAAAGCTTGTCGGGAAAGGAACGCCTGTCGATGAAGAGTGGGAAGGGAAAAACGATGGATCGGTGCCGCCGTTTTTCACGGCCATTATCGCTCCGCTCACTGCCATTTTATTGCTTGCGTTGCGGCCGCTGTTTCATATTGCGATTGACCCGATGATCGCCCTTCCCATCGGCGGCATTGTTGGTGCGCTGGTGATGAAAAAAGGGGCCCATTTAAATACATTCATGATGTCGGGATTAGCGAAAATGTCCGGCGTTGCCATTATGTTGGTCGGAACGGGGGCATTGGCGGGGATTGTTGCCAATTCTTCGCTAAAAGATGTGATTGTCGATGGATTGGATCATTTCGGCCTGCCTGCCTACGTGCTGGCGCCGGTTTCCGGAATTTTCATGTCCGGGGCGACTGCTTCGACGACTGCTGGAACCGCCGTCGCAAGCAGCGTCTTCGGTCCGACAATTATGAGTCTAGGCATTTCTGCATTAGCTGGAGCCGCCATGATTCATGCCGGAGCGACGGTGCTCGATCATTTGCCGCATGGCAGCTTCTTTCATGCGACGGCAGGCAGCGTCCATATGGAGATAAAGGAACGGCTGAAATTAATTCCGTATGAGTCGCTGATCGGTTTGACGCTCACCGTCATCTCGACGCTTATTTTTGGTGTCTTTCGCTTGTTTTCATGATCACAATGGGGGGAAAGAAGATGAAAATCGTTATTGCGCCAGATTCGTTTAAAGAAAGTCTGTCCGCACTCGAAGTAGCGAATGCAGTGGAAAAAGGTTTCCGCGAAGTATTTCCGGAGGCGGAATACGTGAAAGTGCCGATGGCAGACGGCGGAGAAGGCACCGTCCAGTCGCTCGTTGACGCGACAGGCGGACGCATTGTCAAAACGGAAGTGACCGGACCGCTCGGGGAGCGCGTGTCGGCCTTTTTCGGCATGCTTGGCGACGGAAAAACGGCTGCGATTGAAATGGCGGCCGCTTCCGGTTTGCACCTTGTCCCACGGGACAAGCGCAACCCGCTGGCGACAACAACAAGAGGAACGGGAGAATTAATCCGCGCCGCTCTCGATGAAGGCGCTGAGCATATTATTATCGGCATCGGCGGGAGCGCGACCAATGACGGAGGAGCCGGAATGGTGCAGGCGCTTGGCGGCCGCCTTTTAGACCGCCGCGGCCAGGAAATCGGCCCGGGAGGCGGCAGCTTGTCTGAATTGGCCGACATTGATCTTTCCGGGATGGACGCGCGGCTGAAACATGTCAAAATTGAGGTGGCCTGCGATGTCGACAATCCGCTGACGGGCCCAAACGGGGCGTCGGCGATTTTCGGTCCGCAAAAAGGGGCGTCGCCGGAAATGGTCGCGGTGCTCGATCAAAATTTGCAGCACTACGCCGCTGTCATTGAACGAACGTTAGGGAAACAAGTGAAAGACATCCCTGGCGCCGGGGCGGCGGGCGGTTTAGGCGCGGGGCTGCTTGCCTTTCTGAACGCAGAGCTAAAGCGCGGAGTGGACATTGTACTGGAAACAGTGAAATTTTCCGAGCGAATTCAAGGCGCTGCGCTTGTGATCACCGGAGAGGGGCGCATCGATGGGCAGACGATTTTCGGAAAAACGCCCGTCGGTGTCGCAAAAGCGGCCAAGCGGTACCATATACCAGTCATTGCCCTTGCCGGTTCTGTTTCCGATGACAGCGACGTTGTACTGAACCACGGCATTGACGCGCTTTACAGCATTGTCCCGGGAATTATTTCACTGGAAAAAGCCATTGAAAACGCAGAATATTATATTACAAAGGCAGCACGAAACATTGCTGCGGCATGCAAAATTGGAAAAAGTATGGAGTAAAAAGTCCCTTCGATTTAAGGGACTTTTTTAATTTAATATTAAATGAAAATTAAAAATATTTTATAATATAAATGTTATTAGACGAATAGATATAGGGGGATTGAAGTGGAGAAATTTGTAGAGTGGTTAAACGGGATTATTTGGAGTCCGGCGTTAGTCGTTCTTTGCATTGTAACAGGTCTTTTTTACTCACTGCTTACTCGCTTTTTACAAGTGAGGCACATGAAAGAAATGATCAAGCAAATGTTCCAGGGCAAAAGCTCAGAGGCGGGAATTTCCTCTTTCCAAGCGCTGTCGCTTGCATTGTCCGGACGGGTCGGGACAGGGAATATCGCCGGTGTCGCGACGGCGATTGCATTTGGGGGGCCTGGCGCCGTCTTTTGGATGTGGCTCATTGCATTTATAGGGGCAGGCTCCGCGTTTGTCGAAGCGGCGCTTGCGCAAGTGTATAAAACGAAGCAAGATGGCCAGTTTCGCGGTGGTCCAGCCTATTATATTGAAAAAGGCTTGAATATGAAATGGTATGCGGTCTTATTTGCAGTTGTGACGGTGTTGGCGACCGGTGTGCTGCTTCCAGGCGTGCAGGCCAACAGCATTGCCGAAGGGATTAAAAATGCTTTTGGGATCAGCCCGACGGTTACGGGAATTGGCATTGTTATTCTTTTAGGTGTTATCATTTTTGGAGGCGTCAAACGGATTGCACGTGCAGCCGAATGGATTGTCCCGTTTATGGCGCTAGGGTATATCTTAATGGCCTTATTTATCGTTTTTGCCAATATTTCCGAACTGCCGCACGTACTCGGTTTAATTTTCCGCAGCGCCTTTGGCATGGACGCAGCGTTTGGCGGCATTCTTGGCGCGGCGATTTCCTGGGGTGTGAAACGCGGCATTTATTCCAATGAAGCGGGACAAGGGACGGCGCCGCATGCAGCCGCAGCGGCGGAAGTGTCGCATCCGGCGAAACAAGGCTTAGTTCAAGCATTTTCCGTCTACGTCGATACATGGTTTGTATGTTCGGCGACGGCATTCATGATTTTAATCACTGGCATGTATAATGTCACACCGGAAGGAAAAGCGCCGATTGTGCAAAAACTTGGAGATGTGGAGCCGGGGCCTATTTTTACGCAAAAAGCGGTGGAAACGGTATTTCCGGGCTTTGGGGCGCCGTTTGTCGCAATTGCTTTATTCTTCTTTGCGTTTACGACGATTATGGCCTACTACTATATGGCAGAAACGAACATCGCATATATGGCCCGCCTATTAAAGCTAAATAAGGCAAACTGGCTTCAATATGCATTAAAAGTGGCTATGTTGGCAGTCGTATTTTACGGATGCATAAAAACAGCGAAACTGGCATGGACGCTGGGCGATATTGGTGTCGGAAGCATGGCTTGGCTCAACTTGATTGCGATTCTTTTATTGACGAAACCAGCGTTAAAGGTTCTTAAGGACTATGAACAACAGAAAAAAGCCGGAAAAGATCCGGTCTTTGATCCAGTAAAACTAGGTATTACCGGTGCTGACTTTTGGGAAAAAGAATATCCAACCTCTCACGCAAAAGCAGTAAACGAAGATTAATACAAAGGGAGCTGTCTACACGCAGACAGCTCCCTTTGGTATTATGCGCGCGGCCATGAGGAGATCGCTTCCAGTGTTCCTTTAATGGCAAAGCGGCCAAATTGATGCGGCAAAATAAAATGATCTCCTTTTTTCAGTATGTAAGAACGTTCTCCGGATACGAGTTCCCCTTGTCCGGCAAGGATGCTGACGATCAAAAAATGCCGCGTTTGCTCGAATTCGGCAGTCCCGTCCACTTCCCACTTTTGCACGCCAAAATAGTCGCTTTCGATAAAGGTGGTAACGACAGCGCCGTCCATTTGTGTGACGCGCGGGTGAACGGCAGCATCACGATGCGGGACGGTAATGACGTCAAACGCTTTGTCTAAATGGAGTTCGCGTTTCTTCCCGTTGCTGTCGACGCGGTCATAGTCGTAGACACGATAGGTCGTGTCTGAGCTTTGCTGTGTCTCGAGGACGAGCGTCCCTTCGCAAAGGGCGTGCATCGTGCCGCTCGGGACATAGAAAAAGTCGCCGGGCTTGATTGGGACTTTGCGAAGCAGTTTGTCCCACTGTCCTTGTTCCATCATTTCCTTCAGTTCTTCTTTCGTTTTTGCATGATGCCCATAAACAAGCTCTGCGCCTTGTTTGCAGTCGATAATATACCAGCATTCTGTTTTCCCGAGTTCGCCATTTTCATGTTTTTGCGCGTAGGCGTCATCAGGATGCACTTGTACTGATAAATCGGCGTTGGCATCTAAAATTTTCGTCAACAATGGAAAGCGATCTGATGGAAAGTGGCCAAATAAGTCGCGGCGCTCTTCCCAAAGTTGTCCCAGCGTCATTCCTTGAAACGGTCCGTTTTTAATCACGGTTTGACCATTTGGATGGGCCGATACCGCCCAGCATTCGCCTGTATGCGGCGACGGAATCGAATAGCCGAATCGTTCCGCTAGCTTTGTACCACCCCAAATGCGCTCTTGAAAAATAGGAGTGAGAAAAATTGGCTCAATTTGCATGGGAATCACCCCTTTTATAGAGTTATACATGAATGCCATATCTTCATTATACATTATACTTGTTCGAATAATTGCATGATTTCTTCTTTTGTTTTTGCTTGTAAAAGATGTTCGCGAAATTCATCATCCATAAGTTTTCGAGATAAGAATTGAAGAATTTTTAAATGTTCGTTACTCGCTTGTTCTTCTGGCACAGCGATCATAAAAATGAGCTGAGCTTTTTCGCCATCTAAGCTGTCCCAGTCTACACCGCTGCGTTTTACCCCGAAGGCAACACACGTTTGTTTTACAGCATGACTTTTGCCATGAGGAATCGCAATACCAAATCCGATGCCTGTGCTTCCTTCCATTTCGCGATGATACAGCGATTGTTTATATGCTTCTTTGTCGTATAAGGCGCCAGAACGATCGATCATGGTAGCCATTTCTTCCATAATCTCATCTTTCGTTTCCCCTTTCAGTTGTAGCTCAATCAATTCCATAGTCATTAATTCTGTTAATTTCATTTCCGATTTCTCCCCTCTTTCTAGATTTGAAGTAATTGATAAATTCATCTGCTGTTTTGCAGATAGATAGCTGTTTTAGCATTTGTTCGTCCTCGGAAAGAAGAGCTATTTCTTGAAACAGTTTTTTTATTTGCCTGTTATCGTTGAGACGGTGGGCAATCATCAACACAAATTTTACCTGCTCACCATCCCAATCAATTGGTGAAGATAAACGAGCCACGGCAACAACAGATTGATTAATCCATTGAATTTGACCATGTGGAATGGCGATTCCCCCACCGATATATGTCGAGGAAAGCGCTTCACGCTCTTTGGCGCTTTGTCCATATAGTTGTTTTACATATCCTCGTTTACAAAGTTCATTTGCTATATAGTCAATGGCTTCAAAGCGATTGGAAACTGATATATCAAGAAAAATACATGAAGGGTTCATTAGTTGTCTCAACATTTCATAACGGCTTGGCCGGGACACACGTTCTATCCATTGTTCTATCATGTCAAGTTCTTGTTTTGGCAGCAGTGGGCTTACCGTGATCACAGGAATTTTTCGATGTTCCAATGGAACAGTACTAATAAGCACATCTGGCTTTGTCGCAGCAATGATTTCATTGAGTTTCGCGATAGATGCAACAGCAGCAATCTCCAATTTTGGAAAGGCAGCGGATATCTTTGCTTCGATGAGCCGGGATGTTCCCGAACCAGTGGCACAAACAATAACCGCTCTTATTTTTTCATTCTTGTGCTGTATCCGTTCCAAAGCCGCTTGAATGTGAAGAACAATATAGGCGACCTCATCCTCGGGAATTGGAACATTTATTTTTTTCTCGACTTTTGGGATCAGTGACAACACGATTTCAAACGGATAGCGATACATTTGTTTGATATCTTTTAATAAGGGATTTTTTACGGCTAACCCGTTCCGCAATCGATTGAGTGTAGAATGAATATGGATCGTAAGCCCGATTAATAACTCTTTATCTTTACGTAAACGTTCATCGGTATGCAAAGAAATATCATGAATAAGCTCTTTTACGATTTGCAATGCTTCGTTGTCCATTTTTGTTAACAGTTGCTCGATATCTTTTTTTTCATTTGTCTGATCATATCGCAATCTTGCGCCAAGCAGATGCAACGTGATATATCCAATTTCTTCATCAGGGATTTTTACAGCAATCCATTGTTCGATTTGTTTTGCCAATTGTTCGGCAAGCCGATACTCTGGTTTTGTTTGCAACTCTTGCAATTGATTTGTATGGATATCAATACGATGGCCCATTTTGATCCGTTTGATTGCGATAGCGATATGCACTGTTAAACTGATCACAGACTGATCGGTAAGAGGAAATTCAAGCCATTCATCCATTTTTCGTATTTCTTTTTCAATCAAGGCAAGCTCGTATGGCTTCAATACGTCTTCGATTAATTTTAGTTGCTTGGCGTCGAATATATAGTAAGAATGGTCTACAAGAAGTTCTACTAATCGCGATAAGGCGGTACGCCATGCCTGTTCGGTTCCTTCTACTTTTATGCCGAGGTGAGGTTTCCGAATAAGTACGAGGCCGAACGATTGCAGCCATTGTTCGATTTCTTCTAAATCATTTTGAATAGCTGGTTTACTAATATAAAATCGTTCGGCGAGCTGTTGCATCGTTACCGGTTTATCTTCTGTGAGAAGTATTTTTATTAATTGAAGTTTCCGATAATCTTGGGAAGAATTTGTTTCTTCAAGCCGGGCCAAATCATGAAGAAGCTTTTGTTTTTCCGTCTCTTTCCCTCTAATAATGACTCCGACACTTGGTTTTCGCTCTATAACAATGTTTGGGTATTTCTCGGAAAGAAATTCATCGAGTGCTTTTAAATCGTTACGAATCGTTTTTTCCGAACAAACTAGTTGACTTGCCAACGTTGCAACCGAAGTATGCGTATGAGCAGCTAATAACTGCTTTAATAATTGTTTATGGCGGGAAAGCATCAATGCTCACCTCCTTTTTCAATAGATAAAAAGGGAGAATCTTTGCCTATAGCAAAGATTCTGAAATGAGGCGAACTAAACAGGTTTTTTAATGGCATTGACAAGTAAAGCAGTGACAACCATTCCGATAATGATGGATACGAAAAACATCGGTACATGTTCTACAGCTTGGAATACTGCAACAATCGGGCCGCCGTGTGGTACATGGTCGGTAACACCGCTTAACATGGCAATGACGGAGCCGACCATCGAACCGATCATAATGCTTGGGATGACGCGAAGAGGATCTCGCGCTGCGAATGGAATAGCGCCTTCAGTGATACCGACGAGTCCCATAGCGAGTGCCGCTTTTCCAGCTTCCCGTTCTTCTTCCGTAAATTTGGATTTATTAAGTAAAGTGGCTAATCCTAGTCCAAGAGGCGGTATACAAATCGCTACAGCAATCGCCCCCATGATATGGACATTTCCTTCTGCAATCATAGCAGAACCAAATAAAAAGGCAACTTTATTGACAGGCCCTCCCATATCAAACGCAATCATTGCTCCGAGAATCATGGCAAGAATAACTTTGCTAGCTCCTTGCATACTATTGAGCCACGAAGTAAGCCATTCCATAATGCCGGCAATTGGCTGTCCAAGGATAAAAATAAAAATGACTGCTACAAGGATCGAGGAAAATAATGGGATTACAAGTATTGGCATAATAGGTTGAACGATTTTCGGAACAGGAATACTTTTAATCCATTTTGCAATGTAACCAGCTAAAAATCCAGCAATAATTCCTCCGATAAATCCAGCGCCTGCTTCGCTGCCATAAAAACTTCCATTTGCTGCAATATAACCACCAATCATACCAGGCGCGAGACCAGGGCGATCAGCGATGCTCATTGCGATGAAGCCAGATAAAATTGGAACCATGAAGGTAAAGCTAGCCGCTCCTACATTGAGAATATCGTTCCATATAGACCCTTTTGGAATAACAAGACCTTTGTCCGTTGGTTCGCCGCCAATAGCGAGAGAAAGAGCAATTAAAAGCCCACCGATCACGACGAATGGAATCATATAGGAAACGCCATTCATCAAGTTACGGTAAATAGGACTTTGTTTTTGTTTTCTTTCTGTTTTTACTTCTTCAATCGTTTTGAGTGTATCGGACTGTGGCTTTCCGTATACTGGAACTTCGTTACGTTCAAATTTAGCAATGAGCTCTTCAGGTTTACGGATACCGTCTGTGACGGATGCCTCGAGCACTCGTTTTCCATAGAAGCGACTTTTATCTACTTGTTTATCGGCAGCGATGATAACTCCGTCTGCAGATTGAATGTCCTCTGGAGTTAACTCATTTTCCACTCCAATGGAACCTTGTGTTTCTACTTTAATTTCATGTCCCATTTTTTCAGCTGCTTTTGCTAGTTTTTCGGCGGCCATATATGTGTGTGCAATACCGTTAGGGCATGAAGTAATGGCAAGCAGTTTCAACGTTGTTCCCCCCTTTTTATTGTAAGCCCTTTCACAATTTAATATTAACGTAATTCGACATCGGAAATAGAATAAATAGATACCGTAAGTTCCGGTAAAAAGTTGTGGAATAGAGAAAGAGCCGCCTTATTTGGGCAGCTCTTGATTATGATGGATAGTCCTCTATTTTGTTTAAAGGCCGTTGCGCCGGTCCTTCGACGACATCGCCGTGAATAGAGAAGCGCGAGCCGTGGCACGGACAGTCCCAAGTGCGGTCGCCGCTGTTCCACTCCAGCTCACATCCCATATGGGTGCATGTCGTATCAACGATGAACAATGTCCCGCTTTCATCCTTATACGCGCCAGCGCGCTTTCCGTTTACGGTCACGACCGCGCCCTCGCCGTTGGCCAAGTCTTCCGGCTTGCGGACGGCCACTTCGATTTTCCCTTCGACAAGATGTTTTGCGACATCGATATTTTGCGTAAGAAAATGTTTGACGCTTGGGTCGGCATAAAACCGCGACGGTGTATATAAGTCACGGTAGCGGTTGTCGCGTCCTAGGATCAGGTCGCTGATTAATAGCCCCGCCACTGTTCCGTTTGTCATGCCCCACTTGCGGTACCCTGTCGCGACATAAATGTTCGGCGTGTCCGCGGTCATGTTCCCGATGTACGGCACTTTATCGAGCGTTGTTAAATCTTGCGCCGACCAGCGGTAAGGGATGTCGGTCACCGTAAATAACTCCGAGGCAAACGACTGCAATGACTCGTAATGCCGCATTGTTGGAACGCCCTGTCCTGTCTTGTGGTTCTCCCCGCCGATTAAAATTAAGTTTTCTCCATTCATGGTGGTGTAGCGGACGGAACGCTTTGGGGTGTCCGCGCTTAAATACATGCCGCCAGGATAGGTTTCAGCGATTTTCACGCCTAATACGTAAGAGCGTTCCGCATACATGCGCGAGAAATAGAAACCGCCGTCATAAAACGGAAAATGGGAACAAATGACGACATGTTCGCACGTCACCCGCTTTTTGTCGCGGGTGACAACGGTCAGCGCCTGTCCTTGTTCGATATCCGCGGCAGGCGTGTATTCGTAGATTTTTCCGCCCGCTTGGACAACCGTGTCGACTAGTTTCATTAAGTATTTCAGCGGGTGAAATTGGGCTTGATTTTTCATGACGACCGCGGCTTTCGCCGGAATCGGAAGCGGGATCGTTTCTACAAACGCCCCTTCGATGCCGAGCTTTTCATATGCTTTCCATTCATTGATTAATTTGGTTAATGAGTCGGAAGAAGTAGTGTATATATATGCATCCTGTTCCATAAAATCGCAATCGATGTCGTGCTGCTCGACCGTATTGCGGATAAAACGCAATGCGTCCATGCATGCTTCATAGTACAGTTTCGCCTTTTCCTGTCCAAGGTGTTGAATAAACTCATCATAAATGATGTCGTGCTGTGCCGTAATTTTTGCAGTCGTATGACCGGTTGTTCCGTTGAGAAGGCGATCGGCCTCTAATAAAGCGACACGAACCCCCTTTTTAGCAAGCAAATAAGCAGTGGTAATTCCAGAGATTCCTCCGCCGATAATGGCAACATCGGTACGAATATCTTCTTCTAGTTTTGGAAACGAAGGCAGCTCGACAGATGTCCGCCAATATGGTTCCAGTGATGATGGAAGAGATGGCATAGATTACGCAGGCCTCCTTTAATAGTATTTTTATTAGTTTGGCTTTATGAGGGAAAAACTATCCGCCAGTATTAGAAAATATGTGTACGGAAAGGCAGGTGTAAAAAACGGCATCGGCTTTTTCTTTTTGGTAATTGCACGCAAGAAAAACGAAAGATGATACAATAGGAATAAAGAATGATACGTATATTTTATAAAAATAATAGTTAAAGGAAGATCGGGAGTGAATAAATATTCAAGTTTTCGTGAAGAAAATGCAGCTGTTTGGCACGATAGCTCGATTTTGGAGCATTACGGTTTAAATGAACTAAATTTTGAATCGGTAAAAAGTTATCGCGAAAAATTTGCTGCGGTAAAACCTAATCATCCGTGGAATGGGTTGGAGACGAAAGAATTTTTATACAAAATTGGTGCATGGGGAAAACTGCGGGACAGCAGCAAAGAAGGGGTTACATTAGCAGGATTGTTAATGTTTAGCGAGGAACGCATCATCACGGAAGTTTTACCACAATACTTTCTGGAATATCGGGAAAGTTTGAACGGTATAGTAACCGACGACTGGACGACGCGGTTTACCTCGCAGGATGGTACATGGTCGGGTAACTTATATGATTTTTATCATAAAGTCATCTCACAGCTTCAGCACCATGAGATGGATTCCGCGCTGCAAACAGCGGTGTACGAAGCGCTAATTAATGCGATTGTGCATGCTGATTATTTAGGAGAAGGCGGCATTATCATCGAAAAAGAAAATGGCATATTTCGTTTTGCCAATCCGGGGCTGTTCCGCATCCCGGTCGATTCTGCGCTTTCGGGACATATGAGCAATCTTCGCAATCCGAATTTATTTAAAATGTTTATTTTAATCGGCCTTTGCAAGCGGGCCGGATTTGGTTTAAAACATATTGCGGCTACCTGGAATGATCGGAGCTGGAAGCAGCCAGAATTTATTCAACATTCGAATCCGGAACGGACGATCGTTATACTATATCCATTTCATTTTCCAGCGGAAACAGCGGCTGCCTATGAAACAGATATACCTCAAAATATGAAACAGCATGATGAGGAAGAAATCGATATTTCATTTATGGACGAAGAAACGGACTCCGTAAATAACGATCCCAACTTCTTAAATAAGGAGATTAACTCCATAAATAACGAGATATACTCCGTAAATAAAGATGAAAAGTCCGTAAATAACGAACCAAGCTCCGTAAATAACCTGTCCGACTCTGTAAACAACGGTGTTAACTCCATAAATAACGAATCTAACTCCGTAAATAAATTGTCTAACTCCGTAAATAATGAGTTGCCTTCTGATGAAATCGACGAGAAATTATGGAATATTGCGGAGCTAGCGAGAAAGAAAAAACGATTGCCACCAAGTGTGATGGAAAATATCATTTTACAGCTTTGTGCGCAAAGGCCGCTGATGTTAAAGGAATTAGCGGCTCTGTTGGAAAGAACGCCAGATGGATTAAGAAACAACTATTTAGGCAAGCTATTGGAGGAAGGAAAAATCCGTCTGAAATATCCAGATCAGCCGAATCATCCGAAACAAGCGTATATGAAAGCAACGGAATAGGAAGGCGCCCATTAGGCGGCCTTCTTTTTTTATGTTGTATCGAAGTCTTTTGCAATGTTTGGGAAATGGTGCGCATCGAAACCATAATGGATGTTGATCAGAAAATTACGCCTTAGGCCTTAGAGAAAAATAACGCCTTGGCTCATTATCGAAATAAGGAACGGTTGGTAGGATGGAAGACAGAAAGGAGGGAAAAAGGTGAAAAAGATTGGATTGTTTGTCCTCGGTGCGATTGCGGCGGTTACGCTCTTCGCAAACATTGGTTCTCTCGCTGTTTTGGCAGTGAGCCTTGTCATTTTGTATTACGCATGGAAACGATGGATGAAAGCGGAAACAACGATGAAAAAACTGTTTTGGATCACGATCGGAATCATCGCTTTCGTTGCTTCCGCTTCGAATGCGCCTGCGCTCATTGCAGTTGCCGCTGCATATGTATTGTATGTAGTTTATAAAAAATGGAATGAAACAAAACAGATGAAACCGAAAGAAATGGATGACCCGTTTGCTCACTTTGAAAAGCAGTGGGCAGAGTTAGAAAGAAACTTTTAAAAAGGAGGAAAACAGTGATGGCCGATTTATTAACGAGAATCAAAAATATCATCATGGCTGATTTACATGAGATGATCGATCAAAAAGAAAAGCAAAAACCAATTGCTTTATTAAATGAATATTTACGGCAATGCGAAAAGGAGGCCGAAAAGGTTCACCATCTGCTGGAGCGGCAACACCTGTTGAAGACAGAACTCACGCGCGAATACAACCAGGCGAAAGAGCTTGCGGATAAGCGAAAGTATCAAGCGCAAATCGCTTCCCAGGCGGGAGAAAATGAACTATATGAATTTGCCGTTTTGGAGCAGGCAAAATATGAAGAAAGAGCATCGCGAATACAAGAGTTGCTCCAGCAAACAACAAACGAGCTGGAACAGTTAGAAAGAAAATATGAAGAAATGAAACATAAATTAAAAGATATGCACATTCGCCACATGCAGCTCATGGGGCGGGAAAATGTCGCACGCGCGCATTATCGAATGGATAAAGTGCTGCAGGCAGGATGGAACGATACCGCTTATTCTCGTTTTCACGAAATGGAACAATACTTAGAACGCCTGGAACAAAACGTCAAAGCCAATTATTATGCAAGCACGATTGACGCACGTATCGCGCAATTGGAGAAAAAGCTGGAAACAGAAAAGACAAATTCAATTTCATAACGAAAACGTGGTATTCTAAAAGGGCGTATACGTAATTAGCGCCCTTTTTTCACTAGCTATATAATGGAGATGCGGCAATCGTCATAAAGGAGGGGGGAAGAGAGATGTTTCGTCAGCAAAAAACAGATCTTGCCGCTAGGCTTGTCATGATCGCCATCATTCTCTTTTTGGCAGAACTGCTATTGTTTCAACATGGGGATGTTTTCTTTCTGCTCTTTACGATTGGCTGTATGTATATAGGGCGAAAGCGGATGCCGAAGCTATCAGGCGTTATTCTGTTTTGGTTTGGACTCATTAGTTTCGTCATTTCGTTAGCTAGCATGGTGACATTTCGCATTTCCTTGTTTTTTATTTTGGTGTATATCATTTGGCAGTACATGCAATCGAAAAAAGCTCCTGTGCAGATACAGCCAATCATGGTCGAGCGAAAGCATGACACATCCTCCCTCCTTGAACGAAAACCGCGCTGGAAAAACAGCTTCTTTAGCAGCCAAAAAACACCTGAACGTGTTTATGAATGGGAAGATATTAACATTCAAGGCGGGATTTCCGATGTGGTGATTGATTTAAGCTATACGGTGCTTCCGCGAGGAGAAGCGGTCATTGTCATCCGTCATTTGATCGGGAACGTACAAATCCTTGTGCCGTATGAGGTGGAAGTGCGTCTGCACCATTCGGTGATCTATGGTTCCGCTATTGTTTTTGAGCGAAAGGAAGCGAATTTGTGGAACGAAACCGTTTGTTTTCAAACAAAAGGATATGAGGAAGCGGAGCAAAAGGTCAAAATACTCACCTCGATGATCATTGGAACAATCGAGGTGAAGCATGTATGAATACGGTGCAGCGTTACATTGTCACGGGAATTGCCTTTTCGCTGTTCGTTTCCATCATTGCGGCGGTGCTAATATTTCTCAAGTATCCATTACCGAACTGGTCTTTATTATGGGAAAAAGAAATCATGGGTGTTCCGTTCCTTTTATTTATGGCGGGGGTTAGTGTTGCCGCTGGAATAGCGTTTGGGATTATGTTCGGATTTTTTTCGCAAAAACAGTGGCGGACGGTGATGGATTCACTGCGCCAGCTTGAACATGGCCAGCCTGTTTCCCCTCTGGAGCCTTCAAAGCTGAAAGAAGCGGCGGCGGTGGTAGCGCGCGTTCAAAAAATTCAAAAGCAGATGACGGAACAAGTGAAATTGTCGCAGCGGCTCGCCAATGAAAAGGCGGAAGAGCAAGAAAAGCGGATTCAAGATATCATTTCCCAGGAACGGCATCGGCTTGCGCGCGAGCTTCATGATTCCGTCAGCCAGCAGCTGTTTTCCGCCTCGATGCTTATTTCCGCCATCAATGAAACAAAAACGTTTTCTGATGAGCGCGAAGAAAAACAGTTTCGTTTAATTGAAGAAATGATTCACCAATCGCAATTGGAAATGCGGGCGTTATTGCTTCACCTTCGCCCGGTAGCACTGAAAGGCAAATCGCTAAAAGAAGGGATTCAAGAGTTGTTGATGGAGCTAAAGCAAAAAGTGCCGATGCATATCGAGTGGAAAGTGGAAGACATTCCGCTTGATAAAGGGGTAGAAGACCATTTATTTCGCATTTTACAAGAGTCGATTTCCAATACGCTTCGTCATGCCAAGGCGACAAAATTGGAAGTATTGTTAGTGAAACGAGACCAACTTGTCATTTTGCGTGTATCAGATGATGGCGTCGGCTTCAACGTCGACCAAGTGAAAGCAGGGTCGTACGGTTTGCAAAATATGCATGAGCGTGCGCTGGAGATCGGCGGAACGCTGCAAATCGTCAGTGTGCCGAATCAGGGAACGCGGTTAGAGGTGAAAGTGCCAATCATAGAGGAGGGAACATCGTGATCCGTGTCTTATTGGCCGATGATCATGAAATGGTGAGAATCGGGGTTTCTGCGTTTTTGGCGTCGCAGCCGGATATGGAAGTGGTGGGAGAAGCCGATAACGGAAAACAGGCGATAGATCTGGCACTAGAGCTGCGTCCGGATATTATTTTAATGGATTTAGTGATGCCGGAGATGGACGGAATTGAAGCCACAAAGCACATTATTGCCCAATGGCCGGAAGCGAAAATTATCGTTGTCACAAGCTTTTTAGATGATGAGAAAGTGTATCCGGCTTTGGAAGCTGGAGCAACGAGCTATATGCTAAAGACGTCGAAAGCGAACGAAATTGCCAACGCGATCCGTGCGACGTTTTACGGTCAATCGGTGTTGGAACCGGAAGTGACGAATAAAGTAATGACAAAAATGAAACAAAAGAAAGAACTCCTCCCTCACGAAGAATTGACAAACCGGGAGATGGAAGTGCTTTTGTTAATGGCGCAAGGAAAAACGAATCAAGAAATCGCTGATGAGTTGTTTATTGCGGTGAAAACGGTGAAAGTCCACGTCAGCAACATATTAAGCAAATTAGGAGTACAAGATCGCACACAAGCGGTCATTTATGCATTTAAACATTCGTTAGTCAAATAGCTTCCATATATAAATTAGGCTTCAGGCATTCATCGAAACCCAATTTGTCATAGTCTGCGCAGGTTGCCCTAAGGCAGCCTTCTTTTTATATACTGATTTTGCATCAAACTTAAGACGTGTAATGTGGAATGATGCCTCAAGTTTTAGAAGAAAATAACGCCTAAGCTCATTATCGAAAAATACAACTACTGGCAGGATGGAAGATAGATAAGGAAGGAAAGATACGAAACAGTTTTTGACGAACAGTGAATTTTTGAACATTTTATGAACAAATTGCTCAATGTTTCACAAATTAGACAAACTAAAAATTCCGTTGCCTAGTTATAATGGGGTTGTAATAGATGGGAATATTTCCTGGAAATATTTCCATCTTATATTTTTTAGTTTTTATTGTGAAATATTTCACAAGGAAAGGAGACCATGTATGGCTGTTGGGGAAAGAGTGATCGATAAAAAAATCGAAGCGGTAAAAATGATTGATAAGCTTGTCGCTAATGCACAGAAAGCATTAGAACAATTTCGAGATTATGATCAAGAAACGATCAATCATATCGTCAAAGAAATGGCGTTAGCTGGGCTCAATCAGCATATGGCATTAGCAAAGCTGGCAGTGGAAGAAACAAAACGTGGCGTAGCATCGCGCAACTGTCTTTCGGATTTTGATAACACGTATTGTTTCGCCCGCTCATACTTTTTCCATTGCCGGGATCCTTTTTGACATTTCGATTGACGCCGCTGGATCTCCGCCAGTTTTTTATTCCGCAGCCGGTGAAGCGAGCGCACCTTTCGCCCCGTGATGATCAAGGATTGGCCATTTTCGCAAAACGCCCCGATTGTATGGATTTCGCCAAGGTCGACGCCAACCGCATGCCCCGGCTGGTACGCTTTCGCTTCCTGGCCGTTGTCATAGGTGATGGCGAGATACCAGCCATGATCATAACAACATTCGATTTCTTTGATCGTTCCCTGCGGCAGCTGTGAGACGTAGACAATAATTGGTTTTTCGCGTTTTCCGCCATGGATGCCCATGGACAGCGTGATTTTCCCGTTTTCATGAATGGTGAATCCGTCTTTCGCCCATTTGGTGTTGAAAAATGTCTTTGGCTTGTACGGATAACGAACGTGGCGATGTCCTTTCTGGATAGCGGCTTGAGCGGATTGCCGGGCGAAGAGGTATTGGTGGCAGACGGCTTGAATGGACTGGCTGTGAAGATGGAATCGCCCTTTCGTTTGTTTTTGCAGCTCGCTTTTCGAGATCCAGCGGCCGTGTTGAAGGAAATGCTCTTTGGCCAATCGGAGGCACTCATTCCAGACACGAGCCGACTCCCGGTTGCAAGCCCGAAGCCGCTCAAGGTCCGCCTTCGATGCACGGAAGGCCACTTTTTGCCCACGAAGCATGGTGGATCCTCCTTTCAACAAATCATGGATAAGAATAGTATAGCACATATGTTCTGATTTTGGGAGAAAAAACAACCGATTCATCTCCCACCTACACTCTGTTTAGAGGTGGGAGACTTCTCGGTGGACATGTTAAAACAACCTCCCCCATAAAAGAGGATCGTCCATATACTCGCTGGTAAGCGTGGCGGGCCATCCTTTTTCATGTATATGTTTCAGTTTCACTGCAATGAAGGAAATGAGAAGGATCTTCTAAACATATAAAAACAGAAAAAACCCCTTAAAGAGGCACTCCATTTTCCATTCCATTTAGGATTCGCTGTGCCATTTGCACGCTTTCTTCCGAAGGAGGTTCAATCCCTTCCAAAGGGTACTTCAATCCAAGCGCCTTCCATTTGTATACTCCTAATTTATGATACGGCAGAATTTCAATTTTTTTGACGTTGTTTAACGTACGGATAAAAGCAGCGAGACGGCGCAAGTCATTAGGGTCTTCTGTAATGGTGGGAACGAGAACATGCCGAATCCAAACAGGAACGTTCTTTTCGGACAAAAACCGAGCAAATTGTAAAATATGTTTATTTGTTTTTCCCGTCAGTTTCCGATGTTTTTTTTCATCGATATGTTTTAAGTCAAGTAAAATTAAATCCGTATAGGAAAGCAATTCATTTAATTTTTGCTGGAATGACGCTTCCGTCGTGTAGCATCCCCCTGATGAATCGATCGCTGTATGAATGCCGAGTTGTTTGCATGCTTTAAATAGCTCGGTTAAAAAGTCGATTTGTAACAAAGGTTCCCCGCCGCTGACGGTAATTCCGCCGCCGGAGGCGTTGATAAACGGCAAGTACGTTTTCACATCATCGATAATTTCTTCTACGGTCATTTCTTTTCCTTTTCCAATTTCCCATGTATCAGCGTTATGGCAATATTGACAGCGCAGCACGCATCCTTGTGTAAAGATGACATAACGAAGGCCTGGACCGTCGACGGTGCCGCATGATTCGATGGAGTGAATAAATCCTTTCATACGTATGTTCTCCTTCCTAAGAGAAATATACCCCCTCCCAAGAAGGAGGGGGAGATAGTTACATCGTTTCGTGGAACGTGCGGTTAATGACGTCAATTTGTTGTTCGCGAGTTAATTTAATGAAGTTGACGGCATATCCAGAGACGCGAATCGTTAATTGCGGATATTTTTCTGGATGTTCCATCGCATCTAATAACGTTTCACGATTCAACACGTTAATGTTGAGATGGTGCCCGCCTTTTTCCATGTAACCATCTAAAATGGCGACAAGGTTACGAACACGGGTTTGTTCTTCTTTTCCTAACGCTTTCGGTACGATCGAGAACGTATTAGAGATGCCATCTAATGCATGTTCATATGGCAATTTCGCGACAGAGCTTAACGAAGCGAGCGCTCCTTTTGTGTCGCGGCCGTGTAGTGGGTTCGCTCCCGGGGCAAATGGTTCGCCAGCGCGGCGGCCATCTGGTGTATTGCCTGTCTTTTTCCCGTATACGACGTTCGATGTAATCGTTAAAATCGATAGCGTATGTTTCGAATCGCGATACGTTTTATGTTTTTTCAATTTCGTCATAAAACGTTCGACTAAATCAACTGCAATTTGGTCGACGCGATCATCGTTATTTCCGTATTTCGGGAAGTCGCCTTCAATTTCAAAATCAACGGCAATGCCGTTTTCATCGCAAATCGGTTTGACTTTTGCGTATTTGATCGCACTTAACGAATCGACGACAACCGATAGCCCGGCAATACCAGTTGCCATTGTACGTAAAACGTGGGTATCATGAAGCGCCATTTCCATTCGTTCGTAACAATATTTGTCGTGCATGTAATGGATGACATTAAGTGTATTAATATAAAGTTCGGCAAGCCATTCAAGCACTTGATCAAATTTACGCATGACTTCATCGTAATCTAAATATTCGGAGGTAATTGGCGCAAATTCAGGGCCAACTTGAATTTTTAATTTTTCATCGACGCCGCCGTTAATTGCATATAACAATGCTTTCGCAAGGTTGGCGCGCGCTCCGAAAAATTGCATTTGTTTACCGATTCGCATCGCCGATACACAGCAGGCAATTCCGTAGTCATCGCCAAATTCAACGCGCATTAAGTCGTCGTTTTCATATTGAATCGAGCTTGTTTTTATCGACATTTTCGCGCAATATTCTTTGAACGCTTCCGGTAATTGTTTCGACCAAAGTACCGTTAAGTTTGGTTCTGGCGCAGGTCCTAAGTTATCTAACGTATGAAGGAAGCGGAACGAGTTTTTCGTTACTAATGGGCGGCCATCGATAGCCATTCCGCCGATCGATTCTGTTACCCATGTTGGGTCGCCGCTAAATAGTTCGTTATATTCCGGCGTTCTTGCGAATTTGACGAGGCGCAATTTCATCACGAAATGGTCGACAAGTTCTTGTGCTTCTTTTTCTGTTAGTGTACCTTCTTGTAGGTCGCGTTCGATATAAATATCTAAGAAGGTAGAAACACGTCCTAAGCTCATCGCTGCGCCGTTTTGTTCTTTAATAGCGGCAAGATAAGCGAAATAGAGCCATTGGAATGCTTCGTGTGCGTTTCGCGCTGGTTTGGAAATGTCGTAACCGTAGTTTAATGCCATTTGTTTCAATTCGTTTAACGCGCGAATTTGTTCAGCAATTTCCTCGCGAAGACGGATAATGTCTTCTGTCATCGTTCTTGCGCCGGTATTTTTCAAATCCTTTTGTTTTTCTTCAATCAGACGATCGACGCCGTATAATGCTACACGACGATAGTCGCCAATAATGCGGCCGCGTCCGTACGCGTCTGGAAGACCAGTAATGATCCCTGCTTTGCGCGCTAATTTCATTTCTTCGGTGTAAACATCAAATACACCTTGGTTATGTGTTTTGCGGTATTCCGTAAAAATTTTTTTTATTTCGTCGCTTACTTTATAGCCGTATGCTTCGCATGATTGCTGTGCCATACGGATGCCGCCGAACGGCATTAATGCGCGCTTAAACGGTTTATCTGTTTGAAAACCAACGATTTTTTCTAAGTCTTTGTTTAAATAACCTGGTCCATGGGAAGTGATGGTCGAAACAACAGATGTGTCCATATCGAGAACGCCGCCTTTTTCTCGTTCTTGTTTCGACAATTCCATCACTTGTTCCCATAGTTTTTTCGTTGCTTCTGTAGGTCCTTCTAGAAATGATTCATCCCCATAGTAAACGGTTACGTTGTTTAAAATAAAGTCACGGACATCAATGGACTTTTTCCATTTTGACCCTTTAAAATTTCGCCAAGGGTCTAATACAACAGTGGTTTGTTTCATAACAGATCCCCTCCCAATCACCTGTAAATATAACAGGCTGATAAAAATGATATAACAGCTTTTGTCTATACAATACTACATTTTTTGATGACTATAACCATCTATTATTGAATAGTTTGTGAAATATTGAGCAATATGAAATGAATGATGATATAACGATGTAACAGATCGAGAAAAAGAAGCAATAAACATGAAGAAGGAGGTGAAAAATAAAAATCTCCATCCCTTTTATAGGGATGGAGACGGTTGTTTAGCTGACTTGTTTTTCCTCAGAAGCGCGGACATGACGCTTATGCATGCCTTTTGCATAATAGACGGCAACGAGCAAGATAAGCCAGGCTGGTCCAATGTAGAGCGCGATTCGCGTATCCTTGAAGTAGCCCATTAAAGCGGTAACTCCGATGAGGAAGGCGAGAGCAACATAAGAGCTGTAAGGGTAAAGCGGCATTTTATATTTTAATTGTTGTTGTTTTTCTGGACTTAATTGTTTGCGGAACTGCAATTGCGCCAGCAAAATAATCGCCCATGTCCAAATCGCGCCGAATGTGGCAACGCTCGTTACCCATTGAAATACTTTTTCGGAAACATAGTTTAAATAAACGCCAAACAGCATTGCGATGGCTGTGACGATCAGTGCGATTCCAGGAATGCCGCGTTTTGTCAATTTGGCGAAAGAAGGCGGCGCTTCCTTTTGTTCAGCAAGGTTAAAGAGCATTCGGCTGGTGCTAAAGATGCCGCTGTTGCAGGAAGACAAGGCCGCGGTTAACACGACAAAGTTGATGATCCCTGCAGCAGTGTGAATGCCGATTTTTTCAAACGTCAGCACAAATGGGCTTCCTTTTTGTCCGATTTCATTCCATGGATAGATCGACATAATGACAAACAATGCACCAACATAGAAAATTAAAATGCGCCAAAATACGGTGTTAATGGCCCGGGTGAGCGATTTTTCCGGGTTTTTCACTTCGCCGGCTGTGACGCCGAGCATTTCAATTCCTAAATAAGCGAACATTACCATTTGCAAGGACATTAATACGCCGGTAATGCCGTTCGGAAAAAATCCGCCATGTTTCCAAAGGTTGCTGATGCCGGTGGCGACTCCGCCATTGCCGATGCCAAACAAAATCATGCCAAAACCGACGACAATCATAAATACAATCGTAACAATTTTAATAAGGGCAAACCAAAATTCTAATTCCCCGTACGCTTTGACAGCGAGGAAATTGATCAATGTCATCAAGACTAAAGCGGCCAGCGCCCATATCCATCTTGGCGTGTCCGGAAACCAAAACTGCATATAAATGCCGACAGCCGTAATTTCCGCGATACAAGTAACGACCCATAAAAACCAATAGTTCCATCCGGTTAAGTAACCAGCAAGCGGTCCTAAATAGTTGTGCGCATAGCGGCTGAATGAACCGGCCACCGGGTTTTCCACGGCCATCTCTCCGAGCGCGCGCATAATAAAGAACATAACCGCGCCGCTTACCGCATATGCAAGTAAAATCGCCGGTCCCGCTAGTTTGATGGCATTTGCAGAGCCGAGAAATAGCCCGACTCCGATTGCAGCCCCAAGGGACATCAGCGAAATATGCCGCTCCTCTAGTCCGCGATGCAGTTTTTGCTCATTTTTTGTGATTTGCATCCTTGTTTCCTCCCATCCGTCAGGACAACGGTGATTATATCAAAAACATTTTGTAAAACGCTTACATGAAATATAGTACATAATTTATAAGTATTTGTAAATGTATTTATATGGTAAATAGTCGTTGTTTTTATTATTGTAATAATATTAATAAAATTAACAAAATTGGAATATAATTATTGATCTTGTTGTATTTAGTATGCTTCACCATGGGGGAATTCATTTTGGCAATTTGCGGGCGCAATTTGCCCGCGTACTTGAAATTTTGTAAAATGAAATTCGCTTTAATTATTATGCGGAATGAAGGTGATAGCAATGAACGAACAAGATGCAAAAGCGTTCATTGAACAGCTGCAAGAAGAAGGGCTGCTGACGGAAGAAAATCGCCTTATCTGGGAAATGATTTTACCAGAGCGTCTTCAACGAATGTATGAAGTACTTCAAAAGCGGACACGCTACGTGACGGTATTGACCGAAGCGGTCGATGATCCGCACAACCAGGCGGCGGTGTTGCGGACAGCGGAAGCGTTTGGCGTGCAGGATGTGTATGTCGTCACCGGGAGAGCCCCGTTTCAGCCAAGCCCGCTTGTGACGCGGCATGCTGATAAATGGCTGACGCTTTATCAAAAACCGGATATTATAACGGCGATTCGCGATTTGCAGAAAAAAGGGTATCAAGTGTATGCCAGCTATCTTGGAGAAGGGACGATTCCTCTTTCTGACATCGATGTGTCACGGCCGACAGCTCTTTTATTTGGCAACGAACATAGCGGTGTGTCGCAGGAGGCGCTTCGTGCCGCCGATGCGACGTTTATGATTCCGATGTATGGATTTGTCCAAAGTTTTAATATATCGGTGGCGGCGGCGCTTTCACTGTACGATGTCACCAAAAGAGCGCGTCAGCAGGCAGGTGAGCGCTATTATTTATCATTTGCCGAGAAAAAAGAACTATATGAAACATGGATGTGGCAAACGTTAAATCCGCGTCTGCGCAAACAGCTTAAGGTGCGGTTAGGCCGTTCTTTTTAACCTTCCCTGGTTAATGGGGAAGGTTTATTTTTCTTGAAAGGGATTTGATTGGTTGAATTTCATTTTTTAGTCATAATGGTGAATATTTATTGAACAATTATTGAATGGTTTGTGACAAATATGTTTCGAATTTATGAAATTCCCTTCTTGCTAGTTTCAACTATTTTCACTTTTGATATGGTAGAAATATAGGTTATCGATATTCATTTATTATGAGGATGATAGTTGGACTATGTGCCATAAAAGGAGGAAGCGAGCGGAATGAAGCAGGAAAAACAACGGGGGCGAAAATGGTTTGCGTGGCTTCCCTTGTCCTTGTTGCTTTTGTTAAGCGGATGCAGTGAAAACATAGCGGTATTAAATCCGAAAGGACCTGTCGCAAAAGTACAATACGACTTAATTATGTGGTCGATTGGCTTCATGTTATTGATTATTGCCGTCGTATTTGTATTGTTTGCCGTTGTGCTCATTCGATATCGGGAAAAGCCGGAAAATGCCGATTATGAGCCACCGGATGAAGAAGGAAACACGCTCTTGGAAATCGTATGGACGGCGATTCCGATTATTATTGTCACTGTGTTGGCAATTCCAACGGTGAAAGCGACGTTTGCGCTGGAAAAACCGCAGCGCCATGATGTCGAGCCGTTAACGATCCATGTCACCGCAGCAAACTGGAAATGGATTTTCAGCTATCCGGACCAACATATTGAAACGGTGAATTACGTCAATATTCCTGAAGACGTTCCCGTAAAGTTTAAACTGACATCCGTCGGTCCGATGAACTCGTTTTGGGTGCCGGAGTTAGGCGGCCAAAAATATGCGATGGACGGGATGGAAACACAATTAATTTTGCAAGCAGACCAGCCAGGTTCCTATATGGGACGGAGCGCGAACTTCTCAGGAAAACAGTTTACGCATATGGAGTTTGAAGTGGTTGCCCAGAAAAAAGAAGATTTTGAGAAATGGGTAAAAGAAGTTCAACAAACGGCGCCAAAGCTAACGAAAGACAAATATGCGGAAATTTTAAAACCTGGGTTAGTCGGGCGGATGACGTTTTCGAATACGCATCTTGAATGGGTAGACCATGCGAAACAAAACAGCCACCATATGAACAATGGAGAACATAGCGATCACCATGGGAACATGGAAAATGATCACCACGAACATTAATGGCGGGAAAGGAGGAACCGTAATTGAAGTGGAGCGAGTTTTTTGTCACTGGTGAACCGCTTATTTATGCAGCGGATGTCGCGATTGTGTTAACCATTATTGGTATTGTTTTTGTGTTGACGTATTTTAAAAAATGGAAATGGCTTTGGGATGAGTGGTTAACGACGGTAGACCATAAAAAAATTGGGATCATGTATATTATTTGTGCTGTATTAATGTTGTTCCGCGGCGGCGTAGACGCGCTATTAATGCGAGCACAGCTAACGGCACCAAATATGAAATTTCTCGATGCGCAACATTACAACGAAATTTTTACCACGCACGGTACGATTATGATTTTATTTATGGCGATGCCGTTTATTATTGGATTAATGAACGTTGTCGTCCCGCTGCAAATCGGGGCGCGTGATGTCGCGTATCCGTACTTAAATGCGTTAAGCTTCTGGCTCTTTTTCTTCGGGGCGATGCTGTTTAATATTTCGTTTGTCATCGGCGGCTCCCCGGATGCCGGCTGGACGGCATATTTTCCACTTGCTAGCAATGAATTTAGCCCAGGGGTTGGCAACAACTATTATGCAGTCGCCTTGCAAATTTCCGGAATTGGGACGTTGATGACCGGAATTAACTTTTTGGTGACGATTTTAAAAATGCGGGCGCCGGGTATGACGCTTATGCGCATGCCGATGTTTACATGGACGGTTTTAATTACATGTGTCATCATTATTTTCGCGTTTCCAGTGTTAACGGTCGCATTAGCGTTAATGACGTTTGACCGTTTGTTTGACACGCAATTTTTCACGATGGCCAACGGCGGTATGTCCATGCTTTGGGCAAACTTGTTCTGGATTTGGGGCCATCCGGAAGTATATATTGTCATTTTGCCGTCTTTCGGGATTTTTTCGGAAATTGTCAGCACATTTGCCCGCAAACGTCTATTTGGTTATAAAGCAATGGTCGGTTCGATCGTTGGTATCGCCTTTTTAAGCTTTATCGTTTGGGTGCACCACTTCTTTACGATGGGTGCCGGTCCAGCGGTGAACTCGTTTTTCTCGATTACAACGATGGCGATTGCGATTCCGACTGGAGTGAAAGTATTTAACTGGCTGTTTACGCTGCGCAAAGGAAAAATTCGTTTTACGACAGCAATGCTTTGGGCGCTGGCGTTTATCCCGAACTTCGTCATTGGCGGGGTTACTGGCGTTATGCTCGCCATGGCAGCGGCGGACTATCAATACCATAATAGTTATTTCTTAATTGCCCATTTCCATTATGTATTAATTGCTGGTACGGTGTTTGCTTGTTTTGCTGGGCTTCATTATTGGTATCCGAAAATGTTCGGTCATCTATTAAACGAACGTTTAGGAAAATGGACGTTCTGGCTCTTTATGATTGGATTTAATGTTTGCTTCTTCCCGATGTATTTCTTAGGATTAATGGGAATGACGCGACGCATGTACACGTACTCGGCCGGACTTGGCTGGACGCCGTTGAACGTTGTGGCGACGATTGGCGCGGCGCTGATGGGCATTGGCTTTATCGTGCTTTGCTATAACATTTATTACAGCGCGCGTTACGGCGAGCGCGACATGACCGGAGATCCGTGGGACGGTCGCACGCTCGAGTGGGCGACTGCTTCACCGCCAGCGCACTATAACTTCCCAATCACTCCGGAAGTAACGGATTTGGACGCTTATTGGGTTATGAAGAAAAACGGCAACGGGTTGGAAGTAAAAGAAGAACAATTAAAGCCGATTCATATGCCAAGCAACTCAGGCCGCCCGTTCTTGATTTCGATTGCGTTTTTCTTCGCGGGCTTTGGTCTTGTCTTTAAATGGTTTACGTTGGCGATTATCGCTGCGATCTTCATTATTCTCGGTTTAATTCTCCGTTCGTTTGACGATGATGACGGCTATTACATTAGCGTGGACGAAATTAAACGCACGGAGCGTTTGGCACGGAAGGGGGCGTAACGGATGGCAGAAGCAGCTCACCGATATGATGAAACGATGCCGCTCGAGTATCGGACGGAAGAAAGCCGTTTAAATATTTTAGGATTTTGGATTTTCCTTGGCGCCGAGGTCGCGTTGTTTGCGACCTTGTTCGCCACCTATCTTGTTTTATTCCAACGTACGGGAAGCGGCCCGACTGCGAAAGACTTATTTGAGGTAAAAGATGTTTTAATCGAAACGTTGCTTCTATTAACCAGCAGTTTTACATGCGGACTGGCTATTTTTGAAATGCGCCGCAATCGCCTTAGCGGTTTATTAACATGGCTGTTGGTGACGCTCCTTTTAGGTGCAGGGTTTATTACCTTTGAAATTCGCGAATTTATTCATTACGTCCATGAAGGAGCGACGATGCAAACAAGTGCGTTTCTCTCTAGCTTTTTCGTGCTTGTCGGAACGCACGGGGCGCACGTCAGCCTTGGAATTGGCTGGATGATTTTAATTATCATTCAGCTGCTCCAGCGCGGATTTACGCCGCGGACGGCAAGAAAAGTGTTTATCGTCAGCTTGTATTGGCACTTCCTTGACGTCGTATGGATTTTTATCTTTACATTAGTTTATTTGACCGGGATGGTGATCTAGGATGGGTGCAAACAATCACCATGAATCATTTCCTTGGAAACATGTCGTCGGTTTTGTTCTTTCGCTTGTGCTGACGTTCGCTGCGCTTTGGGTCGCGCTATCTTCGGGATTAACGGCGAAAGCGATTATTGGCGTCATCGTCATTTTTGCGATCATTCAAGCAAGCTTGCAGCTATTTATGTTTATGCATATGACGGAAAGCGACAGCGGCAAAATTCAAACGATCAATATGGCGTATGCCTTTTTTATTGCGATAGTGGTTGTTGCCGGTTCGGTTTGGACGATGTCATTTGTGCTGTAATAAAACCCCTGGCTCTTTCCCTGTGAAAGAGCCGGGGTTTTTTTATATTGACGCTGTAAATGACATTATGGTAGGATAAAATAAATCCGATAAAACATATAAGAAAATAGGAAAAATAAATAAATAGCAAATCTTATCAAGAGCGGCAGAGGGAATGGCCCAATGAAGCCCAACAACCGTTGATATCGGTCAGAAAGGCGCTGGTTGGAGCAGGTTGGTTCTGGAAGATAAGATGAAGCGCAACACTTCTTCTTATCGAAGAAGCTTTTTTTATTATAGGGGAGGAGAGGAACAAGATGAGATATGGGTTTTGGCTGCCGATTTTCGGAGGATGGCTGCGCAACGTTGAGGATGAAAACATGCCGGCGACGTTTGAATATGCGAAAACGGTAGCGCAAAAAGGGGAGCAATGGGGATATAGCACAACATTAGTCGCGGAGCTGTATTTAAATGATATAAAAGGGCCGGAGAAGGATTCGCTGGAAGCATGGTCGACGGCGGCGGCACTGGCGGCGGTGACAGAAAAATTGGAAATTATGACGGCAGTCCGTCCCGGTTTTCATTATCCAGCCGTTACGGCGAAAATGGCGGCCAATATTGACCACATTAGCAACGGCCGCTTTACACTGAACGTTGTATCGGCATGGTGGGAGGAAGAAGCGCGTCAATATGGCGGCATTTTTACCGAACATGATGAGCGCTATGATCGCACGGAAGAATTCGTTCAAGTGTTAAAAGGAATGTGGACGAACGATGTATTTCATTTCCGGGGAAAATTTTATGAAGTAAATGGAGCCCATTTAGCGCCGAAACCGGTGCAAAAGCCGCATCCGATTTTATACGCCGGCGGCGAGAGCGAACGGGGAAAACAAGCGATTGTTAAGCATTGCGATGCATATGTGATGCATGGCGGAACAGTAGAAGAAATCGCCCGCAAAGTTGCCGACATGAAGCAGCGCCGCGAACAGGCAGGAAAAGAGCCGTTTCGCTCGTTTGGCATGGCAGCGTTTGTCATTTGCCGCGACAGCGAGGAGGAGGCGCAGGCGGAATTAAAGCGCATTACCGACGTCAAATTATCTAGCGGCTATGCAGGATATCATGATTTCGTCAACAAATCCCAGCTCGAACTGCAATTGAAATTGCAAGACTATTCTGTATCCAACAGAGGATTGCGTCCAAATCTAATTGGTACACCGGAACAAATCGCTGACCGCATTTTAGCATATGAAAATGCAGGGGTAGATTTATTGCTATTGCAATTTTCACCTCAGCTAGAGGAAATGGAGAGATTCGCCAAACAGGTGATGCCGCTTGTCGAGGAACGCCGGAATCGGCTTGCGACGAAAGGGGAAAAGTAAGATGAGCAAAATTTACATTATTCATGAAAATAGCGAATGGACTGTGCATCTAACGCGGCGGTTGGACGAACTTGGTCTGCCTTATGAAGAATGGTTTTTAGACAAAGGGACGGTCGATTTATCGGCGACGCCTCCGGAAGGAGTGTTTTACAGCCGAATGAGCGCCTCCTCTCATACGCGGGCGCATCGTTTTGCCCCGGAACTCACGGAAGCGGTGCTTGCCTGGCTCGAGCGCCATGGGCGCCGGGTGCTCAACGGAAGCCGGGCGCTCCGTTTAGAAGTAAGCAAAGTAAATCAATATATGGCATTAAATGCGCATGGAATCCGCACGCCGAAAACGATTGCCGCCGTCGGCAAGGAACAAATCGTGGAAGCAGCAAAACAGCTTGGCGCGCCGTCGTTTATTACGAAACATAACCGCGCTGGCAAAGGGCTTGGCGTGCAATTGTTCCATTCCATTGAAACGCTTTGGCAATATCTCGAAAGCCCTGCTTTTGAAGATTCAGTCGACGGCATTACACTGGTGCAAGAATATATTCAAGCGCCGGAGCCGTTCATCACCCGTTGTGAATTTGTCGGCGGCAAATTTATGTACGCCGTGCGCGTAGACACATCGGAAGGGTTTGAGCTTTGTCCTGCGGATGCTTGCCAAATCGGCGATTTATTCTGTCCGGTCGGCGAAACGGCAACGCGTCCAAAATTTGAAATTATCGACGGTTTTTCCGATCCGATACTCGAGAAATACGAGCAGTTTTTGCGCGCCAATGATATTCATATTGCCGGCATCGAGTTTATCCGTGATTCCAATGGCACGATTTTTACGTACGATGTCAACACCAATACAAACTACAACTCGGAGGCGGAAGCGCGTGCCGGCAAGTTTGGCATGTTAGAAGTGGCCAAGTTTTTAGGCGAGGAATTAAAGCGGCTTCAAGCCGCTTCGGTATAAAGATAAATATAGCCCTGGTTTCCAGCCTTTTGTAGGCACAAAAACCAGGGCTATGTGTTTGCGGATGGAAGCAGCATACCAGCGCTTTTTGCTGTTGTGGTCCATAAAAAGCTTGCCGCTTCGCTTGCTGCGGCAAGGCAATAAGGCAAATGCGAGGCTACAGCACTTTCGATAAAAATGATTTTGTCCGTTCATGTTTCGGATGGTCAAAAATTTCGCTCGGCGTGCCTTCTTCGACGATGTAGCCGCCGTCCATGAACAGGACGCGGTCGCCGACTTCGCGGGCAAAGCCCATTTCGTGCGTGACAACGACCATGGTCATGCCTTCGTTTGCGAGCTGTTTCATGACCGCCAGCACTTCCCCGACCATTTCCGGGTCTAAGGCGGACGTCGGCTCGTCAAACAGCATCACTTTCGGTTCCATCGCCAGCGCCCGGGCGATTGCGACGCGCTGCGCCTGTCCGCCCGATAAAGAGTCCGGGTAGGCGTTTGCCTTTTCTTGCAGCCCGACTTTTTGGAGCAGCTCCATTGCTTTTGCTTCTGCTTTTTCGCGCGGCCATTTCCGCACTTTTATTGGAGCGAGCGTGATGTTATCCAGCACGGTCATATGCGGGAATAAGTTAAAGCGCTGGAACACCATCCCGACTTCTTCGCGCACTTTGTTAATGTTTGTCTGCTTTTCTTTTATGTTGATTCCGTCAATGATAATTTCTCCTTCATCGAAGTCTTCTAAAAGGTTTAAGCAGCGCAAAAAGGTCGATTTTCCGGAACCGGACGGGCCGATGACAACGACGACTTCCCGTTCGCGGATATGGGCATTAATTCCTTTCAATACTTCTAGGTTGCCAAATGATTTTTTTAAATTGCTTACTTTAATCATTGATTTGAATACTTCCTTTCCAAATAATGTAGTAGTTTACTGAGGGAAAGGGTTAAAAGCAAATAAATAAACGCCACGGTTAAATATGGCTCCCAAACGCGGTAGTACTCTCCTGCAGCTGCTTTTCCCCAATACATAAGTTCTGGGGCGGCAATGACAAGACCGAGGGACGAGTCTTTAATTAAAACGATAAACTCATTTCCAAACGGCGGAATCATCCGTTTTAACGCTTGCGGCAAAATAATGTAGCGCATCGCCTGTGCATGCGTCATTCCGAGCGAGCGGGCCGCTTCCATTTGTCCTTTGTCAATCGATTGAATGCCGGCGCGGAAAATTTCTGCGACATACGCTGCCGAGTTTAAGGACAGCGATACGATCAGCGAGACGGTCGCGCTTGGCTGGGCAAAAAACAGCGGCATAACCCCAAAGTGTACAAGCAGCATTTGTACTAATAAAGGAGTTCCCCGGAAAAAGTTAATATACCATTCAAACGGGAGACGGATGAGCCGTTTCGTCGACATTTTGCCAAGGCCGATCATAAGACCGAGAATCAAGCCAGCAATGATGGCGGCGATCGAAACCCCAATAGTTAATAACACCCCTCTTAGGAAAAACGGGGCGTATTCCTGAATAATATCAAAACGAAAATCCATTAGCCCTCACCTTTCTATAAAAAATGCGTAACTAAAATAAAGTAGTTACGCATTTTCCGATGTTTGCGCGGTTATTGTTGTTTTAATAACTTATCGAGATTTGGCTCTGTTCCGAACCATTTTTTATAAATTTCAGCATATTTGCCGCTTTTCATCACTTTTTTCAACGCTTCATCCACTTTCGCTTTCAAGTCGCTTCCTTTCGGAAACATCATGCCGTAAAACTCCGACTCAAAGTGTTTCGAATCTGGAATGACTTTAATTTTTTTGTTTGGATTGTTTTTTACATATTCGTTTGCCACTGCGTTATCAGTCACGACTGCATCGACGCCGCCATTTAATAATTCCATAATTGCGACAACCGTCGTTTCAAATTTTTTAATGTTTTTATTGCCTTTGCCTAGCAATTTCTCTACTGCTTCCTGCCCGGTTGTCGCGTTTTGGACGCCGATCGTTTTTCCTTTTAAGTCAAGCGCGTTTTTGATTGGGCTATTTTCTTTCACCATAATCATCTGGGTGGCTTCAAAGTAAGGAATGGAGAAATCGTATGTTTGTTTCCGCTTATCATTGATCGTGATGCCGGAGATTGCCATGTCGATTTCTTTGCTTTGCAATGCGGCAAAGAGCGGATCCCAGCCGATATTTTTCAGTTCATATTCAATGCCTGCTTCTTTCATTACCGCATCTAGCAAATCGACGTCAAAACCGACGATTTTTCCTTTATCCATATACTCAAACGGTGCAAACGCAGCGTCTGTCCCGACGATCACTTTTTTCTTTGCTTCTCCTGAGGAAGAAGAACTCGTTTCCGTTGATTTTCCACATGCAGCCAACGCTGTAAGCAATGCAATCACTACAGCGATAATTGCCCCTTTTTTGACCATGATAAAAAAGTCCCCCTTTGTGCAATTGATGATAGACGCTTTCATACTATCAATATTTTTACGTTTATGCAATACTATTTATAAAAATAATTATTTGAATATTTTGGTGTTTTATATTATGTAGATAAACACCTTTATTTACCTATTTTATTTAGTTGAATTTCAATTTATAATATTCTTTAAATAAATGAATATTCATTTTTATAAAATAATGTAGTAGAAACGGCTTGGTTTATTTTTATATTATAAATTAAATGAATATTCGTTTTGTTTTTTGAAAAATCTATAGTTATATTTATGTTTTAAACAATTGGAAAATTATGATTATTATTGTAAAAATAATATTCTTCCGTTATGATGATAGTGAAGGACAACAAAGGAAGGAGAGGCTACTTTGGCTATCATTTCTGTTGCAATTTATATGATTGGAATGTTGCTGATTGGGTATTGGGCGTATAAACGGACATCTAACCTTTCCGATTATATGCTGGGGGGAAGAACGTTAGGCCCGGCTGTTACGGCGCTGAGCGCAGGAGCTTCCGATATGAGCGGCTGGTTGTTGATGGGGCTGCCGGGAGCGATGTATGCGCAAGGGCTAAGCGCAGCCTGGATTGTGATCGGGCTTACGCTTGGAGCGTACGCCAACTGGCTGTATGTGGCGCCGCGTTTGCGTGTGTATACGGAAGTGGCGAATGATTCCATCACGATTCCGGAGTTTTTGGAAAACCGCTTCGGTGATACATCCAAGCTGCTTCGTTTGATTTCCGGCCTTGTGATTATGATTTTCTTTACTTTTTATGTATCTTCCGGTCTTGTATCTGGAGCTGTTTTATTTCAAAACTCGTTTGGCATGACGTATCATGCGGGATTGTGGATCGTTGCCGGCGTTGTTGTGGCGTATACGCTGTTTGGCGGATTTTTAGCGGTCAGCTGGACGGACTTCGTCCAAGGAACGATTATGTTTATTGCTCTTATTCTTGTCCCGGTTGTAACGCTTTTCCATACGGGCGGTGCCGCTGATACGCTTACTACGATTAAAAACGTTGACCCTAATTTGCTCGATTTATGGAAAGGAACAAGCTTCCTCGGCATTATTTCGCTGTTTGCTTGGGGCCTCGGCTATTTTGGACAGCCGCACATTATCGTCCGCTTTATGGCGATTTCGTCGGTCAAGGAAATGAAAAGCGCCCGCCGCATCGGAATGGGGTGGATGATTTTCTCCGTTGTCGGAGCGATGTTGACAGGATTTTTTGGAATCGCTTACTTTTTCGAGCACGGCTCGAAGCTTAGCGATCCGGAAACTGTCTTTATCAGGCTCGGGGAAATTTTATTCCATCCGCTGATCACGGGATTCTTGCTGGCGGCGATTTTAGCAGCCATTATGAGCACGATTTCTTCGCAGCTTCTGGTGACGTCCAGTTCGCTGACGGAGGATTTATATAAAATATTATTCCGCCGTTCTGCTTCCGATAAGGAGCTAGTATTGGTCGGCCGCCTGTCTGTATTGCTTGTCGCATTGGTAGCTTCTGCGCTCGCATACACGAAAAACGATACGATTTTAAACTTGGTCGGCTATGCGTGGGCAGGCTTTGGCGCTTCGTTTGGTCCTGTTATTTTGTTAAGCCTATTCTGGCGGCGCATGACGAAATGGGGGGCGTTTGCCGGCATGGTCGCAGGCGCTATGACCGTTATTCTCTGGACGCAATCAGCATATTTAAAAAGCTTGCTTTATGAAATGATTCCAGGCTTCGCAGCGAGCTTGGCGGCGATTGTTATCGTCAGCTTGTTAACGAAGGAACCGCAAGAAAAAATTGTTGAACAGTTTGACCGTTTCAAAGCATCGTTATAGGAAAAAAAAACCGGACGCGTTATCGTGTCCGGGTTTTTCCGTTTAAATCGGCGGCAATTCCACTTCCGTTTTTGTGAATGCTTGTAATTTGTACGTATTGATCGGTTTGTCCCTTTCCCTTATTTCCAGTCTGGGTACAAGTCGGTGCGGCGGTCGCGCCATGTCGTCACCGAACCTTTTTCCCGCACTTTATACAACAGCGACAAGTCGAGGTCGGCGGTGACAATCATGTCGTCGTTGATTTCCCCTTCGACTAAAATGCCGCGCGGCGGGAACGGAATGTCGTTTGGCGTAATGACCGCAGCTTGGCCGAAGTTGGCGCGCATAAAATCGACGGTTGGCAGCGAGCCGACCGTGCCTGTCGTGACGACATACACTTGGTTTTCGACGGCGCGCGCGTGGCAGCAATACCGGACGCGATGGAACCCATGGCGGTCATCGGTGCACGACGGACAAAAGATGACGTCCGCCCCTTTGGCGCGCACGATGCGGACGATTTCCGGAAACTCAATATCATAGCACGTCAACAGCGCGATTGTTCCTTTTTCCGTTTCGAACACATTGACGCTTTCTCCCGGAGCAATGCCCCATTCCTTTACTTCCGTCGGGGTAATGTGCAGCTTGGCTTGCTGGTGGATTTGCCCGTCGGGGGTAAATAAATGCGCGACATTGTACAATTTTTTGTCTTTGCGAATGACATGTGTGCCGCCGATTAGGTACATGCCGGTTTCTTTCGCCAGTGAAGTAAATAGTTCGTAATACGGTTCTGTATAATTTGGCAAGTCATCGATCGTTGGCGTTTTGCCTGTATTGGATGGAATGGACAAAAGCTGTGTCGTCATAAATTCCGGGAACAAAACAAACTCCGCTTCAAATTCTTGCGCCGTTTTCACGTAATGGGTCACTTGATCGGCAAATTGCTGGAACGAACTGATCGTATGCAAATGATATTGTACAGCAGATACCCGCAATCGTATCACACATCCTTCTTTTGTAATTTTTTGTCTTTATATTATCACGTTTGTTTTTTTGTATAAAGCAAAAGGGAGGCAGGAGAGGTTTCCTCCTGCCTTATTGTTGATGATAGCGGCGATATGCGGCATGGTTCGTTGGACCGACGTATTGGTTGAGCGGGAAGGAGTGGCGGATGGCTTCGGTAATAAATATTTTCGCCGTGGCAATCGCTTCCCTTACCGGTTTGCCTTTGGCGAGCTCGGCCGTGATGGCCGCCGAGAACGTGCAGCCTGCTCCGTGTGTATACGTTGTTTCGATGCGGTCAGATTCCAATAGTTCGAACGTTTTTCCATCGTATAGGACATCAACCGCCTTTTCATGCGGAATTTTGCGTCCGCCTTTGACGATGACGTATTTAGCGCCAAGCTCATGAATTCGGCCTGCCGCTTCTTTCATATCTTCCACCGTTTCGATGCGGCGAAGTCCGCTTAACTGAGCTGCTTCAAACAAGTTTGGCGTGACGACCGTCGCTTTTGGAACGAGCACTTCGCGGTAGCAAACCGTGTTTTCCGGATGGAGCGGCTCGTCTGCTCCTTTGCACACCATCACAGGGTCAATGACGACATTCGTTAATTGATGTTTTTCAATCGTTTTTGCCGCGAGTTCAATAATATCGGTCGTCGGCAGCATCCCCGTTTTCATCGCGTCAACCCCAACGCCGACGATGATCGTTTCAAGCTGTGCTTCAATGGTTGCGAGATCGATCGGAAACACTTGATGAAACCAATGGTTATGCGGATCCATTGCGACGATTGTTGTAATCGCGGTCATTCCGTATACGCCAAGCTCTTGAAACGTTTTTAAATCTGCCTGCAGACCGGCGCCGCCGCTGCTGTCAGAGCCGGCGATTGTCAGTGCTTTAGGCATTGCCATGACGTATTCCTCCTTTGTGTGGTATCAGTGATTATGTATTATTTAATCATAGCACAAATCATTTCGATAAGATAGAGAAGTGATTGGGTATATAAAGAAACCGGCACTGCGGAAAGCGGGCAGCACCGGTATGATCGATTAGTTTGCAGCTAGTTGTTTTCCTAACGCTTCTTCTACTGGGACATAGTTATAGCCAAGGTCGCGGGCGACTGCTTCATACGTAATTTCGCCATTAGCGACGTTGACGCCAAGTTTGAGTGCGTGGTTGTCGGCGATCGCTTGGTGAACGCCTTTATTGGCGATTTGCAGCGCATACGGAAGCGTTACGTTCGTTAGGGCAAGCGTCGATGTTCTTGGAACCGCTCCCGGCATGTTGGCGACAGCGTAGTGAACGACGCCGTGCTTCACATATGTCGGGTTGTCGTGCGTGGTGACGTGGTCGCTCGTTTCCACGATCCCGCCTTGGTCAATCGCGACATCGACGATGACAGAGCCTGGCTTCATTGCTTTTACCATGTCTTCCGTGACGAGTTTTGGTGCTTTCGCGCCAGGGATTAACACAGCGCCGATGACAAGGTCGGCCTCTGCGACTGCTTGGGCGATGTTCATTGGATTGGACATTAGCGTCGTAATTTGGTGGCCGAAAATGTCGTCTAGTTCGCGGAGACGATCGGCGTTTAAATCAATAATTGTGACATCCGCGCCAAGCCCGACAGCGACTTTGGCTGCGTTCGTTCCGACGACACCGCCGCCGATGATCGTCACTTTGCCGCGGCCTACTCCCGGCACGCCGCCCAGGAGAATTCCTTTTCCGCCGTAAGGCTTTTCTAAAAATTGCGCGCCGATTTGCGCTGCCATCCGCCCTGCGACTTCGCTCATCGGTGTAAGCAGCGGAAGCGTGCGCCCGACTTGCACCGTTTCATAGGCGATGGCAATGACGCCTTTTTCTTTAAGGGCGCGCGTCAATTCCGGTTCAGCGGCAAGGTGCAAGTAGGTGAATAAGATCAACCCCGGACGGAAATAGCCATATTCGCTTGGCAGCGGCTCTTTTACTTTCATCACCATATCCGCTTTTGTCCATACGTCTTGCGCTTGTTCGATAATTTGCGCTCCGGCGCTTGCGTAATCCTCATTGGTGAAACCGCTTCCAATTCCTGCATCTTTTTCAATCAGCACGGTATGTCCTGCCTGAACAAATGACATGACACCTGCTGGTGTAATAGCGACACGATTTTCGTTATTTTTTATTTCCTTTGGTACCCCAATAATCATCAGCAAAATCCTCCTCTATAAATTGACCTTAATTATAGTATAAATGGTTGCTTCCATTTTGGCTTTGTTAGGAAAAAAGAAAGAAGCGCCATCCTTTTGTGGATTTCCACAAAGTTAATGGAGCGCTTCATATTTGGCCAATTTAATATCAATATACAATTTTACTTTTTGATTCATATCATGTAAGTCCATTTCAGCGATCTCGGCGATGCGTTTCAGCCGGTAGGACAGAGTGTTCGGGTGAATGTTCAGGGCTTTTGCTGTTTCATTGACATTGCTGTCGTGGTCGAAAAAGACTTCAAACGTTTTCACTAAATCGCTATGATGCTTTTGATCATAAGCCTGCAATTTGGTTAAGGATGGATTGATGAACTCCCCTTGCCGCTTTTTTTTCAACAATAAATCAAAAAATTGATAAATGCCAAGTTGTTGATATCCATAAATAGAGCAAATTTGTTCCGGAAATTTTTCTTTCATTTTCAACACGGTCAACGCTTCTTGATAGCTTTTTTCAATGGACGTGTATGTTTCATAGATGCTGCCGAAGCCGCTTTGGACACTGTTGATATGAAAACGCTCTTTCATTTTGAGTGCGAATGATTCGATAAACATGTGCAATTCTTTTAACGGCTGATTCATTGATTTCGGAGCGGCTAACAAGATGACATCATTGCGGTCGGTTGTATAGAGAAGAAGCTGGATTTGCTGGGTCGTTTGCAGCAAGTACGAAATTTGCTTTTCAATTTCCCGTGTTATTTCGGTGGCAAAGCGGAAAACGATGACGGAAAATAACGGAGCAGCCGGGATTTGCATCGTCGCAAAGCTTTCTTTAATTTCCTCCTCTGTCGTCATGTGCCCGGTCAGCAGCTTCCAAAACAATTCTTGCACCCGCTCTTCTTTTTTATTTTTGCGCATATACAGCTGCAATACTTTGTTTTTCGCGGCTTTGGCTGCTTTTTTTAGCAGTTCCATATCCTCTTTCGATAACGTGCGGTCGGTTTCGAGCGCCCAAATAAAGCCGATCACTTCATCGTTTTTCCAAATCGAGACGGCAACGCGGCTGCCAAGGCCGACTTCGGAAATGGCAGCGACACGGACAGGCTCGCGGCTCCTTAGCAGCGCCGGAATCGCTCCTTGTTTCCATAAACTATTAATTACCTTTTCCGGCACGCGCCGGCTGATAATTGTCGCCGTCCGCGCCGGATCGGTATAGTCGTCGTGGGCGCTGTAGGCGATCAGCCGATGGTTCGCATCTTCAATCGTAATCGGGCATTGCAAAAGTTCGCTAATATGGTCGGCAAACTCTTCTAGGCTGTCAAAATTGCCGCGAAAAGGGTCATCGTAATGAGACATATCGTTTCCTCCATGCGAAATAGTGTATTTCTATTCTACCATGAAACGATTTTTTCGATGATACATGTTGCTTTATGCATAGGAATTGCAGCACGATATATCGAATAACCAAATGAAGAAATGATGTATGATTGCATCCAGCCTTTGGAGAAATGTTTTCATAGGTGGCGAATAGAAGTGAAACAGTTAGAGATTGCGGTCATTCCCGGAGATGGAATCGGCAAGGAAGTCGTGCCCGCCGCTTTAGACGTATTGCGGACGATCGCCGATGTACACGGGGGGGCTGCGCTTCACCTTTACCGAATTTCCATGGAATTGTGAGTATTACATGGAGCACGGAAAAATGATGCCGGATGACGGGCTGCAGATTTGGACGGCGAAAATGATGCTCGATCATTTCGGAGAAGAGGAAATGGGCAATGTACTGTTAAAGACGATCGAAGACGTGGCCGCGGACGGCGTGAAAACGCCTGATATCGGCGGCAAGGCGACAACGCGGGAAGTAACGGAGGAAATTTGCCGCCGCTTAAAACAACTAGCATAGCGCATGGTTTTGAAAGGATAGGCATTTTTCTTTGACAAATGCGCCGCTTCTAGCTACTCTGAATATGAAAAAGCCGGTATGCAGGGATGGTAACTGCGCATGCAGGCAAGATCTAAGACGGGCACTGCCGTAGGGTTTCCCGTCTTTTTTGTGCGGTTATATTAAAGAGTAGAAGAGCAAGAATAAGAAAGGGATGAACACGATGTTTAAAAAATGGTTTGGCAAAAAAGAAAAACGGACACATGAAGACGTTGTTGCTCCATTGACAGGAACAATAAAACCGCTGGAAGAGGTTCCGGATCCGGTTTTTGCGCAAAAAATGATGGGCGACGGCATCGCGATTGAGCCGACAGGCGGGGAAGTCGTGGCGCCGGTGGACGGCGAAGTCGTGCAAGTATTCCCGACAAAGCATGCTGTCGGATTGCGTTCCGAAGCGGGCGTTGAGCTGTTGATTCATGTCGGGTTAGAAACGGTTTCCATGAACGGTGAAGGTTTTACGGCGCACGTCAAGGCGGGGGACCGTGTGAAAAAAGGCCAGCGCTTATTAACGGTCGATTTCGGGCTTGTCCAACAAAAAGCGAAAAGCACGATCACCCCGATCATTGTGACGAACGGTGATGTAGTGGCAAGTTTAGAAAAAACATCGGAAACAACGGCGGTAAAAGGGGAAACGGTTCTTTTCCGTATAGAGACGAAAGCATAATACCATGCTGATCGGGCGGGGGATGGCATGATGGCATTAAGAATCCACAAAATTTTAAATAACAATGCGGTCGTCGTGTTGGATGACGGAAAAGAAAAAATTGTTATGGGTGCGGGCATCGGGTTTCAAAAGCGAAAAAATGACATTATCCCCCCGGCAAAAATTGAGAAAATTTTCGTTATGGAAGAGGAGAACGAAAAGTTTCAACAATTATTGCGGACATTGCCGGAAGAGCATATCGAGATTGCGGAAGAGATCATCAGTTATGCAGAAGGAAAGTTGCAAGCGCCATTAAACAATCATATTCATATCGCGTTAACCGACCACTTGTCATTTGCTATTGAACGGCTCAAGCAGGGGTATCGCATCCAAAATAAATTGCTTAATGAAATTAAAGTGCTATACAAAACGGAGTATGAAATTGGGTTATGGGCCAAACAATTGATTCAAGAACGGCTCGGCATTGAAATTCCAGACGATGAAGCGGCGCATATCGCCCTTCACATTCATACGGCGAAAATGGATGCCGCCAGCATGAACAAAACGCTGCGGCAAACGACGCTCATTCGTGAAATGATTGACATTATACAGGCAGAGTTGGACATTCCCATTGACGAAGATAGTATTTCCTACCAGCGGCTGCTTACGCATTTGCGGTTTGCGATCAATCGGATAGAAAACGGAGAGCTTCTGCACTCGATGGATGAAGAGATGCTGGCGCTCATTCAAACAAAGTATGGGAAAGAATTCGCCTGCGCGCAGAAGATGGCGGAGCACGCAAAAGGCGAATATGGCCTAGAGTTTCCAGACGCGGAGCTGGCTTATATTGCCCTTCACATTCAACGTTTACGAAAGCGTTGACAAACTGGGAGAAACGAATTACAATGCAGATAAGAAAACAATATTGCGGGATTGTTACTGCACAGGCAGGCAAGACCTAAAACGTATGAAGGGAATGGCAGATTGTTTCTGTCATATGCTGCCCTTTGTATGTTTTAGGTCTTTTTGTTTTTCTTCAAAAATAAAAAAGAGAGGGGTTCGCAAATGAATTACGAACGCGTCGCAAAACAACTCATTCCGTTATTAGGCGGGAAGGAGAACATCATCAGCGCCGTCCATTGTGCAACAAGGCTTCGCTTAGTGTTAAAAGATGACACGAAAGCGGATACAAAAGCGATTGAGAACATCGAGGGAGTGAAAGGAGCGTTTTCTAGTTCCGGGCAATATCAAATTATTTTTGGTACCGGCGTTGTCAATAAAGTATACGACTCGTTTGTACAAGAAGCAGGATTGCAACATGTAAGCGCGGATGTTCATCAAGAAGCGGTCAAGCAAAAAATGAATCCATTAGCCCGCTTGGCGAAAACGTTATCAAACATTTTCGTTCCGATTATTCCGGCGATTGTCGCCAGCGGTTTACTCATGGGACTATTAGGAATGATGAAAGCGTTCAAATGGGTTGCGCCTGACAGCCCATTGTATGTGTTGCTCGATATGTTTTCCAGTGCAGCTTTTATCATTTTGCCGATTTTAATTGGCTTTAGTGCCGCAAAAGAGTTTGGCGGCACCCCGTTTTTAGGGGCGGTCATCGGTGGGATTATGACCCATCCGGCGCTGTTGAACCCATGGGGATTAGCGGAAGCAAAACCGAACTATATGCATTTTCTCGGTTTTGATATTGCCATGGTTGGCTATCAAGGGACAGTCGTTCCGATTTTGCTTGCTACTTATGTCATGTGTAAAATCGAGCGCGGGTTGCGGAAAGTCGTACCTCACGCGGTCAGCTTGCTTGTCGTTCCATTTGTGACGGTCATTTCCACCGGATTTATTACCATTTTAGCCATCGGTCCGTTAGGCAACTTGCTTGGTGATGGAATTACGACGGTGCTCAACTTTATTTACCATTACGGCGGGGCGCTGGCGGGGCTGATTTTTGGCGGCTTGTATTCGATGATTGTCATTACCGGCGTGCATCATAGCTTCCATGCGATCGAAGCCAATTTATTGGCGAAACTTGGCGTCAACTATTTATTGCCGATTTGGTCGATGGCCAACGTCGCACAGGGCGGGGCCGGACTGGCCGTATTTGTGAAAGCGAAGCTCGTAAAAACAAAAGAGGTGGCTCTTCCATCCGCATTGTCAGCCTTCCTCGGAATTACTGAGCCGGTGATTTTCGGGGTGAACTTAAAGTACCGCAAGCCGTTTATTGCTGCGGCCATTGGAGGCGCGCTCGGAGGGGCATATGTCGTATTCACAAACGTCGTTGCGAACGCCTACGGGTTAACGGGCATTCCGATGATTGCGATCGTGGCGCCAGAAGGAATGCAAAACCTCATCAACTATTTAATTGGATTTGCGATTGCGGTCGGATCGGCGTTTATTGCCACGTTATTGCTTGGATTTCGCGAGGAAGAATAAACAAGGCGCCGGATAATACGAGGGGGAGCGAATATGAAGTCAGAAACAGAACGGGAGAAGATCGAACAGGCGTATAGGGAAATCGAAAAATATCGCGATAAAGTAGAAAAAGATTACTATCGTCTTCAGTATCATTTAATGCCCCCGGTCGGGCTGATGAACGACCCGAACGGATTGATTCATTGGAATGGAGTGTATCATGTGTTTTATCAATGGATGCCATTTCATACTGGGCATGGCGCAAAATTTTGGGGGCATTATACATCGTGTGACCTCATTCATTGGAAACAAGAGAAAATCGCACTGGCCCCAAGCGAATGGTATGACAAAGATGGGTGCTACTCCGGCAGCGCCATTGACCATGATGGTGTTTTAACGTTGTTTTACACGGGAAATGTGAAGGATGAACATGGCAACCGCCAGACGTACCAATGTATGGCTGTGTCAAAAAACGGCATTGATTTTGAGAAAAAAGGGGTTGTTGTGACGCTTCCGGACGGCTATACGGCGCATTTCCGCGACCCGAAAGTTTGGAAAAAAGGCGATAAGTGGTATATGATTGTCGGCGCGCAAAGCGAGAGTCTCGATGGCAAAGCGGTGTTATTCCGTTCGCAAAACCTCCGTGACTGGGAACATCTCGGGCCTATAACAGGCGGAAATTCGCGGCAGCTAGGGAAGTTCGGCTACATGTGGGAATGCCCAGACCTGTTTGAATTAGATGGGCAAGAAGTGCTGATTGTCTGCCCTCAAGGGCTGGAAGCGGAAGCCATGCGCTATCAAAACGTGCATCAGTCCGGTTATTTTGTCGGCCGTCTTGATTACGAAACGGCCCAATTTCTTCACGGGCCGTTTGCCGAATTAGACCGCGGCTTTGAATTTTACGCTCCACAGACGATGCTGGATGCAAAAGGACGGCGCATTTTAATCGCTTGGATGGGAGTTCCTGATCAGGATGAAGATAAGCATCCAACCATTGCACATCGCTGGGTTCATGCGCTAACATTGCCGCGTGAGTTGAAACTGAAAGATGGCAAGTTATATCAAACACCGGTTGAAGAGCTGCAAATGTTGCGCAAGGATAAAATTGCATATTCGAATGTCACGATCGCGAACGAAGAAATGATATTAGAAGGAATCAGCGGGGATGTTATCGAGCTTAATCTAGAGAATATTTGTCTATCAGGGGGCATAATGGAAATTGCTATTCGCAATACGGCACGCATTATTTATCATAGCGATGAACGCATGTTGACATTGGAGCGCAAAAGTTTCGCCAACGGGCTGACGGAAAAAAGACAATGCCGTTTGGAACGTTTGCACTCGCTGCATATGTTTTTAGACACGTCCTCGATGGAGGTATTTGTGAATAAAGGGGAAGAAGTATTTACCGCACGGTTTTTCCCGTATAAACATAATCAAACGATTTCATTTGCCGCAAATGGACACCTTGTTTTCGACATCCAAAAATGGAGTTTGTAGCGCCGCAATGACGATAGGTTGCGGCGTTATTTTTTTTGCTAAAATAAAAGAAATAATGATGGCAATGGGGGATGGGTATGAAATGGCAAACAACCGAGCAATTGAAACAACTGCTTTGTCGCTTAGTCCAATATCCAAGCATCAGCGGGACAGAAGCGGAAGTGCGGCTGGCGCAATATATAGCGGACCAACTGCTCACCCTTGATTATTTCCGGGGAATTAATGAACTTGTCCAATTGCACCCGACTGGGGACGGACGCTATTTTGTAACAGCGCTTGTAAAAAAAGCGGAACAAGTGCGCGACACCGTCATTCTTCTCAGCCACTTTGATGTCGTCGATGTGCAAGATTACGGAGCATGGAAGGATGCCGCCTTTTCGCCAGAGGAGCTGACGAAGCGGTTTTACGAACAGAAACCGCAGCTTCCTGCGGACGTGCAGGCGGACATGGAAGCAGGAGAATGGCTGTTTGGCCGCGGCGTGATGGATATGAAGTGCGGTCTTGCTCTTCATATGGCGCTGATCGAGCAAGCGTGCCACGGAAAGTTTGATGGAAATTTACTGCTCCTTACCGTTCCCGATGAGGAAGTGAATTCGGTCGGAATGCGCGCGGCGGTGCCGGTGCTTATGGAGATGGCAGAAACATATGGCCTAACGTATCGGCTTGTCTTGAATTCAGAGCCAATGTTTACGCGCTATCCGGGCGACAAAACGAATTATATTTATACCGGTTCGATTGGAAAAGTGCTGCCGGGCTTTTATTGTTACGGGAAAGAAACACATGTCGGCGAGCCGCTTGCCGGGTTGAACGCGAATTTTATGGTGTCGCAAATCGCGGCGGAGCTGGAGTTAAACACCGATTTTTGCGAAGTGTTTAGCGGGGAAGTCAGCCCGCCGCCGACGAATTTGTGGCAAACCGATTTGAAAGAGGATTACTCCGTACAAATACCGCATCGCGCCGTGACATTATTTAATTTGTTTTTGCAGCAAAAATCGCTCGATGACGTGACGAGCTCGCTTGTGGAAGTGGCTAAGCGCGCGGCGAAACGAATCGAAGAACGGTACCACGTTCAGGCATCCCGCTTCGCCAAGCTGGAACAATCGTCGCCAACATCGCTTGCTGTCCATGTATGGACGTTTGCCGAGCTAAGAAAAAAAGCGGTAGAGATGTTTGGAAAGATAAAAGTGGAGGAGCTGGAAGCCAACATTTTGGCGAAGAATACGAACAAAGACGAACGCGAGAAGACGATCGCGCTCGTCGATCAGCTGGCGATGCTTTGCAAAGCTTTCGCGCCGATGATCGTCCTGTTTTACGCGCCGCCATATTATCCTGCCGTCAATTCCAGCGCCGATCCGCTTATCGGGCAGCTTGTTGCCAAGCTAAAAACGTATGCGCAAGAAACACATGGAGTTTCGCTCGTGCAGCAGCATTATTTCGGCGGCATCTCCGACTTAAGCTACGTCGGTCTGCAGCAGTCGCCTGCTTCCTTGCGAGGGCTTACCGACAATATGCCGCTCTGGAACCGCGGCTATGATTTGCCGCTTGACGCGCTGGCGAAATTTCAAGTTCCGGTGCTCAATGTCGGTCCAGTCGGGCGTGACGCCCACCAATGGACAGAACGCCTCAATGTTCCGTTTGCGTTTACGACGGTGAAAGCGTGGTTGGAGTATACAATTAAAGAAGTATTTGCAAGATAATCTGGCATAACTAGGGGATAAGTCAATGGCTTATCCTCTTTTTATTATATCTTTACTTAAGATTATATCGTATATTAAGATATATTTAAAGGAGGAGCGATAAAGATGCAGATTGACGACATGATCGAAATGATTAACGAGCAATGGACCGATATTTATTACTTGCTGCACTATACAAACAAGGACAATCTTACACATCAAGCCATTCGCTTATTGCAGTATATTGAAAAAAACGGAGAGGCGACAATTGGAGATTTAGCAGAACATTTGGCAGTATCTCATAACACGGCTTCCGAACATACAAAGCGGTTGATAAAAAAAGGATTGGTTAGTAAAAAAAGAGGCAGTCTTGATGAGAGAAAAGTATTTGTTGTGTTAACGGAGGAAGGAAGGCACATCTTATATCGGCATACCCGATTAGACAAAGAAAAATTAAAAAAAGTTCTGGTACAAATGGATCCATGCGATGCCGAACTGATTCGAAAAGCGTTTGCGATTCTCAGTGAAGGAGCAAAAAAATGTTTGCGTTAGTTAAAGTAATCGTTTCCGCTGTTTTGATTAGTATTATCACAGAAGTAGCAAAAATATATCCGAAGTTCGGGGGAATAATCGCGGCATTGCCGCTAGTCAGTTTATTAAGTTTATGTTGGTTGTATTTCCAAGGGGAGGAAACACAACATTTAAGTAAATTTTTATTTGGCGTATTATGGGGATTTCCGGCAACCACTTTTTTGCTGCTAGTCACAGCCTTATGTTTAAGGGCTTCTTTTCCCCTGATCGTATCTATTGCCCTTGGCATCGGCGCCTGGGGAATGTCTTTGCTCATGCAGAACATCATATCCAAACATCTATAAATCAAAAACTGCCCATATTTCCATGATAAAACTAAACACCATCTTTATTGAATAAACAGCTAAAACCCCCTATAATGAGGTAAGAAAGTGTCTTTACACTTGTAATAATAGGGGGATTGACATGAATCAAAAGGCAATTTCGCAGCGGAAGCTGTTAGGAGTGGCCGGACTTGGCTGGCTGTTTGACGCGATGGATGTCGGCATGTTGTCGTTTATTATGGCGGCGTTGCAAAAAGATTGGGGGTTGACGGTGGAACAAATGGGCTGGATTGGCAGCGTCAACTCGATCGGAATGGCGGTCGGCGCGCTTTTATTTGGCTTGTTAGCCGATCGGATCGGCAGAAAAAATGTATTCATTTTGACGCTTTTATTGTTTTCCGTCGGCAGCGGGCTATCTGCTTTGACGACGACATTGGCGGCGTTTTTAGTGCTGCGCTTTCTCATCGGCATGGGCTTGGGCGGCGAATTGCCGGTCGCATCGACGCTTGTCGCAGAAAGTGTCCCAGCGAAAGACAGGGGACGTGTCGTTGTCCTGCTCGAAAGCTTTTGGGCGGGAGGCTGGCTTGTCTCGGCTTTCATTTCGTACTTTGTCATTCCGAAATACGGATGGCAAATGGCGTTGCTGCTTGCGACCGTCCCAACGCTGTACGCGCTCTATTTGCGCTGGGGTTTGCCGGATTCGCCGCGGTTTGCGGGCGTGCGGAAAGAAGAAACGGTATGGGACAATATCGTGAAAGTTTGGTCGACTCCTTATCGTAAAGAAACGATCATGCTGTGGGTGCTTTGGTTTTGCGTCGTCTTCTCGTATTACGGCATGTTTTTATGGCTGCCAAGCGTGATCGTGATGAAAGGGTTCAGTCTCATTAAAAGTTTCGAATATGTCTTGATTATGACGCTGGCGCAGTTGCCGGGCTACTTCAGCGCCGCATGGCTCATTGAACGAGCGGGTCGGAAATTTGTGCTCGTCACGTACTTAATCGGCACCGCCGTCAGCGCGTACTTCTTTGGAAACGCCGACTCCCTTGCACAGCTGATGACTTCGGGCATTTTGCTTTCCTTTTTCAACCTTGGCGCTTGGGGGGCGTTATATGCCTATACGCCGGAGCAGTATCCGACGTCCATTCGCGGCACAGGAGCAGGGATGGCCGCATCGTTTGGCCGTCTTGGCGGCATTTTAGGTCCGATTTTTGTCGGCTATCTTGTCGCCCAGCATACCGCGATCACCACCATTTTCGCGGTGTTTTGCCTGTCAGTGTTTATTGGCGTAATCGCCGTCTGGGTGCTAGGCAAAGAGACGAAGCAGCAAGAGCTGGCATAACAGTTGACAAAAAAGGGAAGGAGCTATACCTTTAAGGATAATTGCTCCTTCTTTTTTGTGTGGAGAAAAAGAGAGGCGGTGAACAGGCTTGCGTCCCCTTGTATCGGTTGTCGTTCCTACCTATAATCGTCCGCACCCGCTCGCGGAGCTATTAGAGTCATTAAGCAGGCAAACGTATCGGCATTTTGAAGTCGTCCTTATCAATGACGACGGCGAGCGCGTCGACGACATTGTCGCGCTATACCCGGAACTCGATGTCCATCTCATTCATTGTCGCGACAATATCGGACATGTCGAGGCGAGAAATATCGGCGTGAAAGCGGCAAACGGGGAGTTTGTCATGCTTTGCGATGACGATGATTTACTGCTTCCGTCTCATATGGAGCGGATGGTGACAGAAATCGCGGATGCCGATTTTGTCTATTCTGATGTGGAAATTTTCCATTATCGAGTCGAAAACAATCAGCGCATCCCGACGGCCCGCTTTTTATTCGCTTATGAATATGACCGGGAAGCGATGCGGAAATTTTCGACTTATGTGCCGTCGGGGAGTTTGTACCGAAAAGCGATTCATGACTGTCTCGGCTACTTCGATCCGTATGTTCACCATTATTGGGACTGGGACTTTTTTTTACGCGTGTCCGCGGCGTGTCGCGTCAAACGTGTCGCGGTGGCGAGCGTATTGTACGCTTTTGCGGACAACGGCGACAACTTGTCGCGACAGATGAATGACAAGCGGCGCATGTACTTAAACCGGTTAAGTGAAAAGCATGGGCTTGGCGACTTGCCGATGAAAAACTTTTGGCTGCTCCTTGAAGAGCCGGAGGTGAAAAAGCGGCGCTCCAACAGCGAAGTGATATGGGACGGGTCTCCGATCGTATCTAGGCTGGCCGAGCTGCAAAATCGCGTGTAAAAAATGCGGCGGGCCATTGACGAGCGTTTTGCGATTTTGCTATTATAATTAGCAAAATGGATATATGGTAACGATGATGGACCAATAGTAGTTAACCCTCTCTTCGCTAGCGAGCCGGGGATGGTGGAAGCCCGGTGAAGATGGTTAATGAAACGGCAGTCCGGAGTTGCTCGTTCAAAAAGTGGATGCGAGACGATCGCATCAACTAGGGTGGAACCGCGGGAGTCACGCTCTCGTCCCTAGGCATCAGGCCTAGTGGCGAGGGCGTTTTGTTTTCGAAAAAAAGCAATGTGGAGGAGGAAGCGAAGATGGCAGCAACAATGGAAGAAATCGTAGCCCACGCCAAACATCGCGGCTTTGTCTTTCCTGGTTCAGAAATTTACGGCGGTTTGGCGAACACATGGGATTACGGCCCGTTAGGAACGGAATTAAAAAATAACATTAAGCGGGCATGGTGGAAAAAATTTGTCCAGGAATCCCCGTATAACGTCGGCTTGGATGCGGCGATTTTAATGAACCCGAAAACGTGGGAAGCGTCCGGCCATTTAGGCAACTTCAACGATCCAATGGTCGACTGCAAACAGTGCAAAGCGCGCCACCGCGCCGACAAGCTGATTGAAAATGCGCTAAAAGAAAAAGGAATCGAAATCGTGGTCGACGGACTTCCGTTTGAGAAAATGGAAGAGCTTATTCGAGAGCATCACATCGTGTGCCCGGAATGCGGCAGCCATGATTTCACGAACGTGCGCCAATTTAACTTAATGTTTAAAACATATCAAGGCGTCACCGAATCGAGTGCCAATGAGATTTATTTGCGTCCGGAAACGGCGCAAGGCATTTTCGTCAACTTTAAAAACGTGCAGCGCACAATGAGAAAGAAGCTGCCGTTTGGCATCGCGCAAATCGGCAAAAGCTTCCGCAATGAAATTACGCCAGGCAACTTTACGTTCCGCACCCGCGAATTTGAACAAATGGAGCTTGAGTTTTTCTGCAAGCCTGGCGAAGAGTTGCAATGGTTTAATTACTGGAAACAGTTTTGCAAACAATGGCTGTTGTCATTAGGGATGAAAGAGGAAAATATCCGCCTCCGCGACCATACGAAGGAAGAGCTGTCGCACTACAGCAACGCGACGACGGATATCGAGTACAAATTCCCGTTCGGCTGGGGCGAGCTGTGGGGCATCGCGTCGCGAACCGATTACGATTTGAAACGGCATATGGAATATTCCGGCGAAGATTTCCATTATCTCGATCAGGAAACGAATGAACGGTACGTCCCTTACTGCATTGAGCCGTCTCTTGGCGCGGACCGCGTCACGCTCGCGTTTATGATTGACGCCTATGACGAAGAGGAGCTCGAAGACGGCACGACACGGACGGTGATGCATTTGCATCCGGCGCTTGCCCCTTATAAAGCAGCCGTCTTCCCGCTGTCGAAAAAGCTATCGGAAGGCGCGCGCCGCATTTATGAAGACCTGTCGAAATATTTCATGGTGGATTATGACGAGTCCGGTTCGATCGGCAAACGCTACCGCCGTCAAGATGAAATCGGCACCCCGTTCTGCATCACGTACGACTTTGATTCCGAACAGGACGGCATGGTGACGGTGCGCGACCGCGACACGATGGAGCAAGTGCGCATTCCGATTGCGGAGCTAAAAAGCTTTTTGGAAGAAAAGATACAATTTTAAAGGAAAGAAAAAACCAGCGCTTTTCTGCATGCGCTGGTTTTTTAAATCTTTATGTTAAGAGGATATGTTTAATGTTTTTTATATAAAATTAGCATAAATACAGACGCAACTATACCTACATATAGTGGTAAACCCCATAATATCTCTGATTCTGAGACCCGCGATGGCAAGCAGCGGGATTGCCCGAATAACGGGAGTGTTTCATGGATGGAGAACTTAGTAAACAAGTTAGATAACCATTCGGCTAATCCAGATGTGGACATCATCTCCATAATCCCTGCATAAAAAGGGCACTGTAAAATAATTTGACTGGCACTACTAGAAGATTTGATTATAAAACCTCTTCCAAGCTCTCTGACATTTGTAAAATGAACCGTCTCTGGAATTTTGAACTTTTCAAGCTTATCTTTGCCTGAGGAGAAATATTGTATCCATCCTTATAGAACAACGAAAGCGTAAAATGGATTCGTCTCTCATTTCATCAGGCATATTTTTGATAACGCTTTCAAAACTGCTGATTAATAACATATTCAGCTTCACTGGACGCCGCATTTTCTCCTAAAACGTTTGATCAGAAGTTTCGTTTTTATCTTCAAATACCATAAATGTTGTTTGGGATAGACAGAAGCCATTTCTTGTAATCGTTTAGGAATGGTTTTATTTCTAAATAATATCTGTCATGATTTATTTGTCATGGACATCTCAATCAGTTTATTTTTTAAGATTTTTCCCCCAGGATTTCGAGGGAGTTCTTCAATGAATTCTACTTGTTTTGGGACTTTAAATTCAGAAAGGTATTTGCGTGCAAAAGCAATCACTTCTTCTTCAGTTAGTTCCTCGCCTGGCTTTTTCACGATATAGGCTTTTACTTCTTCTCCAAACAAGGGATCTTTAACTCCTACCACTGCGGCCTCAAGAATTTTTGGATGAGCATATAAAATATTTTCAATCTCGACTGAATATATCTTCTCACCGCCGCGATTAATCACATCTTTTTTCCGATCCATAATATAAACAAAGCCATCTTGATCAATATAAGCAATATCACCAGATTTCCAATAGCCGTCTTCGCTAAAAGAAGTGAGGTTAGCCTCTTTATTATTCCAGTATTCCTTAATCACCATTGGTCCTTTAATATACAATTCGCCGATTTCAGCTGGGCCGCAATCAGCACCATGGTCATTGACTATTTTTAAGTCAGCCACTGGAACAGGTAATCCCACAGAACTTGTTTTTTCAACAGGATAATTCTTAGGCATTATAGTGGTCGGCGAAGTTGTCTCAGTAGCGCCATAGGCGTTATGCATGGAAGCGTTTGGAAAATAGGTTTTTAATTGTTTGATGGTTTCCTTGGACATAGGGGCGCCGCCATACGCAACTATTTGTACAAAATCATAAGAAAAAGATTTAAATAATGGATGAGACATCATCATGATATAGATTGTCGGCACATTAAATAAAAAAGTAATCTTTTCAGCATTTATTAATCGAATAAATGGTTCCGTTCGATAACGATCCATTAAGACTGCTGTCCCACCTACTAAAATTACATGGAGAAGCTGGCCAATAAGGCCTGTAACATGAAATAGCGGAACAGCAATTAAGGTGCGCACATGATGATCTGTATTTAAAACATATTTGTAGCTCAGACAGCTGTGGATGGCGTTAATATGGCTGCCGACAGCTCCTTTTGGCAGTCCGGTTGTTCCAGAAGTGTACATGATATAAAGCGCTTCTGTTTCTAATGGCGCCGTATATACGGGTTCAGATTCAAGGGGTTCTTTTAGAAGCTCATTTTTAAACGAGTACATATTTTTCAACGGTTGATGATCATCGATTAAATAGCAGTATGGAATAAATTTGCTGTTGATCAACCAGTCTTCTAATGGTTTAACAAGTCTGCTATCCGTTATCAGAATCTTTGCCCCAGAGTTTGTAATCATATATATCAGTTCGTTCGCTGTAAGCTTTGTGTTAAGCGGCACAAAAACAGCGCCAATTTTAGCACATGCTAGCACAGTTAAAACAAATTCTATTTCATTTCCGAGCAATAGCGCGATTCTATCCCCTTTTTTTACTTGCTTCTGAATTAAGTTATCAGCCACTATATCTACTTGTTTTTTTAACTCCGTATAATTTAAGCGTACATCGTCTTTAATAAGCGCTTCTTTTGTCGGAAATTTTTTCGCCGAATCGACCAACATTTCATATACGTTAGATGGTCTTTCAGCGAACATTTTCACACTCCGTCCGTATAATTGCCCTTCGATAATCATAAGATTCCCCCCGTTTCGCAAGCTGCGCTTCATTTATTTAGCAGTCCATCCACCATCTACATACAGAATGTGTCCTGTTATATAATTTGCTGCGTCAGACGCAAGAAAGACAACTGGGCCGGCTACATCTTCAGGTTCGCCAATCCGATTCATCATTGTATTCCTAACAATTTCCTTATATCGTTCTTCATCTTGAAGCCAAGCGCCTGTCATTGGCGTTCTTATATAAGCCGGGGCTATCGCATTAACATTTATGTTGTAAGGAGAAAGTTCGCTTGCCCAGACTTTGGTTAATTGATTAATGCCTCCCTTGCTGGCTGCATAACTCGTTTGAAACGGCATTCCGATTCCGCCAAGTATCGAAGAGATATTAATGATTTTTCCGCTTCTTTGTTTCATCATTTGTTTTGCGGCTGCTTGGCCGACTAAAAATATGCCTTTTAAATTAGTATTTAATACTTGATCCCAATCTTCTTCCTCTACTTCAATAAGTGGCTTTCTAATATTCATTCCGGCATTATTCACCAAGATGTCTAATCGGCCGTGCTGTTCAACTATTTGGTCAATCATATCATTGACTCTTTCTTTATCAGTCACATCTGCTTGTATCCATGAGAATTTCAAACCTTGGTTATTCATATCTTCTGCAACTTTTTGCAAATCGTCAGCATTGCGGCTGGCAATAACAACATTTGCGCCATGAATTCCGAGGGCGCATGCCATTGCTAAACCAATTCCCTTGCTTCCACCTGTAACAAGCGCAACTTTTCCATCTAGCCGAAAGGAAGGGAAACGACTTAAATCCATATTTTTACACCTCCTTTTTTAAAATCAGCTTTCTTCACTTAATTAAATGCAATTTGCATGCCAATAATAATATTTAAAAAATTATTAATATTATTAATAAATATATTTTTGCTCACAATAAAAAAATGATTCCTTAAAGAATCATTGATGAAAAAAGGAATCAGTAAAGCTATATACCTAATCGCTGCATTTTTTTTACTAAAGCGGATTGGCTGATTCCAAGAATCTTTGCTGCTTTTCTTGTTGTTTTATATTCTGAAATCGCTTTTATAATCATTTCTCTCTCTATATCTTGAATGACTTCTTTCATTGTTTTTTGTACAGGCTGGGATTCATAAAAGGATGGATTGGAAAAAGGCAAATGAGAGGAATGGATATAATCTGATTCCGTTGTAATGACGAGCCGTTCAATTAAATTTTGCATTTCTCTAACATTCCCCGGCCACGAATACGCCTTCATCGCAAGCAAGGCATCGTCCGTTAATTGTTTGTTAAGATTATATTTTTTGTTTGCTTTATCTAAAAAATAATTCGCAAGCAGAGGGATGTCTTCTTGGCGTTCACGCAAGGGAGGAATTTTGATCGGAATAATATTTAATCTATAGTAAAGATCCTCGCGAAATTCACCCCGTTGTACCAAAGACTCCAGATCTTTATTAGTTGCGGATATGATACGAACATCAATTTTAATTGTTCGGCGACCGCCGATTCTGGTAACTTCCAATTCTTGCAATACTCTGAGGAGCTTTCCTTGAAGCTGCAGCGGCATTTCCCCAATTTCATCAAGAAATATAGTTCCAGTGTGTGCCTGTTCGAATAAGCCTGGGCGGCCTCTGCTGTCGGCGCCGGTAAAAGCACCTTTTTCATAACCAAATAACTCAGATTCAATCAATTCCTTTGGAATAGCTGCACAATTCACTTTAATAAACGGTTTATCTGATCGATTGCTTAACTTCTGAATAAGATTTGCTATCACTTCTTTCCCAACACCCGATTCTCCCAACAGTAAGACGGTTGAGTTAAATGGCGCGATTTTCTGCGCTAAATTAATGACGTTTAACATTTGGCTGCTATTTGCTATAACTCCCTCATGATGGATAACATCTTCCTTTTTTTGATAAAGCCTTAGTTCCTGTAAATACTTCTCTGCAAGCGCTTTTGTTTGATTTAATTCTTTCTCTAAGTTCTTTAAAGTGGATATATCTCGGAGATTTGTCACAACATAGGAAACATCCCCGTTTTCGTCAAAAACCGGATTGCCTGTAACTAAAAGTTCCTTTCCGTTTGCATTTTGAATGATTGTCACCCTTTTTTTCTCTTTTAAAACTTTTAGGGAAACTGATTCGGATATAATTCCCTCTCTCACAACGTCTTTCAGGTGCCGGCCAATTAATTTATCCTCTGTTATGCCTGTAACTCGGGTGTACGCTTCGTTCATTTTTATCCCATATCCATTCTTGTCTGCGATAAAAATTGGATCATAGCTGGCATTAATGGCTTCCTCATATAGCTTTATTTTCTCTCGCAACTCTTTCAGTTCCGTATTTAGCTTCTGAATATGTTTTTGGAGTTTCTCTGGATCCGTAAGCAAATTTTTAATAATTACCCCTCCCTTTTTTAATAATATTATAAATTGTCTGATTACTTTTTTCATCATTTTCTTAATGTAAAAGTTGGAATACGTATTTAACTTTAATTTGGCATAAAAAATGCATGTAAATTCTTATAAAAAAGTCAAGGAGTGGTCGTATGTATAATTTCAGTCCATCATCTGAGCAAGAAGAAATGATCAAAAAAGCTACAGCATTTATGGAGGAATATGTATATCCAAATGAAAAGCATATGGTTCCGCATCGAGGTTTGCCTTCGGAAATCCTGAAACCGCTTCAACAAAAAGTGAAAGATATGGGCCTCTGGGCGGCTCATATGCCAAAAGAAGCAGGAGGAGCGGGCTTAGGGCTTGTTTCTTTGGCATTGCTCTCTGAAGTGGTTGGACGCAGCCCTATAGGACCTTATATTTTTGGTACAATGGCTCCTGATGCAGGCAATAGCGAAATATTATGGCACGCAGGTACAGAAGAACAAAAACGTAAATATTTATATCCACTTGTCAATGGAGATATTCGCTCCTGCTTTGCAATGACGGAGCCTGAAGTATCTGGATCCGATCCGCGGCTTTTAAAAGCAACCGCAGTACTCGATGGAGATGAATGGGTGATTAATGCACATAAATGGTTTACTACAGGCGCCATCGGTTCAAGTTTTTCCATTGTCATGGCAAAGACTGATCCAGATGCTCCTCCTCATAAACAGTTTAGCTTGTTTATAGTGGATCACGATAACCCTGGGTTTGAAATTGTCCGGGAGATCCCGGTTATTGGCGACCATTTCACAGGAGGCCATTGCGAAGTTCGATATACCAATTGCAGAGTTCCAAAAGAAAATTTATTAGGACCGCGCGGGGAAGGATTTAAATTAGCTCAGTTGAGGCTTGGTACAGGGCGCATTACGCATGCTATGCGCTGGATAGGCATAGCCAAAAGAAGCCTAGATTTAATGATAGGTTATGCATTAAAACGGGAGACACGCGGAAAACGATTAGCCGATTATCAAACAATCCAAAATTTTATTGCGGATTCTACGGTTGAAATTGAAGCTTTCCGTTTAATGACTTTAAAGGCTGCGTGGATGATGGATGCCGGGTACGAGGCAAGAAAAGAAATTTCCGCCATAAAATTTTTTGGCGCCCAAGTTCTCCATAATGTTATTGACAGGGCAATTCAAGTACATGGAGCTCTCGGGGTAACAGGCGATACTCCTCTTGAAGGATTTTACCGTGAAGCAAGAACCGCGAGAATTTATGACGGGCCGGATGAAGTGCATCGCATGGTTGTTGCCCGCTCGATGATCAAAGAGTTTAAGCAAAACATGGAGGGAGATCTTTGTGCCCCAAAATATAAGTAAACGAATTAATTGGAGCCGTGTTGAAGAGTACTTAAGGAAAGAGCTAAATCTGATGGATGAAGTCGGGGAATTGGAGGTCAGACCGTTTACTTCCGGGTACTCAAATTTAACATATTTGGTGCGCATTGGCCAGTGGGAGGGGGTATTAAGAAGACCTCCTTTTGGAGAATTGCCAGCAAAAGCACATGATATGAAACGTGAATATAACCTGTTAAAAAGAATTTATTCTGTATACCCAAAAGCGCCAAAACCTTTATTATATTGTGAAGACCCAAATATAATGGATAGACACTTTTATGTTATGGAATTCAAAAAAGGAGCTGTATTGGATAAGTACCTTCCTGCTAACTGGAACAATCCTCAAATAAAGCAGCAAATTTCTAAAGCTTTTATTCAAGAATTAGTCGATTTGCATAATATTGATGTTTATAAAAATAATTTAGATTCACTGGGAAAACCAGAAGGGTTTTTAAAGCGGCAAGTGAATGGCTGGATTCAACGTTATAGACAATCCAAAACAGATGATTTGCCGTTTGTGGCAAAAGTGGAAAACTGGTTGGTTGACAATATACCGAATTCTACAGATGTGACCATTATTCACAATGACTTTAAATTAAATAATATTATGTTTAATCCTGAAAACCCTAATCAGATTACTGCCGTATTGGACTGGGAAATGTCGACAATCGGAGATCCTCTTTTAGATCTTGCCATCAGCCTTGCTTATTGGACAGAAGAAGGAGATGAAGAAACCGGCTTGACGGCTGTAACTAATCAACCCGGTTTTATGACAAGAAGAGAGTTGGCCATTTTATATACTGAAGCGTCCGGCAGAGACATTTCAAACCTTAATTATTATCTTAGTTTCGCTTTTTACAAAATAGCTGCAGTGCTGCAGCAAATATATTACCGTTATAAATCAGGAGAAGTAGACGATGAAAGATTTGCCAACCTTAATATAGGTATTAAAAATTTAATGTTGCAGGCAGAAAAGGCAACACAAAAAAACAATATTTTATGATTTATTGTCATGATACTAGCGTTACTTCTTTTTTTTTTGCCAAAATAAAGTCCTATGTATGGATTTGAAAACTTCCTACGCCAACGATGAATGGGCGGGCCTTAGTGAATTTGCTGGGGTATTTGGAAAGGAACTTTGTTTGGGGGCTGTTTCTCTGCCATGCGCAACTACCATCTCTGATGCCTGTGAAGGGGACGATGCACTTATAGGTTTGCCCAAAAAACCTATGTTATAATAAACCTAATATAAACAGGCATGGAGGTTTCCGCATTTGTGATTCTGAAAAATGTATATCGTTTTGAACGCGTTCATTTATCGCTTGCCGCGTTTGCCCTCTGTTTCTTTTTTTTGCATCGCGTTGGGTATGAGCAGTTGATGCCGTTTTACGACGGGACGAGCTATGTTTCTATTCATCTAATTTTAGAGTTTATTAGCATTGTTGTTTCCTTTTCCATCGCCATTCAAGGGTGGATGATTTTTCCGCATACGCTGTCGATGCAGCGGTTATGGCTGGCGGCGCTCTTTTTTTCCGTTGGGATATTGGATTGGTTTCATACGCTGACCTATCCGGGCATGCCGCCGTTTTTAACGCAGCCGTCGTTTCATGAGTCGGTTTGGTTTTGGATATTGGCAAGGAGTACCGAGGCGTTAGGGTTGTTGTTTATTTTTTCACGTCCGGATGAAGTGATAGAGCAGCCGAGCGACCACCGGCTCCATGCATTTTTCTTTTCGTTTGTATATACGGTTGCGATGATTGTCGTCGTTTATTTATATTCTTCGATGTTGCCAGCTGTCGTTGTGGAGGGAAAAGGAACAACGCTCTGGAAACACGGGATGGAATATGCGGTATGTTTCATTCACGCCGCGACAATGATTTGGATATTCCGCCGCTATCGGAAGCGGCGGTCGCCAGCGCTGTTATATTTGTTGCTTGCTTTGTTTTTCTTTATCCTTTGCGAATGCCAGCTGGCGATGGATGTCGGCGTTAACGATTTATACGCGCTATGGGCCCATATTTATAAGGCTGTCGGTTTTTTGTATTTCATGAGAGGTATTTACTTAGAAAATATTGAACAGCCATATATTGAGTTGAAGCAGCACGAACAACAGCTTGAAATGATGACCAATGCCCTTGGCGAAGGGGTCATTATGCTAAACCGGGAAGGGCGGATCGTATGGATGAATCCGGAAGCGGAGCGGCTGTTAGGCTGGTCGTTTGCCGAGGCGAGGAATAAGCCGCTGTTTGAATTTATATACCGCGTCGGCTCGACAAGTGACGTGTGGAGCCGCAAAGATCTTATTCGCCTGATTAAGCCGTTAAAAAACGGGGAAGTCATCCGCGTGGATGAAGAGGAATTCTGCCGCAAAGACGGAACGTATTTGCCGGTGAGCTATACGTTGGCGCCGGTGTTGGAAAACGGGACGTTGACGAGCATGGTGGTCGTATTCCGCGATATGACGGAGAAAAAAGAAAAGGAGCGGTTGGAACGCGAGCGGCAGCAGCTTGATTTGGAGCTGTCGCTGGCCGCCAACATGCAGCGATCCCTTCTCCAGGACCTAAAGGAGATGAAACTGCCTTCCTATGTGGATGTCGGGGTATTAAGCGTTCCTGCCCGCATTTTAAGCGGCGACTTTTACCATTTTTCCGCTCACCAGACGTCCTTTTCCGTCGGCATCGCTGACGTGTCGGGAAAAGGGATCCCGGCGGCGATGCTGATGACGTTAATGAAGTTTATTCTTGACCGCACTCTTCATTACGGAACGCAGCCGCATATTTATTTGGATTTATTAAATCGGTTTGTGTATGACTATACGGAGGCGTCCATGTTTGTCACGATGTTTGTTGGAAATTACAATGAAAAGAACCATACATTTTCCTACGCAAGCGCGGGGCATGAGCCAGGCCTTTTATATCGGGCGGAAACGCATGAATGCGTGCCTCTGGCGACAGAAGGATGCGCGCTTGGGCTGTTTCCGCAGTTTGCCTTTGAAACGAAGTCTGTCCGCCTGGAGTCAGGGGATATCATTTTGTTATATACCGATGGGGTGACAGAGCGGCGAGACAGCGAAACAGGGGATGACTTTTCTGTATTGGCCGAGATGATGAAGAAAATCGATACGACAAAATCGGCGCAAGAAATCATTCATGATTTGTATGAACAAGTAAAAGCATATCATCAATACGAGATCAAAGACGATCAGACATTGCTATTGCTTCGCCGCAAATGAGAAAAAGGAGAAAAGGGATCCTTTTCTCTTTTTTTGTGCCGTTACAATGTATTGGTGGCTGCTAACCATTGTTTGAGCTTTTTCATGGCTCGCTTTTGAATGCGGCTGACGGTCATTTGTGAAATGCCAAGTTGGCTCGCGATAGAGCGCTGGGTTTCGCCGCGGTGGAAAATCCACTTCAGTATGAGCCGTTCTTGTTCGCTTAGCTTTTGCATCGCATCTTCTAAGTCGAGGCGGTTAATCAGTGTTTCAAAATCATCCGTTTCGTCGGCGACGAATTCGCCAATCGTGCTCGCGTCTTTTTTTCCATCCTGCAGCGGCGCATCCATGGAAATGGCTTGATAATGCTCGCGACCTGCTAAAATTTCAATCGTTTCTTCAACGGATAAGCCTAAATATCGGGCAATTTCTTCGACATTCGGAGAGCGTTCCAGCTTCATGGTTAGCTCGTCAATCGCTTGTTGCACTCTGGCGCCTTTTTCTTTTACTTTCCGTGGGACTTGAATATACCATGCTTTGTCGCGCAAATAGTTTTTCATATAGCCGATCAAGCTTTTCATCACATACGGCTTCAGGTTTGTCCCTTGGTTTGGGTCATAATGCTCCAGCAGCCTTAAAAAAGAAAGGCGTCCAACCTGGAATAAGTCTTCGTAAAGATCGGGGCGGTTGCGCGACATTTTTTTGGCGGCGGCGATGATCAGCGGTTCAAAATGAAGCAGTAACTTGGTCGCGGCTTCTTCTGCCTTCGTCCTTTGGTAATCGCGAATAAGCTGCTTAAGGTTGCTCTTGGATGGAAGAGGAGGATATGAATTCATGGTTATGCTCTCCTTCGTTCCGATTGAGAAATTTGGTTAAAATAACTTCCGTTCCGTCAATCGTTAATACTTCTACTTGATCCATCAATGCCTGCATCATAAACAAACCGAGACCACCGATTTTCGCAGCGTCTAACGATTGATGGTGAAGGGATGCCGCCTGTTTTGCTTCTTGTTCGTAGTTAAAGCTTTTCCCATAGTCTTTGACGATGATGCGGATGGCATCGGGCTGCATTTCGAAACGAAGATCGATGCGTCCGGTTTCATCATCATAGGCATGAAGCACGGCGTTATTGCACGCTTCCGAGACGGCGACTTTCATGTCTTCGATGTCTTCGTAGGAAAATCCCATTTTTGCCGCCACTCCGTATAACGAAAGGCGTGCTAAGTCGATAAACTCTGCTTTCGCTGGAATCGATAGCTGCACAACTTGTTCAAACTCTTTCATCGTTCGCCTTCTGTCCTTTCTGTTTTGTTGTTTCACGTTCTGCCGCAAAAAAGCGGGAGACGCCGGTAAGGTCGAATAAACGTTGTATTTTCGGCGGAATGTTCTCAATCAAAACAGGAGCTTGCAATTGCTGGCGCCGTTTTAGTAATGATACAAAAATACCGATTCCGGTGCTGTCAATATAGGTTAAATCCTTCAAATAGATGACAAGCGTTTTGGTTTTATCATTGGCCAGCGGTTCGGCGATGTTTCGGAATTGTTCAGCGCTTGCCAAATCGAGCTCGCCTTTTACATAGATGACATGCCTGTCGCTCTGTTCCTCATGAATCACGTCAAACAGTTTCGTGTTCATTGTCTGTTCACCTCATTGCCGAATGATGGATGCTTTTTGTTTATATCATTATCATACCATAAATTGGGCTATTGCAGTGGATCCGGTATTTTCCCGTACGCTTGTAGTTCTTTATTGGTTCGCAGTTTTTCCATTTGTTTTCCGAGCAACTTGACGTCTTTTTCATTATTCGTCATATAGCCGCTGACCAATTCTTGGCTTTCCTTTGTTTGCACGGTGACACCGCATTTTTCCAAAATGTCCATCCAGCTCTCATGAACAGGTTCATCAATCACTAACAATATGCTTCTTGAGTGGCTATGCTTTATGTTCTCGAAAAGATGGGCTCGGTCAAAAGAAGAGGATACAGTCACGCCTGTTTCGTTTTGGATATATTTCGCCGCCTCCTCATCCGCCGTGGCGATCGCAAGGCGATATTTTGGCAGGGCGGCCTGTAACAATGCGTGAATGGCGCGAATGGCTTCCGATGTTTTCGCAAAAACAGCAACAACGGCCATCAAACCACTCCCTTTCAATGTTTACAACAGATTTACCCATATTTTAAAATATTGAAACAGCAACTATGGTGGATATTTTTTAAGGAGAAGAAAAAGGGGGAAATGGAATTTATCTTCCTCTCTGAACGGTTTATTTAGCCTGTTCGATTTGGTACATTAATAATAAGCAAACGAAAAGGGGTTAGCGAGATGGCTATTTTGAAAAATGACTGGGCTCCGCTATTGGAAGAAGAGTTTCATAAGCCATATTACATAAAACTGCGCGAATTTTTGAAAGAAGAATACCGTACACGGACGATTTATCCGGACATGTACGATATTTTTAATGCGCTTCACTATACGCCGTATGCGCAAGTGAAAGTCGTGATCTTAGGGCAAGACCCGTACCACGGGCCGGGACAGGCGCACGGGCTGAGTTTTTCTGTCAAACCGGGAGTGCCGCTGCCGCCGTCGCTTGTCAATATTTTTAAAGAGCTTCACGATGATTTAGGATGTTACATTCCAGACAATGGATATTTGGTAAAATGGGCGAAGCAAGGAGTATTGTTATTAAACACCGTATTGACGGTGCGCCGCGGGCAGGCCAATTCCCATAGGGGAAAAGGATGGGAGTTTTTCACGGATCGTGTCATTGAGCTCGTAAACGAAAAGCAAGATCCGGTCGTCTTTCTTTTGTGGGGGCGGCATGCGCAGGCGAAAAAAGAGCTCATTACGAATCGGCATCACTACATTATTGAGGCGCCGCATCCGAGCCCGTTTTCGGCGTCACGCGGCTTTTTTGGCCATCGCCCGTTTTCGCGGACGAACGCGTTTTTGCAGCAATGCGGGTACGACCCGATTGACTGGCAGATTGAGAACATAGGAAACAAAGCTTAAGTGATATGGATGAGACGAGGAGTGAACACATTGGCGATTTCGATTGCGACGATTTTGGCAAAAATGGAGGAAGAGCTGCAAAGAGCAAGGACGGCGGGCAGCCCGCAGCGCGTGCGGGAGCATATCGCCGCTGTGCGTGCTTTATGTGACTTGGTGTTGGAAGAAGAGGAAAAACGAGAAATGCCGGCGGTTTCTTTGCCGGAAGCGCCGCCGATTTTGATTCGGCAAGAAAAGGGAGAGCGAATCGATATCGGCGACGATGCGAACGGTCCGTCGCTATTCGATTTTTAAGTATAATTTTCTCATAATCGGTAGGCAAAAGGGAATAATGGTCAATAAACGGAGGTGGCAATATGTCAGATCGTTTTGATTTTTTCCCTTTTGTTGATACCGATGAAAATGAAGTAAAATTGTCCCACGATCGTTACGAAGTATATGTGAACGGCGATTTTGTCGGATATAAGATGCTGTTTGGCTCTAACGAGGACGTAGTGGATGTGGAACAGTTTTTGCGAAACCAAGGCTTTTCGCAAATTGAAGCAAAAGTGGATGGCGATCATTATGAAATTCACGCCGACCGTGATGAAGAAGAAAAAGTGAAAAAAGTGCTGGAAATGTATTTACAGCAGCGCTGAAAAACCCTTCTGAAGCAGAAGGGTTTTTCTTTGTTGTCGAAATACGTTATGATAGGGGTGAAAACTGTGCAGGAGAGGGCGGAGATACCATGAAAACGTTTGTCTTCCTTGGAGCGCTGAATGCCTTTTTAGCTGTTGCGCTTGGGGCGTTTGGGGCGCACGGGCTCGAGGGGAAAATTCCCGACCGTTATTTTGAAATATGGAAAACAGCGGTGCAGTACCAAATGTTTCATGCGCTTGGCCTGTTTGCCGTTGGGCTGCTGCTTGGCAAGTTTCCGCAAGCGGGCTTGATCAGCATAGCCGGCTGGATGATGTTTGTCGGCATTGTCTTATTTTCCGGAAGCTTGTATGTGTTAAGCGTGACGCAAATCAAACCGCTTGGAGCGATCACCCCGTTTGGCGGCGTTGCGTTTTTAATCGCGTGGGTGCTGATCGGTTATGCGGCAATGAAAATAGGTTGAGAGGAGCGTTTCCATGAAGCGCTCCTTCTTTCTTTTTTCGAATATAAACGGTTCTTTGCGGGTGGCAAATGGCCGAAAGTTTTTCTGACGTTCATTTACGGGGATAACCATATGCCAAAAACAAAGAGCAATCCGAAGACCCAGTGATGCCAGGCAGCCCATTTCATGCCGCTGATTTCTTCCATCCGTTCGGCTCCACAGCGGAAACACCAGCGAAGCCGAATGGCTAGCGGCAGAGCAAGCAAGGCTATTCCCGCTGTCCATGGAACGATATGGAAAGCGATCAAACTAATCATGGACAAGTAGGCGAGGGCGAGTATAACGGCAAGAAAACGTACAGCCCCCGCGCGTCCAAGAACGATCGCCAAGGTGCGGCGAAATGTCCGGTCTTTTTCGATGTCGCGTATATTGTTGGATAAAATCATGGAAGCGATCAGCAAGGCGAAAGGAAAAGAGACGGCAAAAACCTGGGCATCGGGTGGATCGCCTTGCACGGTATAGGCGAGGGAAGTGGCCACCGGTCCCATGAATACAGCAGCGACAAGCTCCCCTAAGCCTAGCGACGATAAAGGACGTGGGCCGGCCGAGTAGGCGTAACCGAACAGGATTCCTAAAGTGCCGGCGATGGCAATCCATAAACGGCTGTGCCAGGCTAGGTATGCACCAAGCAGCACCGCCGCAGAGAGCATGACGCCGGCGACAGCAGGAACAACATGATGGGAGGGGCCGCGGCCGAATGACGGATCTCCGGGTGTCGCCCACTTGTCGCGGTCTTGGCCGCGCAGGACGTCAAAATAATCATTTAACATATTTGTCACCGCTTTCTGCTTGTTGCCAAAGGGAATCGTTGGTAAAAATGTTTATTGCCCGCCGATAGCCGACAAACACTCCCCATGCCAAGGTGGCAAGGCCGATGAGAAGGGCGGCCAGCCATATATGGCCGTACGTCGTGTTCCACAAGTCATGCCAATGGCGGATCGGTCCAGCGACGGTGCCGAGCAAAATGCCGGTTATGATCACTCCGGAGCCTGCCAATGTAAGCGGCCAATGCGTCCATTGCATAAGAGAACGAAAAAATGGCTGCTGCTGGGAAGCCGGCATCGTTTTCGCTACGGGGTAGACCCCCCAACCGATAAAGAAAATGCCTCCTACCCAAATCATCGCGAGGATGATATGTATTCCCAGCAGAACTTCATGAACTACCCAGGCCATGCCGGGTCACCTCTTTTGCTTTGTTCGAGACCATTATACAATGTGGCATGCGGGCTAAGTGTGATTGGCATCACATAATCAGGGTGAATGTGCGTCCAGGTTGAAGCTTTTTCAAAGGCGGGGCAGCATGGGGATGGCATAAAAAATAAGGTTGCGTTTAGCAACCTTATTTTTTGCGGTTATCGTGGGGAATAACTGCTCAATTGCGCCGTCGCCCCGGCAAACGGATATTCATAGGAAATTTCTCCTTCAAACACGATGTAATCAAGATAAATCATCGGCAATAAGTAGCGCATTCCTGTTTGCGGATCGCTTAAGATCAAATGGTCGCGCCCTGCCGCTTCGATGTTGCCGCGGAATATTTTTGCGTTCCATTCCCGGTTGTTTTCAAACGTCATATATACGGTAATGAGTTTTCCTTTGTTGAGGCGCAAAATGTTTTCAATGTAAGACTCTTCAATCGGCAGCATCCCCGGAATGGACGGCTGGCTCGCCGTTGTCGGCGTTTGCATTGCGAAAGAAGGCGTTTGTAAGCCAAATGCAGGAGTTGGTGTCGTCATCGGTTGCGGGGAATAGTATGGATAAGCGGTTGGGTAATAAGCTTGTGGATACATATAACCATATGGATACGGCTGATAAGATTGATAAAATTGATATGGTTGTTGGCGTTCATCGTCTAGCGGATTATACGTATTTTCATAGGAATTTTTGGACATGGAAAAACCTCCTCTATAGAAATTTAATAATATACTCTTGGGCAATCACTCGGTGATGGCGCATAAAAGCAATGCGATTTATAACGGCCGACGTTCCGTTGACCAAACCACTGCGGTGGACAATCTGCGCCCGCTGGAGGTTTAAAAAACCAAAGCGCATAGGTGGCCGGATGGTACCGCCAGCCGCGAAGCACTTGACGGGCTAATTGCATGTCTAGTTGTCTTGCTCGTTGATAAAAATATCCTTTTTGCACTGCTTCAAAGCCGCCCGGGCTTTGAAACACCATTTGGCGGATGGTGCGTATTCCCCGAAAGTCAAGGCAATCGGCGATGCAACGGTTCACTCCGACGTTTCCTACCATTAACATGCCAAGCCGTCCGTCACCTTCTGCTTCCGCCCGCATCAGCCTTGCCAGCAGTCTTACGTCTTCCTCTGTATGTGCAACAACAGCCATGTCGTCACCTCAATTGTCTTTTTTCTCGACAATAATAGGCTATTGATACAAAGGAGGAATGGTGACAACGTCCTCGTAATTTTTCTAAGCGAATTTCTGATTTATATGTATGGGGGAAAAAAGCGGGATATGACAGAAAAAAAGGGGGCTGTCCGACAAAAATGAGGCACAGGCGAAAAAAGCCCGCTCCTTCAGTGAAGAAGCGGGGATTCATTACACATGGAAAAACGACGATACCTTCTCTGCTGTTAAGCGATTGCCGACAAAGAACGATCCGAATTCTCCATAGCGGGCGCTCACTTCATCAAAGCGCATTTCGTAAACGAGTTTTTTAAATTGCAAAGCGTCATCGGAGAATAATGTAACACCCCATTCAAAGTCATCCAAGCCGACGGAGCCGGTGATAATTTGCGTCACTTTGCCGGCGTATTTGCGGCCAGTCATGCCATGGGCGCGCATTAAATTGCGCCGTTCTTCCATTGAAAGCATATACCAGTTGTCATTGCCTTGACGACGCTTGTCCATCGGATAGAAGCAAACATGTTTCGTTTTCGGCAAAATTGGGTAGAGACGGCGGCGCACTTCCGGATTTTCGTATGGATCGCTGCCATCGGAAGGAAGATAGTTGCTTAGTTCCACAACGGATACATAAGAATATGCCGGAATGAAATATTCTGCCAATTTTGTTTTGTTTAGCGCCGTTTCGATTTCATTCAATTCTTCGATCGTCGGACGTAAAATCATAAACATAATATCTGCCTTTTGCCCGACAATCGTATAAATGGCGTGGCTGCCTTCTTTTTTATCCTCTGTTTCTTGCCATTTTTCGACTAATGATAAAAACTCATGAATGGCTGCTTCCCGCTCATCACTTGTTAACGTTTTCCAAGCGCTCCAATCCATAGAGCGGAAATCGTGAAGACAATACCAGCCATCGAGTGTGTGTACGGCTTCACTCATTTACATTCACTCCTTATATGTAATGTACAGTTTTACTATACCATAGTTTGGCCAAGAAACGCTCGAATGTCGCATATAGAAGCCAGTAAACTGAATTATTTTAATAAAGCGAATATTTGTTGTGAGTGCTTAATTTGGTTGCGTTTCTACATAATAAGAGTATCCTAGAGTATATAGAGGATTTCATACATTGAGGAGGATTGGCTCGTGAGTAGTGATTTATTTTCTGCCTTAAAAGAAAAAGTAGCAGGAAAACAACGGAAAATTGTTTTTCCGGAAGGTCTTGATGAGCGTATTTTAACAGCGGTAAGCCGCCTGGCAAATGAACAAATTGTAGCGCCGATTGTGATCGGCAACGAAGAGGCGGTAAAACAAAAAGCAAGCGAGCTCGGATTGACGCTTCCGAATGTCGAAATCATCGATCCGCATCAATACGAAGAAATGGACGAGCTTGTTCGCGCGTTTGTCGAGCGCCGTAACGGAAAAGTGACAGAAGAAGCGGCGCGTAAGCTGCTTTTTGATGATGAAAATTATTTTGGCACCATGCTTGTGTACATGGATAAAGCGCACGGGCTGGTGAGCGGTGCTGCCCATTCGACGGCCGATACAGTAAGACCGGCTTTGCAAATTATTAAAACAAAACCAGGCATCCGCAAAACGTCAGGCGTATTTATTATGGTGCGCGGTGAGGAGAAGTACGTATTTGCCGATTGTGCGATTAACATTGCGCCAGACAGCCAAGATTTAGCGGAAATTGCCGTAGAGAGCGCCAACACAGCAAAAATGTTCGATATCGAACCGCGTGTGGCGATGTTAAGCTTTTCAACAAAAGGATCCGCAAAATCGCCGGAAACGGAAAAAGTCGTCGAAGCGGTGCGTCTTGCAAAAGAAATGGCGCCAGATTTAGTGTTGGACGGCGAGTTTCAATTCGACGCCGCGTTCGTTCCGTCTGTCGCGAAAAAGAAAGCGCCGGATTCCGTCATTCAAGGAGATGCGAACGTATTTATTTTCCCAAGCTTAGAAGCAGGAAACATCGGCTACAAAATCGCTCAGCGTCTCGGCAATTTTGAAGCGATCGGCCCGATTTTGCAAGGGCTTAATAAGCCGGTTAACGACCTGTCGCGCGGCTGCAATGCGGAAGATGTGTACAAGCTTACGCTCATTACTGCAGCGCAATCGCTATAATTCGGAAAAGGGTGACAAAGCGGTCACCCTTTTTTTTCGTGTTGTGATATAATTTTTGCAGACTACTTCGTTAAGGAGAAAAGCAATGGTCCACGAATTGTTGCAACAGGCGAAATGGCGCATTATTGATCAGTCGCATTTTGGCCCGATGTTTGATGCGAAACAATCGTTTGCGATCGATGATACGCTTTGTACGTCAGTAGGAACGGGACTTTCCGATGCGGTCGTTCGCACATGGGTTCATTACAATACAGTGGTGTTAGGGATACAAGATACAAAGCTTCCCCATCTGCAGGAAGCCGTGTCTTTTTTAGAAACAAACCAATACAAGGTGATTGTCCGCAATTCTGGGGGACTTGCCGTCGTGCTTGATGACGGGGTGCTCAATGTATCGCTTGTTTTTCCGGAAACGACGAAAGCGATTGATATTCATCAAGGATATGAAGCGATGTGGCAGCTCATAAAGGCGATGTTTTCGTCTTACGGTAAAGTGATTGAAGCACGGGAAATCGTCGGTTCGTATTGCCCGGGCAGCTACGATCTCAGCATTGACGGCAAAAAATTCGCTGGCATTTCGCAGCGGCGCGTGCGCGGCGGCGTGGCGGTGCAAATTTATTTATGCATCAATGGAAGCGGCTCGGCGCGCGCCGAGCTAATCCGCCGTTTTTATGAGCTTGGATTGCAAGGAGAAGCGACGAAGTTTTCCTATCCGATCATTGTTCCAAGCACGATGGCGTCGCTTTCGGAATTGCTCGGAGACGAGCTGACCATCCCGGCCGTGATGCTCCTTTTATTGCGCACGCTCCAGTCGTTTGGCGGCCATCTGTACTCCTCGACGTTGACGGAGGAAGAGCTGTCTTTATACGAATATTATTGGGAGCGCATCGTCCGCCGCAACGAAAAAGCATTCGTTACATCATAAAGGCTGCCCCGTTTTCTCAGGGCAGCCTTTATTATTCTGCGATTTTTTCTAAATTTCCGTTTTGGTCCATGCGGAATTTGAGCGCCTGGCGCTCCTCTTCTTCTTGCAAAACAAGCTTTCGGGCTCTATTAATAATTCTTACTAATGTTTCGTAATCTTCTTGAATCGTGGAAGAGTTTTCTTCTAGTTTGGCAATTTTCTTTTCTAATTCTTTATTTTTCGCCCGCATTTCTTCATTTTCTTTGCGCAGACGTTCATTTTCTTTTGTCAATACTTCGTGCCGGCGATGAGCCGTTTTTAACGTTTGCAAAAAGGAAATCACTTGATCTAATGTAATCGATGATGATTCACTAGCAGAAGATACAACCGCCGGCAACTGGGTGATTTCCCCGATTTCTGCTAGCGAAGGAACAGGAGGATTGTAAAGCAGCTTTTTCTTCCCGCCTTGCTGTCCTAAAAGCCGCTGTCTTTCTTTGCGCTGCCGTTTGGCAAGCTGCAGCGCTTGTTCGTAACGGCGCCGGACGACCGCATTCCAGCGGAAGCCGCAAGCCGCCGATGTCCTGTTTAATTTATCGCCGACTTCTTCAAACGCGTTTAGTTGTGTGCTCCCTTCACGCACATGACGCAACACTGTTTCTGCTAATAGCAAATCTTCTTCTTCTGTCCATGCATCTTGCCGTTGCTTCATCGTTCTCAACTCCCCTTTTTCTTGTTTGCTAGTAGAAGCATGGCCAAAAATAGTAAATTTTATACATTTTTTAGTTTCGGTGAATCAAAAATTGCAAGAATTGTGCACGAACCGCGTGATGGGAGCGTATAGAGGAAGAAAATGGAATAGAGGCCGGAAGCCAACAAACTTGCAATAGGCAAAAAGAAGCGTTAGAATACACGATAGTGTAAACAAACGCAAGCGAGCGCAGAGAAAGGGTGAGCCAGCATGGCAAATGAATTTCGCGTTTGTGATGACTGCAAAGCGCCAAATTTGAAAACGTTAATTCCGCGTTTGAAAAAGTTGGATCCAGATGCGACCATTAAAATCGGCTGCCAGTCGTATTGCGGCCCGGGCCGCAAAAAGACATTTGCCTTTGTCAATAACCGTCCGGTCGCAGCATTGACAGAGGATGAGCTGATCGAAAAAATTGCCGAAAAATTAAAGAAGAATTAAAAAATCGCCTTCCTTTTTGATAAGAAGGTGATTTTTTGTTTCTATATTTTGGGAAATAATGAGAGGTAAAGAAGAAAAAATGAAGTATTTCTTTATAAAAGAAAACGGCTTATAATAGATTCATGTTAGAAATGGAAGAGGGGATAACATGGCATATCCCGGCGGGCAGCTGAGTGAGGAAAAAGTATTTAAGGATCCAGTGCACCGATACATACACGTTCGTGATAAAGTGATTTGGGATTTGATCGGAACGAAGGAATTTCAGCGTTTGCGCCGCATTAAACAGCTCGGCACGACGTATTTGACGTTTCACGGCGCCGAGCATAGCCGCTTTAACCATTCGCTTGGCGTCTACGAAATTATTCGCCGTATTATTGATGATGTGTTCGTCGGCCGTGAACATTGGGACCATAGTGAGCGGCTTCTTTGCCTATGTGCGGCGCTATTGCATGATTTAGGTCACGGGCCGTTCTCCCATTCCTTTGAAAAAGTGTTTCGGCTCGATCATGAAGATTTCACCCAGGCCATCATTTTAGGGGATACGGAAGTGAACGCTGTACTCCGCCGCGTCAGCGACGATTTCCCGAAAAAAGTGGCGGAAGTGATTGCAAAAACGTATCCAAATAAGCTTGTCGTCAGCTTGATTTCCAGTCAGATCGACGCCGATCGGATGGATTATTTGCTTAGGGATGCGTACTACACCGGCGTCAGCTACGGCAATTTTGATATGGAGCGGATTTTGCGCGTCATGCGTCCGCGTGAAGACCAAGTCGTCATTAAGCGCAGCGGCATGCATGCGGTTGAGGACTATATTATGAGCCGTTACCAAATGTATTGGCAAGTCTATTTCCATCCGGTCACGCGCAGCGCCGAAGTCATTTTAACGAAAATTTTGCACCGGGCAAAAAGGCTGTATGAAGAAGGGTATGAGTTCCAGACGAAGCCGATTCATTTTTACTCGTTTTTTACTGGGACGGTAGAATTGCAAGATTATTTGCAGCTTGATGAGGCGGTGATCTTGTTTTATTTTCAACAATGGCAACATGAACGAGACGCGATTTTGAGCGACCTATGCCGCCGTTTTGTCAACCGTCATTTATTCAAATATGTCGAATTTAATCCAACAAACGAGCAGATGACGAAGCTGATCGAACTGACGGGCTTATTTAAAAAAGCAGGCATTGATCCGGAATATTACTTGGTCGTCGATTCTTCATCCGATTTGCCGTATGACTTTTACCGCCCCGGCGAGGAAGGGGAGCGGCTGCCGATTTATTTATTGATGCCGAATGGAGAGCTTCGCGAGCTGTCGCGGGAATCGGTGCTCGTCGATGCCATTTCCGGAAAGCGCAGAACCGATCATAAACTGTATTTTCCTGCTGATTTCATTTATGATTTTTCGACAAAGCGGACGACAAAGAAAAAAATCATTGAAATTTTAGAGGGTTAGGAGATGACGGGGAGTGTTTACAGAGCATGCGAAAGTGATGAAGGCGCTGGCGGCAGCTGGGGAAATCGTCGGTCGCAAAAAGCTGCAAAAAATGATTTACATCGCCAAAAAGTTGCAGTTTCCGTTTTACGAGAAGTTTAATTTCCATTTTTACGGACCATATTCCGAAGAATTAACATGTCGGATTGAGGAGCTTTGTGATTTAGGGTTTTTGCACGAAATGAAAGAAAAAAAAGGCGGGTATTTTCAATATCGCTATACGCTGACGGAAGCGGGCATACAGTTTTTAAACCATTACGATTTGGACATGCCTTATTTGCGTGAATGCATGCAAGATATGAACGAGCAAAACTCGCGGTTTTTAGAGCTCGTATCGACGGTGCTCTATTTTGAACATTTACCGAAAGAAGAAGTGAAGGAAAAAGTATTTTTATTAAAAAGCAAGCAGCGCTACACGGAAGAAGAAGTGGAACAGGCGTATAACTATATTGAACAATTGCGCGCTAAAGTAAAAAACGAAGTCCGCGCCTGAACGGGACTTCGTTTTTTTGTTGCGTTAATGCGGCAGGAAGGCAAGCTGATAGAAGAAGAGAACAGCAAAAATATATACGAGCGGATGCACTTCGCGCCATTTGCCGCGCGTGATTTTTAATAGCGGGTACGAAATAAACCCTAATGCAATTCCCGTAGCGATGCTCGATGTCAGCGGCATGCTTAAAATGATGAGAAACGCCGGGAATGCCTCATCGAGCTGATCCCATTGAATCCGGGCGATGCTTCCCATCATTAAGCTGCCGACGATAATAAGCGCCGGCGCGGTAATCGCCGCGATGCCGGATACGGCGCCAACAAGCGGCCCGAAAAAGGCGGATAGCACGAATAAGATGGCGACCGTTAGCGCTGTAATACCCGTACGCCCTCCGGCGGCGACGCCGGAAGAAGATTCGATATACGCCGATGTCGGGCTTGTGCCGAACATGGCGCCGATCGTCGTCGCAATCGAGTCGGAAAGCAGCGCCTCGCGGGCGCGCGGCATTGTTTTTCCTTTCATGAGCCCGGCTTGCTGGGCAACGCCGATCATCGTTCCTGTCGTATCAAAAATTGTCACCAGCAAAAAGGAAAACACAACGGCATATAATCCGTAATGGATGACATCGCCGATGGCAGTAAGCGGATTGGCGACAACAAGCCCTTCCGGTAGCGATGGCACGGAAACGAAGCCTTTGTCAAATTTCAATTGTCCGGTGAAATAAGCAATCACTCCAGTGATGACCATTCCCAAAAAGAGCGCGCCGTTGACGCCAAGCGACATCAGCACGAGCGTCACTGCCAAGCCGATGAGCGTCAACACCGCCGATGGCGAGTGCAAATCGCCTAACGCGACTAAGTTTTGCGGATGGGCTTGAATAATGCCGGTTAAACGAAGGCCGATAAAGGCGATAAACAAGCCGATTCCTGCGGTAATGCCGTGCTTCAAATTTTCCGGAATCGCTTCAATCAGCTTGCTGCGAAACGGCGTCAGCGACAAAATGACAAAAAGGATTCCGGCAACGAACACCGCAGAAAACGCCACTTCATAAGAAATATTGCCGTGCGAACCGACAACCGAATAAGCGAAATAGGCGTTTAATCCCATTCCCGGAGCGATGGCGATCGGATAGTTGGCAAACAGCGCCATCCATAGCGTGCCGATGACAGTGGCGATAATCGTGGCGGTAAACACTTGCGCAAACGGAACGCCGGCATCCGACAATACGACCGGGTTGACAACGATGATGTATACCATGGTTAAAAATGTTGTAAATCCGGCAATGATTTCTGTTTTTAAATTCGTGTTATGTTTCGTTAAATCAAACATCGTTTACCTCCAAAATACGAACATTTTTAAATACGTATATAATAATATTCGTTTTTTAAAAAATCCGCAATAAAAAAAGCAAGGAACCATGAAAAAGTTCCTTGCCTGCATGCTTATTGCTCGTCGCTCAATCGTTTTCCGCCGACAGCGTAATGATTTTTCGTCATTTCTTCAATGAAAACGACGATTTTGTCTTTCGAAGCGCCCGTTGTTTCTGCAACCGCTTCTGTCACTTTTTCGACAAGTGCCTTTTTTTGTTCTTCTGTGCGTCCGGCAAGCATTTTAATGGTTACGTAAGGCATCGGTGCTCCTCCTTTGTTCATCTCTTGTCGTGTTGATTATATCATGAAAAAAGGGACTTCAGTCCACTTTTTCCGGTAAATCATGTATACTAATAATAAGTTTAATATGTGGAAAAAGGAGTTAAACAGAGTGGAACATTTCTTGCCGTATTCGTTAAGCCAAATTCCATATGTATTGATGGCGCTGGTGATCGCTTTTTCGGTGCATGAATTTGCCCACGCGTATGTCGCTTATAAGTTCGGCGATCCGACTGCTAAAAATGAGGGCAGACTGACGCTGTCGCCGCTTGCCCATTTGGATTTGCTTGGCACGTTGCTTATTTTTCTTGCCGGTTTCGGCTGGGCAAAGCCCGTTCCGGTCAACCGCTTTCACTTTAAACATCCGCGTCTCGCTGGGATCCTTGTATCGGTTGCCGGACCGCTAAGCAATTTATTGCTTGCCGCGCTTGGATTTATTGTCTGGTATAGCATGATTTATTTCGGAGTCATGCGGGCGCTTCCCGATTGGTTCGCTGCGGGGTTTGACCTTTTTTTCCAAATTTTTATCAGTTTAAATGTCGTGTTGTTTATTTTTAACTTGCTTCCGTTTCCGCCCCTTGATGGATATCGGATTATCGAAGATTTAGCCCCGCAAGGTGTTCGTGCGAAAATGACGCAATGGGAAAGCTATGGGGCGCTTTTGTTTCTCATTTTGGTGCTGACTCCGCTTGACAGTTATACAATCGAGCCGATTTTTCAAGTAGCGGTTCCGTTTGTCTTGGAAAATTTGCAATCATTTTTTGCCACATTGTTCGTGTGACATGAAGGAGGGGTGTTCGATGGAAAAAAAGAAGAAAAATATTGGGTTTAACATTATTAAAGATGATCCGACCGACGGCCACCGTGGTTTTGGCGCCGGAGCGCTAAGTTTGGAGAACGTTTCCCCTGTCATTATTGATGTCGAAGCGGGCGAGGCGTTTGTCGACATGGGCGCGATGCATGCCCGCAGCGCGGTGGAGCGGGGCATTAAGTTTTTGCCAAACCGCGACGAAGTGCCAAATGGCAAGCCTTATTGGATCGTTTGGGTCACGATTGAACGGAGAGAAGACGGGCCGTATTATGCCGGTGTGACCGCCTGTGAAATGACGGTCGACCGAGAGGCGCGTCGCGGCTACAAACTGCTGCCGGAGCATGTAAATCGTTTAGATAAATCACTAAAGCGCCATATTATCGTTGATCATATGGATGAGAAATCAAAACGGGTGCTTGCGGACTTTTTGAAACAACACGATATCGAAATGTGGAATCGTTCGAGTGAGGAGTTGAAAAAAGGACTGGAAGGCGGAAAATGACAGCGGCAGATGCCCGCGGCTTTCATGAATTTCCATATATGTGACGTTTTTGTGAACGTCATATGGCGGGTACTTGTAGTTTAGCAGGAAAAAGGGTAAACTAAACCTACATGTATAACACAATAAAACTAGGACAAGAAGACCCCTCAAGCGAAAGCGCTTGAGGGGTCTTCCTTTAAAACCAAGGGAACAGTTTTTGGAACCAATTTTTCTTTTCCTCTTTTTTCTTTGATTTCTTTTGATGTGGTAAATGATCCGTGCAGTAGTCGGTCGGTTCGGTACCAGCAATATAATAAGTAAGACGCTTTACCGGACATGATTTTGTCGCAAGTTTGCCGTTATCCGGGTCGACATAAACACCAACAACCCCTTTGGTTGGCTTAAACTTTTTCTTTGGTTTTCCTTGTAAACTTTTTTCCATAAATCGAACCCAAATTTGTTTTGCATATTGTTTCTCCACCATTTTATCAATCGTTTCCCCACGGTCGTAACCGGTCCATACCCCTGTAACTAGTTGTGGCGCAAATCCAATCATCCAGCTATCCGTTTCTGTTGTTCCCGATTTGCCCGCGTACGGACGTGTAATCTGTTTGCGAATCGATTGGCCGGTAACGGTCGTATAATCGTTTAGTTTTGGGTCAAACATGCCCGTCATCAGCTGAGTGGTGACATAAGCGGCGTCCGGATCGAGCACTTGTTTGCTTGATGGTTTATATTCGTAAATCGTTTCTCCTTCATGATTGACGATTTTTTTAATAAAAACCGGTTCCACTCTTTTGCCGTTATTGGCAAACGCGCTGTAGGCTCTCACCATATCGATCACTTTCACCGGCGATGTTCCGAGCGCCAACGACGGAACCTCTTTTAATTTGCTTGTAATACCTAGTTTTTTCGCCGTTTTCACAAGTTTGTCTTCACCGATAAATAAATGCGTTTTTACGGCAAATACGTTATCCGATAAGGCTATCGCCTGTGCGAGCGTAATCGTGTCATTCGCATAGTAATCATTATAGTTATGCGGGGTATATTTGGACTTGCCGTTATCAAACGTAAATGTCGTCAGCTCGCTGCGCATTTGCGTAGATGGCGTGAACCCTTGCTCAATCGCTGCATAGTAGAGAAACGGCTTGAAGGTGGAGCCTGGCTGCCGTTCCGCCTGTACAGCTCGGTTAAATGGGCTTTTTTCATAGTCCCTGCCGCCGACAAGCGCTTTTACTTCTCCCGTGCGCGGGTCCATCGCGACAAGCGCGGCTTGAATTTGGGAGTTCGGGTCAATGACCGCGTTTATTTCCTGTTCTGCGATTTTCTGCATATGTGGATCGAGCGATGTATACACGCGCAGGCCGCCGAGTTCAATCGTCCGTTCATCCAGCCCTAATTGGTTGCGCAGCACATGTTTGACAACGTCTTGAAAATAAGGAGCGATATTTTTTTGTTTTATTTCGTGATGGGCCGTATAAATAAGTTTTTCTTGATACGCTCGCTCCGCTTCTTTTTTGCTGATGTATCCGGCTTGTTCCATCGATAAAAGTACCGTTTTTTGCCGCGCTTTGGCCCTCTTTTCATTAATCAACGGAGAGTAGTAGTACGGACCTTTCGGGATGCCGGCTAACATCGCTGCTTCGCTTAATGTAAGGTCTTTTGCATGTTTGCCGAAATAATAGCGGGCCGCTGCCTCGATCCCGTAAGCGCCGTGACCGTAGTAAATCGTGTTTAAATAGCCTTCGAGAATTTGCTTTTTGCTATAATTGGCTTCGAGGCGGATCGTGTACAGCGCCTCTTGCAATTTTCTTGTCCATGTCTTATCGTGAGTTAAAAATAAATTGCGCGCGTATTGCTGGGTGATGGTGCTCGCTCCTTGCACTTTCGCCATTGCTTTTATATCCGCGGCGACGGCGCCGATAATCCGCTTGATATCAAAGCCGTGATGTTCGTAAAATTTGCGGTCTTCTACGGCAATCGTCGCTTGTATGACGTAAGGGGATATATCGTCAAGCTTGACCCAGTAGCGCGTTTGTCCGTTATCGCTTTCGCCGATTTTTGTGCCGTCATCCGCATAAAAAATCGTTGTTTGCGGCACCGCCAGCGGAGGAGCGCCTTGCAGTTTAGCAAATAAAATAAAGCCACCAATCGTGACGGCGGATAAGATTGCTAGGATGAAACTGATAAAGGCGAACGCCCGAATATATTTCCACGTCCCGCGGAACCGGCTGCTTGGGATGATTTCCAACTTTCATCACCTCATAACTTGATAAAAACCGTGTTTGTATTAGTATGAAAAATTTTTTTCTATTTTAAACGTTTTTTCTATCAAGTACCTCTTGCATTTTTGCTAGATTGCTCTATACTTTTTCATGTTTAGTTTTTCTTCGCGAGGGAAAGATGAAAAATAGCGTATACGAAAGTGGAAACGAGCAGAGAAAGGATGTTACCGATGGAACTATGGTTTACCGAAAAACAAACGGAGCATTTCGGCATTACAGCGAGAATTAAACGCACTTTACATACAGAACAAACCCCATTCCAAAAGCTGGACATGGTTGAAACAGAACAGTTTGGCAACATGCTTATTTTAGATGGAATGGTGATGACAACGCAAAAAGACGAATTTGTCTACCATGAAATGGTCGCGCACGTTCCGCTGTTTACCCATCCAAATCCGGAAAATGTGCTTGTGGTCGGCGGAGGCGATGGCGGTGTCATCCGCGAAGTGCTGAAACATCCAAGCGTCAAAAAAGCGACGCTTGTGGAAATTGACGGCAAAGTCATTGAATGCTCGAAAAAATATTTGCCGGAGATTGCTGGCAAGCTTGACGACCCGCGCGTCGAAGTCAAAGTAGACGACGGTTTTATGCATATCGCGAAAAGTGAAAATGAATATGACGTCATTATGGTGGATTCGACAGAGCCGGTCGGCCCGGCGGTGAATTTATTTACGAAAGGGTTTTACGCCGGCATCGCCAAAGCGTTGAAAGAAGACGGCATTTTTGTCGCCCAGACGGATAACCCTTGGTTTAAGGCGGATTTAATCCGAAAAGTATACCGCGACGTGCGCGAAATTTTCCCGATTACGCGTCTGTATACAGCAAACATCCCGACGTATCCAAGTGGGCTTTGGACGTTTACGATCGGTTCGAAAAAATACGATCCGCTGGCGGTAAGTGATGATCGTTTCCATGATATCGAGACGAAATATTACACGAAAGAGCTGCATAAAGCCTGCTTTGTATTGCCGAAATTTGTCGCTGATTTATTGAAATGAGGGGGATGGCATCATGAGATTCGATGAGGCGTATTCGGGCAATGTGTTTATCGGAAGCCACCCGAATTTTGAGGAAAGCGAAGCGGTGATTTACGGGATGCCGATGGACTGGACGGTAAGTTACCGCCCTGGTTCCCGCTTCGGCCCGGCCCGCATTCGCGAAGTGTCCATTGGGCTGGAGGAATACAGCCCGTATTTAGACCGCGAACTTCGAGAAGTCAAATATTTTGACGCCGGCGATATTCCGCTTCCATTTGGAAACGCGCAGCGCAGCTTGGATATCATCGAAGATTTTGTCGATAAAATTTTGGCCGCAGATAAATTTCCGCTTGGCATCGGCGGTGAGCATCTCGTTTCCTGGCCGGTCATTAAAGCGGTATATAAAAAATATCCGGATTTAGCGGTGATTCATATGGACGCCCATACCGACTTGCGGGAGCATTACGAGGGCGAGCCTCTGTCCCACGCGACGCCGATTCGCAAAGTGGCGGATTTAATCGGACCGACAAACGTCTTTTCGTTCGGCATTCGTTCCGGTATGAAGGAAGAGTTCGAATGGGCGAAAGAAAACGGCATGTACATCGCGAAATTCGAAGTGCTCGAGCCGCTTCGGGAAGTGCTGCCGAAGCTGGCCGGGCGTCCGGTGTACGTGACCATTGACATCGACGTGTTGGACCCTGCCCACGCTCCGGGCACGGGAACAGTCGACGCCGGCGGCATTACATCGAAAGAACTATTGGCAGCCATCCATGAAATCGCGAAATCGGATGTTCGCGTCGTTGGCGCTGATTTAGTGGAAGTAGCGCCGGTTTATGACCATTCCGAACAAACGGCTAACACCGCAAGCAAACTGATTCGCGAAATGATTCTCGGCTGGGTGCCAAAACGCCGCTGATGGCAAATCCCGACTCCATTTTTACTGGAGTCGGGATTTCAATGTGCTGCAAAATGTAAAACAATCGCAAATATGTTTCGTTACAAGCGCCGTCTCGCTGAAGATGGTGCTTTTTTATGCATGAAGCCGCTGCATACATTCTTCCCCTCTTGAATGAAAGGAAATAATTCCTTTATACTTAATAAAGTTATTACTGTTTTTTATCAAGGGCGTGTTCTCGATGGAGAAACAAAACGGAATCCCGATGCAGCTGAAACAAGTGACCGATATTCGCGATGGGTTGCGCAAGGAAACGGTTGTGTTAGAAGCAACAGGTCTTTACTACATAAAAGGAAACGCCATGTATTTGCAATTTAAGGAGCAGCATGAGCTCGGCAGCATTAAGACGATCGTTAAAATAACGAACGAGGAAGTGGTCGTCATGCGTTCCGGAGCGGTGCATATGCGTCATGCGTTCCGCAAAACGGAAGAAACGACCGGCCATTACCGCACTTCGTTTGGGCAATGGACGATGAAAACAAAAACGGATCATATCGAGTTTCATTATGATGACAGGCGGAAAAAAGGGCGGTTGTTTGTATCGTATCAGCTGCAGATGCAAAATGAACAAACAGGCCGCCATGCGATGACGATTATGTTTAAGGGGGTATAGATAATGAACATTGTCGAACAGATGAAGGAACGGATTAAAGAAGAAATTAAGCGCGCCGTCATTAGCGCCGGACTTGCGAAAACAGAAGAAATGCCGGATGTGATTTTAGAAGTGCCGAGAGAAAAAGCGCACGGCGACTATTCGACGAATATGGCGATGCAGCTGGCCCGCATTGCGAAAAAACCGCCGCGGGCGATTGCGGAAGAAATCGTGCAGCACTTTGACCGGACAAAAGCGTCCATTGCCAAAATCGACATTGCCGGCCCGGGGTTTATTAACTTTTATATGGACAACCGCTATTTAACGGAGCTGATTCCAACGATCATCCAAGCGGGAAAAGCTTACGGGGAGACGAATGTCGGAAATGGGCAAAAAGTGCAAGTCGAGTTTGTTTCCGCCAACCCAACCGGCGATTTGCATTTAGGCCATGCCCGCGGCGCCGCGGTCGGCGATTCGCTATGCAATATTTTAGAAAAAGCCGGATTTGATGTGACGCGCGAATATTATATTAATGATGCCGGCAATCAAATTTACAACCTGGCCAAATCAGTCGAAGCCCGTTACTTCCAGGCGCTCGGCATCGAGAAAGCCATGCCGGAAGACGGTTATTACGGCGAAGATATTGTCGAAATCGGCAAAAAGTTGGCCGAGGAGCACGGCGACAAATTTGTCCATACCGATGAGCAAGAGCGGCTCGCCTTTTTCCGTGAGTACGGACTCAACTATGAATTAGAAAAGATTAAAAAAGATTTGGCCGATTTCCGCGTCTCGTTCGATGTTTGGTATTCGGAAACATCTTTATATACAAGCGGAAAAATTGACGAAGCGTTGGCGGTGCTGCGCGAACGCGGCTATATTTACGAAAAAGACGGGGCGACATGGTTCCGCTCGACGGCGTTTGGCGATGACAAAGACCGCGTGTTAATCAAAAAAGACGGCACGTATACGTATTTGCTGCCGGACATCGCCTATCATCAGGATAAGCTGCGCCGCGGATTTGCGAAAATCATTAACATTTGGGGCGCGGACCATCACGGCTATATTCCGCGGATGAAAGCGGCGATTGCGGCGCTCGGCTATGACCCGGACGTGTTGGAAGTGGAAATCATTCAATTAGTTAACTTGTATCAAAACGGCGAACGGGTCAAAATGAGCAAGCGCACCGGCAAAGCGGTGACGATGCGCGAATTAATGGAAGAGGTCGGCTTGGATGCAGTCCGCTACTTCTTTGCGATGCGCTCGAGCGACACGCATTTGGATTTTGATATGGACCTTGCCGTCTCGCAGTCGAATGAAAACCCGGTGTACTATGTGCAATACGCACATGCCCGCGTCTCAAGCATTCTCCGCCAAGGCGAGGAGCAAAACTTGTCTTATGAAGGAGATTTGCAGCTCGATTATATCGAAACGGAAAAAGAAATCGAGCTGTTGAAAAAGCTTGGCGAGTTCCCAAGTGTGGTGGCGGAAGCGGCTGTGAAGCGGATGCCGCACCGCGTGACCGGCTATGTGTTTGAGCTGGCGTCGGCACTGCACAGCTTTTACAATGCGGAAAAAGTGTTAGATCCGGAAAACATGGAAAAAAGCCGGGCGCGTTTAGCGCTCATGAAAGCCGTGCAAATTACGCTGCAAAACGCGCTGGCGCTCATCGGTGTATCGGCGCCGGAAAAAATGTAAGAAATAACAGCTTGAGGCGGATTTTCCAGCCATTCTGTTTAGGAAATATCAAAAAAGAGGAAAGACGTTTTACAATAAATGCTCGAACGAGGGGGAGTTCCCCCCTCTTTTTATGGGCATAGTAATGAAAAAAATACATGGAGGAAATGGAAATGAAAGAAGTGACTTTATCGTTGTTGACTGGGATGGTGGTCGGCTTTTTATTTACGCTGTTCCGTTTGCCGATTCCTGCCCCGCCAGCTTTAGCCGGCATTGCCGGGATCGTCGGGGTATACTTAGGGATGAAAGTATTCGAATGGATTAGTTACTTTTGGAAATGAAGCCATGTTAAGGGAGGATTCCCTAACATGGCTTTTATAGCCAAGCAGAAAGAAGAGTCGATATCGACTCTTTGCCGCGTTCCCATAACGTGCGTTTTTTCCAAAAATCAAGCGTCATCTGCTCGGAACGGGCTAAATCGCGTTCGATCGCTTTCTTTACTTCGCGGATAAAACCGCGGTCAAAAATGTAACAATTAATCTCGCTGTTAAAAAATAAGCTTCTTTTGTCAAAATTGGCGGTGCCGATATCGCACCATTGCTCATCGATCACGATCGTTTTCGCATGATAAAAGCCTTGATAAAAGCGATAAATGCGCGCTCCGGCTTTTAACAGGCGGTAAAAATAAGGATAGGCAGCCTCTTTTACAAATAGGTGATCCGCTTTTAATGGGACAAGAACGGTCACGTTGACGCCGCGCCGAAGTGCATCGAGCAGCGCGTTCATTACGGAACGGCTAGGAATAAAATAGGGGCTGCCGATGATAATTTCTTTTTTGGCTTGATCGATGACATCAATGAGTTGCTGCTCGAGCGCATGGCCATCCTTGGCAAATAATTGATGAGCGATTGCACCTGCTTGAAGAGAAGGAAAATATTCAGATTTGTCGAGTGCTGTATTGGTCGCTTCTTCCCAGTCGCGCAAAAACTGCGTTTGCAAATCATGAACCCCTTCGCCGGTAATTTTTAAATGGTAGTCACGCCATTCCCCGAAATTTGGATCTTTTCCAACATATTCTCTGCCGATATTAAAGCCGCCGATGTACCCGATTTTTCCGTCGATCACGGTAATTTTTCGATGATTACGCCGATTTAACCAATAGAAGAAAAACGGAAAGCGCGGTTTATATGTGTAGGCAAATTCGATGCCGCTTGCTTTTAATGAGCGAATCAGCGATTTCGGCAATCCGAAGCTTCCGACCCAATCGACGAGAATGCGAATCTGAACCCCTTCCTTTGCTTTTTGTTTTAGCAATTGAAAAAACGGCTGGCTCGTCTCATCATTCTTAATGATGTAAAACAAAATGTGGATATGGTGTTTGGCCTGGCGAATCTCCGCAAAATAATCGGAAAAAAGATGCGTTCCGTTGATGAAAAAAGAAATGTCGCTTTGCCGCCGCGGATATACAATTTTTTTGTTTTTGTTTTGGAAAACGATCCTTCCGAGCTTGTCATCAAGATATATTAGCGCTAATATAATAACAATAACGAAAAATACAAGCATTTCTTCCCCTCCTGATCACATCGTTAATTATTAATGTACCCGGATACGCAAAAAATAGCAGGACAACATGTAAAAACATTATTGACTGAATGCTCATTCATTGTGTAAAATAGACGCGAGGACTTAATTCTGAAAATTTATTTTGTTGTCAATATTTTTGATTGTCATTCCATCGATTTAAAGGGGGAAGGGGAGAGAGGCATGAATCCACTATTGGTGATCAACTTTCTTGCGTTTTTGTTTGTAACCGCTTACGCTGTCTACTTGTTTGCCTATGTGGTGAAAACGCGGGCGATATACATTAAGCTCGGCAAAAAAGTGGAATTTGATGAAAAAGTAAAAGAGCGTCTGCAAAAAATCTGGGTCAATGTTTTTGGCCAGAAAAAGCTGCTGAAAGACAAAAAAAGCGGCATCATTCACGTTGTCTTTTTCTACGGATTTATCCTTGTCCAATTCGGAGCGATTGACTTTATCATCAAAGGTCTCGTTCCTGGGGCGCATCTGCCGCTAGGGCCGCTTTATCCAGGCTTTACATTTTTCCAGGAAATTGTCACCTTGCTTATTTTGATTGCCGTATTTGCTGCGTTTTACCGTCGTTATATTGAAAAGCTGGTTCGTTTAAAACGGGATTTTAAAGCTGGTTTAGTGCTCATTTTTATCGGCGGGCTAATGCTTTCTGTTTTGTTTGGCAACGGAATGGCCATGATTTGGCACGGTGAGGAAGCCTCATGGAGCGAACCGGTCGCATCGTTCATCGCCAGCGCGTTCCATTGGGTTGGAGAAACCGGCGCTGCTGTCTTGTTCTTTATCGCCTGGTGGATCCATTTGTTGATTTTGCTTACTTTCTTAGTATACGTACCGCAGTCGAAGCACGCTCATTTGATTGCTGCGCCGATTAACGTGTTTTTCAGCCGTCTGTCGCGGCCGAAATTATCGAAAATCAACTTTGAAGATGAAACGCAGGAATCGTTTGGCGTCGGGAAAATTGAAGATTTTACGCAAAAGCAGCTCATCGATTTATATGCCTGTGTGGAGTGCGGACGATGCACGAGCATGTGTCCGGCTACTGGAACCGGGAAAATGCTGTCGCCAATGGATTTAATTTTAAAACTGCGCGACCACCTGACCGAAAAAGGGGCGGCTGTTACGTCCCGCGCTCCATGGGTGCCGACGTTTGCCTTTAAAAACACGAGAGGCAACCAATTAGCGGTTGCCGCGCAAGGCGTGCAGGAACAAGCGGCGGCGCTGGAGATGCCAAGCCTGATCGGCGACGTCATTACGGAAGAGGAAATTTGGGCCTGTACGACATGCCGCAACTGTGAAGACCAATGTCCGGTCATGAATGAGCACGTCGACAAAATTATCGACTTGCGCCGCTATCTTGTGCTGACGGAAGGAAGAATGAACCCGGATGCCCAGCGGGCGATGACCAACATTGAGCGCCAAGGAAATCCATGGGGATTGAACCGAAAAGAGAAAGAAAACTGGCGCGAGCTTCGCGATGATGTGCATGTTCCGACAGTCAAAGAAACGAAAAAAGCCGGCGAAGAGTTCGAGTATTTGTTCTGGGTCGGCTCGATGGGCTCGTTTGACAACCGCAGCCAAAAAATCGCCTTGGCATTTGCGAAATTGTTAAATGAAGCAGGCGTGAAGTTTGCGATTTTAGGAAATAAAGAGAAAAACTCGGGCGATACGCCGCGCCGCTTAGGAAACGAGTTTTTATTTCAGGAACTCGCAGCCAACAATATCGCGGAATTTGAAAAAGCGGGTGTGAAAAAGATTGTGACGATCGACCCGCACGCGTACAACACGTTTAAAAACGAATATCCGGATTTCGGCTTTGAAGCGGAAGTATACCATCATACCGAGCTGCTTGCGAAGCTGATTGACGAAGGCCGATTAGTGCCGAAATATGAAGTAAAAGAACGAGTGACGTTCCACGATTCGTGTTATTTAGGACGCTACAACGACGTGTATGACGCACCTCGCAAAATTTTGCAGGCAATTCCGGGCGTCGAGCTCGTCGAAATGGAGCGCAACCGCGAACGCGGTATGTGTTGCGGTGCCGGCGGCGGCTTAATGTGGATGGAAGAAACGACCGGCAACCGCATCAACGTAGCCCGCACCGAGCAGGCGCTTGCCGTCAACCCAACGGTCATCAGCTCCGGCTGTCCGTACTGCTTGACGATGCTCACGGACGGCACAAAAGCAAAGGAAGTCGAGGACAAAGTCTTCACTTACGATGTGGCAGAATTGCTGGCGAAATCGGTCTTTGGCGAAGAGAAAGAAGCTGTCTTATGAACCTCTTCCACCTACACTCCGTTTGGAGGTGGGAGATTTCTCGGTAAGCATGTTAAAAAAAATTGAATATATAATTCCTATTTTTTAAAATAATTAGTATAATAGATAAAGAGGGTGTGCGTTCGTGTACACCTTCTCTTTACCATCATTATCGAGCGAGCGTTCAGTCTGTATTGTTGTAATCGCTTTCTTTATCGTAGGAAGATCACAAAGGGGGAGAGGTTTTATGAGAAAAACGGTGATTGTAAGCGGTGTACGGACACCGTTTGGCAAATTTGGCGGCGCCTTGCAGCCGCTGACGGCTGCTGAACTTGGCGGCATCGCGGTGAAAGAAGCGCTGGCGCGCGCCAACATTAGCGGAGAACAAGTCGATCAAGTCATTTTAGGGACCGTCCTGCAAGGCGGACAAGGGCAGCTTCCATCCCGCCAAGCGATGCGCCATGCCGGTATTCCGTGGGAAGTGCGCACGGAAACGATTAATAAAGTATGCGCTTCCGGCATGCGGGCAGTAACGCTTGGCGACCAAATCATCCGCCTTGGCGAAGCGGAAGTAGTTGTTGCCGGCGGTATGGAATCGATGAGCAACGCTCCGTATATATTGCCGAAAGCGCGTTGGGGACTGCGGATGGGCGACGGTGCCGTCAAAGATTTAATGGTGTATGACGGACTGACATGTAGTTTCACCGGGGTGCATATGGGCGTTTACGGCGGTGAAACAGCGAAAGAATTAGGCATTTCCCGCGAGGAACAAGACAAATGGGCGTATCGCAGCCATCAGCGGGCAATCGCCGCGATGGAAGCGGGATTATTAGCCGAAGAAATCGTACCGGTCGCAGTGCCGCAGCGAAAAGGCGAACCGATACTTGTCGCGCACGATGAATCGCCAAGAAAAGATACGTCACTTGAAAAGCTGGCCAAACTTCCGCCAGTTTTTGACCCGCAAGGAACGGTGACAGCCGGAAACGCTCCAGGCGTCAATGACGGAGCCGCCGCGCTTGTCCTGATGAGCGAAGAGCGCGCCGCCCGCGAAGGAATTCAACCGCTTGCGACAATTTTGGCGCATACGGCGATTGCCGTGGAGGCAAAAGATTTTCCGAAAACGCCGGGGCTTGTCATTAACGAATTGTTGCGCAAAACGGGGAAAACAGTCGCTGACATTGATTTATTTGAAATTAATGAAGCGTTTGCCGCCGTAGCGCTTGCGAGCATCCAAATCGCGGGCATTGATCCGGAAAAAGTCAATGTCAATGGCGGAGCGGTCGCTTTAGGCCATCCAATCGGCGCCAGCGGCGCGCGCATTATCATTACCCTGATCCACGAATTGAAACGCCGCGGCGGCGGCATCGGCATTGCCGCAATTTGCAGCGGCGGCGGCCAAGGCGACGCCATCATGGTACAAGTATAGAAAAGCGGAGGCGGCGCGATTAGCCTTCGAAGCCAAATGTTCTTCACCCGCAGGGGTGCTTGTCACCCCGAAGGCGAAGGTTATTTGACCCTGAGCGGTTGCGAGCCGAGCTAGACAAAAAGAAAAGCGGAGGCGAGCTGCCTAACCGCGACGGGCAAATGTTTTTCGCCTGCGGAAGTGCTTGTCACGATATTCGCATCAAATAAACAGAAACAACGAAAGACAGGGGATGTGAAGACGATGGATGTAAAAACGATTATGGTCATCGGTGCCGGACAAATGGGTTCCGGTATTGCGCAAGTGTGTGCAATGGCAGGATACGACGTTTTCCTACATGATATTAGCCAACAACAAATCGACAAAGGATTGGCGAATATCGAAAAATTATTGTCGCGCCAAGTGGAAAAAGGAAAAATGACGGAAGAGGAAAAAGCGGCGACACTAGGGCGCCTCACTCCTTCCAATGATTTGCAAAACGCGGCGAAAGCCGATTTAGTCATTGAAGCGGTCGTTGAAAACATGGATGTGAAAACAAAATTGTTTGCCGAACTCGATCAAATCGCTCCGACGCATACGATTTTGGCGACAAACACGTCTTCGCTGCCAATTACGGAAATCGCAGCGGCGACGAAACGCCCGGAAAAAGTGATCGGCATGCATTTTATGAATCCGGTTCCGGTCATGAAGCTAGTCGAAATTATCCGCGGGCTGGCGACGGCGGATGAGGTGTATGAGACGATTGAAGCGATTACGCGCAAGTTGAATAAAGTACCAGTCGAAGTCAACGACTTTCCGGGCTTTATCTCCAACCGCGTCTTGATGCCGATGATCAACGAAGCGATTTATGCGTTATATGAAGGAGTTGCGACAAAAGAAGCGATCGACGAAGTGATGAAGCTTGGCATGAACCATCCGATGGGGCCGCTGACATTAGCTGATTTCATCGGTTTGGATACGTGTCTGTACATTATGGAAACGCTTCATGAAGGGTTTGGCGATGATAAATACCGTCCATGCCCATTATTGCGCAAATACGTGAAAGCCGGCTGGCTCGGCCGCAAAACAGGCAGAGGATTTTACACATACGAGTAATCAGCAAAGAAGGTGGCATACATGAATTTACACTTTACGGAAGAGCAAGAAATGATGCGGAACATGGTGCGCGAGTTCGCGCAAACGGAAATCGCGCCATTTGTGGAACGCATGGAGCAAGGCGAATTTCCACGTCCGATTTTAAACAAAATGGCCGAGCTCGGGCTGATGGGCATTACCGTTCCGGAAGAGTACGGCGGTGCCGGGATGGACTTTGTTTCCTACATTATCGCCATCCATGAAATTTCGAAAGTAAGCGCGACGGTCGGCGTCATTTTATCGGTGCATACGTCGGTCGGCACCAATCCGATTTTATACTTCGGAACGGAGGAGCAAAAGAAAAAATATGTGCCGAAGCTGGCCAGCGGCGAGTACCTAGGGGCGTTTTGCCTCACCGAACCGGGTGCCGGCTCCGATGCGAAAAGCTTAAAAACAAAAGCGGTCCGCCAAGGCGACTACTACCTTTTAAACGGTTCGAAAATTTTCATCACCAACGGAGGCGAGGCGGATACGTATATCGTCTTTGCCCGCACCGACCCGAATGAAAAAGGCAGCCGCGGCATTTCTGCTTTTATCGTTGAAAAAGATACGCCAGGATTTATCATCGGCAAAGATGAGAAAAAAATGGGGCTGCACGGTTCACGGACGGTACAAATTACGCTGGAAGACGCGAAAGTGCCGGCGGAAAACTTGCTTGGCGAGGAAGGTCAAGGCTTTAAAATCGCGATGGCCAACCTCGATGTTGGACGCATCGGCATCGCCGCGCAGGCGCTTGGCATTGCCGAAGCGGCGTTAGAACATGCGACCGCTTATGCGAAAGAACGCATCCAGTTTGGCAAACCGATCGCCGAGCAGCAAGGTGTCGCTTTTAAGCTCGCTGATATGGCGACTGCGGTCGAAGCGGCGAAACTGCTTGTCTATCGCGCGGCATTTTTGCGGGCGCAGGGCCTGCCATGTGGAAAAGAAGCGTCGATGGCAAAATTGTTCGCTTCAAGAACGGCGATGGAAAACGCGATCGAAGCGGTGCAAATCTTCGGCGGCAACGGCTATACGAAAGATTATCCCGTCGAACGGTTGTTCCGCGATGCAAAAATTTGTGAAATTTACGAAGGAACAAGCGAAATTCAACGTTTGGTCATTAGCAAATACTTAACGAAAAAGTAAGGCAACATAACCATCAGCATTTATAAATGGGGGATCGGGATTATGAATTTTCAATTAAGCGAAGAACATGAAATGATACGAAAAATGGTGCGCGAGTTTGCCGAAAAGGAAGTGGCGCCGACAGCGGCGGAACGAGATGAAGAAGAACGGTTTGACCGCGAAATTTTTAATAAAATGGCTGAATTAGGCTTGACCGGAATTCCATGGCCGGAAGAGTACGGCGGCATCGGCAGCGACTATTTGGCATATGTCATTGCGGTGGAAGAATTGTCAAAAGTATGCGCTTCTACTGGGGTCACGCTATCGGCGCATATTTCCCTGGCCAGCTGGCCGATCTACAAATTCGGTACGGAAGAACAAAAGCAAAAATACTTGCGCGCCCTTGCGACAGGGGAAAAACTCGGCGCGTACGGCCTTTCCGAGCCGGGCGCCGGTTCGGATGTGGCCTCGATGAAAACGAGGGCGGTGCGCGAAGGCGACTACTATGTACTAAACGGTTCAAAAGTATGGATTACCAACGGCGGCGAAGCGGAAATTTATGTCGTCTTTGCTGTTACCGATCCGGAAAAACGCCATAAAGGCATCAGCGCGTTTATTGTCGAAAAAGGTACGCCGGGATTTTCGATCGGCAAAAAAGAGAAAAAGCTCGGCATTCGTTCCTCGCCGACAACTGAGCTCATTTTTGAAGACTGCCGCATTCCGAAAGAAAACTTGCTCGGCCAAGAAGGGGAAGGCTTTAAAATCGCAATGATGACGCTTGACGGCGGCCGCAACGGCATTGCGGCGCAAGCGGTCGGCATTGCCCAAGGAGCGTTGGACGCAGCAGTTGAATACGCCAAACAACGGGTGCAATTTGGCAAGCCGATCGCCGAGCAGCAAGGCGTTGCCTTTAAATTGGCCGACATGGCAACGGCGATTGAAGCGGCGCGCCTGCTGACGTATCAGGCAGCATGGCTCGAATCCAACGGCCTGCCGTATGGCAAAGCATCGGCGATGGCGAAGCTATTTGCCGGCGATACGGCGATGAAAGTAACGGTCGATGCCGTGCAAATTTTCGGCGGCAACGGCTATACGAAAGACTACCCGGTCGAACGGTTTATGCGCGATGCGAAAATTACGCAAATTTACGAAGGAACGCAAGAAATTCAACGCCTTGTTATTTCGCGGATGCTTACTAGATAAGCATCCGTGCCATTGCAGGTGGTCAAGATGAAAAAACGGGAAGTGATTGCATCCGTCAAAGATGAGAAACTTGTCAAAAAGCGCCGTAACCAAATGATTAAAGGAGCGATTTCCTTATTTAAACAAAAAGGATTTCACCAGACGACAACAAGGGAAATCGCTAAAGCTTCCGGATTTAGCATTGGCACGCTGTATGAATATATCCGCAAAAAAGAAGACATCCTCTATCTCGTTTGCGACCGCATTTATGATGAAGTGCGCGAACGGATGGAAAAAGACATCGACACCCACCATGGCACGATCGAAAGCTTTAAGTTAGCGATCGCCCGCTATTTCAGAGTCATCGACGATTTGCAAGATGAAGTGCTCGTTATGTACCAGGAAGTAAAATCGCTCAGCAAAGAATCGCTGCCATACGTGCTCAACAAAGAAATCCAAATGGTCGGCATGTTTGAAAACATTTTGCAGACATGCGTCAACAACGGCGTATTTCAGCTGACGGAGGAAGAAATCAAACTGTTCGCTCACGACATTTTCGTGCTGGGACAAATGTGGGCGTTTCGACGCTGGGCGCTGAAAAGACTATATACGCTTGATGAATATATTGAACTGCAGACGGAATTGCTGCTAAAGGGGATTATGAAGAAACGGTCATCATGATTAAAGGGGGAGGAAAGGATGGCACATATTTATCGTCCGAAACATCACGTGCGGTTTGTGACGGCGTCAAGCTTATTTGACGGCCATGACGCGTCGATTAACATCATGCGCCGCATTTTGCAGGCGAGCGGCGCGGAAGTCATTCATTTAGGGCACAACCGTTCCGTAGATGAAATTGTCAATGCCGCGATCCAGGAGGATGTGCAAGGAATTGCTGTCTCCTCTTATCAAGGCGGGCATATGGAATTTTTTAAATATATGTACGACCTGCTGCAAGAGCGCGGCGCTTCCCATATCCGCATTTACGGCGGCGGAGGCGGCGTCATTATTCCGCGCGAAATCAAGGAGCTGCATGAATACGGCATCGCCCGCATCTTTTCGCCGGAAGACGGCCGCCGCTTTGGGCTGCAAGGCATGATTAACATTATGCTCGAAGAATGCGATTTTCCGACCGTTACCGAAATCACTGACGAATTAGAACGGCTCCCAAATGGAGATGTCCAAGCGATCGCGCGTTTAATTACGTTATGCGAAAGCCGCGTCGATGTTTCAAGCGAAGCGGCGGCAGCGGCGGAGGCGGCGCTAGAAAAGGTGAAAACGATGGCCAAAGCGGTGCCGGTTCTCGGCATTACCGGCACGGGCGGAGCAGGGAAAAGCTCGCTGACCGATGAGTTAGTGCGCCGTTTCTTAAACGAAATTCCAGATATCAAAATCGCGATTTTATCGATTGATCCGACGAAACAAAAAACGGGCGGCGCTTTGCTTGGCGACCGCATCCGCATGAATGCCATCAACTCGCCGCGCGTCTATATGCGCAGCCTAGCGACGCGCAATTCCCGCTCGGAGCTGTCGCTTGCGATTCGCGATGCCATTTCTGTTGTCAAAGCGGCAGGTTTTGATTTAATTATCGTCGAAACGAGCGGAATCGGCCAAGGCGATGCTGCGATTACGGAAATATGCGATATTTCGATGTATGTCATGACGAGCGAATTCGGCGCGCCGACGCAGCTTGAGAAAATCGATATGATTGACTACGCCGATTTAATCGTCATCAACAAATTTGAGCGCAAAGGGTCGGAAGATGCGAAACGCCAAGTGCAAAAACAATATCAGCGCAGCCACCAGCTATTTGATAAAGATCTTTCGGAAATGCCGGTCTACGGCACGATCGCCAGCCAATTTAACGATCCGGGAACGAACACGCTGTTTGTCGCACTGGTCGACCTGATCAATCAAAAAGCGGGAACGAACTGGAAAACGAACTTGAAAACGGTAGCGAACGTCGAAAAGCATAACGTCATCATTCCAAGTGAGCGGCGCCATTACTTGCGGGAAATTACGGAAACGGTCCGCAACTATCATAAGCGCGTCGAACAACAGTCCGAACTCGCGCGCCGTCTTTTCCAAATTGAAGGGGCGATCGAAGCCGCAAAAGAACGCGGCGAAAGCGAAGAAGTGATCGCGGCGCTCGAGGCACTCAAGCAGCATTATGAAAACGAACTCACGCCGGAATCGAGACGGATTCTTGCGTCATGGGAAGATTTGAAAGCGAAATATGCGGGAAAACAGTTTGTGACCAAAGTGCGCGATAAGGAAATTGTTACCGACTTAACGACGAAAAGCTTGTCGGGACTCGATATTCCGAAAGTGGCGTTGCCGAAATTTAAAGATTACGGCGAAATTTTGCGCTGGGTATACAAAGAAAACGTCCCAGGCTCATTCCCATATACAGCCGGCGTCTTTCCGTTCAAGCGGCAAGGCGAAGATCCGAAACGGCAGTTTGCCGGCGAAGGCACGCCGGAGCGGACGAATCGGCGCTTCCACTATCTCTGCAAAGAAGATAAAGCTAAGCGGTTAAGCACCGCGTTCGATTCGGTTACGCTGTATGGCCAAGACCCGGATTACCGTCCGGATATCTTTGGTAAAGTTGGTGAAAGCGGCGTCAGCGTCTGTACGCTCGATGATATGAAAAAGCTGTATAAAGGCTTTGATTTGTGTGATCCGCTGACATCGGTATCGATGACGATCAACGGTCCGGCGCCGATTATTTTAGCGATGTTTATGAACACGGCGATCGACCAGCAAGTCGAAAAGCGGGAAAAAGAGCTAGGCCGTCCGCTGACGGAAGAAGAATACGAAGAAGTAAAAGCGTATACGCTGCAAACGGTGCGCGGCACAGTCCAAGCTGATATTTTAAAAGAAGACCAAGGGCAAAATACGTGTATTTTCTCGACCGATTTCGCCTTGAAAATGATGGGCGACATTCAAGAATATTTTATTAAGCATAAAGTGCGCAACTATTATTCGGTATCCATCTCGGGCTACCATATCGCCGAAGCGGGCGCCAATCCGATTACCCAGTTGGCGTTTACGCTCGCCAACGGCTTTACGTACGTCGAATATTATTTAAGCCGCGGCATGAAAATCGATGATTTCGCGCCAAACCTTTCCTTCTTCTTCAGCAATGGTCTAGATCCGGAATATTCGGTGATCGGCCGTGTGGCGCGCCGCATTTGGGCGATCGTCATGCGCGAAAAATACGGGGCAAACGAACGGAGCCAAAAGTTAAAATACCATATTCAAACATCCGGCCGTTCGCTCCATGCGCAGGAAATCGATTTTAACGATATCCGCACGACGCTGCAGGCGTTAATGGCGATTTACGATAACTGCAACTCGCTTCATACGAACGCCTATGACGAAGCGATCACCACACCGACCGAGGAGTCGGTCCGTCGGGCGATGGCGATCCAGCTCATCATCACGAAGGAGTTTGGTCTGGCGAAAAATGAAAATCCGCTTCAAGGCTCGTTCATTATTGAAGAGCTGACCGATTTAGTAGAAGAAGCGGTATTGCAGGAATTTGAGCGCCTCAGCGACCGCGGCGGCGTGCTCGGCGCAATGGAAATGCAATATCAGCGCGGAAAAATCCAAGAAGAATCAATGTATTACGAGACGAAAAAACACAGCGGCGAGCTTCCGATCATCGGCGTCAATACGTTCCTCAATCCGAATCCGCCGTCGGAAGAGGAATTAAACAACATCCAGCTCGCGCGTGCAACATATGAAGAAAAAGAATTGCAAATTAAAAACTTGCGTGAATTCCAAGAGAGAAATAAAGATAAGGTGGAGGCGGCGCTAGAGCGGCTTAAGCAGGTGGCGGTAAGCGGCGGCAATATTTTCGAAGAGTTAATGGAAACAGTGAAAGTCGCCAGCCTTGGACAAATTACACGCGCCCTTTATGAAGTGGGCGGGCAATACCGCCGCAACATGTAAATGCGGAAAAGGAAATCGCTTGCCGATTTCCTTTTTTCGTGCCATAAAACGAGAAATGGCCGCGGGAAATGTAGGTGAGGGCAATGGTCCGTACCCTATCAAACATCAAAGCTAGAAATGTGCATTTTTTTCTGCAAATAGGTAGCATAAACAGCAAGAATTTGTTTATAATGAATGGTATGTATTCAACTCGCATTCATTCGTTAGTTTATTACGTAGAAGGGGAGTGCCGAATTTGAGTCTGCAGCAATACTCTCAAGAGGAATTGCGGGAAATGTCATTCGTGGAACTCGCTAGTCTCATTTTGTCAGAAAAAAGGGAAGCGTTATCGTTCCAACAGCTTGTAGACGAAGTTGCTGCGCTAATTGGTTTATCGGAGCAGGAAGTAAAACAGCGGCTTGCTCAGTACTATACAGATTTAAATATCGACGGGCGTTTTATTTGCGTCGGGGAAAATGTCTGGGGGCTGCGTACTTGGTATCCGTTTGATCAAACGGAAGACGAAACGGTCATGGTGACGAAGCCGAAGAAGAAAAAAGTGCTTGATGATGAGTATGATGATTACGATGATCTTCTTGATGAAGAAGATATCGATTACGATGATCTCGACGAATATGACGAGGACGATCTTGATTTGGATGAAGATGAGCTTCTTGAGGACGACGAATTTGATCTCGACGATGATGTCGAGTTTGACGATGAAATTCTTGACAACGATGAGTTCGGCTTAGGAGATGATGAGCTGGACGAAGAGCTCGAGATCGATGACCCTAAAGAAGACGGATAATATTCTCTTGACTTTGCCAATAGAACTAGATAGAATTTTATTTGGGCTCTTAAAAACAGGAAAAACTATATCGCTCCCTTACATATTGTAAGCGGAGCGTTTTTTATTTGTGTTATTGGCACACACTGAAACTGCTACATGCAATTTGGCAAGGGGGAAGACAAGATGACAAAATATATTTTTGTGACTGGCGGTGTCGTATCCTCGTTAGGAAAAGGGATTACGGCGGCATCGTTAGGCCGGCTGTTAAAAAACCGAGGATTAAATGTCACGATCCAAAAGTTTGACCCGTACATTAATGTCGATCCGGGAACGATGAGTCCGTATCAGCACGGTGAGGTGTTTGTGACGGACGACGGTGCGGAAACAGACCTTGATTTAGGCCACTACGAACGTTTTATCGATATCAACTTAAACAAATACAGCAACGTCACGACCGGAAAAATTTATTCCGCTGTAATCAGAAAAGAGCGCCGCGGCGACTACTTGGGCGGAACGGTGCAAGTCATTCCACACATCACGAATGAAATTAAAGAACGGGTCTTCCGCGCCGGCCGCGAAACAAACGCCGATGTCGTCATTACAGAAATCGGCGGCACGGTCGGCGATATCGAGTCGTTGCCGTTTTTAGAAGCGATCCGCCAAATAAAAAGCGATGTTGGCCGCGAAAACGTGATGTACATTCATTGCACACTCGTTCCGTATATTAAAGCGGCTGGCGAAATGAAAACAAAACCGACGCAGCATAGTGTCAAAGAATTGCGCAGCCTCGGCATTCAGCCAAACGTCATCGTCGTCCGCACGGAAATGCCAATGCCGCAAGAAATGAAAGAGAAAATCGCGCTATTTTGCGATATTGATCCGAAGGCAGTCATTGAAGCGCGCGACGCCGATACGTTATACGCGGTTCCGCTGATGCTTCAGGAGCAAAAACTCGACCAAATTGTTTGCGACCATTTGAAATTAAACTGCAAGGAAGCGGACATGACGGAATGGAAGGCGCTGGTGGAAAAAGTGCGCAATTTGTCGCGGACAACGAAAATTGCGCTGGTCGGAAAATATGTCGAACTGCAAGACGCCTACATTTCCGTCGTCGAAGCGCTGCGCCATGCCGGATACGCGTTTGACACCGATATCGATATTAAATGGATTAACTCTGAACATGTCAATCGGGAAAATGTCGCCGAATTGTTAGGCGATGCGGACGGCATTCTTGTGCCGGGGGGATTTGGCGACCGCGGCATTGAAGGAAAAATTGAAGCAATCCGCTATGCGCGTGAACAAAAGGTGCCGTTCCTTGGCATTTGCCTCGGCATGCAGCTTGCTTCCATTGAATTTGCCCGCAATGTCGTCGGGCTAAAAGAGGCGCATTCCGCGGAATTTGACCCGAATACGCCGCATCCGATCATCGACTTGCTGCCGGAACAAAAGGATATCGAAGATTTAGGCGGCACGCTGCGTCTCGGTCTGTATCCTTGCAAGCTTCAAGAAGGAACGCTTGCTTATGAAGCGTATCAGGATGAAGTGATTTATGAACGCCATCGCCACCGTTATGAGTTCAACAATCATTACCGGCAAATGATGGAGCAGCACGGCTTCGTCTTTTCCGGGACAAGCCCGGACGGCCGGCTTGTTGAAATTATTGAACTAAAAGACCACCCATGGTTTGTCGCCGCCCAATTCCATCCGGAATTTACATCGCGTCCGACAAGACCGCAGCCACTGTTCCGCGAATTCGTTAAAGCGTCACTAAAACAATAACGACGCAAAGCAAAACAGGACTATCTTGCATACGGCGAGATAGTCCTGTTTGTTTACTGTGCGTATTCTTCTAAGATGTCATCCATCGTAAGCAGCAGGCAATAGTAGGCAAACGAAGCCGTAATCACCGTCGGCATGCCGATGCGGCTGCCATCGTCTTTCGGAATGACCGGTTTCAGCAATTTACTATCGATATGGACATCGACAATGTCAACTAGTGATGGTTGCTCGTCTTTGACAACAGCGGAAATAGCGGCAATTTCAAGACCTTGTTCTTTTAAGCGTTCGGCAAGGCTGATGGCGTCTTTATCATTGGAAAATCGCGCAATCAATAAAACGCGGTCCGTTTCATCAATATCATCGCGCAGGCGGCCGTTTTCCATTAACCGGGCTGCTTTTGGCAGCGGATCCGGTCCGTAAAGCGCTTCAATCACGACCGCTTCCATTTCATGAAAACCGTGAAGCAAAATGCGGCCGTCGCCGATCACTGCCTGTGCGAGCAGACGCGCTCCGTCTTCGAGCGCCAGCTCTTCTTCTGCGGCAATTTTTTGCAAAAAGCCGATTGTTTGTGTCGCGAAAATTTTCACTATTCGTCCTCCCTTCGTTGCCTATTATACAAAAAACAATGAACGGATGGGAATTTGGCGAAATGGCGAAAAAATCGGCAGGAAATATAGTAGGGAAATGCGAAACTATTAAGGTGGAAGAAAAAAACAAATGAATTGAGGTGCATAATAGATGAGTAAAAAAATTTTGATTGTCGATGATCAATACGGAATCCGCATTTTATTAAACGAAGTGTTTCAGCGGGAAGGCTATACGACATACCAGGCGGCAAACGGGATGCAGGCGCTCGAAATTGTCCGCAAACACCGACCTGATCTCGTATTATTGGATATGAAAATACCTGGCATGGACGGCATTGAAATACTAAAGCGGTTAAAAGAAATTGATCCTGATATAAAAGTCATTATTATGACCGCTTACGGGGAGCTTGACATGATTCAGGAAACAAAGGAATTAGGAGCGATTATGCATTTTGCCAAACCGTTTGATATTGACGATTTGCGCACGGCTGTAAAGAAACATTTAGTGTCATAAATTTGTCTAAAGTGACAATGTTGCTGTTTTCTTTGTAAGTTGGTATGCTTATAGCGTAGGACAATTTTACGCCTTTCATACATACCCTTGTTGGAATGGCGCATAGCTATGTTTAGGAAAGGCGATGACGTTAGAACATAAGGAGGATTTGGCAATGCCTTTAGTATCAATGACAGAAATGTTGAACAAAGCGTTGCGCGAAAAATACGCTGTCGGCCAATTTAACATTAACAACTTAGAATGGACACAGGCGATTTTAGCGGCGGCGGAAGAAGAAAAATCACCGGTCATTCTCGGCGTGTCTGAAGGTGCAGCGCGTTATATGAGCGGCTTTAAAACAGTCGTCAATATGGTTAAAGGCTTGATGGAAGATATGAATATTACCGTTCCAGTGGCGATCCACCTTGACCATGGTTCCAGCTTTGAAAAATGTAAAGCAGCTATTGACGCCGGTTTTACTTCCGTTATGATTGACGCCTCCCATCATCCGTTTGAAGAAAACGTCAAAATCACTTCGCAGGTCGTCGAATACGCACATGCGCGCGGCGTATCGGTAGAAGCGGAGCTAGGAACGGTCGGCGGGCAGGAAGACGATGTCGTCGGTGAAGGCATTATTTATGCGGATCCGAAAGAATGTGAAGAATTAGTCAAACGGACAGGCATTGACTGTTTAGCACCTGCTTTAGGTTCGGTTCACGGTCCATACAAAGGAGAGCCAAAGCTAGGGTTCACTGAAATGGAGCAAATTCGCGATTTAACCGGTATTCCGCTTGTGCTGCACGGCGGTACGGGCATCCCGACCGAACAAATTCAACGCGCCATTTCCCTTGGCACCTCAAAAATTAACGTCAATACGGAAAACCAAATCGCGTTTACAAAAGTCGTCCGCGAATTGTTAGCGAAAGACGAAAAAGTATATGATCCGCGCAAAATTATCGGCCCAGGCCGCGACGCAATTAAAGCGACGGTCATCGGGAAAATGCGTGAATTTGGCTCTTCTGGAAAAGCAGTACAATAACCAGCAAAAAAGAAAAACCGCTTGACGGGTAACGTCACTGCGGTTTCTCTTTCTTGCCCCATCAAGGATAAAGGAGGATATCGCCATGAAGTTTTTTATCGATACAGCCAATTTGGAAGAAATTAAAAAGGCGAATGAGCTTGGCATTTTAGCCGGAGTGACGACCAACCCGAGCCTTGTGGCCAAAGAAAACGTTTCGTTTCATGACCGCCTTCGCGAAATTACGTCCATTGTATCGGGATCGGTAAGCGCAGAAGTCATTTCCACCGATGCGAAAGGAATGATTGAAGAAGGCGAAGAATTGGCAAAAATTGCGCCAAACATTACGATCAAGGTGCCAATGACACCGGAAGGGCTGAAAGCGGTAAAAGTATTTAGCGAAAAGGGCATTAAGACGAACGTGACATTAGTGTTCACCGCCAACCAAGCGCTGTTAGCAGCACGTGCTGGAGCAACGTATGTATCCCCGTTTCTCGGCCGTTTAGACGATATTGGTCATAACGGTTTCGAGCTGATTTCCACGATCGCCGACATTTTCAATATCCACGGAATTGACACAGAAATTATCGCAGCATCGATTCGCCATCCGCTTCATGTGACAGAAGCAGCGCTAAGAGGAGCACATATCGCGACGGTCCCGTACAAAGTATTGATGCAATTGTTTAACCATCCGCTTACAGACCAAGGGATTGAAAAGTTTTTGGCTGACTGGAACCGGCAAAAACAGCAGTGAACGGCAATCAATAAACTAAGAGTCAACTTCTCATCAAAGAAGGGAGACTATAATGGAAAAAATCAAAATTATTGGCGGGGATCCGCTGCAGGGGACCATTAAGGTGAGCGGCGCGAAAAACAGCGCCGTCGCCTTGATTCCCGCGACGATTCTCGCCGATTCACCGGTTACGATCGAAGGACTGCCGGACATTTCTGATGTGCGCATTTTAGGGAGCTTAATTGAAGAAATTGGCGGATCGTTCCATTTTGACGGCAAAGAGGCGGTCATCGATCCGACAAATATGGTGCCGATGCCGCTGCCGAATGGAAAAGTAAAAAAATTACGCGCCTCGTATTATTTAATGGGAGCGATGCTCGGTCGTTTCAAAAAAGCGGTCGTCGGCTTGCCGGGCGGCTGCCATTTAGGTCCGCGCCCGATTGACCAGCATATTAAAGGCTTTGAGGCGTTGGGGGCGAAAGTAACAAACGAGCAAGGCGCAATTTATTTGCGTGCCGAAGAATTGCGCGGCGCCCGTATTTTTTTGGATGTTGTCAGCGTTGGAGCGACGATCAACATCATGTTGGCGGCAGTGCGCGCCAAAGGTCGGACGATTATTGAAAACGCTGCAAAAGAACCGGAAATTATTGATGTGGCGACTTTGCTGTCCAATATGGGCGCCAAAATTAAAGGCGCCGGGACGGACGTCATTCGCATCGACGGCGTCGAAAAATTATCGGGCTGCCACCATTCCATTATTCCTGACCGCATTGAGGCCGGCACGTATATGATTGCCGCTGCGGCGATGGGAAAAGAAGTAATCGTCGATAACGTCATTCCGCAGCACGTCGAATCGTTGACAGCAAAATTGCGCGAAATGGGTGTTCGTGTGGAAACAAGCGATGACCAAATTCTCGTCGCAGGGGTGCCGTCATTAAAAGCCGTTGATGTGAAAACGCTTGTATATCCAGGTTTTCCAACGGACTTACAGCAGCCGTTTACCGCTCTTTTATGCAAAGCGCATGGCACGAGCGTTGTTACGGATACGATTTATAGCGCCCGCTTTAAACATGTCGATGAGCTTCGCCGCATGAATGCCAACATCAAAGTCGAAGGCCGTTCGGCTATCATCACCGGTCCCGTTCAACTGCAAGGGGCAAAAGTAAAAGCGAGCGATTTGCGCGCAGGCGCGGCGCTGGTCATTGCCGGCTTGATGGCAGAAGGACTTACAGAAATTGCCGGAGTCGAGCATATTGACCGCGGCTACAGCAATCTTGTCGAAAAGTTGACGAATATTGGGGCGACAATTTGGCGGGAAAAAATGACGGACGAAGAAGTCGAACAGATCAAAAACGCATAAATCCAGGCAACAAAGGGAAGGGGAGAAGTCCATATGGAAAGAAGTTTATCGATGGAGCTTGTCCGTGTCACGGAAGCAGCCGCCCTCGCTGCCGCCAGATGGATGGGGCGCGGCAAAAAGAACGAAGCAGATGATGCCGCCACATCAGCGATGCGCGATGTGTTTGATACAATTCCGATGAAGGGGACCGTAGTGATCGGAGAAGGAGAAATGGATGAAGCGCCGATGCTATATATCGGTGAAAAACTTGGCAACGGTTACGGTCCGCGCGTCGATGTCGCCGTTGATCCGCTCGAAGGAACGAATATCGTTGCATCCGGCGGATGGAACGCCTTAGCCGTCGTCGCTGTCGCTGATCACGGCAATTTGCTGCATGCCCCTGACATGTACATGAATAAAATTGCCGTCGGTCCGGAAGCAGTAGGGATGATTGATATCGAGGCTCCGGTCATCGACAATTTAAAAGCGGTGGCGAAAGCGAAAAACAAAGACATTGAAGACGTTGTCGCCATCGTATTAAATCGCCCTCGCCACGAACGGCTCATCGCTGAGCTGCGCGAAGCAGGGGCACGCATCAAGCTGATTAATGACGGCGATGTCGCCGCTGCCATTAACACGGCATTTGACCATACGGGTGTCGATATTTTATTCGGTTCTGGAGGGGCGCCAGAAGGGGTATTGGCGGCGGTCGCCTTGAAATGCCTCGGTGGCGAAATTCAAGGCCAGCTATTGCCGCAAAATGATGCAGAAGTGGAACGATGCAAAAAAATGGGCATTGACGTCAACAAAGTGCTTCGTATGGAAGACTTAGTCAAAGGGGACGATGCGATTTTTGCCGCCACTGGTGTAACCGACGGAGAACTGTTGCGCGGTGTGCAATTTAAAGGAGCATACGGTCTCACCCATTCCGTTGTCATGCGGGCCAAATCGGGGACGGTTCGCTTTATTGAAGGTCGGCACAGCTTAAAGAAAAAGCCGAACTTAGTCATTAAGTAAATGCACTGTGAGCGGGGGAGAAAGGATGATCGTCGCCCCCGTTTATTTTTACCAGAATTGCTGTGCAGACTCCGCTTCAACGAGTAAAGGGAGGAAGTGGGAGAGGAATTGGCTTCATTTTTATCCTTTCGATCTTCCAATTTGAACGCAAGTATCCATACTCACAGCGAAGTGTTGCGATTAACCGCTAAAACAGCGGAGATCGCCTGCTAATTTTCGCCTCCATAAAGGTGACGGCGCAGGAGTCTTCCGCCTCTAAACGCAGTGTAGGTGGGAGAAGTTCAACGCATACTTAAAAAACTATTGATTAAAAAACGGCAAAAAGGGTAAAATAGTCATGCTGCATGTGCATAAAAATAAGCTCTGCCATTCTACTTCCTTAATTTTTTCGCCTTCATCATCTTCTTTTTTATCCCATCCGTTTGAATTTCGTAAAATGAAGAAATGTTCGGTGTGAAATATGGGAGAAAACGAAAAATTGCAAAAGTGTGGTGTCGAAATGGAGCTAACGCTTGCTACATTAGAAAACATGAAATTGAAAGAGCTTTACGAGCTCGCCCGTCAATATAAAATTTCGTATTACAGTAAACTGACAAAAAAAGAGCTTATTTTTGCTATTTTGAAAGCGCGTGCGGAACAAGACGGATTATTTTTTATGGAAGGCGTACTGGAAATCATTCCATCAGAAGGATTTGGCTTTTTGCGTCCTATTAACTATTCTCCAAGTTCGGAAGACATCTATATTTCCGCGTCACAAATCCGCCGTTTTGACTTGCGCAATGGGGATAAAGTATCGGGAAAAGTGCGCCCTCCAAAAGAAAATGAGCGTTATTTCGGACTGCTTCATGTCGAGGCAGTCAACGGCGAGGATCCGGAAGTCGCGAAAGAGCGCGTCCACTTTCCGGCGCTGACGCCGCTATATCCAAACCGGCAAATGAAGTTGGAAACGACTCCGGACAAGCTTTCCACCAGAATCATCGATTTAATTGCCCCGGTCGGATTCGGACAGCGCGGGCTCATTGTTGCTCCGCCAAAAGCCGGGAAAACGATGCTGTTAAAAGAAATCGCTAACAGCATTACCACGAATCATCCAGAAGTAGAGCTGATCGTCCTTCTCATCGACGAACGGCCGGAAGAAGTAACCGATATTGAACGGTCCGTGCAAGGGGATGTCGTCAGCTCGACGTTTGATGAAGTGCCGGAAAACCATATTAAAGTGGCTGAATTAGTGCTAGAACGCGCGATGCGCCTTGTCGAGCATAAGCGCGATGTCGTCATTCTTATGGACAGCATTACGCGGCTGGCGCGCGCCTATAACTTAGTCATCCCGCCGAGCGGCCGCACGCTGTCAGGAGGAATCGACCCGGCAGCGTTCCATCGCCCGAAGCGGTTTTTTGGGGCAGCCCGCAATATCGAAGAGGGCGGCAGCTTGACGATTTTAGCGACTGCGCTCATTGATACGGGATCGCGCATGGACGACGTCATTTACGAAGAATTTAAAGGCACGGGCAATATGGAGCTGCATCTCGACCGCTCGCTGGCAGAGCGCCGCATTTTCCCAGCCATCGATATCCGTCGTTCCGGCACACGCAAAGAAGAGCTGCTTATTCCGAAAGAGCATTTGGAAAAACTATGGGCGATTCGCAAAACGATGTCTGATTCTCCTGATTTCATTGAGCGGTTTTTAAATAAACTCCGCCGCACCAAATCCAACGAAGAGTTCTTTGCTTTGTTGGATGAAGAATGGAAAAATGGAGGAATCACCCGTATATAAAAAGTGCCATGTCTTCCTTTCTGCTCTTATGAGAGAGGAAGAAGTTGGAGTAAATCACTAGTTGCAAAGGAACAGGAAAGTTGTTATAATCTTAATATGTGTGTTTTGGTAAACGCCAATTCATTTTATTGATATATCAACTCTGTTTCGAAATGATACAGGGCGGAAGGAGATGAAAAGAATGAAACCAGGAATTCATCCAGAGTACAAAAAAGTCATCGTACGCTGCGCATGCGGAAACGAATTCGAAAGCGGTTCTGTAAAAGATGAATTGCGCGTAGAAATCTGCTCAGAATGCCATCCATTCTATACAGGACGTCAAAAATTTGTTTCTGCAGCAGGACGTGTTGATAAATTCAACAAAAAATACGGCTTGAAATAAGAAAAGCGGAGGCGGCGTGATTAGCCTTCGAAGCCAAATGTTCTTCACCCGCAGGGCTGCTTGTCACCCTGAGGGGGGAAGGTTATTTGGCAGAAGAAGGCTAGCCGCTGGAGCTGGACAATGAAGAAAAGCGGAGGCGAGCCTCTTAACCGCGACGGGCAAATGTTCTTCGCCTGCAGGGGTGCTTGTCACCCCAAAGGCGAAGGTTATTTGACCCCGAGCGGTTGCGAGCCGAGCTGGACAATGAAGAAAAGCGGAGGCGAGCCGCTTGGCGGCAGAAGCCGTCACGTCCTAGCGCAATGAAATAAAAAACAGGCAAGCGACCCGTTTACTTGCCTGTTTTTTTATGCCAAAACGAGGTACAATAACAGATACATACGCCGGCAGACGAGAACGAAGGGAGAGGCATTTTTCATGTATATTATGAAACAGTCCGGCTGGTTGGAAGTCATTTGCGGAAGCATGTTTTCCGGAAAATCGGAAGAATTAATCCGCCGCGTGCGCCGCGCGCAGTTTGCCAAGCAGGAAGTGAAAGTGTTCAAGCCGACAATCGACAACCGCTACAGCGAAGAAGCGGTCGTATCACATAACGGCAATTCGGTGATTGCCATTCCGGTTTCCTCGCCGCAAGAAATTTTTGAGCATATTTCGGAAGAAACAGACGTTATTGCCATCGATGAAGTGCAGTTTTTTTCCACCGACATTGTCGATGTCGTGCAAACGTTGGCGGACCGTGGCTATCGCGTCATTGTCGCGGGGTTGGACCAGGATTTCCGTGGCGAACCGTTTGGGCCGGTGCCAACGCTCATGGCGGTTGCCGAATCGGTCACCAAACTGCAAGCCGTCTGCACCGTATGCGGCTCCCCGGCAAGCCGGACGCAGCGGCTCATTAACGGCGTTCCCGCCTCTTATGATGATCCGGTGATTTTAGTAGGCGCCAGCGAGGCATACGAACCACGCTGCCGCCATCATCATGAAGTTCCCGGCAAACCGGTGAAAATGGACAAAACAAATCATCATTTCGCGCGATAAAACGGCGAATCCTACCATCTATATTTTGAAGCGTACAGGAAAACCTAACAGCAGGGAGGCGAAAAAGAATGAGAAGCATACTGCTGTTAGGTTTTGTTCTTTTGCTTTCCGCTTGTTCATTAAATCCGGACCATCCTTCGTACCGTCAGCAAAGCGAAGATCGCAACGGGACAAGGCTAATTACGGATGATAAAGCGCAAAGCGGTTATGATCGCTATTTATATAACAACTTTGATGACCCGGAAAAAACGCGGCAAAACCCGAATTTTATCAGTATCACTGACGGAAGCGAAAATCAGCATGCCGACATTCGCAAAGCGGTGCAAGTGATCGAAACGTACACCGATTACAGACCAGGATCGGTTTGGATGAATGGAAACAACATGTACGTGACCGTCCACGTCCCTTCGTCGCTAACAGCCGAACAGCGGGAAAAAGAGCGGACGCGGATTCACAAACTGTTGATAAGAGCGATTCCGACGTACGATATTCATGTGCGTTTACATTAAGGATTCATCTTCTGAGAAGATGAATCTTTTTTTATCCATATGATGAGGCGACCTGTTGTCGTTTCTCCGGTAAAGGCGATTTTAGCGATACGTGAATTCGAAGCTAGCGGTTTTCCAGCTTCAAGACCAAATCCATTAACGACATTTAGTACCCCTGGCGGCAATAGATCACCGATCAGTTCCATTAGCACCGTAATGGAAGCGGGAGTTTGCTCTGCTGGTTTTAACACAATACAATTGCCCGCTGCCAGTGCGGGAGCGATTTTCCATGCGGCCATTCATAACGGAAAGTTCCAAGGAATAATTTGTCCAACAACGCCCAACGGTTCATGGAAATGATAAGCTTACTGTATCATCATCAATTTGGCTGATCGTGCCTTCTTGAGCGCGGATAGCTCCGGCAAAGTAACGAAAATGATCAATATATAACGGCAAGTCAGCATTCAACGTTTCTCGAATCGCTTTACCATTGTCCCACGTTTCCGCTACCGCAAGCATTTCTAGATTAGCCTCAATGCGATCGGCAATTTTATTTAAAATTAACGCTCTTTCCGCTGGAGAAGTTTTTCCCCATGATTCTTTTGCAGTATGGGCAGCGTCTAATGCTAACTCAATATCTTCTGCTTGGGAGCGAGCGACTTCACAAAACACTCCGCCAGTTACAGGGGTGACATTTTCAAAATATTGTCCTCCAATAGGCGGAACCCATTCACCATTAATATAATTATCATATCTTGTTTTAAATTGTACTTTTGCGTCTTTTTCTCCTGGGCGGCTGTAAATCATACTTTTTCCCTCCTAATAATGTCATTTTGAATAGGGAGCGGTCAAAAAGACCGCCTCCCGTGTGGAGCATATGTTCCATTAACGGTTTATACCAATGGTTAAAACGACCCGGCCGTTAATTTTTCCTTTTTCCATTCTCTCAAATACTTCATTGATTTTTTCTAATGGAGCGGTTTCTACAATAGGGCGTACTTTTCCCTTCGCAGCGAAATCCAACGCTTCTTGCATATCTTTTCTTGTACCGACGATGGATCCTTTCACCGTAATCCCATTTAATACCGTATCGAAAATGGGAATCGGCAGTTCATCATTAGGCAATCCAACAACAACAAGGCATCCGCCGCGTCTTACGGATTTATAGGCTTGTTCGAACGCTTTTTTCGTTACGGCAACACTAATGGCAGCATGCACTCCGCCTACTTTTTGATGAATAGCTTCTACTGGATCCTCTTTTAGTCCATTAATGGCAATATCGGCCCCCAACTGTTTGGCAAGATCGATTTTTTCGTCACTAATATCAACCGCGACAACGTTTAATCCCATTGCTTTTGCGTATTGAAGGGCAATATGCCCTAATCCTCCGATCCGTAAATGGCTACCCATTCTCCTGGTTTGGCGTTAGACACCTTTAGCGCTTTGTATGTCGTTACTCCGGCGCAGAGAATCGGCGCGACTTCTACTGGATCCAAATTTTCTGGGATTTTTGCGACATAATCGGCAGGTGCTTTGCAGTATTCCGCATATCCCCCATCGACGGAATATCCGCCGTTTAATTGATGTGGGCAAAGTGTTTCTTGTCCGCTCAAGCAATATTCACATTCTCCGCAAGCGGAGTATAGCCATGGAACACCGACACGGTCACCTACTTTAACGGATTTTACTCCTTCTGCTACTTCGACAACAATCCCTACCCCTTCATGTCCAGGAATTAAAGGCAATTTTGGCTTGACTGGCCAGTCTCCGTGCGCAGCATGCAAATCGGTGTGGCAAACCCCGCAAGCTTCAATTTTGATAAGTACTTCTCCGTAGTTTAGCTTCGGTTTTTCCACCTCTTTAATTTCTAGTTTTTGCTTAAATTCATTGACTACTGCGGCTTTCATTCTCCCTACCCCTTTCTAAATTTCAAAAAGTTTCACTAGTTTATCCTGCAAAAACTATGCCAATAGAAAAAACCGGTTTTTCTATGACAAATTCACATGTTTTGCCGAATTTTTGTTAAAATTGAACGAAATTTCGATAATTTTTTGCTAATTTTCGTAATGTTCATTCGTTTTGTTTGTTCAACTCTCTTATATATACACTTTTCTGTTTTATATATTTGGGATATAATAATAAATTAGACTGTGCATGGAAAACAGAGGTGAAAAACGTGTTTGATCGTCTTGAAGCGGTAGAAGAACGTTATGAAAAATTAAATCAACTCCTGATGGATCCGGAAGTCATTAATGATCCGAAAAAACTCCGCGACTATTCGAAAGAGCAGGCGGATTTACAAGAAACGGTGCAGACGTACCGCGAATACAAATCGGTTCGCAAACAGCTGGCGGATGCGAAAGCGATGCTGGAGGAAAAACTCGATCCGGAGCTGCGCGAAATGGTAAAGGAAGAAATTGATGAGCTGGAGCAGCGCGAAGAAGAGCTCATCAATAAGCTGAAAGTGCTTCTGTTGCCGAAAGACCCGAACGATGAGAAAAACGTCATTATGGAAATCCGCGCAGCGGCGGGCGGCGAGGAGGCGGCGCTGTTTGCCGGCGATTTGTACCGGATGTATACGCGCTACGCCGAATCGCAAGGATGGAAGACAGAAGTCATTGAAGCAAGTCCGACTGGATTGGGCGGATATAAAGAAATTATTTTTACAATCATTGGAAAAGGTGCGTATTCCAAGCTGAAATACGAAAACGGCGCACACCGTGTGCAGCGCGTCCCGGAAACGGAATCTGGCGGACGTATTCACACATCGACAGCAACCGTTGCTTGTTTGCCGGAAATGGAAGAAATCGAAGTGGAAATCAACGAAAAAGACATTCGCGTCGATACGTTCGCCTCGAGCGGGCCGGGGGGACAAAGCGTCAACACGACGATGTCGGCCGTCCGCTTGACTCATATTCCAACCGGCATTGTGGTCACCTGCCAGGATGAAAAATCGCAAATTAAAAACAAAGAAAAAGCGATGAAAGTATTGCGCGCCCGCATTTATGACAAATACCAGCAGGAAGCGCGCGCCGAATACGATCAGACGCGCAAGCAGGCGGTCGGAACAGGAGATCGCTCCGAGCGAATCCGTACGTATAACTTTCCGCAAAACCGCGTCACCGACCATCGCATCGGGCTGACGATTCAAAAGCTTGACCAAGTGCTTGATGGGAATCTTGATGAAATCATTGAAGCGCTGATCTTAGATGATCAAGCGAAAAAATTGGAGCAGGCTAATGATGCATCGTAACATTTACGAAGTCCTCACATGGGCTTCTTCTTTTTTAAAGCAGCACGGAAAAGAAGAGCGGGTGGCGGAACTGTTGCTTTGCCATCATTTGCGGCTGACAAGAGCCCAGCTGTTGGCGCGGCTGCGCGATCCGATCGATGGAAGCGTGCATCAATCATTTATGGCGGATGTTCATAAGCATGTGTACGAACACGTTCCAGTTCAGCACTTAATTGGTTACGAACATTTTTACGGCCGTCCGTTTCTTGTCAACCGCCACGTGCTCATTCCGCGTCCGGAAACAGAAGAATTAGTACAAGGCGTGTTAACAAGAATTTCACATTTATTTCCAGATAATCACCAATTGGATGTTGTCGATGTCGGCACGGGAAGCGGGGCGATTGCGGTAACGCTTGCCTTAGAAAATCCGGCGCTGCGCGTGACGGCTATTGACATTTCGCGAGAAGCCTTGCGGGTGGCAGCACAAAATGCGGAGCGTCTTGGCGCCAAAGTCGCTTTTTTACGCGGCGATTTGTTGCAGCCGCTTATCGAAGCAAACCGCAAAGTAGACGTCGTTGTCTCCAACCCACCCTATATTCCAGAAGGCGACATCGCTTTGCTGTCCCCTATTGTAAAGGATCATGAACCTTTTGCGGCGCTTGCCGGCGGTGAGGACGGTCTTGCGTTTTACCGCCGCTTTGCCCGCGAACTGCCTCTTGTGCTAAAAGAACGGGCGCTTGTGGCGTTTGAAGTGGGAGCCGGGCAAGGGGAGGCGGTTGCCGCATTGCTGAAGGAGGCATTTCCGCCGGCGAACGTCGAAGTTGCTTTCGACATCAATGGAAAAGACCGAATGGTATATGCGACGTTACAATAACATTTTTTGGATTTTTGCTGAACGAAGGCAAGTCACCGACTTGCCTTCTTGTTTGAGCGGGATCCGCTTGGCATTGGTCCGCGCGGCGCTAAAACGTGGATGCTGATGGATGGATATTGCCCCTTTATATCCAAATGGATTAAAAAAATGATTTTTTTAGATTGATAGAGTTTAAAATTGGCTCACACTGTCCACAATGAAGAGTGAAAGGACGGTGTCAAACAATGAGCCAAAAAAAGCTTGCCATTGTTTTATATATATTACTATTAATGGTTGGTGTACTCGTCAATGTATACGGCCATCAAACAGAGGCGGGGGCAAACGCCACGGTGGCGATTCCCGATAAAGCAATCCGCCTGCGCATTTTAGCCAACAGCGACTCCGCCGAAGACCAAGAGCTGAAACATAAAGTCCGCGATGCGGTCAATGCCAAAATTACGAAGTGGGTTGCTGATTTGACGTCTTTTGCCGAGGCAAAGCGGGTTATTCAATCCCATCTTCCTGAAATTGAACAAACGGTTGCAGACGTACTTCGAAAAGAACATAGCGATCAGTCGTATCAAGTCGAGTTCGGCCAAGTCGATTTTCCGACGAAAATTTACGGCAATTTTATATATCCAGCTGGAAAATATGATGCTGTTTTGATTACGCTCGGCGAAGGAAAAGGAGCCAACTGGTGGTGCGTGTTATTCCCGCCGCTTTGTTTCCTCGATTTTTCCAATAGCGATGCGGTGCAAATGAGTGAAGCGTCGTCCGTTCAAAATGAGGAAAAGGATAAGAAAAGCGGACAAAGCCGGAAAACTGATGCTGTAACAGACGACGAGAACAAGGAAACAGCGGAAACGGACGGTCAACAAGATGCTGGCAGCAAAGCGGTCAACAAGGAGGTCAAACAAGCAGGCGTTGCACCAACGGCTTCCCCATTTGTCGCGGAGCAGGAACAGCCGGTAAAAATAAAGTTTTTCTTGAAAGAACTGATCAGTTATCTCATTCCGTAACGAACTGTGGATGAATGGGGAAGATAACGTATATATCCACAAAGTTGTCCACAAAAATAACATATTTATTCACATGTTGTTGATAACTGTATGGAAAGCTTTTCTTTTTTTCTTTGTAAGACTAGAATGTTTTTAGAAATTTACTAGGAAGCAATGACAATGGTAGAGGTGAATAAAGTGAAAACAAATGTTTGGATTGTGGATAATGTTGTTGATAAACAACGCATTTATCCACAAATAAAAGAAGCTGCCCGCCTGCTGCAATGTGGAGAAGTTGTCGCCTTCCCGACGGAGACCGTCTATGGATTAGGAGCGGATGCCACCAATACAACAGCGGTCGAGAAAATTTTTGCGGCCAAAGGCCGACCAAGCGACAATCCGTTAATTGTCCATATCGCCCGCCGCGAACAGCTGGAGTCCATCGTTTCTGACGTTCCCGATATCGCTGACACGCTGATCGAGCGATTTTGGCCGGGGCCGCTGACGCTTATTTTGCCGAAAAAAGAAGGCGTCATTTCTGATCGAGTGACCGCCGGCTTATCAACGGTGGCCGTGCGCATGCCGGCACACCCGGTGGCGCTCGCGCTCATCGAGGAAAGCGGCCTGCCGCTGGCAGCTCCAAGCGCCAATCGATCCGGCCGTCCAAGCCCGACAACGGCAGCGCATGTACTTGCCGATTTAGACGGACGCATTGCCGGTGTGGTCGATGGCGGCGAAACAGGGATCGGCGTGGAATCGACGGTGCTTGACTGTACGGCGAAAGTGCCTACCATTTTGCGTCCGGGCGGCATTACAAAAGAAACGCTCGCAGAAGTGATCGGCACGGTCGCCGATGGCAGCGCCGTTACCAACGAACAGGAGGCACCGAAATCGCCGGGAATGAAATATACACATTACGCGCCAAAATCACCAATGATGATTGTGTATGGTTCCCCTTCTTTTTTGCAGACCCTTGTCGACAAGCAGCAGGCGCTCGGCAAAAAGGTCGGCGTGCTGACAACGGAAGAAAACCTTGCATTTTACCGCGCCGATGCCGTATTGGCCTGTGGGTCGCGGCATGATTTACATACGGTAGCCAGCCATTTATATGACACGCTGCGCAAATTTGATCAAACAGATGTGGATATCATTTACAGCGAATCGTTTCCGACAGAAGGAATCGGGACAGCGATTATGAACCGGCTGCAAAAAGCGGCTGGTCATCAGGTGATTGTAGAAGGGGAAACACACTTCTAAACGCTCCCGGACGTGCATATGTTAGCAGTAAGCCAGTCCGGGGAGGGAAAGCAAATGAGCATGTTCATCGGCGAAATCATAGCGCTATCGATGATGGCGTTTGCGTTGGGAATGGACGCATTCTCCGTCGCCTTAGGCATGGGCTTGCTGCGCTTACGCTTAAAACAAATTTTTTATATAGGTGTGATGATCGGTCTTTTTCACATTCTCATGCCGATGTTCGGCATGATTGTCGGCCGTTTTTTATCCCGCCAATTTGGCAGCATCGCCTCGTATATCGGCGGGGCGTTATTGCTGCTGTTGGGAATTCAAATGATTGCCGCATCATTTAAAAAGGAAGGCGATGCATCCGCTTCGCCAAAAGGAATAGGACTTATTTTTTTTGCATTCAGCGTGAGTCTCGACAGTTTTTCCGTCGGGCTTAGCCTCGGCATTTTCGGAGCAAGAACGATGCTGACGATCTTATTGTTTGGCTTTTTTAGCATGGTGCTGACATGGATGGGACTGATGCTGGGCCGCCATTTTCAGCAGTGGCTTGGCGCTTACGGCGAGGCGCTTGGCGGCAGCATTTTGCTCGCTTTCGGTTTAAAGCTGTTGTTTTCCTTTTGATTTTTGATAAGCGGAAAGACAAAAAAGCTTTTCCAAAAAGACGCGGGTCAACTTTTTGGGAAAGCTTTTTTTGATGCGATGCTATATTTGTTGGTAAATTTTATTATATAATTATCTTATCGCAGGTGGGAGCGATAAACAAAGTTAAGAGGTGTTGCTATGTCGTACCGCATTTTATTTGTTTGCACGGGAAACACATGCCGAAGCCCGATGGCGGCCGCTCTTTTGGCGCATAAGCAGCTGCCGGATGTAGAAGTGAAATCGGCGGGAGTATTTGCCGCAGAAGGGAACGATGCCTCGCCCCATGCGAAAGCGGTGTTGAAAGAAAAAGGGATTGACGCCAATCATCGTTCTTCGCTATTAAAGAAGGAAGACGTCGAGTGGGCGACCCATATTTTGACGATGACCGCAGGACATAAGCAGCTTATTATCGGACAGTTTCCCGAAGCGAAAGAGAAAACGTTTACGCTGAAAGAATTTGTTTCCGGAAAGCAGGGCGATGTATCCGACCCGTTTGGCGGATCGGTAGAAATATACCGCCAGACGAGGGATGAGCTTGCCGCATTGATTGACGGCCTTATCGAGAAACTAGGGGGAAATCCATAGGGGGAAGGGATATGGAAAGGAGAAACAAACGATATCGTTTTAGCTTGCGCCTCAAGCTCGTTGTATTTGCTACCGCATTAGCACTGATCACCTACTCGACCAGCGCGTTTTTTCTTTACATTTTGTATGATGTATTTTTCTCCTCGATAGCTAAAAACGTGTTTACCATTTTGATCTTGCTGCTCGGGATTTTTTGGTCCGGCGTGCTCGCCTATATGGCATCTGGGGTGATTACGAAACCGCTGCAGCGTTTGGAAGAGGCAGCGATGAAAGCGGCAAGCGGGCAAATTAACGAAGATGTCCCGCTCTCGAAATCGGATGATGAAATTCGTTCATTAGGTCTCGCGTTTAACGAAATGCTGCGCAGTTTGCGGTCGATTATACGCAATATCGAAGACAATTTTGCCCGTACGAATGAGAAAGTCGTGGAAATTACGAACGCTTCTGACGTTGCCGTGGGGCGTTCGAAAGAGATCGCGTACACGATTGACGAAATTTCCAAAGGGGCGAACGCTTCCGCCGCCTCGATGCAGACGGCCGCCGAGTCGGTCGAAGATGTTCTCCGCATCGCCGGGCAAGTGCAGGAAAAAGCGGGGCAGTCAGAGCAACTAGCGAAAGAAATGGTAACCGCGCTCCATAAAAGCCGCGAAGTAATCAGCTCGCTGATCGGCGGCATAGAACAATTGGCGCACAATCATCAGATGTCTTTAACGGCTGTGCAGCGGCTTGAGCGGCACGCCAAAGAAGTCGAAAACATTATTTCCCTTGTCGGCGATATTGCCCGGCAAACGAATTTGCTCGCTTTAAACGCTTCGATTGAAGCAGCGCGCGCCGGGGAGCACGGGAAAGGTTTTGCTGTGGTCGCCGAGGAAGTGCGGAAGCTCGCCGATGAAAGCGCCAAGGCTGTGCAAGGAATAGCGGAGCTGATTCAAAGCATCCAAAAAGAAGTCAGCCGCGTTGTCGCGCAAATTCATGAACAAGTCCAAGCGGCCAATGAAGAAGCGGCGAAAGGCGCCAGCACAAACGCGGCGATTGCCGATATGACAAAATCGATTCATGAAGTGGTCCGCGCCGTCCATGAAATTGCTGATTTGGCTAAAGAGCAAATGGTCCATATCGAAAAAGCGGCAGGACAATCGCAAGAAGTCGCGGCGATTGCCGAACAAACTTCTGCCGGAGCGATGGAAGTGGCGGCGGCAACGCAGGAGCAAACTTCCGCTATTGATCATGTCAATGAACTCGCCCGCGAACTCGCGGAACAAGCGGAAAAATTAAAAGCAACGATTGCCCAATTTAGCACAAAATAAAGGAAGAAAGGTCGCCTTTTTTAATAGAAAGAGGTAAAATGAATAAAAAAGGCGGCCTTTTTGCATGATGACGAAACAAAGGAGGAAGCAAAGCATGAAAGTAGCGATTGCCTCAGACCATGGCGGAATCCACATTCGCGAAGAAATTAAACAATTAATGGATGAAATGGGAATTGAATACATCGACCTCGGCTGTAACTGCGAAACGTCGGTCGATTATCCGGATTACGCGATTCCCGTCGCAGAGAAAGTGGCGCGCGGCGAAGTGGACCGTGGTATTTTAATTTGCGGCACGGGAATTGGCATGACGATTGCCGCCAACAAAGTGAAAGGAATTCGCTGTGCGCTTTGCCACGACGTATACAGCGCCAAACTGACGCGCCAGCATAATGATAGCAATATTTTAGCGATGGGCGAACGCGTCATTGGACCGGGGCTGGCGCGCGAAATCGCCAAAGCATGGCTGACGACGGAGTTTGAAGGCGGTCGCCACGCGCGGCGGATCGAGAAAATTAGCGAATATGAAAGCAAGCATTTGTAAAATGGGAGGAATCGCGTCTATGTCTTCCCTACTAGCTGAATGGCAGCAACAATGGCAGACGATTTTGCGCGAATTTCGCCAGCAGGTCCCGCTTTCATCCGAGCATATTCTTGTCATTGGATGCAGCACGAGCGAAGTGATTGGCGAAAAAATCGGCACGGCCGGCTCGACGGAAGTTGCGGCAATGCTGTTTGCTGAACTGAAAAAATGGCATGACGAAACCGGGATCCAGCTTGCGTTTCAATGCTGCGAACATTTAAACCGCGCCCTCGTTGTCGAAAGAAAAACCGCGTTATCCCGCCAGCTCGAAATCGTCTCGGTCATCCCTGTCCCGTCGGCGGGCGGCGCGATGGCTGCCTATGCGTACCGCCATCTCGCCGATCCAGTCGTTGTCGAATTTATTCAAGCTGACGCCGGCATCGATATCGGCGATACGCTGATTGGCATGCATTTAAAACATGTCGCCGTTCCGGTGCGCGTTTCGCTGAAACGAGTCGGACATGCCCACGTAACGTTGGCGAAAACGCGACCGAAGCTGATTGGCGGCGCCCGAGCCGTCTATTCTTTAGAAAATCCGAATGCTTCCTGCACTTCTTAATCATTTTGTTCATTTTTTCTTTGAATCCAATCGTAAAAAGCTGATAAAATAAAAAGGAATATTCATATATTTCGCATTAAGGGGGAGCTAGTGATGAACTACTTGCCACAACAAGATCCGCAAGTATTTGCCGCGATTGAAAACGAACGGAAACGGCAGCATTCAAAAATCGAATTGATCGCATCAGAAAACTTTGTCAGCCGCGCAGTCATGGAAGCGCAAGGTTCTGTGTTAACGAATAAATATGCGGAAGGCTATCCGGGACGCCGCTACTACGGCGGCTGTGAATACGTCGACGTCGTTGAGGATTTGGCGCGCGAGCGGGCGAAAAAATTGTTTGGCGCCGATCATGCCAACGTTCAGCCGCATTCCGGCGCGCAGGCAAACATGGCGGTATATTTCACTGTGTTAAAGCATGGGGACACGGTGCTCGGCATGAATTTGTCGCACGGGGGGCATCTGACACACGGCAGCCCGGTCAACTTCAGCGGCATTCAATACAATTTTGTCGAGTATGGCGTCGACCCAGAAACCCATGTTATTGATTACGACGATGTGCTTGAAAAGGCGCGCGTACATAAGCCAAAATTAATTGTCGCTGGGGCGAGCGCTTATCCGCGCATCATCGATTTCAAACGGTTCCGGGAGATCGCCGATGAAGTAGGCGCGTACTTGATGGTAGACATGGCGCATATTGCAGGTCTTGTTGCGGCAGGTCTTCATCCGAACCCGGTGCCATATGCGCATTTTGTGACGACCACAACGCACAAAACGCTCCGCGGTCCGCGCGGCGGGATGATTCTTTGCAAAGAAGAGTTTGCCAAACAAATCGATAAAGCGATCTTCCCAGGCATTCAAGGAGGGCCGCTCATGCACGTCATCGCCGCCAAAGCGGTCGCGCTCGGCGAAGCGTTGCAAGACGACTTCAAAACGTATGCGCAAAATATTGTCAACAACGCGAAACGCCTTGCCGAAGCATTGAAAAACGAAGGCTTTACCCTTGTTTCCGGCGGAACGGACAACCACTTGCTGCTCGTTGACTTGCGCCCGCAAGGATTAACCGGAAAAGTGGCGGAAAAAGTGTTGGATGAAGTCGGCATTACCGTGAACAAAAACACGATTCCATACGATCCGGAAAGCCCTTTTGTGACAAGCGGCATCCGCATTGGCACCGCCGCGGTGACGACGCGTGGGTTTGGTTTGGAAGAAATGGATGAAATCGCAAGCATCATCAGCCTCGTCTTAAAACATCATGAAGATGAAGCAAAGCTTGAAGAAGCGCGGCAACGCGTGGCAGCTTTAACAGAAAAATTCCCGTTATACCAAGAATAAACGGATGCGCACCTCAAAGGGCCGCCTTTCGAGGTGCGCTTTTTGGTTCGCGGTTGAATATACTTTTATTTTTCGGTAGAATGTATGGAAGTGCAAACTTGTTTACAAAGAGGAGAGTGCAAAATGGGAAAAGTATATGTATTCGATCATCCGCTCATCCAGCATAAACTCACTTACATCCGCGACAAAAACACCGGCACGAAAGAGTTCCGTGAACTAGTAGAAGAAGTGGCTACGCTGATGGCGTTTGAAATTACGCGCGACCTCCCTCTTGAAGAAGTCGAAATCGAAACCCCAGTCAGCAAAGCGAAAGCGAAAGTGATCGCTGGGAAAAAACTCGGCGTCATCCCGATTTTGCGCGCCGGCATTGGCATGGTGGACGGCATTTTAAAATTAATTCCGGCGGCGAAAGTCGGCCATATCGGCTTGTACCGCGATCCGGAAACGTTAAAGCCGGTTGAATATTATGTCAAGCTCCCGACTGATGTCGAAGAACGCGATTTTATTATCGTTGACCCAATGCTCGCTACCGGAGGATCGGCGATAGAAGCGATCAACGCTTTGAAAAAACGCGGTGCGAAAAGCATTAAATTTATGTGTTTAATCGCTGCTCCAGAAGGGGTGGAGGCAGTGAAAAATGCGCACCCGGACGTCGATATATACATTGCGGCGCTCGATGAAAAATTAAACGACCACGGCTATATCGTCCCAGGGCTCGGCGACGCCGGCGACCGCTTGTTTGGCACAAAATAAAACGACATGGAAGAACGGTATCATTTCTGAGAAGTGATACCGTTTTTTTTTAAAATTGTGTCTAAAAAAGTAAATATATCATTATACACTATTGTAGTGAAAAGAAAATTAATAAATGTCACAAATTCTTAATATTTTATTTGTTATAATATAGTTTTCCTCTGAAACACATTGACATTGACCATGTGGTATTGTATGCTTTACAGGGGATATATGATAAGGTTTTCATGTTTTGTTAAAATTAAAAAAAAACTAGAAAAATAATTAATTTAAGGATGTATGCGTATGCGTCCGAAACAACGCCACCCGTTTCAAGCGATGGCACTCATGTCCGCCATCGTATCCCAGTTGGTTGGTTCGATTTTAGTAGGAGTATTTGGTGGAAAATGGATCGACGACAAATTTCATACCGAGCCGATTTTTCTCATTATCGGTCTGTTGATCGGGCTAGCAACTGGGGTATATGCAATGTTGCGTTTAATCCGTCAATATTTCCCAGAGGAGTAGCAACATGGAGAAATTCCAGCAAATGTTTTTGCGGCAGCTCAAATACATATTGTATTTGCTTTCGCTTTATACGTTAGGGTGGGGGTTTACGGCGTATAAAACATTTTTTTTAAGTTTAATACTTGGAACTGTCATTAGCATTTTTATGTTATGGAGTTTAACGCGGAAAATCGATAAATTAGGACAAGCCGTGTTGGAACGCAAAAAAGTGCGTACGATCGGGACGCTTTCCCGCTTGGCTTTAGCGGCGCTGGCGGCGGCAGTCGCCCTCGAATATCCGCAATATTTCGCCATCGTGCCTGTAGTGCTGGGATTAATGACATCCTATATTGTCATTATAATAGATTTTCTTTTGCAAAAATGGAAAAATAATGGGCAACATGCATGAAAGAGAGGTGAGGGATGGTTGCAACACGGAGCACCGATTCATGAGTTTTTAGGACTCACATTTAACTTATCTAACGTTTTAATGATTACGGTCACCAGTTTGATCGTATTTATCATTGCGATCGCGGCGACGCGTTCTCTGCAGTTGCGCCCGACAGGGATGCAAAATTTCATCGAATGGGTGTTTGATTTCGTTAAAGGAATCATCAATAGCACGATGGATTGGCAAACGGGAGGCCGTTTTTTAACGCTGGGCGTTACGCTCATCATGTACATCTTTGTCGCTAACATGCTCGGCTTGCCGTTTTCCGTGCGCGTAGGCGATGAACTTTGGTGGAAGTCGCCGACAGCGGATGCCACGATTACGCTCACGCTCGCCGTGATGATTGTGGGGCTTACCCATTACTACGGCGTGAAAATGAAGGGCGTATCTGAATATATGCGCGATTACACGCGGCCAATGGCTTTCTTGTTCCCATTGAAAATCGTTGAGGAATTTGCCAATACGTTGACGCTGGGTTTGCGTCTTTACGGCAACATTTTCGCTGGTGAAATTTTGCTAGGATTGCTAGCAGGGCTTGGGACAAACCATGGAGTGCTTGGCGCTATTGGCGGCGCGATTCCGATGATGGCGTGGCAAGCATTCAGTATTTTCGTCGGCTGTATCCAAGCATTCATTTTCACGATGTTAACAATGGTTTATATGGCCCATAAAGTCAGCCAAGACCATTAATGATAAAAACTTCACTATACAAAACGAATAAGGACAAAGGAGGATATTTACTATGAATTTAATTGCAGCTGCGATTGCAGTAGGTTTAGCGGCACTTGGTGCTGGTATCGGTAACGGTTTAATCGTAGGTCGTACAGTAGAAGGGATTGCACGTCAACCAGAATTGCGTCCTGTGTTGCAAACGACGATGTTTATCGGGGTTGCGTTAGTTGAGGCGCTGCCGATCATTGGTGTCGTTATTTCCTTCATCGTCATGAACAGATAACGAAATACTTTTTTGATGATGGCGAAGTTCGTGTCGACGATCACCTTCGCCATTCCTTTATGTGTGTATTTTCAACATGGAAACGTTTGTCGCTACAAAAGTATATAGCCACGATGGTTTCAGTCATTGGGTGAAGCAGGAAACGGCTTTGAACCGTAAACACCGGTGAGGTGTTTGCCCAGGATACTTAACGGAACAAGAGTAAGTGCCTGCACATAGGTGCAGAAAAAACGCTTTCGTGCGTCAGAATCCCCCGGCTTTAGAGGGTAGTTGCGCATAGCTATCGAAAGGAGTGAAACGCGGTGTTATTCAATGCAAAACTATTGGCGCTGGGCGAAGCCGCGCATCATACAGGCATCAACAGCGGCGACATTATTTATCAGCTGCTCATGTTTATTATTTTATTAGCTTTGCTGCGCAAATTCGCTTGGCAGCCGTTAATGAATATTATGAAACAGCGTGAAGAGCACATTGCCAATGAAATTGACCAGGCGGAAAAGCATCGCCAAGAAGCGGAAAAACTGCTTCAGGAGCAGCGTGAGCTAATGAAACAATCGCGCCAAGAAGCGCAAGAGTTGATCGAAAATGCACGCAAGCTGGCGGAAGAGCAAAAAGAGCAAATTATCGCTTCTGCCCGTATGGAAGCAGAACGGTTAAAAGAAGCGGCGAAAAAAGAAATCGAACGCGAAAAAGAGCAAGCAATGGCTGCGCTGCGTGAGCAAGTCGCTTCCTTGTCCGTATTAATCGCCTCGAAAGTGATTGAAAAAGAGTTAACGGAAAAAGACCAAGCGAAGCTGATTAGCGAGTACATTCAAGAGGTAGGAGAAGGTCGATGAACAAAGAAATTATAGCAAAGCGGTATGCGTTAGCTCTTTTTCAAATTGCGCTCGAAAAGCAGCTTTTGGACCAGTTAGAAGAGGAAATTCGCGCCGTGCGCCAAGCGTTGGCGGAAAATGAGCAATTTTTTTCGTTATTGACGTATCCGAAGCTATCTTTGGAAAAGAAAAAGGCGCTTCTTCAAGAAACATTTGCGGCGGTTTCAACCCCGTTAAGAAATACATTGCTGCTGCTTTTGGAACGCCACCGCATCGACATCGTTCCAGAGCTGGCGGAGCAGTTTATTGAGTTGGTGAATGAAGCCCGCGGCGTTGCTGAGGCAACTGCATATTCGGCGCGCCCGTTAACGGAAGAGGAAAAACGTGCGCTTTCCGAAGTGTTTGCGAAAAAAATCGGCAAAACGACGCTTCATATTGAAAATATTGTCGATCCAAGCTTAATCGGCGGCGTGAAGCTGCGCATCGGCAACCGCATTTACGATGGCAGCATCAGCGGACAATTAGAACGGATTCAACGACAGCTTATTGGCTAAAGATTTGAAGATAGGGGTGAAAGGCATGAGCATCAGAGCGGAAGAAATCAGCGCGCTCATTAAGCAGCAAATTGAAAACTACCAGTCTGAAATCCAAGTAAGCGATGTCGGCACCGTTATTCAAATTGGTGACGGAATTGCGCGCGCCCATGGACTGGACAATGTCATGGCCGGGGAGCTTGTTGAGTTTGCCAACGGCGTGATGGGAATGGCGTTAAACTTGGAGGAAAATAACGTCGGTATCGTTATTTTAGGTCCATATACAGGGATTAAAGAAGGCGATGAAGTGCGCCGTACAGGCCGGATTATGGAAGTGCCTGTCGGGGAAGCGTTAATCGGCCGTGTTGTCAACCCTCTAGGACAACCAGTCGACGGTTTAGGCCCAATCGAAACGACAGAAACTCGTCCGATCGAAAGCCCAGCACCAGGTGTTATGGACCGGAGATCGGTTCATGAACCGCTGCAAACAGGGATTAAAGCGATTGACGCATTGGTGCCGATCGGCCGTGGTCAACGTGAGTTAATCATCGGGGACCGCCAAACGGGGAAAACATCGGTTGCGATCGACACGATTATCAACCAAAAAGACCAAAATATGATTTGTATTTACGTCGCAATCGGGCAAAAAGAATCAACGGTCCGTACGGTTGTTGAAACGTTGCGGAAACACGGTGCGCTAGATTATACGATCGTTGTAACGGCATCTGCATCACAACCAGCTCCGTTGTTATTCCTTGCGCCATATGCGGGTGTGGCGATGGGCGAATATTTCATGTATAAAGGCCAGCACGTGCTTGTTGTTTACGACGACTTGTCGAAACAAGCGGCAGCTTACCGTGAATTGTCGCTCTTGCTTCGCCGTCCGCCAGGCCGTGAAGCATATCCAGGGGATATTTTCTACTTGCACTCCCGTCTGTTAGAGCGTGCGGCAAAATTAAGCGATGCCAAAGGCGGCGGTTCGTTAACAGCGCTTCCGTTCGTCGAAACACAAGCGGGCGACATTTCCGCCTACATTCCAACGAACGTCATCTCCATTACCGACGGACAAATCTTCTTGCAATCAGACCTGTTCTTCTCCGGCGTTCGCCCGGCGATTAACGCTGGTCTTTCCGTCTCCCGCGTCGGTGGTGCGGCACAAATTAAAGCGATGAAAAAAGTATCGGGTACGCTTCGTTTGGACTTAGCGGCGTATCGTGAACTTGAAGCGTTCGCACAGTTTGGTTCAGACCTTGATAAAGCGACACAAGCGAAGCTCGCTCGCGGTGCTCGTACGGTAGAAGTGTTAAAACAAGACTTGCATGCACCGATTCCGGTAGAAAAACAAGTAGCGATTATTTACGCGCTTACTCGCGGTTTCTTAGACGACATTCCAGTCGAAGATATTCGCCGCTTTGAAAAAGAATTCTTCTTATGGCTCGACCAAAACGGCCAGCACTTGCTTGAACATATTCGTACAACAAAAGATCTTCCAAACGAAGAAGATTTCAACAAAGCGATCGAAGCGTTCAAGAAAACGTTTGTCGTTTCCCAATAAAGGAGGGTGTATACTTGGTTACT
>NZ_BAWO01000005.1 GCF_000632715.1 Parageobacillus caldoxylosilyticus NBRC 107762 | reverse complement strand
TTTTAGTAACCAGGTAATATGGTGATATACTATATCATTGCACTGGCAGTCGTCGCCATCGATCAATGGACAAAATGGCTTGTAGTAAAGTATATGAGGCTTGGGGAAAGCATCCCCATTATTCCGAACGTGCTTTACATTACGTCCCATCGCAACCGAGGCGCAGCGTGGGGAATTTTGCAAGGACAGTTTTGGCTGTTTTATTTGATCACCGTTATTGTTGTCATCGGACTCATTGTGTATATCCAACGCTTGCCGCGCGGAGAAAGATTGTTTGGCGTTGCCCTTGGCTTGATGCTCGGCGGGGCGATCGGCAATTTTATTGACCGTCTTTTCCGCAAGGAAGTGGTCGATTTTATCCATGCGTATATTGGTACATATAGCTTTCCCGTATTTAATATTGCCGATTCAGCGCTGACGATTGGCGTTGCTCTTCTTTTTATCAAAATGTTTTTCTTTGCGACATCAGAAAAGGAGAATCAGTAAATGGAAGTCGTACAGTTTCACATTGACGAAGAATACGACAACGAACGCATTGACAAGGTCATTGCCGCGTTAAATGAAGAATGGTCGCGTTCGAAAGTACAGCAGTGGATCAAAAACGGGCTTGTCACCGTCAATGATCGGTCTGTGAAAGCCAATTATAAATGCGAAGCAGGGGATGTGGTCGTCATCCGTCTGCCGGAGCCGGAGCCGCTTCATGTCGAGCCGGAACCGATTCCGCTTGATATTTATTATGAGGACGCGGATGTGCTGGTGGTGAATAAACCGCGCGGCATGGTCGTCCATCCGGCTCCCGGGCATATGCGCGGCACGCTCGTCAATGCTTTGCTTGCCCATTGCACCGATTTGTCCGGCATTAACGGCGTGCTTCGCCCAGGCATTGTCCATCGTATTGATAAAGATACATCCGGTTTGTTGATGGTGGCGAAAAATGACGTTGCGCATCAGTCGCTTGTTGACCAGCTCGTGAAAAAAACAGTGACGCGCAAATATAAGGCGATTGTCCATGGCGTCATTCCGCACGACTATGGTACGATCGACGCGCCGATCGGCCGCGATAAACGGGACCGTAAAAAAATGACGGTCACCGAAGAAAACGGAAAAGAAGCAGTCACTCATTTTCGTGTGCTCGAACGCTTTCGACACTATACGTTTATCGAATGCCAGCTGGAAACAGGCAGAACGCACCAAATTCGCGTCCATATGAAATATATCGGCTATCCGCTTGCTGGCGACCCGCAATACGGACCGAAAAAGACGCTGCCGATCGACGGGCAGGCGCTGCATGCCGGCGTGCTCGGATTTACTCATCCGCGCACTGGTGAATATTTGGAATTTGAGGCGCCGCTTCCACCCGAATTTGAAGCAATTTTACAATGGCTGCGAAAAAATGATTGACAACTTCAGCGCGAACACATACAATGAACTCAGGTGAATAAGAACCTTTAAATTCAGTCCTGTGAGGCTGAGAAGGGGTCGGATGAAGGAAATAAAAATCGTGGCATGTCCTTGTTATGCGTGTACGAACGGTTCCTCTCGCTTCTCAGGCGGGAGGATTTTTTTGTGGAGGTGAATCGACGTGCAAAAGGCTGTCGTGATGGATGAACAGGCGATCCGCCGCGCACTGACGCGCATTGCTCATGAAATTATCGAACGCAACAAAGGGATTGACGATTGTGTGCTGATCGGCATTAAAACGCGCGGCATCTATTTAGCGAGACGGCTGGCAGAACGGATTGAGCAAATTGAGGGCAGCTCCATTCCAGTCGGCGAATTGGATATCACCTTGTATCGCGATGATTTAACGGTCAAAACAGCGGATCACGAGCCGCTGGTGAAAGGAACGAATGTACCGTTTGAGGTGACCGATAAAAAAGTTATCTTAGTCGATGATGTGCTGTTTACAGGACGAACGGTGCGCGCGGCGATGGATGCGGTGATGGACCTCGGACGTCCTGCACGAATTCAGCTTGCGGTGTTGGTGGACCGCGGCCATCGTGAACTGCCGATTCGCGCTGATTTCGTCGGCAAAAACGTGCCGACTTCGAGTTCGGAACTGATTGTCGTTGAGCTAACGGAAGTTGATGAGTTGGACCAAGTGAGCATTCATGAAAAATAAATGTCATCCCTTTTAAGCGCAGTCCCGCGAGGCTGCAAAAGGGACAGAATAGGCGAAGACTATCTCTGTACCCTCTTTGCACCCTCAAGGGCAAAGAGGGTTTTTTATGCAAAACGAGAAAGGAGTTTGCAAATGATGAACAAACCGGTATTGGATATTCAAGATCGGCCATCGGCCATGCAATGGCTTACGCTTAGTTTGCAGCATTTATTCGCGATGTTTGGGGCGACGATTTTAGTGCCTTATTTAGTCGGCTTAAGCCCGTCGATCGCCCTTATTACGAGCGGGCTTGGGACACTTGCCTTCCTGATCATTACGAAATGGCAAGTCCCTGCGTATCTCGGCTCTTCCTTCGCCTTTATCGCGCCGATTATCGCGGCGAAAACGGCAGGCGGAGCGGGAGAAGCAATGATCGGCAGCTTTCTAGCCGGACTCGTGTACGGCATCGTTGCGCTCATCATTAAAAAAGCAGGCTACCGTTGGATTATGAAGCTGTTGCCGCCGATTGTCGTCGGGCCGGTGATCATCGTGATCGGCCTCGGGCTGGCCAACACGGCAGTGGGCATGGCAATGAACAATCCTGACGGCAAATACAGCTTCACTTACTTTTCGGTCGCGCTTGTCACGCTGGCGGCAACGATCGTCTGCTCCGTGTTTTTGCGCGGCATGCTCAGCCTAGTTCCGGTATTAGTCGGAATTATCGTTGGCTATATATATGCCCTTATCGTCGGGGTGGTCGACTTGGCGAAAGTCGCGCAAGCAAAATGGTTTGAAATGCCGGATTTCCTCCTGCCATTTATCGATTATCCAGTTCACATCACATGGGATATTGTCATGCTGATGGTGCCGGTGGCGGTCGTGACGCTATCGGAACATATCGGACACCAGCTTGTCTTAAGTAAAGTCGTCGGGCGCGATCTTATTCAAAAACCGGGATTGCATCGCTCGATTTTAGGAGACGGAACGGCGACGATGATTTCCGCGCTGCTCGGCGGTCCGCCGAAAACAACGTACGGCGAAAACATCGGAGTGCTGGCGATCACGCGCGTATACAGCGTCTACGTGCTCGCCGGAGCGGCGGTGATTGCAATTATCTTCGGCTTTGTCGGCAAAGTCACTGCGCTGATCAGTTCAATCCCGACTCCGGTCATGGGCGGCGTGTCGATCTTGTTGTTCGGAATTATCGCCTCCTCCGGTTTGCGCATGCTTGTCGATAGCCGCATCGATTTCGGGGATAAACGCAACTTAGTCATCTCTTCTGTTATCTTGGTCATTGGAATCGGCGGAGCCGTCTTAAAAATAACTGATGGGTTTCAAATTCAAGGAATGGCGCTGGCGGCGATTTGCGGTGTCATCTTAAACCTTATTTTGCCAGGACGCCCGGAAGCACAAGAAAACATGTTTGAAGTGGAAACGGAGAAAAACAATGATCATGTTGCATAATGACACCTTTTAATTAAGTCCAGAGAGACTTAAAAGGGTGTTACGACGAAAAGGAAAAAGGGTAGGCCGTTGTTTGGAAAGCCGACGGCTGTTTTCTGAGCCCTTTTTGCGAACGGTGTAACACCCTGTCTCTAGGCAGGGTGTTTTTTTATGAAAAATCAAGCAAAGGAGCGAAAACCATGACGCATTTGTTTACATTATCCGAACTGTCCGTCACGGAAATTACGCGATTATTAGAGGATGCGGAGCAATTTAGAAACGGCTATTTTTGGCGTCCATCTGAACCAATGTTTGTCGCCAACTTGTTTTTCGAACCAAGCACACGGACAAAATGCAGCTTTGAAATGGCGGAGCGGAAACTAGGGCTTCACGTCATCCCGTTTGATGCGGATATGTCGAGCGTGCAAAAAGGGGAAACGCTGTACGACACGATTCGCACGCTTGAGTCCATCGGAGTGAACGCCGTTGTCATTCGCCATTGGGAAGACGCGTATTTCGAATCTCTCCGCCATTCAATTCGCATCCCAATCATTAACGCCGGGGACGGCTGCGGGCATCATCCGACGCAATCGCTCTTAGATTTGCTTACTATACGGCAAGAGTTTGGCACGTTTTCCGGGTTAACGGTGGCCATTATTGGTGATATCCGCCACAGCCGCGTCGCCCGCTCGAACGCAGAAGTGCTGACAAGATTGGGGGCAAAAGTGCTGTTTTCAAGCCCAGAAGCATGGAAAGACGAGGCAAATCCATACGGAATGTACGTCGATATCGATAAGGCGGTGGAAGCGGCGGATGTTGTCATGCTGCTGCGCATTCAGCATGAACGTCACGCGGAAAAAATGGGGCTGACGAAAGAACAGTATCACAAACGGTACGGACTGACGGTAGAGCGGGCTAAACGCATGAAACGTACGAGCGTGATTCTCCACCCCGCGCCGGTCAATCGCGATGTTGAAATCGAAAGCAGTCTTGTGGAATCGGAACGTTCCCGCATTTTTAAGCAAATGGAAAACGGCGTTTATGTACGGATGGCGGTGCTAAAACGAGCAATAGAAGGGAGAATGAAAAATGGCGATTATATTAAAAAATGGCATGTTGTTCAATAACGATGGTGTACTCGAGCGGATCGAGCTGAAAATCGAAAACGGCGTCATTGCCGCGATGGGCCGTGAGATACAGAGCGAAGCAACGGATGAAGTCATCGATGTACAAGGCAAGCTCATTTCTGCAGGATTGATCGATTTGCATGTTCATTTGCGCGAACCAGGCGGCGAAGCGAAAGAAACGATTGCAACCGGAACGCTGGCGGCGGCGAAAGGCGGTTTTACGACGGTGGCGGCAATGCCAAACACCAATCCGGTGCCCGATACGAAAGAACAAATGGAATGGCTTTGCGAACGGATCCGTGAAACGGCTTATGTCAATGTGCTTCCATATGCTGCGATTACTGTGCGTCAGCAAGGTGAAGAACTGACTGATTTCGCCGCATTAAAAGAAGCAGGTGCGTTCGCCTTTACCGACGACGGCGTCGGCGTGCAGTCGGCCGGCATGATGTATGAAGCGATGAAGCGCGCCGCTATGCTCGATATGGCGATTGTCGCCCATTGCGAAGATAATACGTTAATCAATCACGGGATTGTTCATGATGGCGAATTCGCGCGCCGCTACAAACTTAACGGCATTCCGTCCGTGTGCGAGTCGGTACATATCGCGCGCGATGTGCTGTTGGCGGAAGCAACAGGCTGTCACTACCATGTGTGCCACATCAGCACAAAAGAATCGGTGCGCATCGTCCGCGATGCGAAGCGGGCGGGCATTCGCGTCACCGCGGAAGTAACGCCGCACCATCTTCTTTTATGCGATGAAGATATTCCAGGTCCTGACGCAAATTATAAGATGAATCCGCCGCTGCGCAGCAAAGAAGACCGCGCGGCGTTAATCGAGGGATTGCTTGATGGAACGATCGATTTTATCGCCACCGACCACGCACCGCATACGGAAGCGGAAAAACAAAAAGGAATCAACGCTGCCCCATTTGGCATTGTCGGCTTGGAAACAGCGTTTCCGCTTCTTTACACCCATTTGGTCGAAACGAATATGTTGACGCTAAAACAGCTCATCGATTTGCTGACGGTGAAGCCGGCTGGATGTTTCGGCCTGCCGCTTGGAAAACTTGCGGTCGGCGAGCGGGCGGATATTACAGTAATCGATTTAGAGGCCGAAGAAACGATTGATCCACAAACGTTTGCATCGAAAGGAAAAAATACGCCGTTTGCCGGCTGGACGTGCAAAGGCTGGCCGGTGATGACGTTTGTCGGCGGAAAACTAGTTTGGCGGAAAGGGAGAGAGTAAATGAAACGACAGCTTGTATTGGAAGACGGTTCGTTCTTTATCGGGGAGGCGTTCGGCAGTACGGAAAAAACGATCGGCGAAGTAGTGTTTAATACGGGAATGACCGGGTATCAGGAAATTTTAACCGATCCTTCGTATTGCGGGCAAATCGTGACGATGACTTATCCGCTCATCGGCAACTACGGCATTAACCGCGATGATTTTGAATCGATTGAACCGCATATTCACGGGCTGATCGTCAAGGAAGTATGTAATGTGCCGTCGAACTGGCGCAACGAGATGACGCTTGACGAATATTTAAAAGAAAAAAAGATTCCTGGTTTAGCAGGGATTGATACGCGTAAATTGACGCGCATCATCCGCCAGTACGGGACGTTGAAAGGGATGATTTGCGACTTGGATGTCAGCGTGCAAGAGATTGTCGAATACTTGAAAACAACGGCACTGCCGCGCGACCAGGTCAAACGCGTCTCAACGAAAAGCGCGTATCCGAGCCCAGGACGGGGCTACCGCGTCGTTCTCGTTGACTTCGGCATGAAACACGGCATTTTGCGCGAGCTGAACAAACGGAATTGCGACGTCATCGTCCTGCCATACAACGCAACCGCGGAACAAGTCCTTTGTTTGCATCCAGATGGGGTGATGCTCTCAAACGGTCCTGGCGATCCAAAAGATGTGCCGGAAGCGATTGAAATGATTCGAGGAATTCTTGGAAAAGTGCCGATTTTCGGCATCTGCCTCGGCCATCAGCTGTTCGCGCTCGCCTGCGGAGCCGACACGGAAAAAATGAAATTCGGCCATCGCGGTTCGAACCATCCAGTGAAGCATTTGGCGACGGGAAAAGTGGCGATCACTTCGCAAAACCACGGCTATACCGTAAAAAAAGAATCATTGCCGCACACAAGATTAGAAGTAACGCACATCGCTTTAAACGACGGCACGATTGAAGGATTGCGCCATCTTGATTATCCGGCGTTTACGGTGCAGTATCATCCGGAAGCATCACCTGGTCCTGAGGACTCCAATTCGTTATTTGATGAGTTTATCGTGATGATTCGCGAGTTTAAAAAGAAAGGGGAAATCGTCCATGCCTAAACGCCAAGACATTAAAACGATTTTAGTGATCGGTTCCGGACCGATTGTCATCGGCCAGGCAGCGGAGTTTGATTATGCGGGAACGCAGGCGTGCCTTGCGCTAAAGGAAGAAGGGTATAAAGTCATTTTAGTCAATTCCAATCCGGCCACAATCATGACCGATACGGAAATTGCCGACAAAGTGTATATGGAGCCGCTTACGTTTGAGTTTGTATCCCGCATTATTCGCAAAGAACGCCCGGACGCGATTTTGCCGACGCTTGGCGGACAGACGGGATTGAACTTAGCAGTCGAGCTTGCCAAAGCGGGAGTGCTTGCAGAATGCGGTGTCGAAATATTGGGAACAAAACTCGATGCGATTGAAAAAGCGGAAGACCGCGAACAATTCCGCGCGCTTATGAACAAACTCGGCGAACCGGTTCCAGAAAGCGAAATTATTCATAGTTTAGAAGAAGCGTACGCTTTTGTTGAAAAAGTTGGCTATCCCGTCATTGTCCGCCCGGCGTTTACGCTCGGCGGCACCGGCGGCGGCATCTGCGCGAATGAGGAAGAATTGATCGATATCGTTTCGACTGGATTAAAACTAAGCCCGGTGCATCAATGTTTGTTAGAAAAAAGCATCGCCGGCTATAAAGAAATCGAGTATGAAGTGATGCGCGACGCAAACGATAACGCGATCGTCGTCTGCAACATGGAAAATATCGATCCGGTCGGCATCCATACGGGCGATTCGATTGTCGTCGCCCCAAGCCAGACGTTAAGCGACCGCGAATATCAATTGCTGCGCAACGCATCGCTCCGCATTATTCGCGCCCTTGGCATCGAAGGAGGCTGCAACGTGCAGCTGGCACTGGACCCGCATAGCTTCCATTATTACGTCATTGAAGTGAATCCGCGCGTCAGCCGTTCATCGGCGCTCGCATCGAAAGCGACCGGCTACCCGATTGCCAAGCTCGCTGCCAAAATTGCCGTCGGCTTAACGTTAGATGAAATTATCAACCCGGTTACGGGTAAAACGTACGCTTGCTTTGAACCGGCGCTCGATTATGTCGTGACGAAAATTCCACGCTTTCCGTTCGATAAATTTGAATCGGCGAATCGTCATCTTGGCACGCAAATGAAAGCGACAGGCGAAGTAATGGCGATCGGACGGACGTTTGAGGAATCGCTGTTAAAAGCGGTGCGTTCTTTAGAAACGGGCGTTTACCATCTTGAACTCAAGGATGCGGAAAACATCCCGGATGAAGTAATGGAAAAGCGGATTCGCAAAGCGGGAGACGAACGTCTCTTCTATATCGCCGAAGCGCTGCGCCGCGGCTTTACTGTCGGGCAAATTCACGAATGGAGCCAAATCGACCGCTTTTTCTTAACAAAAATCGACAACATCGTCCGTTACGAAACGGTCGTCCGTGACCATGCAGGCGATGTCGAAGTGCTGCGGAAAGCAAAAGAAATGGGCTTTTCCGATGTAGCCATCGCCAAGCTTTGGAACATCAGCGAGCGCGGCGTGTATGAGATGCGCAAACAAGCAGGAATCCTTCCTGTATATAAAATGGTGGATACGTGCGCGGCGGAATTTGAATCAGAAACACCGTATTACTATAGCACATACGAAGATGAAAACGAATCGATCGTCACCACCCGCGAAAGCGTCGTGGTGCTGGGCTCTGGACCGATTCGCATCGGACAAGGCATTGAATTCGATTATGCAACCGTTCATTCCGTCTGGGCGATTAAAGAAGCGGGCTATGAAGCGATTATTATTAACAACAACCCGGAAACGGTGTCGACAGATTTCAGCACCTCCGACAAGTTGTATTTTGAGCCGCTTACGATTGAAGATGTCATGCATGTCATTGACCTAGAAAAGCCAGTTGGAGTCATCGTTCAATTCGGCGGCCAGACGGCGATCAACCTAGCGGCGGAATTAGCGGCGCGCGGCGTCCGCATTTTAGGAACGTCGCTGGAGGATTTAGACCGTGCCGAAGACCGTGACAAATTTGAACAAACGTTATCAGAGCTAGGGATTCCAAAGCCGGAAGGGAAAACGGCCTTTTCCGTTGAAGAGGCGGTGCGGATTGCTGAAGAAATCGGCTATCCGGTGCTCGTCCGTCCATCGTACGTGCTTGGCGGCCGCGCAATGGAAATCGTCTATCAAGAAGAGGAACTATTGCATTACATGGAGAACGCCGTCAGGGTCAACCCGCAACACCCGGTGCTCATCGACCGCTACTTAATCGGAAAAGAAATCGAAGTGGACGCGATTTCTGACGGAGAAACGGTGTTGGTCCCGGGAATTATGGAACATATCGAACGGGCCGGCGTTCACTCGGGCGACTCGATTGCCGTTTATCCACCGCAAACGCTAATGAAAGACATCAAGCAAAAAATCGTCGATTACACGATCAAATTGGCACGGGGACTGCGCATTGTCGGACTGTTAAACATTCAGTTTGTCATGTACCAAGGAGAGGTATATGTTCTTGAAGTCAATCCGCGTTCAAGCCGCACGGTGCCGTTTTTAAGCAAAATTACCGGCGTGCCGATGGCCAACATCGCCACGAAAGTCATTTTAGGAGCGAAGCTCGCGGAACTTGGCTATGAAACGGGCTTGAAACAAGAAAGCGAAGGCGTATACGTGAAAGCGCCGGTTTTCTCGTTTGCCAAACTGCGCAACGTTGATATTTCGCTCGGCCCGGAAATGAAATCAACCGGCGAAGTGATCGGCAAAGACGTCACCTTTGAAAAAGCGTTATATAAAGGGCTAGTCGCTTCGGGAATCCATATTCGTCCATACGGTGCTGTCTTATTGACTGTTGCAGATAAAGATAAAGAAGAAGCGGTGGAACTTGCAAGACGTTTCCATCAAATTGGCTATCAGCTGCTGGCGACAAACGGCACGGCAGAAGCGTTAAAAGCGGCGGACATTCCGGTAACCGTCGTCAATAAAATCCATTTGGCATCACCAAACATTTTAGATGTCATTCGCCAAGGGAAAGCGCAAGTCGTCATCAACACGCTGACGAAAGGAAAGCAGCCGGAAAGCGACGGCTTCCGCATCCGCCGCGAAGCGGTCGAAAACGGCATTCCATGTTTAACTTCGCTCGATACGGCGCGGGCGATGCTGCAAGTCATCGAATCGATGACATTTTCGACAACGGCGATGACGCAAGGGCTGGTGCATGCGTGATGAAACGTGAACACATGACGGTTGTCCGTCACGAACAGATTGCGAAAAACATTTACGAGATAACGTTAAGCGGCCATTTAGTCGAGGAAATGAATGCACCAGGCCAATTTGTCCATGTGAAAGTAACTTCGCAGACGGCCCCGCTGTTGCGCCGCCCGCTTAGCCTTTGCCGCATCGATCAAGACGCGAGCGAATGTACACTCATTTACCGGAAAGTAGGAATTGGCACCACCTTGCTTTCGGAAAAACGGCCGGGGGAAACAGTCGATGTGCTCGGTCCGCTGGGAAACGGATTTCCGCTTGACGCTGTAGAGAAAGGACAGCGTGCGCTCCTTGTCGGCGGGGGCATCGGCGTCCCTCCGCTTTACGAATTAGCGAAACAGCTTGTCGAAAAAGGAGTTATCGTCACGAATGTGCTCGGATTCCAAACAAAAGACGCCGTCTTTTACGAACAGGAATTTTCTATGTTTGGCGAAACATATGTGGCGACGGTGGATGGTTCGTACGGAATGAAAGGGTTTGTCACCGATGTGATCGATCAGCGAGGCATTTCATTTGACGTGCTGTACGCGTGCGGGCCAAAACCGATGTTAAAGGCGCTTGAACAAGCGTTTCCGCACAAAGAAGTATATCTTTCGCTGGAAGAGCGGATGGGATGCGGCATTGGTGCGTGTTTTGCCTGCGTCTGCCGCGTCCCTGACAGTGAAACGGCGTATAAAAAAGTATGCAGCGACGGTCCTGTATTTAAAGCTGGGGAGGTGGTATTATGAACCGTTTGGCGGTTGAACTGCCGGGGCTTTCACTGAAAAATCCGGTGATGCCAGCGTCAGGCTGTTTCGGATTTGGCCGCGAATACGCACAATTTTATGATTTAAGCAAGCTTGGCGCGATTATGATCAAAGCGACAACAAAAAAACCTCGCTTTGGCAACCCAACGCCAAGGGTAGCGGAGACGCCAAGCGGGATGTTGAATGCGATCGGCCTGCAAAACCCCGGCTTGGAAAAAGTAATGGAAGAAGAGCTGCCGTGGCTTGAGCAGTTTGACGTGCCGATTATTGCGAACATTGCCGGCTCGACGATGGAGGAATATGTAGAGGTTGCCAAACATATTTCCAAAGCGCCAAACGTTTGCGCGCTCGAGCTCAATATTTCCTGCCCGAATGTTAAAAAAGGCGGGATTGCGTTTGGCACCGTTCCGGAAATTGCTGCTGAACTCACGATGCTTGTCAAAGAAGTGTCCGAAGTACCTGTCTATGTCAAGCTCTCGCCAAACGTCGCCAACATTGTCGAGATGGCGAAAGCGATCGAAGCGGCGGGCGCGGATGGGTTGACGATGATTAATACGCTTCTTGGCATGCGCATCGATGTGAAAACCGCCAAGCCGATTTTAGCGAACCGAACCGGAGGTTTATCGGGACCAGCGATTAAGCCGATTGCAATTCGCATGATTTACGAAGTCAGCCAAGCTGTTTCGATCCCGATTATCGGCATGGGCGGCATTCAATCGGCCGAAGATGTCATTGAATTTTTCTATGCCGGCGCCAGCGCCGTCGCGGTCGGAACGGCCAATTTTATCGATCCGTTCGTTTGCCCGAACATCATCGATAAGCTGCCGACTTTGCTGGATGAGCTGGGAATCGGCCATATTTCCGAATGCACAGGAAGGAGCTGGAAAAAAGGTGAACGATCCGTTTATTGTGGCGCTTGATTTTCCGACATTAGAGGAGGCAAAAACGTTTTTACAATCGTTTCCGAATAAATCGTTATTTCTAAAGGTCGGCATGGAATTATACTATCAAGAAGGTCCTGCGATCATCCATTACTTAAAAGAGCAAGGACACCGCATTTTCCTTGATTTAAAGCTGCATGACATTCCGAATACGGTCAAGCGCGCCATGCAAGGACTAGCCCGCTTAGGGGTTGATTTAGTCAACGTCCATGCCGCCGGCGGAACGCGAATGATGGAAGCGGCGCTGGAGGGACTGGAAGCGGGAACGCCAAACGGAGCGCGCCGTCCATATTGCATTGCGGTCACGCAGCTGACAAGCACAAGCGAGCAAATGCTGCATAACGAACTTTGGATCGACCGGCCGTTGGAAGAAACGGTGCTCCATTATGCGTCGCTGGCGAAAAAAAGCGGCCTTGACGGCGTCGTCTGCTCGGCAAAAGAAGTGCCGCTTATTCGCAAGCATTGCGGAGAAGCCTTTTTGACCGTTACCCCAGGGATTCGTTTTGCCGATGACGAGAAAAATGACCAAGTCCGCGTCGTCACCCCATATGAAGCAAGAAAGCTTGGCGCAAGCTTTATCGTGGTTGGCCGAAGCATTACCCGCGCAGAAAATTCAGTTGCGGCTTACAAGCGTTTGCAACAGGAGTGGAAGGGAGAAGAGAAGGAATGAAAAAAGAAATCGCCACACATTTACTCGAAATCGGTGCGGTATCGCTAGAGCCAAATGAACCGTTCACCTGGTCGTCTGGGTTGAAATCACCGATTTACTGTGACAACCGGCTGACACTCGCGTATCCGCACGTACGAAGCGCAATTGCTGACGGGCTCGCTGCACTCATTCACACCCATTTTCCAGATGCCGAAGTGATCGCCGGAACGGCAACGGCAGGAATTCCGCATGCTGCTTGGGTGAGCGAGCGTCTTAACTTGCCAATGTGCTACGTGCGCAGCCAAGCCAAAGGCCACGGAAAAGGAAAGCAGATTGAAGGAAAAGTGGAAAAAGGACAAAAGGTTGTGGTTGTCGAAGATTTGATTTCTACCGGGGGCAGCTCATTAAAGGCTGTTCGCTCCCTAAAAGAAGCGGGCTGCAATGTGTTTGGTGTCGTCGCTATCTTTACGTACGGACTGGAAAAAGCAAAACAAGCGTTTGCGGAAGAAAACGTTTCGATCTATACGTTGACCGATTATGACACGCTGATCGAGACCGCCGTTGCGTTAGGTTTCGTTACCGGACAAGATCTGGCAACGTTGCGCAAGTGGCGGGAAAACCCGGAAGAGTGGGGAAATAAAATGGATGTGGTTAGGGAGAGCGCACGCTGAATGCGCTCTTTTTTCATGATCCCGCTCCGTTCCTTTACTCCTGGAATGGAAGTTCATAAAAAATGCCCTCCCGCACTTTATAGCGGGAGGGATTTCGCGTTGCTATTGCTTTTTCATTCGAATCACCAAATCCTCATCCGGCGTCACGTAAACCGTCTGCTGGTTTTCGTAAATGACAAAGCCCGGTTTGGCTCCGCTCGGTTTTTTCACATAGCGGATGCGCGTGTAATCGACAGGAACGGAGCTCGATTGGCGCGCTTTGCTGAAGTAGGCGGCGAGGTTGGCAGCTTCGATGATCGTTTGCTCGGACGGATTTTTGCTGCGAATAACGACGTGCGAGCCGGGGATGTCTTTCGTGTGCAGCCAAATCTCGTCTTTATGCGCTAGTTTTGTCGTTAAATAATCGTTTTGCTTGTTGTTTTTCCCAACCAGAATTTCCGTGCCGTCGCTCGCGACGTAGCGGTCCAGCTCAATTTTCCGCTGTTTTTGCTTTTTCGGTTGTTTGGTGGCGCGCGCCCGCAAATAGCCTTGTTCGATTAACTCCTCGCGAATTTCCTCGACATCTTTCGGAGCGGCGGTTTCCAACTGCTGGAGAAGCGTATCGAAATAAGCGATTTCTTCGTTCGTGCGCTCAATTTGTTCTTGGACGATGTTTAGCGAGTTTTTCGCTTTTTGGTACTTTTGAAAATAACTTTGCGCGTTTTCCGACGGCGATTTTTGCGGATCGAGCGGAATCGTTACGGTCGCGCTGTTTTCGTCGTAATAGTTGATCACTTCGATTTCTTTCATTCCCCGCTCGACGGCGTACAGGTTAGCGGTTAGCAGTTCCCCATAAAGCCGATATTGCTCCGCATGTTTTGCTTCCTCTAATGTTTGCTTAAGCTTGATCAGCTTTTTCTCGTTTTTTGCTTTTTCGTTTGCAATAAGCCGCTCAAGGTCATGTGCCTGCTGTTTCACGCGGTCGCGCTCGGCTTTGCCGAAGTAAAAGCGGTCTAACAGTTCGCTTGGTGCGGCGAACGGTTTCGCTTCCGCCTGCAGATGGGTGAGCGGGAGCACGTAAAACCATTCTTTTTCGCCATTCGTGTACATCGCCGGCGCAAAGCGATGGGCGCGCACTTCGTCCATCAATGCGATAAAACTTTTTGGCAATGTTGCACGGTTCGCGAGTCCGGCGCGAAATACCGCTTCTTTCGCAAACAGCGGCGAGATGCCGGAAAATGTGGCGACGAGCTGGTCCGCTAGTTTGCCGGCATGAAAATCGATTTTTTTTATGATCGTTTCTTCGGTCGCTTCGAGCGGGTTGATTTTTCCATGCGACGGCGGCGCGATATATTCATGGCCGGGAAGCACGGTACGATAGCGGTTGACGGCAGGAGAGAGATGTTTAATGCTGTCGATAATCGTGTTCGTTTCTTTGTCAACCAAGATGATGTTGCTGTGCCGCCCCATGATTTCAATCATTAATTGTTTTGTATGAATATCGCCAATTTCGTTCCGTCCTTTTGTTTCCATGATGATAATCCGGTCAAAATCAACTTGGCGGATCGCTTCAATGATGCTTCCTTCCAAATGTTTGCGCAACAGCATGCAAAACATCGGCGGTTCCGCCGGATTGTCATACGTTTCGTTCGTCAAATGAACGCGCGCATAGCTTGGATGCGCGGACAACAACAATTTATAATTTCGCCCGTGCGAGCGGATTTGCAGGACCAATTCATGGACAGCCGGCTGGTGGATTTTCGTGATGCGTCCTCCCACGAGCGCTTCCTGTAATTCTTTTACAACCGCATAGGTAAACACTCCATCGAATGACATAAAAAACACCTTTCTGTTTGTTTTGTTGCTTCATCAATAACATATCATATCATTTTTTCGGACATGTCTGAATAAGCTTTCATAGAAAAGCAAAGAGGGAGGAGAAGCGACGATGCAGTGGCATACGCTTGCGACAAATGAAGTGGCGAAGGAAACAAACACCAATCTTACGAAGGGCTTAACGATGGAAGAAGCGAAAAAGCGTCTGAAGCGGTTTGGATATAACGAATTAAAAGAAGCCAAAAAACAGTCGGCGTTATTATTGTTTTTGAATCAGTTTAAAGATTTTATGGTGCTTGTGCTTCTTGCGGCGACGATCATTTCCGGATTGCTTGGGGAGTATGTCGATGCCATTGCCATTATCGTTATCGTCATCATGAATGGACTTTTAGGCTTTTTCCAGGAGCGGCGCGCCGAGAAATCGCTTGAAGCGCTCAAGCAATTATCGGCACCGCAGGCAACGGTATTGCGCGACGGGGAATGGTTGAAAATTCCGGCTCGGGAGCTTGTTGTCGGCGATATTATCAAGTTTTCAAGCGGGGACAGAATCGGCGCCGATGTCCGCTTAATTGATGCAAAAGGGCTGGAAATCGAAGAATCAGCGCTGACAGGCGAGTCGGTGCCGACAGCAAAGTCGGCGGTTCCGCTTATGAATGAAAATGCTGCGCTCGGTGATTTGCATAATATGGCTTTCATGGGCACCCTTGTAACAAGAGGAAGCGGCATTGGCATTGTGATTGCAACGGGAATGAAAACGGCAATGGGACAAATCGCGAATCTGCTTCAAGAAGCGGAAACAGTGATGACTCCGCTGCAGCGCCGTCTGGAGCAGCTGGGGAAAATTTTAATTGTCGTTGCGCTCTTTCTTACCGTTCTTGTCGTTGTGGTTGGCGTCATTCAAGGACACGGTTTATACGAAATGTTTTTAGCCGGTGTTTCGTTAGCGGTCGCCGCGATTCCGGAAGGGCTGCCGGCGATTGTGACCATTGCGCTTGCGCTTGGCGTGCAGCGGATGATCAAGAAAAATGCGATCGTCCGCAAGCTTCCAGCGGTGGAAACGTTAGGCTGTGCTTCTGTCATTTGTTCCGACAAAACGGGAACGATGACGGAAAATATGATGACCGTCACGCATATTTGGGCAAATGGAAAAACGTGGACGATAAGCGGCGCCGGTTTGGAGACATCGGGGCAATTTTATGAAAACGGGCGTCCAATCGACATCAAAAAAGAGGCGGTATTGCAACAGCTGCTGATGTTTGGCGTGCTTTGCAATGGTTCACAGCTGAAAGAAAAAGAGGGACGGCGCTACATCGACGGCGATCCGACCGAAGGCGCTTTGCTTGTCGCTGCGATGAAGGCGGGATTGACGAAAGAACGCATCGAAAACGAATTTATCGTGGAACAAGAATTTCCGTTTGATTCCGAGCGGAAAATGATGACGGTTATTGTGAAAGATAAAGCAGGAAGACGATTTATTGTGACAAAAGGAGCTCCAGACGTATTGTTGCAAGTGAGTAAGCAAATTTGGTGGAACGGACGCGAGCAAACGATGACAGTGGCGTGGAGAAAAACGATACAAGACGTTATTCAACAAATGGCAAGCCAAGCACTCCGCACGATTGCGCTCGCTTATCGCCCGCTTCAAGCTCATGAGCGAATCACTTCAGAAAAAGAGGCGGAGAAAAATCTCGTGTTTATCGGAATTCAAGGAATGATCGACCCGCCGCGGCCGGAAGTGAAAAAAGCAGTACAGCAATGCAGGGAAGCGGGGATTAAAACGGTGATGATTACAGGCGATCATGTACTTACCGCTAAAGCGATCGCAAAGCAGCTCGGAGTGCTGACACCGAACGGAAAAGTCATGGACGGTCCGACGTTGTCGCGGCTTTCGGTAGATGAACTCGAAGAAGTGGTCGATGATGTTTATGTATTTGCCCGCGTTTCGCCGGAGCATAAATTAAAGATTGTGAAAGCATTGCAACGTCGGGGACATATTGTCGCGATGACGGGAGACGGTGTAAACGACGCGCCGGCCATTAAAGCGGCCGACATCGGCGTGGCGATGGGGCAGTCGGGAACGGATGTGGCGAAAGAGGCAGCCGCGCTCGTATTATTGGATGATAACTTTGCAACGATTCAAGCAGCGATTCAAGAAGGAAGAAATATTTACGAAAACATTCGCAAATTTATCCGCTATTTGTTAGCATCAAATGTCGGTGAGATTTTAGTCATGTTGTTTGCGATGCTGCTGGCTCTCCCGCTTCCGCTTGTGCCGATCCAAATTTTATGGGTGAACCTTGTGACCGATGGGCTTCCGGCAATGGCGCTCGGAATTGACCGCGCGGAAGAAAACGTAATGAAACGTCCGCCTCGCCATCCGAAAGAGGGAGTATTCGCGCGCGGACTTGGCTGGAAAATCATCAGCCGCGGCTTTGTCATCGGGATGGTGACGCTGGCGGCATTTATGACGGCGTACGAACGAAGCGGAAACGATCTTGTTTATGCGCAGACGGTGGCGTTTGCGACGTTAGTGATGGCCCAGCTCATTCATGTGTTTGACTGCCGCTGCGAGCGCTCCATTTTTGACCGCAACCCGTTCGGAAATATATATCTCTTCGGTGCGGTTATTGTATCCATATTATTGTTGCTCGTCGTCATTTACTACCCGCCGCTGCAAGGAATTTTCCATACGATGCCGATCGCTCTGTTTGATTGGCTGCTCATTATTGGTTTAGCAGCGCTTCCGACATTTTTGTTTTCTGGTTCGTTTTTGGCGAGAAAATAAAAAGGAGATATGGTATAATATCCAAGGTGATAGAGGGTGACTCTATGACCTTTTCTTTTTGGCATCTCACATAAATGGATGTGATAATGTGGTTTATAGCATGACAGGTTTTGGACGCAGCACGAAAAAAAATGAACAGCTTGCCATTACAGTGGAAATGAAGTCGGTAAACCATCGCTTTCGTGAAATTTCCATCCGTATCCCTAGACAATGGATGGCTTTTGAGGATAAAATAAAAAAAGCCATTTTGCCGTACGTCAAACGAGGAAAGGTGGAAGTTTTTGTTAATATCGAAGGCGATGGTTTGGTCAAGCGGAAACTACATATTGATTGGGAATTAATGGAGGATTATTATCATAACTTGCAAAGGGCGAATGAGCAATTTGCCCTGCACGACCGCGTGACGCTTGCTCACTTGTTTCAGCTTGAAGGCGTAACGGAAATTATGGAAGAAGAGAGCGTCAATGAGGAAATGGAGCAGCTTTTGCTTGCCGCAGTGAAAGAGGCTGCTGAGCAACTTGCACTTATGCGTAAGCAGGAAGGCGAGGCGCTCCTTGCTGATATCAAGGCGCAGCTTTCTCAGATTGAAAAAGGGGTGCAGGCGATTGAGAAATGGGCGCCGGATGTGATTGAACATTATCGCGAGCGGTTGTTGAAACGGATCCATGAGCTTGTTCCACTTCCTGCCGATGAGTCACGCATTTTGACGGAGGTGGCGATTTTTGCGGAAAAAGCGGATATTAATGAGGAACTGAAGCGGATTCGCAGCCACCTTCAGCAAGTTGCCGCAACGTTGCAAACAGACGAGTCAATCGGTCGGAAGCTTGACTTTTTAGTACAAGAGTTAAACCGCGAAATAAACACGATTGGCGCAAAGGCGAATGACAGCCGCATCGCCGCGCAAGTCGTCGAGATGAAAAGCGCGCTCGAAAAAATAAAAGAACAAGTGCAAAATATCGAGTAGCCGTTTAGAACGGTTTCATTGCGGCAACAATAATATTTATGGCAGGTGGACGCTTCGTGGGAATTAAGTTTATTAATATCGGGTATGGAAATATGGTATCCGCCGCTCGGATTATTACGATCGTCAGCCCTGATTCGGCACCGATTAAACGGATTATTCAAGATGCAAGGGAAAATGGAAAGCTAGTCGATGCCACTCATGGAAGGAGAACGCGCGCTGTCATTATTATGGACAGCGATCATGTCATACTATCTTCGGTGCAGCCGGAAACGGTAGCCAATCGTTTATATGGAAGCGACGATTTATCGGAGGAAGGGTAGGGTTTTAGACATTTATGAACGAAAGAGGATTGTTGATTGTCTTATCAGGACCATCTGGTGTCGGCAAAGGAACGGTGCGAAAAGCGTTGTTTTCCCAGCCGGATATTAATTTGCATTATTCCGTCTCTGTCACGACGCGGAAACCGCGCGAAGGCGAAGTCGACGGCGTCGACTATTTCTTTAAAACGCGCGAAGAGTTTGAGCAAATGATTCGGGAAAACAAACTGCTCGAGTGGGCAGAGTACGTCGGCAATTATTATGGAACGCCGATTGACTACGTAGAAAAGACGCTCGCAGAAGGAAAAGATGTATTTCTGGAAATTGAAGTGCAAGGCGCTATGCAAGTGCGCAAAGTGTTTCCGGAAGGTTTGTTTATTTTTCTCGCCCCACCGAGCTTAAGTGAACTGGAAAAACGGATTATTTCGCGCGGGACCGAGTCGGAAGAGCTAGTCCGCAACCGCTTAAAGGCGGCAAAAGAAGAGCTCGAGATGATGGATGCATATGATTATGTCGTCGAAAACGATAAAGTTGAGCTCGCCTGCGAGCGAATTAAGGCGATCGTGATCGCCGAGCATTGCCGGCGGGAACGTGTTGCAAAACGTTATAAGAAAATGTTGGGGGTGGAATAAAGCATGTTATATCCTTCCATCGACTTATTAATGCAAAAAGTGGATTCGAAATATAAACTGGTGACCGTTGTTGCAAAACGGGCGCGTCAGCTTCAAGACAATGCCGAATTAACGATTAAAAACCCGGTATCGAAAAAATTTGTCGGGCAAGCGTTGGAGGAAATTGCGGCCGATCATATCGAATTAGTAGAAGAAGAAAAATAACAACCTAGCTGTTAGGTTGTTATTTTTTTACAAAAGTATAATCGAGGTGTTTCAAACATGGTATATGGAAAAAACATTTTATTATGTGTGACCGGGGGGATTGCTGCTTACAAAGCGGCCGCGTTGACGAGCCAATTAACCCAACGCGGCGCCAATGTGAAAGTAATAATGAGCGAAGGCGCCTGTCAGTTTATCACCCCGTTGACATTTCAGGCGCTATCGCGCAATGAAGTTTACGTTGATACGTTTGCGGAAAAAAATCCGGCGGTGATTGCCCATATTGATTTAGCAGATTGGGCTGACCTTGTCCTCGTTGCCCCGGCGACGGCCAACACGATTGGGAAGCTGGCGAATGGCATTGCTGACAACATGATTACGACAACGCTTTTGGCGACAAAAGCGCCGGTATGGATCGCGCCGGCCATGAATGTTCATATGTATGAACATCCGGCAGTGCAAGCGAATATCGAAACGCTATACCGCTTCGGCTATCGCTTTATTGAGCCGTCGGAAGGATATTTAGCGTGCGGATATGTTGGAAAAGGGAGGCTCGAGGAACCGGAAAAAATCATTAAAAATATCGAGAACTACTTTTCCTCTGCCAATCCGCTTTTAAAAGGGAAAAAGGTGCTTGTTACAGCCGGTCCAACAAGAGAAAAGCTCGATCCTGTCCGCTTTTTTTCCAATCGTTCGACGGGAAAAATGGGCTATGCGATTGCGGAAGCAGCGGCGCGCTTTGGAGCGGAAGTGACGCTTATTTCCGGCCCGACGGAATTGGAGGCGCCGGCCAATGTCAAAACCATTCGCGTTGAGTCGGCGCAGGACATGTATGAAGCCGTGATGGAACGGTTTCCAGATGTTGATATCGTCATTAAATCGGCAGCGGTGGCCGATTACCGGCCAAAGCATGTGTTTGCGAAAAAGATAAAAAAACAGCCAGGCGACTATATCGTAGAAATGGAGAGAACGATCGACATTTTAAAAACGCTCGGTGAACGAAAAACGTCGCAAATTTTAGTCGGATTTGCGGCGGAAACGGATCATGTCGAGGAATATGCCCGGCAAAAATTAGAAAACAAACGGCTTGATATGGTCGTGGCCAACAATGTCACGCAAGAAGGAGCAGGATTTGCCGGCGACACAAATGTTGTCACCATTTTTAAACGCGACGGCTCCGTTCGTTCCTTGCCGCTGATGTCCAAAAAACAAGTGGCAGAAGAGATTTTAAAAGAAATTCATCAATATATCGAGGCGATTCGATGAAAATAGCGTCTGTTATCGTCGATGTTCCTTCCAGACAAACCGATCGTCCGTTTGATTATATAATCCCGGAACAATGGGAAGATATTCTCAAGCCGGGCATGCGCGTCACCGTTCCGTTCGGTCCGCGGCGTTTACAAGGATTTGTGGTGGGGATTAAATCACAATCGGAAGTAGAGAGGCTGAAGCCAATCGAGGCTGTTTTGGATGTGACTCCGGTATTAAACGAAGAGCTGCTCGAGCTCGGAAAATATTTAACGGAAACGACGCTTTGTTTTGCCATTTCCGCTTACCAGGCGATGCTGCCGGCGGCGATGAAGGCTAAATATGAGAAGGAAATCCACCTCATTCGTGAAGAATACCGGCCGCTTTTGCCGCAAGAAATACAGGCGCTGTTTGCCGGCCGTTCCGCCATCGCATGGAAGGAAGTTGAGCAGGCTAAATTATGGCGGACGGTGCAAAAAGCGATTCAGCAAGGATATTTGGAAGTTGTGTACCAAATCAAAGAGAAGGCGGGAAAAAAAGTAGTCAAACATATTCAATTAGCCATGCCGCCGCAACAAATCAGACAAGCCATCGAGGCGATGCCGGCGCGGGCGGTGAAGCAAAAGCAAGTGTTAACGTTCCTTCTTTCCAAAAACGAGGCGGTTCCGATGCAAGAGCTGATTGAACAGACATCCGCTTCGTATGCTTCGGTGAAATCGTTAGTCGAAAAGGGGCTCGTTGTAGAAAAAGAAATCGAAGTGTACCGCGACCCGTATGAACATCGCACATTTGCGAAAACGAAGCCGCTGCCGCTTACCGTCGAGCAGGAAAAGGCGCTTTCTGCGATCGTGAAGCGCGTGCGCGCCAATGAGCACAGGGTATTTTTGCTGTATGGCGTGACGGGAAGCGGGAAAACGGAAGTGTATATGCAGGCGATGGAAGAAGTATTGCGCCAAGGAAAAGAAGCGATCGTTCTCGTTCCGGAAATTTCGCTGACACCGCAAATGGTCGAGCGGTTTAAAGGCCGTTTCGGCTCGCAAGTTGCGGTGCTTCACAGCGGGCTGTCTGTCGGCGAAAAATATGATGAGTGGCGGAAAATTCATCGCAAAGAGGTGCGGCTCGTCGTTGGCGCCCGCTCAGCGATTTTTGCTCCGTTTGAAAACTTAGGCATGATTATTATCGATGAAGAACATGAAGCAAGTTACAAGCAGGAAGAAAATCCGCGCTATCATGCCCGCGATGTGGCAATTTACCGCGCCCGCCTTCACGGCTGTCCGGTCGTGCTCGGCAGCGCTACTCCTTCGCTTGAAACGTTTGCTCGTGCGAAAAAAGGGGTATACGAACTATTGACGTTGCCGAAACGAATCAGCGACAACGGAATGCCGGATGTCCATATTGTGGACATGCGCGAAGAATTACGGAGCGGCAATCGCTCCATGTTTTCGCGGATGTTGTTTGAAAAGCTGAAGGAACGCCTCCATAAAGGGGAGCAGTCTGTTTTGTTTTTAAACCGGCGCGGCTATTCGACGTTTGTCATGTGCCGGGACTGCGGCCATGTCATTCGCTGTCCGCATTGCGACATTTCGCTGACCTACCATCGTGCCGGGCAGCGGCTGAAATGCCATTACTGCGGGCATGAAGAACCGATAATGTACCGCTGTCCGTCATGCGGCAGCGAACATATCCGCTTTTTTGGAACGGGAACGCAAAAAGTGGAAGAAGAATTAACAAAATTGCTTCCCGAGGCGCGCGTCATTCGCATGGATGTCGACACGACAAGCCGAAAAGGCGCCCATGAACAGCTGCTTTCAAAATTCGGAGAAGGAAAGGCCGATATTTTGCTTGGCACGCAAATGATCGCCAAAGGGTTGGATTTTCCAAACGTGACGCTTGTTGGTGTGCTGGCGGCGGATACGATGCTCCATCTTCCCGATTTCCGCGCTTCGGAAAAAACGTTCCAGCTTCTGACGCAAGTAAGCGGGCGTGCCGGACGTCATGAGCTGCCCGGGGAAGTGGTGATTCAATCGTATACGCCGGAACATTACAGCATCGCCCTTGCCGCCAAACACGACTACGATGCTTTTTATCAGCGGGAAATGATGCTTCGTAAAATGTACGGTTATCCGCCGTTTTACTATTTGACGTTAATTACCGTATCGCATCAGGAAATTACGAAAGCGGCGGCGGTTACGGAAAAAATCGCCGCGTACTTGCGGGCACAGCTGTCGAAGGAAGCGATTATTCTCGGTCCTGTCGCCTCCCCGATTGCCCGCCTTCATGATAGATATCGCTACCAATGCATGATAAAATACAAGCGGGAGGCGAACATGACGAGCGCGTTAAAGACAATCATTGATCGCTATCAGCATGATGCTGCGCAAGGCGATTTATCGATTACGATCGATACAAATCCATATATGATGATGTAAATGGAGGAAATATCATTGGCTATTTTACCGATTGTGACATATCCAGCGGACATTTTAGAAAAAGAGTGCGAGCCGGTAAAACGGTTTGATCGCCAGCTTATTAAGCTGTTGAATGATATGTATGATACAATGGTGGAAGCCGATGGGGTCGGCTTAGCCGCCCCGCAAGTCGGCATTGCCAAGCAAATCGCTGTCGTCGATGTCGGTGATGAACATGGCCGCATTGAACTGATCAATCCGGTTATTCTCGAAGCACGCGGCGAACAAACAGGGCCGGAAGGCTGCTTAAGCTTTCCGGGGCTGTTTGGTGAAGTGAAGCGGGCCGATTATGTCAAAGTCCGCGCCCAAGACCGCCGCGGCCGGCCGTTTACGCTTGAAGCGACAGGATTTTTGGCACGTGCGCTCCAGCACGAGATTGATCATTTGCATGGAATATTATTTACCTCGAAAGTAATCCGTTATTATGATCCCGAGGAATTAGAAGGGTAGATGATCAAGAATGACAAGAATGGTATTTATGGGAACCCCAGATTTTGCCGTCCCGATATTAAGACAACTCATTGACGATGGATATGATGTTGTCGGCGTCGTCACCCAGCCCGACAAACCAAAAGGAAGAAAACAGGAGCTGACGCCGCCGCCGGTGAAAGTGGAGGCACAAAAGCATGGAATTCCGGTGCTGCAGCCGACAAAAATCCGTGAAAAAGAGCAATACGAACAAGTTCTGGCGCTAAAACCAGATTTAATTGTGACGGCGGCGTTTGGACAAATTTTGCCAAAAGCGTTGCTGGAGGCCCCGAAATACGGCTGCATTAATGTCCATGCCTCCTTGCTTCCGGAATTGCGCGGCGGCGCGCCGATTCATTATGCGATTTTGCAGGGAAAAACAAAAACAGGCGTCACGATTATGTATATGGTAGAGAAACTTGATGCCGGTGATATTTTAACTCAGGTAGAAGTGCCGATTACGGAAACCGATACGGTCGGCACCCTGCATGATAAATTAAGCATCGCCGGGGCAAAACTGTTATCGGAGACAATTCCGCAGCTGCTTGCCGGGAAGCTGACTCCGGTCAAGCAGGACGAGGAAAAAGCGACGTTTGCTTATAATATTAAGCGCGAACAAGAAAAAATTGATTGGACAAAATCGGGAGAAGAGATTTATAACCATATCCGCGGCTTAAACCCATGGCCGGTGGCTTATACGACGCTGGAAGGTAATATATGGAAAATATGGTGGGGAGAAAAACTTCCTGCACCGAAAAAAGCAGAGCCAGGGACGATCATCGATATTATCGATGACGGGATCGTTGTGGCGACCGGCAATGAAACAGCAATAAAAATTACGGAGCTGCAGCCGGCCGGCAAAAAGCGGATGGAGGCGGCGCAGTTTTTGCGTGGTGCCGGCGCTTATCTCACCATCGGAATGAAGCTAGGAGAGGAACATGAAAACGAAAAACGTGCGTGAAATTGCGTTAGAAACCCTGTTGGCGATCGAAGAGAAAGAAGCGTACAGCAATTTGCAACTAAATAAAGTCATTGAGGAACATCATCTGTCTGCAAGAGATGTCGGGCTGCTGACAGAAATCGTATATGGGACGGTGCAGCGGCGCGACACACTCGATTATTATTTAACCCCTTTTTTGGCAAAAGCGCGCAAGCTGGAGCGGTGGGTCCGCATCCTGCTTCGCTTGACCCTTTATCAAGTATTATATTTAGACCGAGTTCCCGACCGTGCGGCGATTTTCGAAGCAGTGGAAATCGCGAAAAAACGCGGGCATAAAGGAACGGCTTCGCTTGTAAACGGAGTGATGCGCTCGATCCAGCGCCAAGGGGTGCCGCCGTTGGAGGACATTGAAGATGAAGTCAAGCGGCTGGCTGTTGCGACAAGCCATCCATACTGGCTTGTCAAGCGCTGGGTCGGGCAATACGGTTTTGCTGAAACAAAACGGATGTGTGAAACAAACCTGCTTCCGCCAAAGCAAACGGCAAGAGTGAATACAGCGCGAATCACGGTAGAGGAAGCGATGGAGCGGCTTCGCCAGGAAGGAATGGAAGTTGCGCGCGGCGAAGTTGCCGCGGAGGCGATTCGGGCGGAAAAAGGAAATCTCGCCCACACTGCAGTGTTTCGCGAAGGACTCATCACGATTCAAGATGAGAGTTCGATGCTAGTGGCAAGAGCGCTAGGCCCGAAAGAAGGGGAGCGCGTGCTTGACAGCTGTGCGGCGCCGGGCGGAAAGTCGACCCATATCGCTGAATTAATGGATAGCACGGGTCAAGTTATATCAGTAGACATTCATGACCATAAGGTGAAGCTGATTGAAGAGCAGGCAAAGCGCCTGCAGTTGACGAACATTTCCACCTATGTGCTTGACAGCAGGCGTTTAGGCGAGCGGTTTGAAAAAGAATCGTTTGATAAAATTTTAGTCGATGCGCCGTGTTCCGGATTTGGCGTCATCCGCCGCAAGCCGGATATTAAATACGCCAAAACGGAAGAAGATATTCCTTCCCTCATCGAATTGCAGCAAGAAATTTTGCGGGCGGTGGCGCCGCTATTAAAACGAGGTGGAACGCTTGTATATAGCACTTGTACGATTGACCGGGAAGAAAATGAGGAAGTCATCGCCCAGTTTTTAAAGCATCATCCGGAATTTGCCCCGGATGAAACGATGCAGGAGCGGCTGCCGGAAAAAGTGCAGCCATACGTCCGCAACGGGCAGCTGCATCTCCTTCCTCACTATTTTGGCTCGGACGGATTTTTTATCGCATCATTACGAAAGAAGGTGTAGCTCCATTGGAAACAACAAAGACGACCGTACGCAAACAAAAGGAAACAACGCCGCATTTGCCATCGATTTATTCGCTGACGTTAGAGGAGCTGAAAAATTGGCTTGTTGAGCGCGGCGAAAAGCCGTTTCGCGCAACGCAAATATATGAATGGCTCTACCAAAAACGAGTAACCGATTTCTCGGAAATGACGAACTTGCCAAAAGCGCTGCGTGAACAATTAGGCGAGCATTTTGCCATCACGACGTTAAAAACGATTGTGAAACAAACTTCGAAAGACGGCACGATCAAGTTTTTGTTTGAACTGCACGACGGGTATTCGATCGAGACGGTGCTCATGCGCCATCATTACGGAAATTCGATTTGTGTGACGACACAAGTCGGCTGCCGCATTGGCTGCACGTTTTGCGCTTCAACGCTCGGCGGATTGAAGCGCCATTTAGAAGCGGGAGAAATTGTGGCGCAAGTCGTCCAAGTGCAAAAAGCGCTCGATGAGCACGGCGAGCGGGTAAGCAGCATCGTCGTAATGGGAATCGGCGAGCCGTTTGACAACTATGATGAACTGATTAAGTTTTTGAAAATCGTTAACCATTCAAAAGGGTTGAATATTGGCGCCCGTCATATCACCGTGTCGACGAGCGGAATTATCCCGAAAATCTATCAATTTGCCGAGGAAGGAATGCAAGTCAATTTTGCCATTTCATTGCACGCCCCGACGACTGAGCTGCGCACGAAGCTCATGCCGATCAACAAGGCGTATCCGCTGCCGAAGCTGATGGAGGCGGTCCGCTATTACATTGAAAAAACGGGGCGCCGCGTTACGTTTGAATACGGACTGTTTGGCGGGGTCAATGACCAAATTGAACACGCCGAGCAGCTCGCGGAGCTGATTAAAGGATTAAAGTGCCACGTCAACCTGATTCCGGTCAATTACGTACCAGAGCGGAATTATGTGCGCACGCCGCGCGATCAAATTTTTGCTTTTGAACGGGCGTTAAAAAAACATGGAATTAATGTGACTATTCGCCGCGAACAAGGACATGACATCGACGCAGCATGTGGGCAGCTTCGCGCGAAGGAGCGAAAAGAAGAGACGAGGTGAAAGAATGAGAGCCGTTTTTCAAACCGATATTGGTAAAATTCGTGCTCACAATGAAGACAGCGGCGGTGTTTTTCAAAATAAAGATGGCCATTATTTAGCGGTTGTTGCCGATGGAATGGGGGGGCATCTCGCTGGCGACGTTGCAAGCGAAATGACGATTTCGTATTTAAAACAACAATGGGAGCAGTCCGAACATATTTCATCGCCTGCTGCCGCCGAACAATGGCTGAAAGATCATGTGGCGGCAGTCAACCGCATTTTGTTTGAACACTCCTTGCAGCATGAAGAATGCCAAGGGATGGGAACGACGATTGTCAGCGCGATCTGTACAGATCAATTTGTTACCGTCGGTCATATTGGCGACAGCCGCTGCTATCTTTTCAATAAAAATGGGTTTCAACAAATTACTGAAGACCATTCACTTGTTAATGAATTGGTAAAAACAGGGCAAATTTCCAAGGAGGATGCAGAGCACCATCCGCGGAAAAATGTGTTGTTGCGCGCGCTTGGCACGGAAAGAGACGTGAAGCTGGATGTCAAAACGGTCAGCATCGATGAGCATGATATGCTGCTGTTGTGTTCGGACGGTTTATCAAACAAAGTTTCCGAGCAAATGATGCTACATATTTTAAATTCCGGCGACCCGCTCGAGCATAAAGCACAGGCGTTAATTGATTTAGCTAATGAACGGGGAGGAGAAGATAATATTACGCTGGTGATTATCGATTTTTCATTGGAACGTGAAAGTAGGTGATCCGTGTGCTCATCGGCAAACGATTAAACGATCGCTATAAAATCATTAGCTTAATCGGCGGCGGCGGCATGGCCAACGTCTATTTGGCCAGAGATATGATATTGGAGCGGGATGTCGCTGTAAAGGTATTGCGCTTTGATTTTGCCAACGATGAACAGTTTATTAAACGGTTCCGCCGCGAAGCGCAAGCGGCAACGAGCTTGAATCATGAAAACATCGTCTCCATTTATGATGTCGGCGAAGATGAGGGCGTTTATTACATTGTTATGGAGTATGTGCGCGGGTGTACATTAAAGCAGTATATTCATCAGCACGCCCCTTTGCCAGTTCCAAAAGCGCTTCATATTATGGAGCAATTGACTTCTGCGATTGCCCATGCTCATGAAAATGGCGTTATTCATCGCGATATTAAGCCGCAAAATATTTTGATTGATGAAAACGGCGATGTGAAAGTAACCGACTTCGGTATTGCCGTGGCCCTTAGTTCGACAACCATTACGCAAACGAATTCCGTGCTTGGCTCGGTTCATTATTTGTCCCCGGAACAAGCGCGCGGCGGAGTGACAACGGAAAAATCGGACATCTATTCTCTCGGCATTGTCATGTTTGAGCTTGTCACCGGCCGGCTTCCATTCTCTGGAGAGTCCGCCGTGTCGATTGTGCTTAAACATTTGCAGGCGGAAACGCCCTCCCCTAAAGCCTGGAACCCTAGCATTCCGCAAAGCGTCGAGAATATTATTTTAAAAGCGACGGCGAAAGATCCGTTTTATCGCTACCGTTCGGCACGGGAAATGAATGAAGATATCCGCACCGCTTTAGATCCGGAACGGGCGAATGAGGAGAAATTCACCATTCCTGCCGATGATGAGGAAACAACGAAAGCGATTCCGATTATGAAAGACGCCCCCGTTAGTGCCGGGCTTGAGCCGGAAACGATCGTGTACGAAGAAAAAAAGGAAGAAAAGCCAGAAGCGGAAAAGCCGAAAACAAAACGGAAGTGGATCGTCTGGTTTACGGCTGTCTTTTTATTTCTCGCGGCGGCTGGAGTGAGTGCGGTTACGTGGATTCCAGACCTGGTTTTTCCAAAAGAAGTGACGATGCCGAACGTCGTCAACAAAGATTACGATGAAGCGGTCGAGCAGTTGTCATCGTTAGGGTTAGAGATTAAAGATACGATTGATGTCGAGGATAATAAAATAGAAGAAGGAAAGGTTGTACGTACGAAACCGGAAGCGGGCATGACCGTCAAACAAGGCTCAGGGGTGATCATTTATAAAAGCATCGGCAAAAAGAAAATTGAATTTGGCAACTTTATCGACGAAGATATCGATACAGCCGAAGAGCAGCTGCGCAACGAAGGTTTTACGAACATTAAGCGCAATGAACGTTATAGCGATAAACCATCTGGCACGATTATCGATCAATTCCCGTATGCTGGGGACAAAGTAGTGCCTGATGAAACAGAAGTCATTTTTACCGTCAGTCTAGGTCCGGAACAAATTGTGTTAAAAGATTTGACGGGATATACGGAAAAAAGCGTACGCGACTACGCGGAAGATCAACAGCTGCAGGTGGAGGTAAAATACGAATATTCCGACAAGGTGCCGGAAGGGCTTGTGATTTCGCAGACGCCGGCAGCGAATGAAAAAGTCGAGAAAGGGGACACGATTGCGGTTGTGATTTCCCGCGGCAAAGAGCCGCTTCCGACAAAAACGGTGATCAAAGATATTGTCATTCCGTATGAGCCCGCAGAAGCGGGGCAGATGGTGGAAGCACAGTTGTATATTCAAGATGCGAATCGCAATATGACAATGCCGTATAAAACGTACCGTTTAACGAAGCCGGTTACGGAAACGGTAGAATTTAAAATTCCGTATAAGGAGACGGCATACTATCGCGTCATCGTCAACAATGTCGTCACAGACGAGGGGACGATTCCATATCCAGACGATCGCGCAAAGGAGTGAGGCTATGGCAGAAGGAAAGATTATTAAGGCATTAAGCGGATTTTATTATGTATTGTCAGAAGGGAAAGTGTTTCAATGTCGAGGCAGGGGGGTATTTCGCAAACAGAAAATCACCCCTCTTGTCGGCGATTATGTTGTCTTTCAGGCGACGGGCGAGAGCGAGGGGTATATTTTGGAAATATGCGAGCGGAAAAACTCGCTCATCCGTCCGCCGATCGCCAATGTCGAGCAGGCGATTTTAGTGTTTTCCGCCGTGGAACCGGATTTTAGTCCGAAACTCCTCGATCGTTTTCTCGTTCTTGTTGAATCGAAGCAAATTGCACCAATTATTGTTGTAAATAAAATTGATTTAATGGATAGCCAAACAAAGCAGTCGATCGAACAATATGTCCGTGATTATCAGCGCATAGGCTATGACGTTATTGAAACCTCTACCGTCACCAAGGAAGGGATAGAGCGGCTGCTTTCCTATTTGGAAGGACGGATTTCCGTGGTTGCCGGGCAATCCGGCGTCGGCAAATCGTCGCTGCTAAATGCGCTTCGCCCTGATTTGCAATTAAAAACAAACGATATTTCCACACATTTAGGGCGCGGCAAGCATACGACCCGCCATGTCGAACTGTTGGAGATTGGCGGCGGCCTCGTCGCCGATACGCCCGGCTTTAGTGCACTCGAGCTCGATGATATCGAAATCGAGGAACTGCCGCTTTATTTTCCAGAGTTTCGCGAGCGCAGCGACGAATGCAAATTTCGCGGCTGCCTGCATGTCGCCGAGCCGAAATGCGCTGTAAGAGAGGCGGTGGAAGCGGGAGAAATCCCTTCTTACCGGTACGAGAATTATCTAAGTTTTGTTGAAGAAATGAAAGAGCGAAAGCCGAGGTATGAACGATGATCAAAATTGCACCATCCATTTTATCTGCGAATTTTGCTTATTTGGGAGAGGAAATCCGCGATGTCGAACAAGGTGGAGCCGATTATATTCATGTTGATGTGATGGACGGCCATTTTGTTCCGAATATCACGATCGGCCCGCTTGTTGTCGAGGCGATACGCCCGGTTACGAAATTGCCGCTTGACGTTCATTTAATGATCGAGCAGCCGGATCGCTACATCCCTGCTTTTGCCAAAGCAGGAGCCGACTACTTATCCGTTCATGTAGAGGCGTGCCCGCATTTGCATCGAACGATCCATCTCATTAAAGAACATGGAGTCAAAGCGGGGGTCGTGTTAAATCCGCACACGCCGGTGGAAATGATTCAACATATTATCGCGGATGTGGATTTAGTGTTACTGATGACCGTCAATCCCGGATTTGGCGGGCAGAAGTTTATTCCATCCGTATTGCCGAAAATTCGCCAAGTAGCAGAGTTCATAAAAGAGCGGAACTTATCGGTGGAAATTGAAGTAGACGGCGGGATTAACGCAGAAACGGCGCGCCTGTGCGTAGAAGCGGGAGCGAATGTTCTTGTGGCCGGATCGGCCATTTATAACGAACAAGACCGCGCTGCGGCGATCCGTGCGCTTCGCGGGTCATATAAAGCGGAAGGGTAGACGCCTTCTGCTTTTCTTTCTGTTGAAGGAGGGGAGAGAAATATATGTGGATTCACATTGTCGGCGGCGGGCCAAGCGAACAGCTTCCTTCTCTGCATCAATATGACGGCAAGCAGGTGCGATGGCTGGGGGTGGACCGCGGGACAAAGACGCTGCTTGAGGCAGGCATCCGGCCTGTCAAAGCGTTTGGCGACTTTGACTCGTTGACCGAGGAAGAAATTGCATCGCTGCAAAAAACATTGAACGATATGGATATATGGCCGGCGGAAAAAGATAAAACCGATATGGAAATCGCTCTTGAATGGGCGGTCGAGCAAGGAGCGGATCAAATCAGGATCTTCGGAGCGACCGGCGGCAGGCTTGATCATTTATTTGGCAATGTGCAATTGCTGATCAAATATGCCAATCGAGACATTGAAATCATTGACCGGCAAAATGTGCTGACCGTCCATCTTCCCGGCACGTACACCGTTTCTTATGACGAACGGTATCGCTACGTTTCTTACATTCCGATTTCCCGCGATATTAAAGGTTTGACGTTAACCGGATTTAAATATCCGCTAACAAATTGTCATATTTTTCGCGGTTCGACATTATGTATTAGTAATGAACTTATCCAATCTTCCGGTACTTTTTCCTTTTCTGAAGGCATATTAATGATGATAAGAAGCAGCGATTTTCACCGCTGCTTGTAGGTACGATTTGCAGCCTGAAGAATATACTTAATAAAGAGTGAGGGAAAGTTCGTTACGACGGCTGTGAGGAGGGAATCGGAATGAAATTTTATACGATTAAACTGCCGAAATTTCTCGGCGGGATTGTGCGTGCCATGTTAAACGCTTTTAAAAAAGGATAAGAAAAAAGCACCATTCTTTGGTGCTTTTTTGTTTTAAAGGATTTATTACACGCGTTGTACTTTTCCCGATTTTAATGCGCGCGCAGAAACCCAAACACGTTTCGGTTTTCCGTCGACTAAAATACGAACTTTTTGCAAGTTGACTTTCCATGTGCGTTTATTTGCATTCATCGCATGAGAACGCGAATTGCCGAAAGATTTTTTCTTTCCCGTTACAAAGCATTTTGCCATCTTTTTTCCCTCCTTACTCGTCCTGCTTTCCATTGTGCGTCTAAAAACACTATTATAATTTATCATACAAACGATTAGATTGCAATAGATGCCTTTTTCTCTTTCAAGAAAATATCCTTGACATATAATATTATTTTCGGCTAAATAATACTAGTGGGCGATGGGGGAACTTTTAAAACGGAAAGCATTATAGTACAATGTTGATAGCTATGCGAACTATTGCAAAGGGGGAACGAGCATGTCCATCGAATTGCAAACGAAATACGGACGAATTGAAATATCCAATGATGTCATTGCGATGATAGCCGGCGGCGCTGCGGTCGATTGCTATGGAATTGTTGGGATGGCGTCGAAAAACCAAATTCGGGATGGAATTTCGGAAATTTTACGGAGAGAAAACTTTTCCAAAGGTGTGATCGTCCGCGAGGAAAACGGCGAAGTACATATCGACATGTATATTATTGTTAGCTATGGCACGAAAATTTCAGAGGTGGCCCATAATGTGCAAACAAAAGTAAAATATACGCTTGATCAAACGTTGGGCCTTTCTGTCCAATCGATCAATATTTACGTTCAAGGGGTTCGGGTGACGAATCCGTAGTAAGGAGGAGTTAGTTGGTGACAATTAGGGCACTTGATGGAAGACGTTTCGCCGAAATGGTTTTTCAAGGGGCGGCGCATTTATCGAATAATGCAAAGGCCGTCGACGCGCTGAACGTCTTTCCAGTTCCAGACGGTGATACGGGCACAAATATGAATTTGTCGATGACTTCCGGTGCCAAGGAAGTAAAAAATAATATTTCTGACCATATAGGAAAAGTCGCAAGCGCACTGGCAAAAGGATTGTTGATGGGCGCTCGTGGAAACTCGGGCGTCATTTTATCGCAATTGTTCCGCGGGTTCGCCAAAGCGGTGGAAACAAAAAAGGAAATTAACAGCGTCGAATTCGCTGCGGCACTTGAAGCAGGTGTCAATACGGCTTATAAGGCGGTGATGAAGCCGGTTGAAGGAACGATTTTGACTGTGGCGAAAGATGCAGCAAGACGGGCGGTCGAAGTGGCAAAAAAAGAACGAGATATCGCTGTTGTCATGGAGGAAGTCGTGAAGGAAGCGAAAGCGTCTTTGCGGCGCACGCCGGAGTTGCTGCCGGTATTAAAAGAAGTAGGCGTTGTTGACAGTGGCGGCCAAGGCCTCGTTTACGTCTATGAAGGGTTTTTGAGCGGACTAAAAGGAGAAAACGTTGCTAAACAGAAACCGGCGGAAGTTTCCATGGAAGAATTAGTGAAAGCAGAACATCATAAAAGCGCGCAAAGCCATATTCATACCGATGAAATTGAGTTTGGCTACTGCACGGAATTTATGGTGCGGCTTGAGCCGGATAAACTGCAGAAACATCCGTTCTCGGAAGACGCCTTTCGCCAAGATTTAAGCCGATTCGGCGATTCATTGCTCGTCATAGCAGATGACGAGCTTGTTAAAGTCCACATCCATTCCGAGCAGCCTGGGGAAGTATTGACATACGGACAGCAATACGGCAGTTTAATTAACATCAAAATTGAAAATATGCGTCAGCAGCACGCCAATATTATAAACCAAGACCGCCAGACCGCTTCCAGTATAGAAAAGATGAAACAGACGGAAAAATACGGAATTGTGACCATCGCAATGGGATCCGGCGTTGCCGAGTTGTTTAAAAGCATCGGCGCTCACGCCGTCATTGAAGGCGGGCAAACGATGAACCCAAGCACGGAGGAGATCGTAAAAGCCATTGAAAGCATCAACGCGGAAATCGTATTTGTGCTGCCAAATAATAAAAACATTATTATGACAGCAGAGCAAGCAGCGACGGTCGTCAGCCAAAAAGTGATCGTCATTCCGTCGAAAACCGTTCCGCAAGGCATGGCGGCACTGCTGGCGTTTAATCCATCACTTTCCGAAGAGCAAAATCAAAAAGCGATGACCGCTGCTTTAGCGCACGTAAAAACAGGGCAAGTAACGTTTGCCATACGCGATACCACCATCGACGGAGTAGAAATTGAAAAAGACGATTACATGGGGTTGGCGGACAATAAAATTATTGTCGCAGAAAAAGACAAGCTTTCCGTAACGAAGCAATTGCTTGATGCGTTAATCGATGAAGAAAGCGAAATCGTTACGATAATCTATGGGGAAGATGCGGCGGAAGAGGAAGTGGAAGCGATCGTTTCCTATATTGAGGGAGCGTATCCGAATGTAGAAGTGGAAGTGCACGCCGGAAAACAGCCGCTATATCCGTTTATCTTTTCCGTTGAATAATATGTTAGAATAATAGAAGGGGTTCTCCCTTCTATTTTATTGTGAAGCGAAGGAGTAGAGAAACATGAAATATAAAAGCGTTTTCGATATTATTGGACCGGTTATGATCGGGCCGTCGAGCTCCCATACAGCGGGAGCAGCGCGCATCGGGCGGGTGGCGCGCAGTTTATTTGGCAGAAAACCAAAGTGGGCGCATATTTCGTTTTATGGCTCGTTTGCGCAAACGTATAAAGGACATGGGACGGATGTCGCCATTGTCGGCGGCCTCCTTGATTTCGATACATTTGATGAACGAATTCCGCGTTCGCTTGAAATTGCTAAAGAAGAAGGAATGGAAGTCGTTTTTCACGAAGAAGATGCAATTCCGAATCACCCAAACACCGCACGGGTGCAGATTGGGGATGAACAGGGAGAACTAGAGCTTGTCGGCATTTCGATCGGCGGCGGAAAAATTGAAATTACCGAACTCAATGGATTTGAACTGAAATTATCGGGCCATCACCCGGCACTTTTGATTATGCATAATGACCGGTACGGAACGATCGCCGCGGTAGCCAACGTGCTGGCAAAATATGCGATTAATATCGGACATATGGAAGTGTCGCGGAAAGAAAAAGGAAAAGAGGCGCTGATGACGATCGAGGTTGACCAACCGCTTGACGAGCATGTAATCAGCGAGCTGGAAACATTGCCGCATATTATTCAAGTAACAAAGCTTGTCGACTAACGAAAGCGTTTGCAAAAAAGGAGGACATCGGATGTTTCGCAATGTGGCAGAACTGGTAGAATTGGCGGAAAGCCAAAACATTAAAATTGCCGAGGTGATGATTCGCCAAGAAATCGAGGTGACGGGAAGAAGCCGCGAGGACATTTTTGCACAAATGGATAAAAACTTACAAGTAATGGAGCAGGCGGTGAAAAAAGGATTAGCCGGCGTCGTTTCGCGGTCGGGGCTGACCGGCGGAAATTCGGTATTATTGCAACAATATATTAGCCAAGGAAACTTTTTATCGGGAGAAACGATTTTAGATGCCGTCAGCAAAGCGATGGCTACGAACGAAGTGAACGCGGCGATGGGGGTCATTTGCGCGACACCGACGGCGGGGTCGGCCGGAGTTGTTCCTGGCACGCTTTTTGCCGTAAAAGAGAAATTAAAACCGACGCGTGAGGAAATGATCGAATTTTTGTTTACCGCTGGCGCGTTCGGCTATGTAGTGGCTAATAACGCTTCGATTTCCGGCGCTGCCGGAGGCTGTCAGGCGGAAGTCGGTTCCGCTGCGGGAATGGCGGCGGCCGCGCTCGTTGAACTGGCCGGCGGAACGCCGAGCCAGGCGGCGGAAGCGATGGCGATTGCCTTAAAGAATATGTTAGGATTAGTATGTGACCCTGTCGCTGGCTTGGTGGAAGTGCCATGTGTGAAGCGAAACGCCATGGGAGCGGCAAATGCGATGGTGGCGGCCGATATGGCCCTTGCCGGCATTAAAAGCCGCATTCCGTGCGACGAAGTGATTGAAGCGATGTACCGAATCGGCGAAACGATGCCGACCGCATTAAAGGAAACTGCACAAGGGGGGTTAGCAGCAACGCCGACAGGACGCGCTTTAGCGGCGAAAATTTTCGGCGTTTCCGCGAAATAACAGTGAATCGTGAGTTGCAACAGCCTGTAACAGCGATTAAAGGAATTGGCGAAGAGACAGGCGCGGCGCTCGAGGAAATGGGAATTACGACGATCGAGCAACTGCTCATGTATGCTCCATATCGTTATGAAGATTATGAGCGAAAAGATTTGGCAGAGGTCAAACATGATGAAAAAGTAACAGTCGAAGGGAAGGTTCATAGCGAGCCTTCTCTTACGTATTATACGAAAAAAAAATCGCGCCTGGCTTTTCGCCTTCTTGCCGGAAGGTATTTAATCACGGTCGTTTGTTTCAACCGTCCTTATTTAAAAGAAAAAATCGCGATGGGCGATACGATAACGGTCATCGGCAAGTGGGATCAGCACCGCCAAACGATTACCGCTTATGAAATAAAGCTCGGTCCGCTCCCGCAAGCAAAAGAAATAGAGCCCGTTTACTCTGTGCGCGGCTCGCTTACGGTGAAAGGAATGCGGCGTTTCATCAAGCTGGCGCTTACGCAATACGGCGCGGCGATCGTTGACCCGCTTCCGCTCTCTATAAGGCGCGCCTACCGGCTCATTTCGAAGCAAGAAGCGATTCGCGCCATCCACTTCCCGCGTTCTCATGAAGAGTTGAGACAGGCAAGGCGGCGGTTGGTATATGAAGAATTTTTGCTGTTTCAATTAAAAATTCATGCGCTGCGCAAAGTAGCACGCGAATATTCGCAAGGAATCGCCCATTCGTTTTCCAAAGAGAAGCTGGACGCTTTTATAGGGCAGCTGCCATTTTCGCTAACGAATGCACAGCGGCGCGTCATCGCAGAAATACTCGCCGATATGCGCTCGCCATACCGCATGAATCGTCTGCTTCAAGGGGATGTCGGTTCAGGGAAAACGGTCGTAGCGGCCGTCGCCTTATACGCCACTGTTCTTTCCGGCTACCAAGGAGCGCTGATGGTGCCTACGGAAATTTTGGCGGAACAGCACGCCCGCTCGCTGCAGCAGTTGTTTGCTGCCACCGACGTCACGGTTGCGCTCTTAACGAGTTCGGTGAAAGGAAAGAAACGAAGAGAAATTTTAGAGCAGCTTGCCGCCGGCGACATTGATATTATGATCGGCACCCATGCACTCATTCAAGAAGAAGTGAATTTTAAGAGACTTGGTTTAGTCATTACGGATGAACAGCATCGCTTCGGTGTGGAACAGCGCCGCATTTTGCGCGAAAAAGGGCAGTCGCCAGATGTATTGATGATGACGGCTACTCCGATTCCGCGCACCCTCGCCATCACCGCGTTTGGAGAAATGGATGTGTCGGTGATTGATGAAATGCCGGCAGGAAGAAAAAAGGTGCAGACGTATTGGGTCAAACATCATATGTTCGAGCGGGTGCTTGATTTTATCGAAAAGGAAATTCAAAAGGGGCGGCAGGCTTATGTCATTTGCCCGCTGATTGAAGAATCGGAAAAGTTGGATGTGCAAAATGCGATTGATGTCCATAGCATGCTTACGCATTATTACAGAGGAAAATACAACATCGGGTTGATGCACGGGCGGCTTTCTGCGGAAGAAAAAGAAGCAGTGATGAAGGCGTTTAGCGAAAACCGCGTGCAAGTGCTAGTTTCCACTACGGTCGTCGAAGTAGGGGTCAACGTGCCGAACGCCACCGTGATGGTCATTTATGATGCCGAACGGTTTGGCCTGGCGCAGCTCCACCAATTGCGGGGCCGGGTCGGCCGCGGCGACGAGCAGTCGTATTGCATTTTAATCGCCGATCCGAAATCGGAAGTCGGAAAAGAACGTATGCGCATCATGACGGAAACGACGGACGGATTTGTGCTATCGGAGAAAGATTTAGAGCTGCGCGGTCCAGGCGATTTTTTCGGCACCAAACAAAGCGGCATGCCGGAATTTCAATTTGGGGATATCGTGCATGATTATCGCATTTTAGAAGTCGCCCGCAGCGATGCGGCGAAACTGATTGAATCGAAAGCGTTTTGGCACGATGAGCCGTATCAATGCCTGCGCCTTTATTTGCAAGAGTCAGGCGTATTGGACGGCGAAAAATTAGATTGATAGAAAAAGATACGCGGTCTGTCTTTTATGCGGCAGACCGCTTTTTTGCTTGCATTCTTTTTTTTGATATTATATATTACTTTTAGTACCTAGTCATAAAACTGGACGGTGTAAATATAGATGAGAAAAAGCAAACGAGAGCGACAACGGCTTTTGCAAGAGACGATTCGTGAAAATCCGTTTATTACCGATGAAGAATTAGCGGAAAAATTTTCAGTCAGCGTCCAGACGATCCGCCTAGACCGGCTGGAGCTGTCGATACCGGAGCTGCGTGAGCGGATCAAGCATGTTGCCGAGCAGTCGCTGGCCGATAAAGTAAGGGCGTTGCCGATTGAAGAAGTGATCGGCGAAATTATCGATATCGAGCCGGATCATAGCGCGATTTCCATTTTCGATGTGAAAGCGGAACATGTGTTTAGGCGCAACCGCATTGCGCGCGGCCACCATTTGTTTGCCCAGGCGAATTCCCTTGCCGTTGCCGTCATCAACGATGAGCTTGCCTTGACGGCCAAAGCAAACATCCGCTTTACAAGACAAGTAAAAGAAAACGAACGGGTGGTTGCAAAAGCAAAAGTGGTTGGGAAAAAGGCTAACGGCCGGACGATTGTTGAAGTCAACAGCTATGTCGGACAGGAGCTTGTTTTTTCCGGAACATTTGAAATGTATCGGTCCAACAATGAGAAAAAGGATGGAGACAGCTATGAAGATCGCGATTGATGCAATGGGAGGAGACCACGCTCCGAAAGAAATTGTGCTCGGGGCAATGAAAGCGGTGCAGCATTTTACCGATGTACATATTACGCTGTTTGGCGATGAAGCACAAATTCGCTCGCACCTTACGAAGGAAGAACGAATTACGATCATTCACACCGATGAAGTGATTGAGGCGACCGATGAACCGGTGCGGGCGGTGAGAAGAAAGAAGAACGCGTCGATGGTGCTGATGGCGCAAGAAGTGAAAGAAGGACGAGCCGACGCGTGCATCTCGGCTGGCAATACGGGGGCATTAATGGCGGCCGGACTGTTTGTCGTCGGACGGATCGCCGGAATTGACCGGCCGGCGCTGGCGCCGACGCTTCCGACCGTCGGCGGCGAAGGATTTTTATTTTTAGATGTCGGCGCCAACGTCGATGCCCGTCCGGAACATATATTGCAGTATGCGTTAATGGGACATGTGTACGCCCAAAAAATAAGAGGCATCTCCCGTCCGCGCATTGGCTTGTTAAACGTGGGAACAGAAGATCAAAAAGGAAACGATGTCGCCAAACGCACGTTTCAGCTCCTAAAAGAAACGAACCTTCATTTTATCGGCAACGTCGAAGCGCGCGATTTATTGCAAGGTGTTGCTGATGTCGTCGTCACCGACGGGTTTACCGGCAACGTCGCGCTCAAAACGATCGAAGGTACGGCGATGTCTGTATTTTCGATGTTAAAGCAGGCGCTGACAAGCAGTTTATCAAGCAAATTAGCGGCAGCCGTGTTAAAGCCGAAGCTCGTTGAATTAAAAAAGATGATGGATTATTCCGAATATGGCGGAGCGGCGCTGTTTGGCTTAAACGCTCCGGTGATTAAAGCGCACGGTTCGTCTGATGCCAACGCGATCTTTCACGCGGTACGCCAGGCGCGGGAAATGGTGGCCAACGACATCATCGCTACCATCAAAGAGTCGCTCGAACAAAATCGTTCGTAAAGGAAGGGAAAACGTATGGGGAAAATCGCTTTTATTTTTCCGGGACAAGGATCGCAGACGGTAGGCATGGGAAAAGATATTGCCGAAAGTGATGCCAATGCGCGGGCTCTGTTTCAAGCCGCTGATGAACGTTTAGGCTTTTCGCTTTCCTCGCTTATTTTCGAAGGCCCGCAGGAGACGCTGACGTTAACGTACAACGCCCAGCCGGCTTTATTGACGACAAGCATCGCCCTGCTTGAAAAAGTAAAAGAGGCAGGGATTACAGCCGATTATGTTGCCGGTCATAGTTTAGGAGAATATACAGCACTGGTGGCGGCAGGTGCGCTTTCGTTTGCTGATGCGGTATATGCGGTGCGAAAACGCGGCGAGTTTATGGAAGAAGCGGTGCCAGCCGGCGAAGGAACGATGGCGGCCGTATTAGGAATGGACGCCGCGGCACTTGAAGCGGTGACAAATGAAGTATCAGCGCAAGGCGACCCAGTACAGTTGGCCAATTTAAACTGCCCGGGTCAGATCGTTATCTCCGGTTCGAAAGCAGGCGTGGAAAAAGCTGGTCAGCTGGCGAAAGAGCGCGGCGCCAAACGGGTGATTCCGCTCGAGGTAAGCGGACCGTTTCATTCGTCCTTAATGAAACCGGCGGCCGGCAAATTGCAAGAAGTGCTAAACGACATTGCTACCCACGATGCGAAAATTCCGGTCATCGCCAACGTGACTGCGAAGCCGGTTGTGAAAAAAGAAGAGATTTCGCGCCTATTAATTGAGCAGTTATATTCCCCAGTGCGCTGGGAAGAATCAGTGCAAACGATGATCGCTTTAGGAGTGGATACGTTTATTGAAATCGGCCCAGGGAAGGTGCTATCCGGGCTGGTGAAAAAAATTGACCGCAACGTGCGCGTGCACGCCGTCAATGATCTAGAAACACTGGAATTAACCGTTGCGGCAGTGAAAGGAGAATAAAAGAATGTTGCAAAGGAAAGTAGCGCTTGTCACGGGAGCGTCGCGCGGCATCGGTCGGGCGATTGCGCTCGAACTTGCCCGCCAAGGGGCAACAGTAGCCGTCAATTACGCCGGCAGCGAAGCAAAAGCGAATGAAGTGGTCGAAGAAATCAAAAAGATGGGCCAAGAAGCGGTGGCGATCCAAGCGGATGTTTCCAGCGCCGAAGCCGTCGAGCGCATGGTAAAAACGGTGCTAGAGCAGTTTGGCCGCATCGATATTTTAGTGAACAATGCCGGCATTACCCGCGATAATTTATTGATGCGCATGAAAGAGGAAGAATGGGATCAGGTGATTAATACGAACTTAAAAGGGGTATTTCATTGCATAAAGGCGGTGACGCGGCCGATGATGAAACAACGCTATGGCCGCATCGTCAACATCGCCTCCATCGTCGGCATTAGCGGCAATCCGGGACAAGCAAACTATGTCGCCGCTAAAGCAGGGGTCATCGGATTGACGAAAACGGCGGCTCGGGAACTCGCCAGCCGCAACATTACGGTTAATGCCGTCGCCCCAGGGTTCATCACGACAGATATGACCGACAGTCTTAGCGACGAATTAAAAGCGGACATGTTAAAACAAATTCCGCTCGCCCGCTTCGGCGAGCCGGAAGACGTCGCCAAAGTCGTAGCCTTTCTTGTATCGGACGCAGCCAGCTACATGACTGGACAAACGCTTCATGTCGACGGCGGAATGGTGATGTAAATTTCAAATAGCCGCTAGTATTTTCTAGCCGAATCTACTATAATCATGAAGGGAGGTGAATCGAATGGCAGACGTATTAGAACGCGTAACGAAAATCATCGTAGACCGTCTAGGTGTCGAAGAATCGCAAGTAACGCTGGATGCTTCTTTCAAAGATGATCTTGGCGCTGACTCCCTAGATATCGTTGAACTCGTAATGGAATTAGAAGATGAATTTAATATGGAAATTTCCGATGAAGAGGCGGAAAAAATTGTCACAGTAGGAGACGCTGTGAACTACATAAAAAGCCACATGTAATATCTAGAAAAGTCCCGTTGCCCAAACGGGGCTTTCTCTGCTTTTTATCTGTGTAACGCACGGATGAACGGATATAATAAAGAAGTATACGATTGATTTTTGCGTCGAATGAAGTCGGAGGGCAATTCTATATGTCAAAACAAAAAGATAAAGAGCGCATTCATGAAAAAAGAAGAGCGAAATTTAAAGAACTGCAGGAAAAAATCGGCATTTTTTTTACGAACGAAAAGCTTCTCATTCAGGCTTTTACTCATTCATCGTATGTGAATGAGCATCGGAGACGGCTGCAGGAAGACAACGAACGGCTCGAATTTTTGGGCGATGCGGTGCTAGAGCTTACCGTTTCGCAATATTTGTTTAAAAAGTTTCCGCATATGAGCGAAGGGGAATTAACGAAGTTGCGGGCCGCGATTGTTTGCGAGCCTTCGCTTGTCAAGTTTGCCAACGCTTTGTCGTTCGGCGAGCTCGTCCTGCTAGGAAAAGGAGAAGAACTGACAGGCGGACGGACGAGACCGGCGCTGTTAGCAGATGTATTCGAGGCGTTTATCGGCGCGCTCTATTTAGATCAAGGAATGGATGCGGTCGTCCAATTTTTGGGACAAACGATTTTCCCAAAAGTTGATGAAGGTGCTTTTTCTCATGTGATGGATTTTAAAAGCCAATTGCAGGAGCTTGTGCAGCGTGATGGCATCGGCGTGCTGGAATATACGATTTTAGAGGAAAAAGGTCCAGCGCATAATAAAGAATTTGTTTCGCGCGTTTCGCTAAACGGAAAGGAGCTTGGCATCGGCGTTGGCAAGTCGAAAAAAGAAGCGGAGCAGCATGCGGCGCAGATGGCGCTCGAAACATTAAGAACACTGGAGAAACAATAAAGGGTTGGCTCTTAAAAATAGTCAGCCCTTTTTGCGGCTATTTATCGCACAACATAGGAAAGATTGTGAGGCGTGGTATGAATGTTCCTCAAACGTTTAGATATTATTGGATTTAAATCGTTTGCCGACCGCGTATCGATCGAATTTGTTCCCGGAGTGACGGCGGTTGTCGGTCCAAACGGGAGCGGAAAAAGCAACATTACCGATGCGATCCGCTGGGTGCTCGGCGAGCAGTCCGCAAAATCATTGCGCGGGGCGAAGATGGAAGATATTATTTTTGCCGGCAGCGATTCCCGCAAACCGCTTAATGTCGCGGAAGTAACGATTACCCTTGATAATGAAGACCAGTTTCTGCCGCTTGATTATCAAGAAGTAAGCATTACGCGCCGGGTGTATCGCTCAGGGGAAAGCGAATTTTTTATTAATAAGCAGCCTTGCCGTTTAAAAGATATTGTCGATTTATTGATGGATTCCGGACTTGGAAAAGAAGCGTTTTCGATTATCGGCCAAGGCCGCGTCGAGGAAATTTTAAGCAGCAAGCCGGAAGAACGGCGCACGATTTTCGAAGAGGCAGCCGGCGTGCTAAAGTATAAAATCCGCAAGAAAAAGGCAGAAGCAAAGCTTGCTGAAACACAGGAAAACTTGCATCGCGTCAGCGACATTTTACACGAGCTTGAGCAACAGCTAGAGCCGCTGAAAATGCAGGCATCGATCGCGAAAGACTATTTAGAAAAGCGCGATGAGCTGGAGCGGTTTGAAGTCGCACTGATGGTGCATGACATTGAACAGCTTTATGAGCAGTGGACATCGCTAAAACAGCAGCTTGAGCAGCATCAAAACGAAGAAATCGAGCTCTCTAGCACGCTGCAAAAAGCGGAAGCGGACATCGAACAGCTCCGCGACCACATTACCGCGCTCGATGAATCGATTGACGGGCTGCAGCAAGTGCTGCTTGTCGCGAGCGAAGAATTAGAAAAACTCGAAGGAAAGAAAGAAGTATTAAAAGAACGCAAGAAAAATGCGGTCCAATATCAGAGACAGCTCGAAGAGGCGATTGCCTCCCTTGCCGAGAAAAAAGAGCGCATCGAACAAGTATTAAGCCGTGAACAAACGCAGCTTGCCGAGCTGCAAACAGCGGTGGCCACGCTGCAAGCCGAATTAAAGGAAAAGCAAGCCTCCCTTTCGGCCTATGATGTGAATATTGAAGAAAAAATTGAACAATTAAAAAGCGATTATATTGAATTAGTCCATGAACAAGCTACCTTAAAAAACGAGCGCGCCCATCTGCAAACATTGCTAGAAAAGCTGCAGGCCAAACAAGCGGCGCTTGCGGAAGCAAACCACAAATATTTGGAGGAACGCCAAAAGCTGCGGCAACAATATGCAGCGTTAGACGAAAAACGGGTACAGCTTGAGAAAACGCTCGAGCAGGCGGAAGCGCTGTTGCGGCAAAAAACAGAGGAAGTTTCTGTGCTGAAAACAGATTTGGAAAAGAAAGAAGCGATGCTTTACCAAGCATACCAATATTTGCAGCAGACGAAATCGCGCAAAGAACTGCTTGAGGAAATGCAGCAAGACTATGCGGGATTTTTCCAAGGGGTAAAAGAAGTGTTAAAAGCGCGCGCGCAGTTTCCGGGCGTTCATGGTGCAGTTGTGGAGCTGATTCAAGTTCCCGACCGCTATGAAACAGCGATCGAAATTGCGCTCGGCGGCGCGATGCAGCATATTGTCGTCGAAAATGAAGAAGTGGCGCGCAAGGCCATTCACTATTTAAAAACCAATGCGTACGGCCGTGCGACTTTTTTGCCGATGAATGTCATACAGGCGAAAACGATTCCCGCCGAACAGCTTGCCTTGATAAAAGGCCATCCGGCATTTGTCGGAATCGCCAGCGAGCTGATTCATTATGAAAACATCTACCATTCTGTCATCGCTAATTTGCTTGGGAACGTCATCATCACAACCGATTTAAAAGGAGCGAATGAATTGGCTCGCCTGCTTCACTATCGCTATCGTCTTGTCACGCTTGATGGCGATGTCGTCAGTCCCGGCGGCGCGATGACTGGCGGCGGCATTGCGAAAAAAGCGAATTCGCTGTTAAGCCGAAATCGCGAGCTGGAGACGATTGCAGCGAAACTGCGGGAAATGGAAGAAAAAACGGGGAAGCTCGAGCAGCTTGTGCAAGCGAAAAAGAAACAAATTCAACAGGAAGAAACGAATTTGGCTGCGCTACGTGAACAAATAGAGGAGCAGCGTTTTTCGCTTCAGGAAGTAAAAGGCGAATTGCGCGAACTGCAATTGCAGGAAAAAAATATGAACGAACGCCTCGCCCTTTATGACCATGAAAAAGCGAATGACGAGCAGGAAGCAAGACAAATGACAGAGCGGCTCGCCGTCATCGCACAGCAGCTCGACCATCTGGAAAAGAAACTGCGGGAAATGGATGAAGAAATCAATAAGCTGCAAACGAAAAAGCAAACGGAACAAACATCAAAAGAAGCGTTGCAGACGGCGATGACCGAGCAAAAGATCGCCCTTGCCGAAACGCAGCAACGGTTGAAAAACGCGCAAGAAAAAGTAGAGCAGCTTGCCAGTGAGCTTGCCGATACGAAAAAGCAGCTGCAGACGGCCAAGCAAGAACTTGCCGTTTTAATAGAGGAGATGAATTCCAGCCATTCTAGCGAAGAAGAGTTAGAAGAATTGCGGAACAAAAAGCTAGAGGATAAGCAAAAAACGGTCGACCTCATCGCAAGCCGCCGCGAACAGCGGCTTCAGTACCAAGCACAGCTGGAACATCTAGAGCGGGAATGGAAGGAAAAGAAGCGGCAGCATAAACAGCTCGCCGATATCGTGAAAGATGAGGAAGTAAAGCTAAACCGCCTCGATGTCGAACTGGAAAATTTATTATCCCGCCTTCGCGAAGAATATACTCTTTCGTTCGAAGCGGCGAAAGCAGCCTATCCATTGACGGTCGATGTCCAAGAGGCGCGCAAACGAGTAAAATTAATCAAGCGGGCGATCGAAGAGCTCGGCACGGTAAATTTAGGTGCGATTGATGAATATGAACGGGTATCGGAGCGCTATCAGTTTTTAACCGAACAAAAAGCCGATTTGCAGCAGGCAAAAGAAACGCTTCATCAAGTGATCGACGAGATGGACCAAGAGATGAAAAAACGGTTTTTATCGACGTTTGAACAAATTCGCGCCCATTTTGGCGACGTCTTCTGTCAGCTGTTTGGCGGCGGCAATGCCGATTTGCGCCTGACCGATCCAAACAATTTGCTTGAGACTGGCATTGATATTGTCGCACAGCCGCCGGGAAAAAAGCTGCAGCATTTAAGTCTGCTTTCCGGCGGGGAACGGGCGCTGACAGCCATCGCCTTATTGTTTTCCATTTTAAAAGTGCGCCCGGTGCCGTTCTGCGTGCTCGATGAGGTCGAAGCGGCGCTCGATGAGGCGAACGTGTATCGCTATGCGCAATATTTAAAACAGTTTAGCAGCCAGACGCAATTTATCGTCATCACCCATCGAAAAGGCACGATGGAAGAGGCGGATGTGCTGTATGGGGTGACGATGCAGGAATCGGGCGTGTCGAAGCTCGTTTCTGTCCGTTTGGAAGATTCGAAACAACTTGTTAAGTCATGACAAGAAAGGATGGCGTCGATATGAGTTTTTTCAAAAAACTGAAAGAAAAAATTACACAGCAAGCCGATTCGGTTACCGAAAAGTTTAAGCAAGGTCTTACGAAAACGCGTGATTCGTTTGCAGGGCGCGTCAACGACTTAATCGCCCGCTATCGCAAAGTCGATGAAGAGTTTTTTGAAGAACTGGAAGAAATTTTAATTAGCGCCGATGTCGGTGTGACGACGGTCATGGATTTAATTGATGAGTTGAAAATGGAAGTGAAACGCCGCAATATACAAGACCCGAAAGAAATGCAAGAAGTGATTTCCGAAAAGCTTGTCGAGATTTACCGCGGCGATGACGAAGAATATGAAAAGTCAGCGGCGTTAAATATCCAGAAAGACGGTTTGACGGTCATATTGTTTGTCGGAGTGAACGGCGTCGGAAAAACAACGACGATCGGCAAGCTTGCCCATAAGCTGAAAACGGAAGGGAAAACGGTGATGCTCGCGGCCGGCGATACGTTCCGCGCCGGTGCGATTGAACAGCTCGAAGTTTGGGGCGAGCGCGTCGGCGCCGAAGTGATCAAGCAATCGGCCGGCTCTGATCCGGCAGCGGTCGTTTATGACGCCATCCAGGCGGCGAAAGCGCGCCGGGTTGACGTGCTTTTATGCGATACAGCCGGACGCTTGCAAAACAAGGTCAATTTAATGAAAGAGCTTGAAAAAGTAAAACGCGTCATTGAACGGGAAGTTCCGGGGGCGCCGCATGAAGTATTGCTCGTGCTTGACGCGACAACCGGACAGAACGCAATGAGCCAAGCGAAAATTTTTAAAGAGGCGACGAACGTCACCGGCATTGTGCTAACGAAGCTCGACGGTACGGCAAAAGGCGGCATCGTGCTGGCGATCCGCAATGAGCTTCATATTCCGGTGAAGTTTGTCGGCCTTGGCGAAAAAATGGATGACCTGCAGCCGTTTGATCCAGAAAAATATGTATACGGGCTGTTTGCCGATTTATTTGAGGGGAAAAGCGAGCAATAAAGGGCGTTTAGATTGGCGAAAAAATGCGATAGGCTGGCGGAAAGGCGAGATGGCGCCTTTTTAGCCGGCCTTGTTTTTGTAAAGATAAAATCTTGACAGAAGTAAGAAAAAAAGCTACACTAATCAACTGTAAAGGTGTTTCACTTAACAAAAGGGGAGGGAGTTTCATGCTCGAAAAAACGACGCGAATGAATTATTTGTATGATTTTTATCAGGCGCTGCTGACGCCAAAACAGCGCAGCTATATGTCGCTTTACTACTTAGATGATTACTCCCTCGGAGAAATTGCAGAGCAGTATGAAGTCAGCCGCCAGGCTGTTTACGATAATATCAAAAGAACAGAAGCAATGCTGGAAGAATACGAAAAAAAATTGGCGCTCTTTCAGAAGTTTCAAAAACGAAAACAGCTTATCAATCAATTAAAAGAATATATTTTACAAAAATACGGGAAAGATCAGCAGCTTTTTGCTCTTATTAATCAATTAGAAGAATTAGAGTAAGGAGGTGAAAACAGATGCCGTTTGAAGGGTTATCGGAACGTTTGCAAAACGTGATGAACAAAATCCGCGGCAAAGGAAAAGTAACAGAAGCGGATGTAAAGGAAATGATGCGCGAAGTTCGCCTTGCCCTTCTCGAAGCGGACGTAAACTTTAAAGTCGTCAAAGACTTTGTCAAGCGGGTCAGCGAACGCGCGGTGGGGCAGGAAGTGTTAAAAAGCCTGACGCCAGGGCAGCAAGTCATTAAAGTTGTCAAGGAAGAGCTGACCGAGCTGATGGGCGGCGAACAAAGCAAAATTGCCGTCGCCAGCCGGCCGCCGACCGTTGTGATGATGGTTGGGTTACAAGGCGCCGGGAAGACGACGACAACGGGGAAATTAGCGAATTTACTGCGGAAACGGTACAATCGCAAGCCGCTTTTAGTTGCGGCCGACATTTACCGTCCGGCGGCGATTAAACAGCTTGAAACGCTTGGAAAACAGCTCAATATGCCGGTTTTCTCTTTAGGCGACCAAGTCAGTCCGGTGGAAATCGCCAAACAGGCGCTCGAAAAAGCCAAGGAAGAACATTACGATTACGTGCTCATTGACACCGCCGGCCGCCTTCATGTTGATGAGGCGTTAATGGATGAATTAAAACAGATGAAAGAAGTAGCAAAGCCGGATGAAATTTTCCTCGTTGTCGATGCAATGACCGGGCAAGACGCGGTAAACGTCGCGCAAAGCTTTCATGAACAGCTCGGCATTACCGGCGTCATTTTAACGAAGCTGGACGGCGATACGCGCGGCGGGGCGGCGCTGTCGATTCGGGCGGTTACAAACACGCCGATCAAATTCGTCGGGATGGGCGAAAAGTTAGACGCCCTCGAGCCGTTTCATCCGGAGCGCATGGCTTCGCGCATTTTAGGAATGGGCGATGTGCTCACGCTGATTGAAAAAGCGCAAGCCGCTGTCGACGAAGAAAAAGCGAAAGAACTCGAGCAAAAAATGCGCACGGCGACATTTACGCTCGATGATTTCTTAGAGCAGCTCGGGCAAGTGCGCAAACTTGGGCCGCTCGATGAAATTTTAAAAATGCTGCCGGGCGTCAATAAAATCAAAGGATTGAACAACATCCAAATCGATGAGAAACAAATTAGCCGCGTCGAGGCGATTATTCGCTCGATGACGAAAGAAGAAAAAATGCATCCGGAAATTATTAACGGCAGCCGGAAAAAGCGGATTGCCAAAGGAAGCGGCACGTCCGTACAGGAAGTCAACCGGCTGTTAAAGCAGTTTGACGAAATGAAAAAGATGATGAAAATGATGACCAATATGCCAAAAGGAAAGAAAAGAGGGTTTAAATTCCCATTTATGTAGGGAAGTGATGTGTTAAGAAAAAACACTTTACAAACTACACAATTATTGTTAATATACTATCTTGTGTGAACTATTTACGGAGGTGCGAAATTAACATGGCAGTAAAAATTCGTTTAAAACGCATGGGTGCAAAGAAAAAACCTTTCTACCGTATCGTGGTTGCGGACTCTCGTTCTCCACGCGACGGCCGTTTCATCGAAACGATCGGTACGTATAATCCGCTTGCAGAACCAGCGGAAATTAAAATTGACGAAGAACTTGCGCTGAAATGGCTGCAAAACGGCGCAAAACCATCCGATACGGTACGCAATCTTCTATCCAAACAAGGGATTTTAGAGAAATTCCATAACTTAAAATACGGTAAATAAAGTTTGGGATGCGCATGAAACAATTAATTGAAACGATCGTTCAAGCGCTTGTCGATCATCCGGAAGAGGTATCAGTAACAAACAGCGAAGATGAACAGTCCATCACGTATGAATTATCGGTGCACAAAGAAGATATCGGAAAAGTGATTGGCAAACAAGGTCGCACGATTCATGCCATCCGCACGGTCGTTTACGCTGCTGCAGCGAAGCAGCCGAAAAGAGTAATTGTGCGAGTGAAAGAAAAAGGGTGAGGTCATTTCCTCTCCCTTTTTCTATATCCTTTTTGTTAGGAGTGACGCTATGAAAATTATTCAAACGATTGAAGTGCGGCAAATCGTCACCGAAAAAAGCAAACAGGCGCTCGAGAAAGCGTTTATGGCACAAAAACAGCAGCTTATGCGCGAATGTGACCAATTGCGGTTTGAGCAGAAACGGCTTGAAAAAACCGGAAAATATTCTTCTTCCCTTCTAAAGCAATACTTTGCGAAAGAAATGGATGCGAGGCTGGAGAAGATCAAACTTCTTGATTTTCAGCTTGAACAATTACATATCCTACCGTTAGGAAGCGAATTAAAAGAGCGCGAAGTGCAGGCGCTCATCGACGTACAGGTCGGTGACAATTGGGAAAGCGTCATGTCCAAACGTGCGATTATCATTGAAGACGGTATTGTCAAAGAAATTCGTTAAGAAGGGATGGATGAGATGGAAAGATGGTTTAACGTCGGCAAAATTGTCAACACGCATGGAATCCGTGGCGAAGTGCGCGTCATTTCACGGACCGATTTTCCAGAACAACGCTATAAAAAAGGCAATACGCTTTATATTTTTACCGAACAATCCGAAAAGCCGATCGCAGTGACGGTCAAAAGCCACCGCGTTCATAAATCGTTTGATTTACTTTCTTTTGAAGGATATGACAACATCAATCTTGTCGAGAAGTTTAAAGGGGCAATGTTGAAAGTACCGGAAAGCCAGCTTGGCGAGTTGAATGAGGGAGAGTATTATTTTCACGAAATCATTGGCTGTACGGTTGTGACAGAAGAAGGCGAAGTAGTTGGCACGGTGAAAGAAATTTTAACTCCGGGCGCCAACGATGTATGGGTCGTAAAGCGAAACGACGGCAAAGAAGTGCTGATTCCGTATATTGAAGATGTCGTAAAAGCGGTGGATGTAGACAAGAAAACGATTACGATCCGCCCGATGGAAGGATTGCTGGAATGATGAGAATCGATATATTAACGTTATTTCCAAATATGTTTACAGGCGTGTTGAATGAGTCGATTTTGAAAAAGGCGCAAGAAAAGAAAGCTGTTTCCATCCATGTTGTCAATTTTCGCGACTTCGCTGACAATAAACATAAAACAGTCGACGATTACCCGTACGGCGGCGGGGCCGGAATGGTGTTGAAACCGCAGCCGATTTTTGACGCTGTCCATCATGTCACAAAAGATTCCCCGCATCCACGCATTATTTTGCTTTGCCCGCAAGGAGAGCGCTACACGCAAAAAAAAGCGGAAGAGCTTGCAAAAGAGGAGCATTTAGTGCTCATTTGCGGTCATTATGAAGGCTATGATGAACGGATTCGCGAATATTTAGTGACAGATGAAATTTCCATTGGAGACTACGTGCTAACGGGCGGGGAACTGGGAGCAATGGTCATTGTCGATAGCGTGGTCCGGCTTCTCCCAGGCGTGCTTGGCAATGCGTCTTCCCCAGTACATGATTCGTTCAGCTCGGGACTTTTGGAATATCCGCAGTATACACGTCCCGCCGATTTTCGCGGCATGAAAGTTCCTGATGTACTTTTGTCGGGCAATCATCGCTTGATCGAGGAATGGCGGGAGCAGCAGTCGTTAAAGCGCACGTTTTTGCGCCGCCCTGATTTACTGGAAAACTACCCGTTAACGGAAAAACAAAAGCGATGGCTTGAACAGTGGAAAAAAGAGAAACGGTAACTATTGCGCACGATGCAAGTTTATGTTAGTATATTTTTTGTGTGACTTAAGCAGTTCGCTTAAGGCAGGAAAACGATGTTCCGCTGCAATGATGGATAAGCATTGTCATGAACATCTGTTGGAAGGAGTGGAAAATGATGCATCATTTAATCCAAGAAATCACGAAAGAGCAATTGCGGACAGATTTGCCAGACTTCCGTCCTGGCGATACGGTGCGCGTTCACGTGAAAGTTGTTGAAGGAAACCGTGAACGTATCCAAGTATTTGAAGGAGTAGTGATTAAACGCCGCGGTGCTGGCATCAGCGAAACATTTACGGTCCGCAAAGTGTCTTACGGGGTTGGCGTAGAACGCACGTTCCCAGTGCATACGCCGAAAATCGCGAAGTTAGAAGTTGTTCGCCGCGGTAAAGTACGCCGTGCGAAATTGTACTACTTGCGGCAACTTCGCGGTAAAGCAGCACGCATTAAAGAAACGGTTCAATAATGGATGCAGTGGGTTAGTCTTCGTTACGGAAAAGGAGCTTGATGGCAAGCTCCTTTTTTCACATATGTATCATATGTCATAATACATATTAAAAACAAAAAAAACGTTTAGGTGGGAGAAAAAGATGGAACAGAAAAAAAGTGAACTGCGGGAATGGATGAAGGCAATCGTGGTTGCCGTGTTGCTGGCGGGAGGCATTCGCTATTTTATTTTTGCTCCGATTATTGTTGACGGCCAGTCGATGATGCCGACCCTTCACGATCACGACCGCATGATTGTCAATAAGCTCTCTTATAAAATTGGTACACCTCACCGTTTTGACATTATTGTTTTTCATGCCGAAGAGGGAAAAGACTATATTAAGCGGGTCATCGGCTTGCCGGGCGACCATATTGAATACAAAAATGATACGTTATATGTAAACGGCAAGCCGTACGAGGAACCGTACCTGGAAGAATATAAAAAGCAAGTGATGGATGGCCCGCTGACCGAACCGTTTACTTTAGAAGAAATTACCGGCCGGAAAACTGTACCGGAAGGCTATCTGTTTGTGATGGGGGATAACCGCCGTTTTAGCAAAGATAGCCGTCATATCGGGTTTATTCCAATGGAAAAAGTTGTCGGCAAGGCCAGCATCATCTATTGGCCCCTGTCTGACGCACGGGTTGTGAAATAACGCGATAAATGGGTGATACACATGACGATTCAATGGTTTCCCGGCCATATGGCCAAAGCGAAACGAGAAGTGCAAGAAAAATTAAAATTAATCGATATCGTGTTCGAATTGCTCGATGCCCGCATTCCGCTGTCATCGAGAAATCCGATGATTCATGAAATTCTTGGCAACAAGCCGCGCATCGTTTTACTAAATAAAGCGGATATGGCCGATGAGACGGTGACAGAGCAATGGATTGCCTATTTCGAACGGCAGCAGTTGCGTGCGCTGGCGATCGATGCGCAAACAGGAACGGGAATTAGGCAAATTGTATCGTCAGCAAAGGAAATGTTGAAAGACAAGTTTGCGAAAATGGCGGCAAAAGGAATCAAAAACCCGCGGCCGATGCGTGCGCTGATCGTCGGTATACCCAATGTGGGGAAATCAACGCTTATCAATCGGCTTGCCGGCAAAAATATCGCGAAAACAGGCGATAAGCCGGGAGTGACAAAAGCGCAGCAATGGATTAAAGTCGGCAAGGAGATGGAGCTTTTAGATACGCCGGGAATTTTATGGCCAAAATTTGAAGATGAGGAAGTCGGATTGAAGCTGGCTACGACCGGTGCGATTAAAGATACAATTTTAAATTTGCAGGATGTGGCGGTATACGCGCTAAACTTTTTGAAGGAACATTATCCGGAGCGGTTGAAAGAACGTTATTCGCTCGACGACATTCCTGAAGAAATTGTGGCCTTGTTCGATGCGATCGGCAAGCGGCGCGGTTGTCTTGTAAGCGGCGGGGCGGTTGATTACGACAAGGTAGCGGAAATTGTGCTTCATGACATTCGCACCGAAAAACTAGGAAGAATTAGCTTTGAATCTCCAGCTACATAAAAGCCCGCTTGACCCGGGCTTTATTTTTTATGCAGTAATGCCGATATAAATGATAGAAAAAAGGAGAGAGGACAAGCAGCATGGAACAATATACGGTCAAAGAGATACAGGCATTGTTGCGGCAAATTGATGACGAACATGACCCGCTGCTTGAAGCGATCATGCAAGATGAGCGGAAAAGCGTGCAGCAGCTGGTGGCGCGCTGGCGGAAACAAAAAAAACAGGAAGAACAAGCAAAAAGGCAATGGGAAGAAATGACCCGCTATGAAAGGCAATTGTATGAGAAAGGAATCGAGTGGATTGCCGGCATTGATGAAGCGGGGCGGGGCCCGCTTGCCGGACCGGTCGTGGCGGCGGCGGTCATTTTGCCAAAAGACGCCTATATTCCCGGCTTAAATGATTCAAAAAAGCTTTCGGAAGCAAAGCGGGAAACCCTGTTTCATGCGATTCAATCATGCGCTGTTTCGATCGGCATCGGCGTGGTCACTGCGGCAGAAATCGATGAAATCAACATTTATGAAGCGACAAAAAAAGCAATGGTCAAGGCGGTGCAGCAGCTTTCTCCGCAACCGCACTATTTATTCATTGATGCGATGGCACTTCCGATCCCGACGCCGCAGCAAAGCATTATTAAAGGCGATGCCAACAGTGTTTCGATCGCTGCTGCCTCCATTATTGCCAAAGTGACGCGCGACCACTTTATGAAGCAGCTGGCAAAGCGCTATCCGCAATACGGATTTGATAAAAATATGGGGTATGGCACGCGGCAGCATTTGGAAGCCATTCGTACGTACGGCGCCATTGAGGAGCATCGCCGCTCTTTCTCGCCGGTAAAAGAGATGCTTGAAGAGACGAACAAATAAAGCGGGGGGAGCAAGAAAAATGATGGAGCGCATCGACAAAGCTTTTTCCGTTTCTCCTGCCCCTGATGCCACCTATCACCGTTTTCGCCACGGACAGGTGATTGTCGGAAAAATTGAAAGCATACAAGAAGAAACGCAGAAAGGAAAAACAGCGCTTGTACGCGTCGGCGAGCAGCTCGTTACCGCACGCCTGCAAACGTCGTTACAAGCTGGGAATTCTTATTTGTTTGAGGTAAGACATGAAAATGGCGAAATTTATTGGAAGCCGATCTCCAAACAGCCGAAGCGCCATCTGACGTCTTCCATCCAAAACGATGAAGCGGCGCAATATTTGCTGCAAAAATGGAAGTTGCCAAAAGATTTATATCCGCTATTACGTTTTGCGTTGGCGGAAAAAATACCGATTACGAAAGAAGAACTGTTTTATATCGCTTCGTTAGTAGAGAAGGTCGAACATAAAAAAGAGGGATTGTCTGTTTTGGAATATATGTTGGTCCAGCGCCTCCCGATGACAAAAGATATTTTCTTTTCGCTGCTTGCGGTGAAAACGAATCCACCGCTTTTTTATCAGCTGCAACACGTTGAAAGCCGCCTCGCTTCGCTGCCGCCGCACCAGCCGGAGCCGGTCGAGGCGCTGCGCCGCTACATTCAACAAATGTTCCACACGCCGGTTCATGCCTATGAAAGCCTTGTCAAATTGCTGCAATCCCTACAACAGCCGGAGCCAAACGCGGCGCAGCAACTGTTGAACAGGCTGGGGGTGTCCGTGCCGGAAATTGCCGCAGATGAGCTGGCCAAACTGCAAGCAGCAATGGAAAAAAGAGATTTCCCGCAAGTCAAGCAGCAGTTGCAGCTATTATTCTCTCCATTTGATGAACAAACGTTTCTAGAACACTTTCAAACCGTTTTCGCTTCCTATCAGGCCGGTTTGCTTCCGAATGAGGAACAGCGGCTTTTTTCTGCGGTGTTGGCTGACGCAGATATTGCGTTATCAATGTTTCATCTGCTAAAACAATGGTTGCCAAAGCTTGGGGTTGGCGATGAAGCGAAGATCCGCCGCGCATTAAAAACAAACACTTTCCATGAAGCGGCGTTTTCATCGTTAAAGACGCTCCTTTTGCAAGCGTTGGAAGATGTGAATGATCCGGCATTAAAAGAAAGGCTGCAAACACTTCTGCACCATATTAATGGCCAACAGCTGCTATCGGACATCGAAGGACCCATCCAGCATCTATTTGTGCAAATTCCGTTTCAGCTCGGCCGGCAGCACACGGATGCAACGATTTATTGGCAAGGAAAAAGACAAAGAGATGGAAAAATCGACCCTGATTACTGCCATATTGTGTTTTGCTTATTTCTTGATCACTTAAAAGAAACCGTTGTCGACGTGCGCGTTCAGCAGCGGATCGTTCATATTTCTGTTTTCAATCCTGCCCCGCGCTTGCCCGAGCTGGCAAACGCCTTGCAACCGATGCTGAAAGAGCGGCTTGCCGCGCATGGCTATACGCTGTCGGCTTTGAAAGTGGAAGCGGTGGCAGCAAAAAAAACGCTGCTGCCTATCGATGCTGCGTTTGACAAGCGCTATAGCGAGGTGGATTACCGCATATGAAAAACGAAAAAAAGCAGGCGGTAGCTCTTTCCTATGACGCGAACGTGCAGGAGGCGCCGATCGTAGTGGCGAAAGGAAAAGGATACGTCGCGGAAGCAATCATTGCCGCGGCCAGACAGCACGGCATTCCGATCCAGGAAGATCCGTCCCTTGTCCAATTATTAAGCGAATTGGAAGTAAATGAAATGATTCCCGAAGATTTATATGTCCTTGTTGCCGAATTGTTTGCCTTTATTTATCATCTAGACCGGCAGGCAAAAATGGAATAAACCTGCTTCCAGCAAGGGATTGGGAGATTTTACTGTTTTTAAATTTTTCAATTTTGTGTCGAAATGGTGGACAATATAGAAAGTGTCATTATAAAATGAAAGCGCTAGAATTTTTTTAGTTTATACATAGGAGGTTGGCGCATGAATATTCATGAATATCAAGCAAAAGAAATCCTCAGAAGCTACGGCGTTAGCGTGCCAAACGGCCGCGTAGCGTTCACTGTTGAGGAAGCGGTAGAAGCGGCAAAAGAATTAGGGACTCCTGTCTGCGTCGTTAAAGCGCAAATTCATGCCGGCGGACGCGGAAAAGCCGGAGGGGTAAAAGTAGCGAAAAGCTTGGATGAAGTTCGTACATATGCGAACGAACTGTTGGGAAAAGTGCTTGTCACCCATCAAACAGGTCCGGAAGGGAAAGAAGTAAAGCGCTTGCTTATTGAAGAAGGATGCGACATTAAAAAAGAATATTACATCGGCTTAGTCGTCGACCGCGCAACTTCCCGCGTTGTTTTAATGGGTTCGGAAGAAGGCGGAACCGAAATCGAAGAAGTAGCGGCGAAAACGCCGGAGAAAATTTTTAAAGAATATATTGACCCGGCCGTAGGATTGCAAGCGTTTCAAGCGCGCCGTTTAGCGTTCAACATCAATATTCCAAAAGAGCTTGTCAATCAGGCGGTCAAATTTATGATGGGGCTTTACCAAGTGTTTGTTGACAAAGACTGCTCGATCGCCGAAATCAACCCGCTTGTTGTCACCGGCGACGGCAAAGTAATGGCGTTGGATGCCAAACTGAACTTTGATTCGAACGCACTGTACCGCCATAAAGACATTTTAGAATACCGCGACTTAGATGAAGAAGATCCGAAAGAAGTCGAAGCGTCGAAATATGATTTAAACTATATCGCGCTTGACGGCAATATCGGCTGCATGGTCAACGGCGCCGGCTTGGCGATGGCGACGATGGACATTATCAAATATTACGGCGGCGAGCCAGCCAACTTCTTGGATGTCGGCGGCGGCGCGACCGCGGAAAAAGTAACGGAAGCGTTTAAAATTATTCTTTCTGACCCAAACGTCAAAGGCATTTTCGTCAATATTTTCGGCGGCATCATGAAATGCGACGTGATTGCCAGCGGCATTGTTGAAGCAACGAAACAAGTCGGTCTCAATCTTCCGCTTGTCGTCCGTCTCGAAGGAACGAACGTCGAACTGGGGAAAAAGATTTTGCGAGAATCGGGTCTAAACATTACCGCTGCTGAATCGATGGCAGACGGCGCGCAAAAAATTGTCGAGCTAGTACGTTAAGAAAGTGAGGGAGAAACGTGAGCATTTTTGTTAACAAAGACACAAAAGTCATCGTTCAGGGGATTACAGGTTCGTCAGGGTTATTCCATACGAAACAAATGCTCGAGTACGGAACAAAAATTGTAGGCGGCACTTCACCTGGCAAAGGCGGAACGGAAATTGAAGGCGTTCCTGTATTTAACACCGTTGAAGAAGCGGTAAAGGCGACAGGAGCAAACGCGTCTATTATTTATGTTCCAGCCCCATTTGCCGCTGACGCGATTATGGAAGCGGTCGATGCGGAATTAGACCTTGTCGTTTGTATTACCGAAGGCATTCCGGTCTTGGATATGGTAAAAGTAAAACGGTATATGGAAGGCAAAAAAACGCGCCTCATCGGTCCTAACTGCCCGGGCGTCATCACGCCGGAAGAATGCAAAATCGGCATCATGCCTGGATACATTCATAAAAAAGGCCACGTCGGCATCGTTTCCCGCTCTGGTACGCTAACGTACGAAGCAGTTCATCAATTGACACAAGCCGGCATCGGCCAATCGACAGCAGTCGGCATCGGCGGCGACCCGGTCAACGGCACGAACTTTATCGACGTGTTAAAAGCGTTTAACGAAGATGAAGAAACATATGCCGTCATCATGATTGGCGAAATCGGCGGTACGGCAGAAGAAGAAGCGGCAGAATGGGTAAAAGCGAACATGACTAAACCGGTCGTTGGCTTTATCGGCGGTCAAACAGCGCCTCCAGGAAAACGGATGGGCCATGCCGGTGCGATCATTTCCGGCGGTAAAGGAACAGCGGCGGAAAAAATTAAGAAAATGAACGAATGCGGCATTAAAGTGGCAGAAACGCCAGCCGTCATCGGTGAAACGCTAATTTCCGTCTTAAAAGAACGCGGACTTTACGAAAAATGCAAAACCCATTAATAAATATTCATCGTCCCGCATCGTTTTTCATGCGGGACGATATTTTATATAAAATATTGATAGAAAGGAGAATAAGATGTACGATTCTGTTCGCGAACGGCTCATTCACCTGCATCATTGCCGCGGAGCGGGATGGAAAACGATACGCCGTTTATTTGACATGGATCCAACCTTTTCCTCCCTCTTCGCCTTATCCCCTGATGTTTTACAAACATACCTGTCTTTATCCTCGCAGCAGAGCACCGTCTTTTTCCAAGATTTATATTCCCCTCAGATTGAAAGTATGATAAAAACATATAGGGACAAAAATATTCACATCATCACTATTTTTGACTTAGACTATCCTCCTTTGTTAAAACATATATACGAGCCGCCATGGGTGCTGTATGCAAAAGGAAATACGAAGCTTTTGTCTAATTTAAAAATGATTAGCATCGTTGGCACAAGGCGGCCGACAAAAGAGGGGGCCGAATCGCTGCGCCAATTAGTTCCGCCGCTGGCGGCTGATGGCTGGGTCATTGTCAGCGGCCTGGCCGTAGGAATCGATACGATGGCCCATGAAATGGCGGTCGAAAGCGGCGGAAAGACGATCGCTGTAATTGGCGGAGGATTGGATCATATATATCCGCGGCAAAATGAAAAACTAGCAAAACAATTAATGGAGGAACATCTCGTTTTAGCGGAGCATCCTCCGCATATTCGGCCGCAAAAATGGCATTTTCCATCACGCAACCGGATTATTAGCGGACTATCGCTTGGAACGGTTGTTGTCCAAGCGAAAGCGAGAAGCGGCTCGTTAATCACCGCTCTCTTTGCCTTGGAGCAAGGGAGAGAGGTCTTTGCCGTGCCCGGACCGATTTTTTTAGAGCAAGCGAAAGGACCGAACATGCTCATCCAGCAAGGAGCAAAATTAGTTCAGTGTGCGGCCGATATAGCGGCGGAATTCCCTTACCTTTGAGACAAATCAACAACAATTTTTTTCATATCACGTTTGACAAATATCATAAGAATCATTAATAATAATGAAGATTTAAATTTACCTCTTAGGGGAGGAAGTTGGATGTCAGATTACCTTGTCATCGTGGAATCGCCAGCGAAAGCGAAGACGATTGAGCGATATCTAGGCAAAAAATATAAAGTAAAAGCTTCCATGGGACATGTTCGAGATTTGCCAAAAAGCCAAATGGGCGTTGATATAAATAACGGCTATGAGCCAAAATACATTACGATTCGCGGAAAAGGCCAGATTATTAAAGAATTAAAAACAGCAGCAAAAAAAGCGAAAAAAGTGTTTCTCGCCGCCGACCCGGATCGCGAAGGGGAAGCGATCGCCTGGCATTTAGCGAACATGCTTGATCTTGACATACATTCCGATTGCCGCGTTGTCTTTCATGAAATTACAAAGGATGCCATTAAAGAGTCGTTTCAGCATCCGCGTGCGATCAATATGAATCTTGTTGACGCGCAGCAGGCGCGGCGCGTTTTAGATCGCCTTGTCGGGTACAACATCAGCCCGCTGCTTTGGAAAAAAGTCAAGAAAGGATTAAGCGCGGGACGCGTTCAGTCTGTTGCCTTGCGCCTCATTATCGACCGCGAAAAAGAAATTAAACAGTTTCAGCCGGAAGAATATTGGACGATTCAAGCGGAGTTTGTGAAAGGAAACGAAACATTTACCGCTTCTTTTTACGGTGTCGACGGGGAAAAGATGGACTTAAAAAAGGAAGCGGACGTTTCTTCTGTGCTCGAGCGAATAAATGGCAATGATTTCACCGTCAAGACGGTAACGAAAAAGGAGAGAAAGCGAAATCCTGTGCCGCCGTTTACTACCTCCTCCTTGCAGCAAGAAGCAGCGCGCAAATTGAATTTTCGGGCGAAGAAAACGATGATGATCGCCCAGCAGCTGTATGAGGGAATTGACCTTGGCAGCGAGGGAACGGTCGGGTTAATTACGTACATGCGCACGGACTCAACAAGAATTTCCGAAAGCGCCCAGCAAGAAGCAATAACGTATATTGAATCGGTATTTGGCAAGGAATTTGTCACACAAGAAAAACGAAAAGAAAAGAAAAGTGCGAATGCGCAGGACGCTCATGAAGCGATCCGTCCGACATCTGCGTTTCGCGATCCGGAAAAGGTAAAACCGTATTTAACGCGTGACCAGTTTCGGCTGTATAAGCTGATTTGGGAACGTTTTATCGCCAGCCAAATGGCCGCTGCCGTATTGGATACGATGAGCGTCGAGCTCGAAAATGAGGGGGTCGTCTTTCGCGCCAGCGGCTCCAAAGTCAAATTTCCGGGGTTTATGAAAGTGTACGTAGAAGGAACGGACGATCAGACGGAAGAACAAGACCGGTTTCTTCCCGATTTACAGGAAGGGGAGAAGGTGGTCGGCAAAAAGATTGAACCGAAGCAGCATTTTACCCAGCCGCCTCCTCGTTATACGGAAGCGCGGCTTGTCAAGACGCTAGAGGAACTTGGCATCGGCCGGCCGTCTACGTATGCGCCGACGCTTGATACGATTCAAAAGCGAAACTACGTCGTGCTAGAAAATAAGCGCTTTGTTCCGACCGAACTCGGAGAAATCGTGCTGGAGCTTATTTTAGAGTTTTTCCCGGAAATTATTGATGTCGAGTTTACGGCAAAAATGGAGAAAAATTTGGATGAAATTGAAGAAGGCAAAGTAGAATGGGTCAAAGTGGTCGACAAATTTTACCGCGAATTTGAAAAACGGCTGCAAATCGCGGAAAAGGAAATGAAAGAAGTCGAGATTAAAGACGAGCCGGCGGGAATCGACTGCGAAGTGTGCGGAAGCCCAATGGTATATAAAATGGGACGTTTCGGCAAGTTTGTCGCCTGTTCGAATTTTCCGGAATGTCGCAATACAAAGCCAATCGTTAAGGAAATCGGCGTCAAATGTCCGAAATGCCATGAAGGCAATATTGTCGAACGCAGCAGCAAGAAAAAGCGGATTTTTTACGGCTGCGACCGCTTTCCGCAATGCGACTTCGTTTCATGGGATAAGCCGCTCGCCCGTCCTTGTCCGAAGTGCGGCGGACTATTGGTGGAAAAGAAACTGAAAAAAGGCGTGCAAGTGCAATGCACGGCATGTGACTACGAGGAAGAACCGCAATCGTAAGCGAATAAGGAGGAATATGACGTGAACGAAAAAACAGTAAATGTGGTAGGTGCAGGGCTGGCCGGCAGCGAAGCGGCATGGCAGCTTGCCAACCGGGGCGTCCATGTTCGTCTTTATGAAATGCGGCCGGTGAAACAAACGCCTGCCCATCATACCGATAAATTTGCCGAATTAGTTTGCAGCAACTCATTGCGTGCGAATTCGTTGACGAATGCGGTCGGCGTACTGAAGGAAGAAATGCGCCGCCTGAACTCCGTCATTATCCAGGCGGCGGATGCCTGCGCCGTCCCGGCGGGAAGCGCTTTGGCCGTCGACCGTCACGAGTTTGCCGAACGCGTCACCAATCTTGTGCAAGGCCATCCCAACGTAACGGTTATTCGCGAAGAAGTGACCGACATTCCAAACGGCCCGACGATTATCGCCACCGGACCGTTAACATCGCAAGCATTATCGGAGCGGCTTAAAGAGCTGACAGGCGAAGAGTATTTGTACTTTTACGATGCCGCTGCTCCAATTATTGAAAAAGACAGCATTAATATGGAAAAAGTGTATGTGAAATCACGCTATGATAAAGGGGAAGCGGCCTACATCAACTGCCCGATGACAGAGGAAGAGTTCAACCGCTTTTACGAAGCGCTTATTTCGGCGGAAACAGTGCCGCTAAAAGAATTTGAAAAGGAAATTTATTTTGAAGGATGCATGCCGATTGAAGTGATGGCGCGGCGCGGAAAACAGACGCTTCTCTTTGGACCGATGAAACCGGTCGGCTTAGAAGACCCGCGGACTGGAAAACGGCCATACGCGGTTGTTCAGCTGCGTCAGGATAATGCGGCGGGCACACTGTATAATATCGTCGGTTTCCAAACCCACTTGAAATGGGGGCCGCAAAAAGAAGTAATCCGCCTGATTCCGGGGCTGGAAAATGCGGAAATTGTCCGCTACGGCGTGATGCACCGCAATACATTTATCAACTCTCCAAAATTATTACGGCCGACGTATCAGTATAAGGGACGCGATGATTTATTTTTCGCCGGGCAAATGACCGGTGTGGAAGGATATGTCGAATCGGCGGCATCCGGACTTGTCGCCGGCATCAATGCGGCGCGGCTTGTATTGGGGCAAGAGCTTGTCGTCTTTCCACCGGAAACAGCCATCGGTAGCATGGCCCATTATATTACGTCGGCAGATCCAAAGCATTTTCAGCCGATGAATGCCAATTTCGGCTTATTTGCCCCGCTTGGGGAAAAGATCAAAGATAAACAGCGGCGCAACGAACGTTACGCACAGCGCGCATTGGACACAATTCAGAATTTTATAAAAAATGATTGCAAGGGCTACTAATATATGTTACTATTTAGTAGCCCTTGTGAGGTGTGGAAAATGGAAAATTCGAAAATTGCGTTACAATTGTTCATAGAATATTTACAAATCGAAAAAAATTATTCACAATATACTATTGTGTGTTACCGACAAGATATCGAACAGTTTTTCGAATTTATGAATGAGCAGGGGATTCAGCACTTACATGAAGTAACATATAGCGATGTTCGTCTTTATTTAACAAAACTCTACGGCCAAAAGCAGTCAAGCCGCTCCATTTCACGGAAAATGTCCAGTCTGCGCAGTTTTTATAAGTTTTTGCTGCGGGAACGGAAAGTGAAGGAAAATCCGTTCGCACTTGCAGCGCTGCCGAAAAAAGAACAAAAAATTCCTAATTTTTTATACCCGCAGGAATTAGAATGCCTTTTTCATGTCAATGATGTAAATACGGCAATCGGACAGCGCAACCAAGCGTTGCTCGAGCTTCTTTATGCAACCGGCGTCCGTATTAGTGAATGTTGTCACATTCAGCTTTCCGACATCGATTTTTCTGTTTCAACGATTTTAATTCATGGTAAAGGCAGTAAACAACGCTATGTTCCGTTCGGCCGTTTTGCGAAAGAGGCGTTAGAACGCTACATCCGTCAGGGGCGGCGAGAGCTTCTTGAAAACGCGAAAACCGAGCATGCGTATTTGTTTGTCAACGCCCGCGGCAATCCGTTAACACCTCGGGGGGCACGTTATATTTTGGATGAAATCGTCAAAAAGGCGGCGCTTACGCAGCATATCAGCCCGCACGTATTAAGGCACACGTTTGCGACTCATTTATTAAATGAAGGAGCGGATATGCGCACCGTCCAGGAATTGCTCGGACATGCGCACCTTTCATCGACGCAAGTGTATACCCATGTCACGAAAGACAGACTCCGACACATTTATTTACATACGCATCCGCGGGCATAACTTTGCCGCCGGCAAGGAGGGAAAGGGAATGGAACAGTTTCACGCGACGACGATTTTTGCGATCCGCCATAATGGAAAAGCGGCGATGGCAGGGGACGGCCAGGTTACATTTGGAAACGCGGTGGTCATGAAACATACGGCAAAAAAAGTGCGCCGGTTATTTCAAGGAAGAGTGTTGGCCGGATTTGCTGGTTCTGTAGCCGACGCCTTTACATTGTTTGAAATGTTCGAAGGAAAGCTGGAAGAGTTTAATGGCAACCTGCCGCGCGCTGCTGTGGAGCTGGCGAAAGAATGGCGCAGCGATAAAGTGTTGCGCCGCCTGGAAGCGATGCTGATTGTCATGGATGAGCGCCATTTGCTGCTCATATCGGGAACGGGCGAAGTCATCGAGCCGGATGATGACATTCTAGCGATCGGCTCCGGCGGAAACTATGCACTGGCGGCAGGGCGCGCGTTGAAGCAATACGCGGGAGAACAATTGTCGGCAAAAGAGATTGCCAAAGCGGCCCTAGAAATAGCGGCCAATATTTGTGTGTATACGAACGAGCACATTATTGTGGAGGAATTGTAAAACGGGAGGAGGGACAGCGATGTCGGAAACACTTACACCTCGGCAAATCGTCGAGAAGCTCGATCAATTCATCGTCGGGCAAAAAGAAGCGAAAAAAGCGGTGGCGATTGCGTTAAGAAACCGATACCGCCGCAGTTTGCTTGACGAAAAATTGCGCGATGAGGTAGTCCCGAAAAACATTTTGATGATCGGTCCGACAGGGGTCGGCAAAACGGAAATTGCGAGACGGCTGGCAAAGCTGGTCGGGGCGCCGTTTGTGAAAGTGGAAGCAACGAAGTTTACCGAAGTCGGATATGTCGGCCGCGACGTCGAATCGATGGTGCGCGATCTTGTCGAAACCTCCGTGCGGCTTGTGAAAGAGCGGAAAATGAACGAAGTGAAAGATCGAGCCGAACAACAGGCCAATAAGCGGCTTGTCGAACTGTTAGTGCCAGGGAGACAAAAGCAAACGATCAAAAACCCTCTTGAATTATTATTTGGCGGCGGGCAATCGTATCAGCAAGAGACGAATCACGGACACGAAGACGAGCATATTGAACAAAAGCGGAAACAGGTCGCCTGGCAGCTTGCCAACGGTCAGTTAGAGGATGAAATGGTGACCATCGAAGTGGAGGAGCAGCAGCCGATGCTGTTTGATTTCCTGCAGGGAGCAGGAATCGAGCAAATGGGAATGAACATGCAGGATGCGCTTAGCAGCCTTATTCCAAAGCGCCGCAAAAAAAGAAGACTAAAAGTGAGCGAGGCGCGCAAAGTGCTGACGAATGAGGAAGCGCAAAAGCTCATTGATATGGACGAAGTCACGCAAGAGGCAGTGCGCCTCGCCGAACAATCCGGCATCATTTTCATCGACGAAATCGATAAAATTGCCCGCAGCGGGCCATCGACGTCTTCCGCCGATGTGTCAAGGGAAGGGGTTCAGCGCGATATTTTGCCGATCGTCGAAGGTTCAACGGTCATGACCAAATACGGCCCGGTAAAGACCGATCATATTTTGTTTATCGCTGCCGGGGCGTTTCATATGGCGAAACCGTCCGATTTAATCCCCGAGCTGCAGGGGCGTTTCCCGATTCGTGTCGAGTTAACGAAACTTTCGGTGGACGATTTCGTAAGAATATTGGTAGAGCCTCATAACGCGCTGATTAAACAATATAAGGCGCTTTTGGCAACAGAAGGTATAAATCTTGAATTTTCTGACGATGCTATTCGTAAGATAGCCGAAGTTGCCTTTGAAGTGAATCAGACGACCGATAATATCGGGGCGAGACGCCTGCACACGATCATGGAAAAACTGCTCGAAGATTTATTGTTTGAAGCCCCGGATATTACGCTAGACAAAGTGGTGATTACACCGCAGTATGTCGAGCAAAAATTAGGAAACATTGTCAAAAACAAAGATTTAAGCGAATTTATTTTGTAACAAATGTAACAAAAAAATAAGGAGGAGAATCAATCAATGAATTTATTAGAAAAGACAAGAAAAATTAACGCAATGCTGCAAAAAGCAGCCGGAAGACCAGTAAACTTTAAAGAAATGGCGGAAACGCTCTGCGAAGTCATCGAAGCAAACGTATTCGTCGTCAGCCGCCGCGGCAAGCTGCTTGGCTTTGCCATCAAACAATCGATTGAAAATGAACGAATGAAAAGAATGCTCGAAGAGCGTCAATTCCCGGAAGAATATACGAAAAACTTATTTAACATTACGGAAACATCCCCTAATATCGATATTAATAGCGAATATACCGCATTTCCAGTGGAAAATCGTGACTTATTTAAAACGGGATTGACGACGATCGTGCCGATCAACGGCGGCGGCGAACGCCTTGGAACGCTTATTTTATCGCGGTTAGATCGCGAATTTAACGATGACGACCTTATTTTGGCGGAGTACGGTGCAACGGTTGTTGGAATGGAAATTTTAAGGGAAAAAGCGGAAGAAATTGAAGAAGAAGCGCGCAGCAAAGCAGTTGTGCAAATGGCGATCAGCTCCTTGTCCTATAGCGAGCTAGAAGCGATTGAGCATATTTTTGAAGAATTAGAAGGTACGGAAGGGCTGCTTGTCGCAAGTAAAATTGCCGACCGCGTCGGCATCACCCGCTCGGTCATCGTCAACGCCCTCCGCAAACTAGAAAGCGCCGGCGTTATTGAATCACGTTCGCTTGGCATGAAAGGAACCTATATTAAAGTCTTAAATGATAAATTTTTGACGGAATTAGAAAAACTAAAATCCAGCTGATAGTAAAAAGGGTCTAAAGGCGGTATATGCCTTTAGGTCCTTTTTATTTCCAATTATAATGATTAAAAAACAAATTTCGACAATCCCCCCTATTGTTGTGATGAAAAATAGTACAATATTCCGGCTATACAATATTTTTTCACTCTCGTAAAATGAATAATAGCATATCTTGTCGAAAAACTAGGATAAAAGAGGGGGTACCTTTGTCATTGTTTTCGCACACAATCAGGATGCTAGAACAAGGACTCGATTATGCGGCATTGCGGGAAAAAGTGATTGCGAACAATATCGCCAATGCAGACACACCGAATTATAAAGCGAAAGACGTTCAGTTTAAGGCGGAACTAGTTCGTGCGATGCATTCGCTGGAGGCAAAACGGACGAATCCAAAACATTTGCCGTTTTCCCATTCAATGAATGAGAAATTTGTCGTAGCGACAAAAGGAAATTTAGTTTACAATCATAATGGAAACAATGTCGACATTGATCGTGAAATGTCAAATTTAGCAGAAAATCAAATTTATTACAATGCGCTAATCGAACGGCTGAACGGAAATTTGACAACGTTAAAAACCGTCATTAGGGGAGGAAAATAATCCATGTCTATTTTCCAAAGTTTAAATATTACCGCCTCGGCGCTAACGGCCCAGCGGCTGCGCATGGATGTGATTTCTTCCAATATGGCTAACATAGATACGACGCGGGCGCGTCTCATCAATGGGAAGTGGGAGCCATATCGCCGCAAACTAGTGGTGATGGAACCGCGTCAGGAAGATTTTAATACATATTTGCAAGCAGCAATGAATCGCTCGGGATCGGTAGGAAATGGGGTAAAGGTAACAAAAATTATAGAGGATTCGACTCCTTTTAAACTTGTTTACGACCCTTCCCATCCGGATGCAGGACCCGACGGCTATGTCCGTCTGCCTAATGTCGACCCGCTGAAAGAAATGGTCGATTTGATCGGTGCAACAAGGTCCTACGAAGCAAACGTCACCGTTTTTAATGCCTCGAAGGGAATGTTAATGAAGGCGTTAGAGATTGGCAAATCATCGTAAAGGGGATAGACAAGATGATACAAGGAATCGGAGGCGCGTTGTTTTCGCATGCAGCGAATGCTGCTAAGCAGACAAAGCCGATAGAGGCGCAAAAACAGTTTTCCGCCTTTTTAAAAGAAGCGCTCCATGAAGTCAATAAGGAGCAAGTGCAGGCGGACCGGCTGACCGAAAAGTTAGTGAGAGGCGAAAATGTCGATTTGCACCAAGTGATGATCGCTTCGCAAAAAGCAAGTATTTCCTTGCAGCTTGCGTTAGAAATCCGCAATAAAGTGGTTGAAGCATATCAAGAAATGATGCGGATGCAAATATAGCGAATCGATTGTGACATAACCGGGGGAATAATATGAGCAATAAATTAAAGGAATGGACCAATCGCTTTACTTTATTTTGGAAAGAGAGAACAAAAAAACAAAAATGGATGGCTGTTTCCGGCCTTATTCTTTTCATCGCGGCTGTCGGCGCCGTCGTCTTTTTCACGACGAGAACCGAGTTTGTGCCGTTATACAGCAATTTAACCCCGCAGGAGGCGGGACAAATTAAAGCGACGCTGGACCAGCGCGGCGTTAAATCGCAAGTGACTAATAACGGTACGACGATCGAAGTGCCAAAAGAGCAGGCCGACTCGCTAAAAGTAGAATTAGCGGCAGAAGGAATACCAAACAGCGGCGTCATTGATTATTCTTTTTTCGGAAAGAATGCCAGCTTTGGCATGACGGATAACGAATTTAACATGGTCAAGCTGAAAGCGATGCAAAATGAGCTCGCCAATTTAATAAAAAGCATTGACGGCGTTGAAGATGCGAAAGTAATGATTAATCTTCCGCAGCCGAGCGTGTTTGTTTCCGATGATAAAGGGGAAGCGTCTGCTTCGATTGTATTGAAAACAAAACCGGGATACCGGTTTAGCGATCAGCAAATTAAAGCATTGTACCATCTTGTTGCCAAAAGCGTCCCTAATCTTCCTACAGATAATATCGTCATTATGAATCAGTTTTTTGAGTACTTCGACTTAAAAAATGATGAAAAATTTTCGACAGGTACAACATTTGCCGCCCAGCAAGAAATAAAAAAACAAATTGAACGCGATATCCAGCGGCAAGTCCAGCAAATGTTAGGAACGATGATGGGACAGGATAAGGTCGTCGTATCGGTAACGGCGGATGTCGACTTTACCCAGGAAAAGCGGGAAGAAGACCTTGTCGCCCCTGTCGATGAAAAAAATAATGAAGGCATTGCCGTAAGCGTGCAGCGCATTAAAGAAACGTATTCCGGCAATGGCGCCCGTCCTGGCGGCACCGCCGGCACAGGCCAAAACGAGGTGCCGAGCTATCAGGCCGGTACAGGCGAAACAAACGGCGATTATGAGCGGACGGAAGAGACGATCAACAACGAAGTGAATAAAATTAAAAAACATATTGTCGAAAGTCCCTATAAAATTCGCGATCTAGGCATTCAGGTGATGGTAGAGCCGCCTGACCCGAAAAATCCAAATTCGCTGCCGCTGCAGACGATCAATGACATTCAAAAAATATTAGGAACGGTTGTCAGAACCTCTATTGATAAAGGGTACGGACAAACATTAACCGATCAAGATATTAATAACCGTGTTGTTGTTTCGGTACAAAAATTCAATGGAAAACCGACGTTTACCGAACCAAAACAGACGATTCCGATGTGGGTCTATATTGCTGGTGGCGCAGCGCTTGTTCTGCTTATTGTTCTGGCCGTTTTATTGTGGCGCCAGCGCCGGGAAGAAGAGGAAGAGGAAGAAGAAATGTTCGAGCAGCCGGTTGTGCAGCAAATTCCGGACATTCATGAAGAGCATGAGACAGAAGCAACGATGCGCCGCAAACAGTTAGAACGGCTGGCTAAAGAAAAGCCGGATGAATTTGCAAAACTGCTAAGAGCGTGGTTATCGGAAGAGTAGGAGGAACGGCAGATGGCAAAGCGTGACAAAAAGGGGGGGCTGACGGGCAGACAAAAGGCAGCGATTCTGCTCATTTCCCTTGGCCCCGATGTTTCCGCCTCCGTTTATAAACATTTATCGGAAGAAGAAATTGAGAAGCTGACGTTAGAAATCTCTAATGTTCGTCAAGTAACAGCGGATGAGAAAGAAGAAGTGCTAGAGGAGTTTCATCAAATTGCACTGGCACAGGATTATATTGCCCAAGGTGGAATCGCTTATGCGAAAGAAGTGTTAGAAAAGGCGCTCGGTCCGGAGAAAGCGATGAACATCATCAACCGGCTCACATCCGCTTTGATGGTGCGACCGTTCGATTTTGCGCGCAAAGCCGACCCGATGCAAATTTTAAATTTTATTCAAGACGAACACCCGCAAACCATTGCACTTATTCTTTCGTATCTGGAACCTACACAGGCCGGGCAGATTTTGTCCGCCTTGCCGCAAGAAATGCAGGCTGACGTGGCGCGGCGCATCGCCTTAATGGATAGCACCTCGCCGGACATTATTAACGAAGTGGAGCAAATTTTAGAGCGAAGGCTATCGACAACCGTAGTGCAGGACTATACGCAGGCAGGCGGCATCGAAGCAGTCGTTGAAGTATTGAATCAAGTCGACCGCAGCACGGAGCGTACGATTCTCGATGCTCTGGAAATTCAAGATCCGGAACTGGCCGAAGAAATTAAAAAGCGGATGTTTGTCTTCGAAGATATTGTCACTCTTGATAATCGCGCGATCCAGCGCGTCATTCGCGAAGTGGACAACAATGATTTAATGTTGGCGCTGAAAGTAGCGAGTGACGAAGTAAAAGAAGTTGTGTTCCGCAATATGTCGACGCGCATGGCCGAAACGTTTAAGGAGGAAATGCAGTATATGGGTCCTGTCCGTCTGCGAGATGTCGAAGAAGCTCAGTCGCGGATTGTCGCTGTAATCCGCCGCCTCGAAGAAGCAGGAGAGATTGTCATTGCCCGCGGAGGAGGGGATGATATCATTGTCTAACGTCATTAAGGCGCTGTCACTGCAAAACCGAATGGGCAAAAAAACGATTGAAATTAAGCACGTTTTCCATGAACCACCGTATGAAACGGCAAAACCGCCAGAAGACCACGAAGCGGTCATGGAGCAAGCGAAACGGGAAGCAGTGCAAATCAGGCAGGAAGCAGAGCAATATTATGAAGCAATGCGTCAGCAAGTGCTGAAAGAAAAAGAGGAGTGGCGCATTGAAAAGGAGCAGCTTGTTCAATTAGCGCGGAAGGAAGGATATCACGCCGGATTCGAAAAAGGCTGTCAAGAAGCGCTGCAGAACTATGACGAGCTGATCGCAAAAGCCCGTCATATTACCGAATTGGCGAATGTGCAATTTTATGAGCAAATCAACGCATCGGCAGAAACGATTCTCCGCATTGGCATGAAAGTGGCGGAGCGCATTATCGGTGAGGTGTTAGAAAAAGATCCTAATTATTTTTTATCGCTTGTAAAACGGGTGCTCAAAGAAGTCCGCGAGCAAACGGAAGTGACGATTTACGTCCATCCGTTTTCTTATGAAATAGTGGCAAGGCAAAAGGAAGAGTTAAAATCGTTATTTCCACATGAAGTCGATTTATTTATCCATCCAGACGATGAGCTTCAAGAGCATGGCTGTCTTGTCGAAACGCCGTTCGGGCGCATCGATGCGAGTGTCGATACACAGCTTGCGCAAATAAAAGAGAAGCTGTTCGAGCGGATAAAGGAGGGGATGTCCATTGAACTGGCAAGCTCTCCTTGATGAAATTGACAAGCTTGATTCGTATAAACGGTTTGGTAAAGTGTCGCGCGTCATTGGCTTAATGATTGAAGCAAAAGGACCGGAAAGTTCGGTTGGCGACCTCTGCTATATTCATGTCGGCGGTGGCAGACAAAAACAAAAGATCGCGGCCGAAGTGGTCGGGTTTAAAGAGCAGCATGTATTGCTCATGCCGTTTTCGACCATTCAGCATATTTCACCGGGATGTATGGTAGAAGCAACAGGAAAGCCGCTGCAGGTATATGTGGGCCCTTCGTTAATTGGCCAAGTGCTTGACCCGCTTGGGCTTCCTCTTGACGGCAGCCCATTGCCGCAAGGATTGCAGCCGATTTCCATCGAGCGCAATCCGCCCAATCCGCTCACAAGGCCGCCGATCACGGAACCGATTGAAGTTGGAGTGCGTCTCATTGATAGCTTGCTTGCCGTCGGCAAAGGGCAGCGCGTTGGCATTTTTGCCGGTTCTGGCGTCGGCAAAAGCACGCTGATGGGAATGATCGCCCGCCATACGAACGCCGATATCAATGTGATCGCGTTAATTGGCGAACGCGGGCGTGAAGTGCGTGAATTTCTTGAACGCGATCTTGGCCCGGAAGGATTGGCGCGCTCGATTGTCGTTGTCGCCACCTCTGATCAGCCTGCGCTGATGCGCGTAAAAGGAGCGTATACCGCCACCGCGATCGCCGAATATTTCCGCGACCAAGGAATGGACGTCATGTTTATGATGGATTCGGTGACGCGCGTGGCGATGGCACAGAGGGAAATCGGGCTGGCGATCGGCGAACCGCCGACAACAAAAGGCTATACGCCGTCCGTATTTGCGGTTTTGCCAAAACTGTTGGAGCGCACAGGGACAAACGCGTACGGCACGATCACCGCCTTTTATACGGTGCTTGTCGACGGTGATGATATGAATGAACCGATAGCCGATACGGTCCGCGGCATTTTAGACGGTCATTTCGTCCTTGAGCGCAACTTAGCCAATAAAGGGCAGTACCCGGCGATTAACGTATTAAAAAGCGTAAGCCGCGTGATGAACCATATTGTTACTCCGGAGCACCGGCAAGCGGCAAATAAACTGCGCCAGCTCCTGTCCACTTATATAGATTCGGAGGACTTAATCAATATAGGGGCGTACAAGCGCGGATCTTCAAAAGAAATTGATGAGGCGATTCGGTTTTATCCGAAAATCATGTCGTTTTGCAAACAAGATGTGCATGAAAAAATGACGAGGGATGAAAGCATTCAAATGCTGCTTCATCTCGTGCAAACAGGGTGAAGAACATGGGATATGCGTTTAAGCTGCAAAAAGTGCTGGCGATGAAAGAAAACGAAAAAAATTTGGCGATGAGGGAATACGACGAAGCAGTACGGCGCTTTGAGGAAGCGGCGGAAAAATTATATGAGCTGCTGAAACAAAAAGAGGAACACGAAGAAATACATAAGCAAAAACTGCAATTAGGGCTGTCCGTTCAAGACATCCGCCATTTTCAACAGTATATTGCCAGTCTAGAGCGAACGATTCATCATTATCAAATTTTAGTGATGCAGGCTAGAGAACAAATGCAGCGCAAACAAATAAAACTGACCGAGCTTAATATGGAAGTAAAAAAGTACGAAAAAATGAAAGAAAAATATATACAGGCCGTTCAGCATGCGGAAAAGATGGCGGAAATCAAATGGATGGACGAAATTTCTGTTCAACGCTTTACATATCGGGGAGATTAAGAAGATGGAAAGAAACCAGGAAATAGAGAAAGAGAGCAGACTGCAATGGTTTTTATTCATCGTTGTCATCCCAGCATTGTTTGCGATCACATTAGCGGTTGTCATCATGGCGATTGCCGGTGTAAATGTGATGGACGCGGTAAAGACATACAGCAACAACATCCCGATCATCTCGCAATATATTGATGTGCAAAAGACGCAAAAGAAATTAGGAGCGACGATTGAGAAGCAAAACGAAATGATTGCCCAACAAAAGAAACGAATCCGCAGCCTGGAAAATAAATTGTCGGCGAAACAGCAAGAAGTGGATCAATTGAAACAAGAGCTGGAATATTTACAGCAACAACAGGCAAAGCCATTTGCGGAAGAGGCAGCGGCCGAGGGCGAAACGGTCACAATGGAAGACGTTGTAAATATATATAGCACCATGTCAGAGAAAAACGCTGCATCAATTTTGGCTACGATGTCGGAAAGCGACGTGCTCACGATTTTGTCAGCATTAGACAGCGACAAAGCGGCGGCAATTTTAGAAAAAATGCCGCTTGATCAGGCAGCCAAATATACGTCTATGCTGGCAAGACGCGCGGAAGAAAATCAACTAGCAGAGGGGGCGGCCCGGTGAAAATTGCAGCAAACCTTCCACCATTAGGACAATCCATGACAGGATCAGCGGAAAAATCCGCTGCAAAACTGGCGGAAAAAAAAGGGGAATGGAGCCTGTTTCAGCAGCTGCTTGCCACAGTCAAAGCGGATGCAAAAGATAAAGTGGAAAATGCAGCTCTGTCAGAAAAACGTTCTCCATCGGCTGAAGGTGAAAAAGGTGCAGTCCGCCAAAGCGGGATGGAAGAATGGGCGGCATATCTTCTTTTTCTGCTTAACGGCATGACAGGAGACGAGAAAGCGACCCCTTCGCTGTCTTTTCCTGGCGATGCCCATCATCTTATCAGAAATAAAGAAATGATTGCGTCACTCATTCGGCAAATCAATAACGGCAAGGATCAAAGCGAGCTAATGGAACAAATCCGCAGCATGACAGCAGATGAACGGATAAAAGATTTGGTCCAGCCATTATTGCAAAACGGCATCACGTCAGAAAGCACAGGAGCGAAAGATGGACAAGCAGTTTGGCAAGAATGGCTGAAAAAATTTTTGGCGCAGGAAAAGAAAGGGGAAGGAGCCTCCTATAACGGCAGAAAACTAGAAAGATCGCTGTTCCAGCATCCATTTTCCTTTTCGTCTCATTTCAATAGAGATATTTCTTCTTCAATAACGGCTGTGCGCAATGTAGAAAGGCAGGACTTTACACCGCTGTTTCCGCTGTTTCCGCCGAATGGAACGATGGGAACGTCGCAGGACAATATTCCGGTAATTACAGTGGAGCAAACACTGCCGGAACAAAAGGCAAGCGAACCGTTTCTCCAGCGACTGGCGAATGTGCTTCAGTCAGGCCGCTTTACCCGCTTTCAAAATGGAAATGCGCAGCTAGTCATTCGCCTTCATCCGGAGCATTTAGGAACATTGACGGTAAAGATGGTGCGGGAACAAGGAGCATTGACCGCCAAGCTTATCGTATCGACCGATTCCGCCAAAGCGCTGCTGGACGCCAATTTGCCGCAGCTCTATCAAATATTGGACACCCAGCATATAACGGTCGAGAAATGGAACGTATGGACGGAACACCACTATACCCCTAGATTTTATCAAGGAGGGCAGGAACAAGGACAAAAACAACAACAGCAGCGAAAAGAAGAGAAACTGAAAAGACAGCCGCTTTCCCATTTCACCGTGGAAATGTTGGATGCGGAAGCATAGGAGGGGAGAAAGATGGAGACAAATGGCATTGATGCCAGCTTGCTGCTAGATAGCTATAAGCCTCCCGAACGAAAGACGGGAAATCAAATATTAGGAAAAGATGATTTTTTAAAAATATTGCTTGCCCAATTGCAAAACCAAGACCCGCTAAACCCGATGGAAGATAAAGACTTTATTGCGCAAATGGCGACGTTTTCGTCGCTAGAACAAATGATCAATATTTCAAGCATGTTCGAACGGTTTATGCAGACGCAAAATAATCAAGCGCTGCTTCGCTACAGTGAATGGATTGGCAAAAACGTATATTGGCAAGAAGATGGAAACACGAAAAGCGGGATCGTGAAATCGGTGTCGCAAAAAGATAATCAAATTTTTCTAGAGTTGGATAATGGCGCAACAGTCGAAGCAAGCCTTGTCGTGAAAGTAGAATCTAAATAAATGAAAGGGAGAGGATTGCGATGCTTCGTTCGATGTATTCCGGAATTGGTGCCATGAGAAATTTCCAAACGAAATTAGATGTCATTGGCAACAACATTGCAAATGTCAATACATATGGATTTAAAAAGGGAAGAACGATTTTTAAAGACTTAATCAGCCAAACGATTGCCGGAGCAAGCGGACCGAGCCAGGAACGGGGCGGAGCGAACCCGCGTCAAGTCGGCTTGGGCGCGCAGCTGGCGGCGATTGATACGGTCCATACACAAGGAAGCTTGCAAACGACGGGCCGCGTTCTTGATTTAGCGATTTCCGGAGACGGATTTTTTGTTCTTGGGGAAGAAACACAGCAAACGATTACCAATCCTGTGTTTACAAGGGCGGGGAATTTTTATCTAGATCAAGAAGGAAGAATTGTCAATAGCGATGGCTTATATCTCATTGGCCAATATTACAATCAGCAAACAAACCAATTCGAAGATAAAGTAAGTACAATCACGATTCCGACAGATGCGCAAAGCGTCAGCATTGGTGCAGATGGGACTGTGAATTATATTGACGAAGATGGAAAGTTGCAAATAGCAGGAAAAATTCTCCTTGCGAAGTTTGCCAATAACGACGGTTTAGAAAAAGTCGGGGGAAACTTATTTAGAGAAACATCCAACTCCGGCAGTATTTTGGATCCACAAGGAAAATTTATACTGCATGAACCTGGAACGGGCGGAACCGGCGAGATTGTTTCCGGTGCTTTAGAGATGTCCAACGTCGACCTTTCTGAAGAATTCACGGAAATGATTGTCGCCCAGCGCGGCTTTCAGGCCAATGCCCGCATTATTACGACATCGGATGAAATTTTGCAGGAGCTTGTCAACTTGAAGAAATAGCGAAGGGGGGAGGGTACTAGCCGCCATCTAGTACCCTAATACATACATGATTACACTGACTAGGCTCAATGGCAAAAAGTTTGTGCTAAATGCGCTTTATATTGAACAAGTCGAGGCATTTCCGGATACGACAGTTACACTAACGAATGGAAAAAGATTTGTTGTCCGCGAATCCGTACAGGAGGTTGTTGATTTAGTCAGCGATTTTTATCGGCAAGCCGCGGTGTTTCGTTTACCGCGAGATTTAGGAGGATCCGACAGTGAAAAGCAATAAATTAGTCAAAACGATGGTCACTATCCTTGTGGTGATTGCTCTCATCGGTACAGTAGCGCTAATCGCGGTGATGAAACTGACCGGTCAAAAAGAAACAGGAGCGCCAAGTGTGGATGAAATTGTCGAAAGTTCATTCGATATTCCGGACATTACAACCAATCTGGCAGACGGAAGCTATGTAAAAGTTTCCTTTAAAATTCAAACCGACAGCAAAGATGGCAAGGAAGAAGCAGAAAAACGCGATTTTCAAATTAAAAACATCATTATCGAAGAACTTGCCGAAATGAAGGCGGAAAACTTTAAAGGAAAAAAAGGAATGATCGCGTTAGAGGAGCGGTTAAAACAGCAAATTAACCAAGTCATGCAAGAAGGAAAAGTAGAGCAAGTATATATTACCTCCTTTATCCTCCAATAGCCTGTACCGCAAGGGGGGAACGATCATAATGACGAATGGGGAAGTATTGTCGCAAAGCGAAATAGACGCGCTTTTAGCGGCGTTGTCCACTGGAGAAATGAGCGCGGAAGAATTAAAAAAAGAAGAAGAAGGCAGACGTGTCAAAGTCTATGATTTTAAGCGGGCGCTTCGTTTTTCGAAAGACCAAATTCGCAGTTTGACGCGCATTCACGAAAATTTTGCTAGATTATTAACAACGTTTTTCTCCGCCCAGTTGCGCACGTATGTGCAAATATCAGTGGCATCTGCCGATCAAATTCCGTATGAGGAGTTTATCCGCTCCATTCCAAAAATGACGATCATCAACGTTTTTGAAGTTCCGCCGCTGAACGGGCATATCTTGATGGAAGTAAATCCAAATATCGCGTATGCCATGCTTGACCGCGTGATGGGCGGCAGAGGAACAAGCATGAATAAAGTAGATAACTTGACGGAAATTGAAACGCGGATCATGTCCAATCTGTTTGATAAAGCGTTTGCCAATTTGCGCGATGCCTGGGAATCGGTGGCCGACATCAATCCCGTTTTAGCCGATTTCGAAGTAAACCCGCAGTTTTTGCAAATGATATCGCCGAATGATACGGTGGTCGTTATTTCGTTAAACACACAAATCGGCGAAGCGAGCGGGATGATGAATATTTGCATACCGCACGTCGTGCTCGAGCCGATTATGCCAAGATTATCGGTTCATTATTGGATGCAAACGCAAAAAAAAGAAAGTTCTCCGGAGGAAGAAAAAGCGCTTGAGGAGCGGATTCGTTTGGCGAAGCTGCCGATTATTGCCGAGCTTGGCACGGCAGCGATTACGATTGAAGAATTTTTGCAGCTCGAAGTCGGCGATGTCATTGAGCTTGCGCAGTCGATTCACCAGCCGCTTTTAGTGAAAGTCGGTGATATTCCAAAATTTATTGGACAGCCGGGGAAGAGAAATAAAAAGCTGGCGGTTCAAATTTTAGGTACGGTTAAGGGGGACGAAAATGACGATGATGAATGATGGTATGCTATCGCAAGATGAAATCGATGCGCTGCTGCGCGGAGTAGGCGAAACCGACAGCCTTCCAGCATTAGCGGACATATTGTCCCCATTAGAACAAGATGCGCTCGGGGAAATTGGCAACATTTCGTTTGGAAGCTCGGCGACAGCGCTGTCGATGCTGTTAAATCAAAAGGTGGAAATTACGACGCCAAGCGTCTCCATTATTGAACGGAAAAATGTAGCCGATGAATTTCCAATGCCGTATGTAGCGATTCAAGTGAATTATACGGAGGGGTTTTTGGGGACGAACCTGCTGGTTATCAAACAGGATGATGCGGCGATCATTGCCGATTTGATGCTAGGCGGGGACGGGAAAAGCACAAGCGGCTCTTTAGGAGAAATCCAGTTAAGCGCGGTGCAGGAAGCGATGAACCAAATGATGGGTTCGGCAGCGACATCGATGTCGACCGTTTTTGGAAAACGAGTCGATATTTCTCCCCCGACCATTCATTTGCTGGACATAAAGGAAGGGGAAGGGCTTGAGTATTTACCGGATGAAGAGATATTGATTAAAGTTTCGTTTCGCTTGAAAATTGGCAGCTTAGTAGATTCGAACATTATGCAGCTATTGCCTGTCGATTTCGCAAAAGAGATTGTACAACAGCTCCTTCAGCCTGACGGCCATGAAAAAGAGCCTTCCGAGGGCGTCTTATATGCAGGACAAAAGGATAACGCGGGGGAAGAAAAAGCACCGCAATGGGAAACGGAAGAGACAGGCCGCACGCAGCCAGTCCCTTCGGTCCATTATGCTGACGGCGCAGCGGCTTCTTATTCCCATCATGATGCGGAACGGTCCATTGCATCGCATTCCAGCCGTTTTGCCGGAAGCGGGAAAACAACGGTGCGGAACATTCAAACGGCCGATTTTGCCGAATTTGAACCTTCCCCGCCAGCGGAAGCAGAGGTGAAAAATTTATCGCTGCTTCTCGATGTTCCGTTGCAAGTAACGGTCGAATTAGGGCGGACGAAGCGCTCCGTCCAGGAAATTTTGCATTTATCGGCCGGATCGATTATTGAATTGGATAAACTGGCTGGGGAACCTGTCGATATATTGGTCAATAATAAGTTAATCGCTAAAGGAGAAGTGGTCGTGATTGACGAAAATTTTGGTGTTCGCGTGACCGATATCATTAGCCCAGGCGATCGTTTAAAAAGATTAAAATAGTCGTTTAGGAGGTTTATAGGAAATGGCCAGAATATTAGTGGTAGATGACGCAGCATTTATGAGAATGATGATTAAAGACATTTTAACGAAAAATGGGCACGAAGTAGTAGCGGAAGCGGCGGATGGACGGCAGGCGATTGAAAAATACAAGGAAACCCGTCCGGATATCGTCACGATGGATATTACGATGCCAGAGATGGATGGCATTACCGCCTTACGAGAGATTAAAAAAATTGACAGCAACGCCAAAGTGATTATGTGTTCGGCAATGGGGCAGCAGGCAATGGTTATTGACGCGATTCAAGCGGGGGCGAAAGATTTTGTCGTCAAGCCGTTCCAAGCCGACCGCGTCATCGAAGCAATCAACAAAACACTCGGCTGATGTAAGAGGTGGAATACATTTGTTTCCGTCACGGGTCATTTTATTATGTCTATGCCTTATCATCGCGGCCGCTGCGCAAACAGGTTTTCCTGCTTTCGCGCAGCAGTCGCCGACGGTAAAAGAATGCCTGCAGCGTCCTAGCTTATGCGACCAACCGGCAAATTCGCCGAAAAGCAAAGCGGCGCCGGCTGAACAAGCACAGCCATCGCCTTTTTCCGTTTGGGACATTGTCCGCTTAATCGGAGCGACGCTGCTGGTGATTGCCTTAATTTACGGGCTGCTAAAATTTCTTTACCGCCGCGGCCAGCTGCTTCCTGGAAAAAAGGGAGTGATTGAGCATCTTGGCGGGACAAGCGTCGGCGCGAACCGCTCTGTCCAGCTAATCAAGGTCGGAAACCGCATTCTTGTCATTGGCGTCGGCGAATCGATTCAGCTGTTGTGCGAGATTGCTGAAGAGGACGAAATGAAAGAAATTTTAGCGCTGCATAACGAGCGGCTCGAGCACATGCTCGAACCGGGCAAATGGGGAGCACGGCTGCGCGATTATTTAGCGGATAAACGGAAGCAGTCAAACGGGGCTAATGATCGGTTTCGCAACATGCTGCTAAAAGAAATGCAGGAGCTATCCGTGAAACGAAAACAATTGTTGGAGCAGATGAAACAGAAGGGATCGACATTGGATGAATGAATTAATGAGCATGTTTAATGAGGTTGCTCCTGAACATGTATCCATATCGGTTAAGCTGCTGCTGCTGTTAACCGTATTGTCTATTGCTCCTGGCATTTTAATCATGATGACATGTTTTATACGCATTGTGATCGTGTTGTCGTTCGTCCGCACATCGCTCGGAACGCAGCAAATGCCGCCTAATCAAGTGCTCGTTGGCTTAGCGCTGTTTTTGACGTTTTTTATCATGGCGCCGACGTTTAAAGAAATCAATGATCAAGCACTGCAGCCGTTATTCTCTGAAAAGATTAATTTGGAACAGGCGTACGAACGAGCGTCTGTGCCGATTAAGGAGTTTATGAGCAAGCATACCCGGCAAAAGGATTTGGCGCTGTTTTTATCGTATAGCGGCGCCAAAAAGCCGAAAACGGTGCAAGATATTCCGCTGACGACGCTTGTTCCAGCATTTGCGATCAGCGAATTGAAAACGGGATTTCAAATGGGATTTATGATTTTTATACCATTTCTTGTCATCGATATGATAGTCGCTAGCGTCTTGATGTCGATGGGAATGATGATGCTCCCTCCTGTCATGATATCGTTGCCGTTTAAAATTTTATTGTTTGTGCTTGTTGATGGCTGGTATTTAGTTGTGAAATCACTGCTAGAAAGCTTTCAGTAAAGTAGGTGGCAATGATGAGTGCCGATTTTGTGATTCGGATTGCCGAACAAGGAGTGTACATGATTTTAATTGTCTGCGGGCCGCTGCTTTTATTATCATTGGCGGTTGGGCTGATCATCAGCATTTTTCAGGCAACGACGCAAATTCAGGAGCAGACGTTGGCGTTTGTTCCGAAAATTGTCGCTGTCCTTGTTGGGCTTGTTTTTTTCGGGCCGTGGATGCTGTCAAAAATGGTGTCTTACGCCCATGATATTTTAAACAATTTAACACAATTTATAGGCTGATGCGCGATGGAACCATTACTGTTGCATTTTCCGGCGTTTTTGCTGGTGTTTGTGCGCGTTGCTTCCTTTTTTGCTACCTTGCCGCTGTTTTCGTATCGAACGATTCCGAACGTACATAAAATTGGATTATCTTTTTTCCTTAGCTGGATCATATTTTTTGCCATTTCGCAGCCAACGGTTGCTATAGACGAAATGTATGTATTGTTAGTGCTAAAAGAAGTGCTCGTTGGTCTCGGGATTGGCTTGTTTGCTTATATGATTATGGCGGTGGTTCAGATTGTCGGCGGATTGATTGATTTTCAAATGGGATTTGCGATTGCCAATGTCATCGACCCGCAGACAGGAGCGCAAAGTCCGCTAATGGGGCAATATTTGTATACGTTTGCCTTACTGTTATTGCTTTCCGTCAACGGACATCATCTTCTGCTCGATGGCATCTTTTACAGTTATCAATTTATTCCGCTTGACCAGTGGCCGCGGTTTGCTGACAGCCATGTCGTTCCATACATCGTTAAATCGTTTGGCATGATGTTTGCCATCGCTTTTCAAATGTCTGTTCCGCTCGTCGGCTGTTTATTTTTAGTCGATGTGGCGCTCGGCATCGTTGCCCGCACCGTGCCGCAACTGAATATTTTCGTCGTCGGGTTTCCGGTAAAAATCGTTGTGGCATTGATTTTATTCATCGCAACAATGGCGGCGTTGTTTATCGCCGTCCGCCATTTGTTCGATGTGATGTTTGTATCGATGCGCGAGCTGATGCGGCTTTTAGGAGGCACATAAATGAACGGATTGCGCCTTGATTTGCAGTTTTTTGCCGAGGAAAAAACGGAAAAAGCGACACCGCGGAAACGGCAGGAAGTGCGGGAAAAAGGGCAAGTGGCGAAAAGCGCCGACATCAATACCGCGATGGTCATGCTTGTTGTATTTCTCGTTTTATTCTTTTCCGGAACGTACTATAAAGAAAAAATGCTGCATTTGTTGTCCCAATCATTTGAGCAATACGCCCGTGCTGATTTAACGATCGATTCGGTTCATCTTCTTTTTATCAACTGGTTAAAAAACACGGCATTGATCATCGCACCTGTTTTTTGTGCAGCGGTTGCCGCCGCCTGTTTAGCTAATTTTTTGCAAGTAGGGTTTTTATTTACGACGGAGCCTTTAAAAATGGACTGGAACAGGCTTAATCCGATCCAAGGGCTGAAGCGGATTATCTCATTGCGTGCAGTAGTAGAACTGTTAAAATCGCTTCTAAAAATTGGCATTGTTGGAATGGTGACATTTGCTTTGTTATGGCTTCAGCTCGATCATATTTTGTCGTTGACAACGAAATCGTTAAGCGCGACATTAAGCTCGTTAGCTAGTTTAACGGTAAAAATGGGGCTTTATGCCTCTGTGGCGCTGTTGTTTCTTGCTATTTTCGATTACTTGTACCAACGTTTTGACTTTGAGAAAAATATTCGCATGTCCAAGCAGGATATTAAAGATGAATACAAAAAGACAGAAGGAGACCCGCTAATTAAATCAAAAATGAAGCAAAAACAGCGGGAAATGGCGATGAAAAGAATGATGCAGGAAGTGCCGAAAGCCGATGTAGTCATCACCAACCCGACCCATTACGCCGTCGCGCTGAAGTATGAAGACGGAAAAATGGATGCGCCGATGGTCGTAGCGAAAGGGGCGGATTATGTGGCGCTAAAAATCAAACAACTAGCAAAAGAGCATGATGTCGTGACCGTAGAAAATCGTCCGCTTGCCCAAGCGCTGTATCGGCAAACGGAAATTGGCGACATGATTCCGGAAGAATTTTTCAAAGCGGTAGCGGAAATTTTAGCATACGTGTACCGCTTGAAGCGAAAAGTTTAGCAGTAAGGAGAGAACATGTATGCAAGCAAAAGATTTATCCGTATTATTGATGGTCGTCTTAATTGTAGCAATGCTAATTATTCCGCTGCCGTCCTGGCTTTTAAGCGTATTGATCATCATCAATATTTCGCTTGCGCTGTTAGTTCTCCTTACGTCGATGAATATGAAAGAGCCGCTGCAATTTTCCATTTTTCCTTCGCTTTTGCTGCTGCTCACGCTATTTCGTTTAGGACTGAACGTTTCCACCACCCGTTCGATTTTAAGCAAAGGGGAAGCGGGCGGTGTTGTGGAAACATTTGGGACATTTGTTGTCGGGGGGAATGTTGTCGTCGGCTTTGTCGTATTTTTGATTTTAATTATCATCCAGTTTGTCGTTATTACGAAAGGAGCGGAACGGGTATCAGAAGTGGCGGCCCGCTTTACGCTTGATGCGATGCCGGGAAAACAGATGAGCATTGATGCCGATTTAAACGCCGGAATGATTTCCGAACAAGAGGCGCGGCAACGCCGGGAAAAAGTGGCACGGGAAGCGGACTTCTACGGGGCGATGGATGGAGCGAGCAAATTCGTTAAAGGCGATGCGATCGCCGGATTGATTATTGTTGTGATTAACTTGCTTTTTGGTATGGTCATCGGCGTTGTCCAGCAGGGGCTTGACATTTCCGAAGCGGCACAGCGCTACACATTATTAACGGTTGGCGATGGAATCGTCAGCCAAATTCCGGCGCTGTTAATTTCGACCGCTACCGGTATTGTTGTGACAAGAGCGGCATCTGACAGCAACCTTGGCGGCGACATTATGAAACAGCTGTTTGCCTTTCCAAAAATGTTATATGTCACAGCAGGAACGATTTTCTTGCTCGGCCTGTTTACGCCGATTAGCGATGTGCTGACGATTCCGATCGCGGGCTTGCTTGCGCTTGGCGGATACCGTTTTTCCGTGCGGGAGACCCATCCGGAAACAGCCGCTATGCAAGATGAAGCAGAAGAAGCGGAAATGGATGAATTAAAAAGCCCGGAAAGCGTCATTAACCTGCTTCATGTCGATCCGATTGAGTTTGAGTTTGGCTATGCGCTCATTCCGCTTGCTGACGCCAACCAAGGCGGCGATTTGCTCGACCGCATCGTTATGATCCGCCGCCAGCTGGCGCTCGAGCTCGGGCTGGTGATTCCGGTTGTCCGCATCCGCGACAATATTCAGCTGCAGCCGAATGAGTACCGGCTGAAAATCAAAGGGGATGAAGTAGCGCGCGGCGAATTGCTCTTGGATCATTATTTAGCGATGAGTCCGGGAATCGAAGATGATTCGGTAGAGGGGATCGACACGGTGGAACCGGCATTTGGCCTTCCTGCGAAATGGATTTCCGAGCAGATGAAAGAGAGAGCGGAAATGCTGGGTTATACGGTCGTCGATCCGCCGTCGGTTGTATCTACCCATATTACGGAAGTGTTGAAAACTCATGCGCATGAATTGCTAGGACGCCAAGAAACGAAACAGCTTATCGACCATTTAAAAGAATCGTATCCGGTATTGGTGGAAGAAGTGACACCGAATCCTCTTTCCGTCGGGGAAGTGCAAAAAGTGCTGGCCAAACTGCTGAAAGAAAAAGTATCAATCCGCAACTTGCCGCTCATTTTTGAGACGTTGGCCGACTTTGCCCGCATGACGACGGATACCGATATATTAGCGGAATACGTGCGGCAGGCGCTGGCACGGCAAATTACAAGCCAGTATGCGATTCCAGGCGAGCCATTAAAAGTCATTACCTTATCCGGAAAAGTGGAAAAAACGGTGGCGGAGGCGGTGCAGCAGACGGAACATGGCAGTTACTTGTCTCTGGATCCGACGCTGTCTCAATCGATTATCGAAGCAATTGCCGCACAGCTTGAGAAGCATGTATTTGCAAACCAAACACCAATTTTGTTATGTTCTCCAGCCGTTCGCATGTATGTGCGGCAATTGACGGAACGCTATTTTCCAAACTTGCCTGTTTTATCCTACAATGAGCTGGAGACAAATGTGGAAGTCCAAAGCGTTGGGATGGTGGAGATCGAATGAAAGTAAAAAAATTTGTTGCGCCGTCGATGTCGGAAGCAATGAAAATGATTCGTGCCGAACTTGGAAGCGATGCGGTGATTTTAAATTCCAAAGTCGTTCATAAAGGCGGGCTTTTTGGGCTGTTTACGAAAAAAAATATCGAAGTGATCGCCGCTGTTGACCCGCAGCCGATCCGTTCGAAAGCGGTGGGGAAAAAAGAAGAAGTTTCATTTTCCTCCTCGTTTCTGAATGAAAAAAAAGGGAGAGAAGATGGAAAGCTGCTTTATGAATTACAAGAGCTGAAGGCGCTGATAAAGCAGCTTTCCGCCAATGCCATGACCGGCATTCCTTCTTATCCAGCCCCGCTTAGCAAAGTGCAATGCCGGCTTGAAAGCCAAGGCATTTCCGCTTCATTAGTCCAGGACATTGTAGCTGCCTTATTGGAAAAATGGTACGTAGACGGCGGAAAAGCGCCGGAAAAACAGGTGATTGCCTGGGCTAAAGAAATAATGAAAGAAAAATTGGCATCCGTTCCGTTTGGGGGCATTTCGCTGCGAAAAAAATATATTAATGTCGTCGGACCGACCGGCGTAGGCAAAACGACGACGCTGGCGAAAATCGCAGCCCGCTGCGTATTGGAGCAAAGGAAAAACATCGCGTTTATTACGACCGATACTTATCGGATTGCGGCTATCGAACAATTAAAAACGTACGCGCAAATTTTAAACGTACCGCTGGAAGTCTGTTATAATTTGCAAGATTTTCAAGAGGCGAAGAAAAAATTGTCCGACCGCGATATCGTCTTTATTGATACGACAGGGCGGAATTTCCGCAATCCGCAATATGTCAAAGAGTTGCGACACATCATCGATTTTGACGAAGAAATGGAGACGTTTCTCGTATTTGCCCTCACGGCAAAATACGAAGATATGAAAACAATCTATGAACAGTTTTCCCTTGTTCCGATCGATCGCTTTATCTTTACGAAATTAGACGAAACTACTTCGTATGGGGCGATGTTTAATTTAATGATGGAATATAACGTAGGAGCGGCTTACTTTACTAACGGACAAAATGTACCGGACGACATTAGCGAGGCGTCGCCGGAACAACTGATAAACATGCTGTTTGGGGTCGAAGGAAGATGAAAGATCAGGCAGAAAACTTGCGGTTGCGTTTAGGCAGGCAAAACGGGCAAAAACGAATCACGAAAACGATCGCTATTACGAGCGGAAAAGGCGGGGTTGGCAAATCCAACGTCTCTCTCAATTTTTCTATCATGTTGTCGCGGCGCGGTTTTCGGGTATTATTGCTGGATATGGATATTGGAATGGGAAATATTGATATTTTGCTTGGGCAATCGTCACCGTTAACGATTGTTGACTTGTTTGCGAAGCAGCTTCCGTTGCAAGAACTGATTAAAACAGGTCCGGACAACATATCGTTTATTGCCGGCGGAACGGGATTGACCAACATTTTTACGATGGACGAGGAAAAAGTCGACTATTTTCTAACAGAGCTGCAATCGGTATCAGCGCAATATGACTATCTTATTTTCGATATGGGAGCTGGCATTTCCGAAGATCGACTCTATCTATTAAAGGCTGTCCATGACATTTTTATTGTCACCACGCCGGAGCCGACAGCCATCACTGATGCGTATGCGATGATGAAATATATGTATACGCAGGAAAAGGAGATTCCGCTGTACGTCATTGCGAACCGCGTGCGGACGGACAAAGAAGGACGTGAGACGTTAGAGCGTCTGAAACGGGTAGCGAAACAATTTTTGGACAAAGAGGTGATTCCGCTGGGCATGCTGCCGGAAGACCGCACCGTTGCGAAAGCGGTAGTACGGCAAACACCGTTTTTGCTGTTTGATCCCACTGCTAAAGTAAGCCGTGCTATGCATACGCTAGCGGACCGTTATTTATCGGCCGGCGCAGTGGCGCAAGAGAAAGAGAGGGAGCCATTTCATTTTTTTGCCAGACTGCGTCACTTTTTACTAGAAAGGTGAGGCCACCCATGGATCAAGTGAAAGTGCTTGTCGTCGATGATTCGGCTTTTATGCGGAAAATGATTGTCGACTTTCTTTCGGAAAACCCGCACATCGAAGTGGTAGGAACGGCGAGAAACGGGAAGGAAGCGTTAGAAAAGATTTTACAATCACATCCCGACGTCGTGACGATGGATGTGGAAATGCCGATCATGAACGGACTGGAGGCGCTCAAGCAGATCATGCAGGAACATCCGCTTCCGGTTGTCATGGTATCGAGCACGACGACGGAAGGGGCGGAAAATACGATCACCGCTATGCAATATGGTGCCGTTGATTTTGTCGCGAAACCATCTGGCTCCATTTCGCTCGATTTATATAAAGTAAAGGAAGAGCTGACTAGTAAAGTGCTGCTGGCGAGCCGTGCCAATGTCCGGATCATTTCCAGAAACAGCAAATCTGGCAAAATTGCCGTCAATCATTGGATAAAGCCATTTTCGCATCAGGCGCCTCAGCGCAAAAAAGTGATCGGCATCGGCACATCCACAGGGGGGCCGCGCGCATTGCAGCTTGTACTGACTAAATTTCCGGAAAATTTCCCTGCGCCCATCGTCATCGTCCAGCACATGCCGAAAGGCTTTACCAAATCGTTAGCGCAACGGCTTGATGCGCTTTCGTCTATAACGGTGAAAGAGGCAGAGGATGGGGAAACGTTGCAAAATGGTACGGCATATATTGCGCCTGGAGGCTATCATTTATTAGTTCATGAAGCAAAAGGGATGCTGACGGCCCGCCTCGAACAGTCGCCGCCGCGAAACGGTCACCGTCCTTCCGTCGATGTGCTGTTTGAATCGCTCAGTACCGTAACGGATTACGAAAAAATAGCTGTCATTATGACGGGGATGGGATCGGACGGAACAGCGGGATTAAAAAAGCTGAAAGAAAACGCCGCCACGAAAGTGATCGCCGAAGCGCAGGAGACGGCAGTGGTGTTTGGAATGCCGAAAGCAGCGATTCAGGCGAACGTTGTCGATGACATTGTACCTTTAGAAGAAATTGCCGGAGCCATTATCAAATATGTGGAAGGGTAAGGGGGAAAAGAAAATGGATATGAGCCAATATTTAGAGATATTCATTGACGAAAGCAAAGAGCATTTACAGGCCATCAATGAACAGCTGCTAGAATTAGAGAAAGCGCCGGAAGATATGGCAATCGTCAATGAAATTTTTCGTTCCGCCCATACGTTAAAAGGAATGTCAGCGACGATGGGGTTTGATGATTTAGCCAATTTAACCCATCAAATGGAAAATGTGCTGGATGGCATTCGCAATCATAAAATTGCCGTTACCCCGGAAATATTGGATGTTGTATTTCAAGCAGTCGATCACTTAGAAGCGATGATTATGGCGATTGCTGCAGGCGGCGACGGCAAACGCGACGTAAAAGAAGTGGTGGAGCAGTTAAAGCGGATTGAACAAGGAGAAGTCCCCTCCTCGGCGGAGCGACCGTCCAATACTTTTTCGGTACCGCTTAGGCAAACATACGGGGAATTTGAGTATAATGTGCTGCAGCAGTCCAAAGAGCAAGGCTTTTCCGCCTATGAAATCCGCGTGAAATTGCGGGCAGACTGCTTGTTAAAATCGGCGCGTGTCTATATGATTTTTGAAGCATTAAACGAGGCGGGCGAAGTGATTAAATCAACTCCCCCTGTCGAGATGCTTGAAGAGGAGCAATTTGATCAAGAGTTTTTGCTAACGGTAGTGACAAAGCAATCAGCGGAACAATTATATGAGCGACTGATGAAAGTTTCTGAAGTAGAAGAGGTAGAAGTTGTACCGCTCGATATCGATAGACGGAAGGAAACGGACGGTGCGGGAGAAGAACATGAAACCGCGCTTAGGCAGCAAGCGGCGGCCGTTCAAGAGGAAAAGGGGAAAACGACGGAGAAAAATGTGGCGGCAAGACAATCGGCGCCGCCGAATAAAACGATTCGCGTCAATATTGAACGACTCGATATTTTAATGAATTTGTTTGAGGAGCTCGTCATTGACCGTGGGCGGTTAGAACAAATTGCCCGTGAATTGAATCATCCGGAATTGAATGAAACGGTGGAACGGATGTCGCGTATTTCTAGTGATTTGCAAACGATTATTTTAAACATGCGCATGGTTCCGGTAGAAACCGTGTTTAACCGTTTTCCACGCATGGTCCGGCAATTGGCGCGCGAATTAGGGAAAAAAGTAAACTTGGAAATCATCGGCGCGGAAACTGAGCTCGACCGTACTGTCATTGATGAAATCGGCGACCCGCTCGTCCATCTTCTCCGCAATGCGATCGACCACGGCATTGAAACGCCTGATGTACGCCGGGCAAGCGGCAAGCCGGAAGAAGGAACCGTGAAGTTAAAAGCATACCATAGCGGCAATCATGTGTTTATTGAAATTGAAGATGACGGAGCCGGCATTAAGCGGGAAAAAGTGCTGCAAAAAGCGCTCGATCGTGGAATCGTCTCCCAGCAAAACATTGCTAATTTAACGGACAAGCAAGTATATGAACTAATTTTTGCGCCAGGCTTTTCCACCGCCGATCATATTTCCGATATTTCTGGGCGCGGGGTGGGGCTTGATGTTGTCAAAAGCACGATTGAATCGCTTGGCGGAACGGTGACGGTAGATTCGGAAGAAGGGAAAGGGTCGATTTTTTCCATTCAATTGCCATTGACGTTATCGATTATTTCTGTATTGCTTGTAGAGATTCAGCAGGAAAAATACGCGATTCCCTTATCATCGATTATTGAAACAGCCATTATTAAAAAAGAAGATATTTTACATGTGCATAATCAGCAGGTGATTGATTTCCGTGGAAAAGTAGTTCCGCTTGTATTTTTGAAAGACATTTTTGAAGTGCCAGCGGCAGCGGCGGAAGAGGAAGTGGTTTCCGTGGTGATCGTTCGCAAGGGGGGAAAAATGGCAGGACTTGTTGTCGATTCGTTTATCGGGCAGCAGGAAGTCGTATTAAAATCATTAGGAAACTATTTAACATCCGTCTTTGCGATTTCCGGTGCAACGATATTAGGTGACGGCCAAGTAGCGCTTATTATCGACTGCAATGCGCTAATTAAATAATTTGTTTGATTGGAAGGGGAAACGTAAAATGACGGCGATTCAAGGAGTCGAATGGAAAGTAATTGCTTTCCAGTTAAAAGATGAAGAATATGCCATCCCAGTTCAATATGTCCGCTCTATTGAAAAAATTCAGCATATTACCCGCGTGCCGCGCACGGCGCATTATGTCAAAGGAGTAATCAATTTACGCGGTGTCGTTACGCCGATTATTGACTTGCGGGAGCGGTTTGGCTTTCCTTCCGTGCCGTACTCTGAACAAACGCGCATTATTATCGTCTCCATCAAAGATTTCGAGGTCGGATTGATCGTCGATGCGGCCAATGATGTGCTCGACATCCCGTCATCAAGCATGGAGCCGCCGCCGGAAGCGATTGGAACGGTGGCAGCCGATTATATTCACGGGGTTGCCAGATCCGGAAAAAGGCTATTAATTTTGTTAAATTTAGAAAAAGTACTGGAAAAATAAGTCGGTTTCCCGTTGATTTTTCGCATTACTGGAGAGGAGCTGCTGCTTTATGGATCATATTCGCAAACTTACCGGCACCCATATTGATATTTTAAAAGAAATCGGCAATATCGGGGCGGGAAATGCGGCGACGGCGCTGTCCAAGCTATTAAACAAAAAAATTGAAATGGCGGTTCCGCATGTGCAAATTGCTGCATTTGATGAAATGATGGAGCTGATCGGCGGGGCCGAGCAAGTCGTAGCATGTGTGTATTTGCGCATTGAAGGTGATGCGCCGGGAAATATGTTTTTCGTCTTGTCACTCGAGCAGGCGGAGCGTTTTATCCGGCAGATGACCGGTGATGAAACGTTTTCGTTTCGTGAACATTCGACTGAACTAGGACAATCCGCATTGCAAGAACTAGGAAACATCCTTGCCGGTTCCTATCTTTCCGCTTTGGCCGACTTTACTCATTTAGTGCTTTATCCGTCCGTCCCGATGCTTACCGTCGATATGATTGGCGCTATTTTGCAGTATGGGCTGCTCGAATTGTCCCGCGCCGGCGATTATGCCATTTTGATTGATACTGCAGTATATGATGAACGGCGTCCAGAAGACAGTGTCAATGGCCACTTCTTTTTGCTCCCTGATCCAGATTCGTTTGCCTCTATCTTTCGGGCGTTGGGTGTGGAGCTTCCATGAGTGAAACGATCCATATCATAAAAGTTGGCATTGCTGATATGAATGTTGTGCGTGCACCAAATGTCATTCGTACGACTGGATTAGGGTCGTGTGTCGGTGTCGTGATTTTTGATCTGATGAAAGAGGTGGCTGGAATGGCCCATGTGATGCTTCCCGATTCCGCGATGGCAAGATCGGAAACGGTCAATGCGGCCAAATATGCTGATACAGCGGTGGCGGCGCTCATCGAGCTTGTTCTCGAGGCAGGGGGAAGAAAAGGAATGTTAAAGGCAAAAATAGCCGGCGGGGCGCAAATGTTTTCCTTCCCTTCGCAAAGCAGCGACATGATGCGGATTGGGGCGAGAAATGTCGAAGCGGTAAAATGGCAGTTAAAGCGTTTTCGTATCCCGATCGTTGCCGAAGACGTCGGTGGCAGCAGCGGCAGAACGATTGAGTTTAACCCGCAGACGGGCGTTTTATCGATTCGCACGGTTAATCAAGGAGTCAAGGAAATATAACAAAGGAAACAGCGGCATTTTCAAATAAACGGGGTGGAACAATATGGCACATGTGTTAGCGGACGAAGAACGGAAATATTGGGATAGCTGGGTAGAGCACCGCGATCCGCAAGCCGGAGATAAGCTCGTACAGCTATATATGCCGCTCGTTCATTATCATGTGCAGCGAATTGCGGTGTCGCTGCCGAAAAATATTCACAAACAGGAATTAGTCAGCCTCGGGCTGATTGGTCTTTATGATGCACTGGAAAAATTTGATCCTTCGCGCGACTTAAAATTTGATACATATGCGTCTTTTCGCATCCGTGGTGCCATTTTGGACGGGCTGCGCAAGGAAGATTGGCTCCCGCGCAGCATAAGAGAAAAGGCGAAAAAAATTGAGGAAACGATCGAAAGGCTGGAACAGCGGTATATGCGCTCCGTGACAGCAAAGGAAGTCGCCGCTGAATTAGGGATGACAGAAGAGGAAGTGTATACGGTAGCCAACGAGAACTTTTTCGCCAACGTGTTATCTTTCCAACAAGTTGTGACAGAGGAGGAAGAAGAAACGGCGCCTTTAGCCGTTCGCGATGAAAAAACGCCATCTCCGGAAGAAGAAGTGATCAAACAGGAGCTGTACGAAAAATTAGCGGAAGTAATTGAACAGCTAAGCGAAAAAGAGCAGCTTGTGATTAGTTTATTTTATAAAGAAGAATTGACATTTACAGAAATCGGCGAAATTTTAGGGCTTTCTACCTCAAGAATTTCCCAACTTCATTCTAAAGCGATTTTTAAGTTGCGCAAAATTTTAGAAGCGGCGCTTTAAGACGGAAAGGAAGGTAGATGGCATTGGATATGAAGCTAGCGGAGCTGCAAATCGCTTTCCCGAAGACATATGGCGCCGGGAATATGCAAAATGTGCTGCACCAGCATTCACAAATCGTGCAATCGCAGCTTGCAGAAGCGGCAAAAAAACAAGATGCCCGCACGCGTAAGCAAGTAACCGAAAAGCGCACAAGCGCGAATATCGGCCGCAAGCGACATGGCGGCAATATTCATCCATATAAAGGAAAAACAATTGACATTAAAGGATAGTGGAAAACCATGCTTGCATTTTTGCTCACGATTAGTTTTCTTCTTCATGCGCTTTCCTTATGGATCATTATTTTGCTTTATTTGCGATTAGCCAAGGTAAAAGAAATCGAAAAGCAGCAGCAGCAAATGACGGAAGAGATGGAACAAACATTTTCTGCCTATTTATTAGAGTGGAAGGAAGAAAACGAACGCTTCTTAGCAGAGCTGGCGGCAATATTGCCAAACCGCACTCAGACGGACCATTCACCGCCAAAAGACAGCGCCGAGCCGCAGGCGGAAGGCAACGAAACAACGGCGCCAAGCGAAGAAACGGAAACGGAAGCGCTCCCTAGCTATTTTCCAAACATCGATGAGATAAAAGATGTTGTAGATATACGTCAACAGCCGGCTTCTTTCGCCGCCGCTCGCGTTCGGCAGCTTTACGAACAAGGAAAAACAGTAGAAGAAATCGCGAAAATCCTAAAGAAAGGAAAAACAGAAGTGGAGTTATTGTTAAAATTCCGCCAAAAGTAGGCAAATAATTGCTTGATTTGTCACAGGCAGTTATGATATATTTTTACATGGTGTGAATACACACGTCCATCGATTTAAGCAACGGTGCTGACGTAACATCGTCAGTCTTGCTTAAAGATGACATGGGCGGAGGAATAAAAACCAAAATATAGGAGGAACCAACATGTCGGTCATTTCGATGAAACAATTGCTTGAAGCTGGTGTTCATTTCGGACATCAAACTCGCCGTTGGAATCCAAAAATGAAAAAATATATTTTCACGGAACGCAACGGCATTTATATTATCGACTTGCAAAAAACCGTCAAAAAAGTAGAAGAAGCATACAACTTCGTCAAAGAATTAGCAGCAAACGGCGGCAAAATCTTGTTTGTCGGCACGAAAAAACAAGCGCAAGAATCGGTGAAAGAAGAAGCAGAACGCTGCGGCATGTTCTATGTCAACCAACGCTGGCTAGGCGGTACGCTAACGAACTTTGCGACGATTCAAAAACGCATTAAGCGTTTAAGAGAAATTGAAAAAATGGAGGAAGACGGCATTTTTGACGTGCTTCCGAAAAAAGAAGTCATCCGCTTAAAGAAAGAGCAAGAACGTTTAGAGAAATTTTTAGGCGGCATTAAAGAAATGAAAGAATTGCCGGACGCTCTGTTTGTCATCGACCCGCGCAAAGAGCGCATCGCAGTTGCGGAAGCGCGCAAATTAAACATTCCGATCATCGGTATCGTGGATACAAACTGCGATCCGGATGAAATCGACTATGTCATTCCAGCAAACGACGACGCGATTCGCGCGGTAAAACTTCTTACTTCGAAAATTGCCGATGCGGTATTAGAAGCAAAACAAGGCGAAGAAGCAGTCGTTGCTGCCGAGTAATTTGGTTTAGAAAGGTGATAAGAGGGGGAAAGCCTTTTATCACCTTTTTTTGAGACAGAAAATCGCTCTTCTTGGCTATACTACGAATACGGCAGAAAACAAAATTTGCTTTGCGAATTTTGTTTAAACGATACATACATGCGATTTTAAAGGAGGATTTATTTGATGGCGATTACAGCACAAATGGTAAAAGAACTGCGCGAAAAAACAGGCGCGGGAATGATGGACTGCAAAAAAGCATTGATGGAAACAAATGGTGATATGGACAAAGCGATCGATTGGCTTCGCGAAAAAGGAATCGCCAAAGCGGCGAAAAAAGCGGACCGCATTGCGGCAGAAGGAACGACGCTTATTGAAACAGCTGGCAATACCGCCGTTATTTTAGAAGTGAATTCGGAAACAGATTTTGTGGCGAAAAACGAAGCGTTCCAAACATTAGTAAAAGAGCTTGCCGCCCACTTGCTAAAACATAAGCCGGCTACGCTGGAAGAAGCGCTTGGGCAAACAATGGATAACGGATCTACCGTTCAAGATCATATTAACGAAGCGATTGCTAAAATTGGTGAAAAAATCACGCTGCGCCGCTTTGAAATTATGGAAAAAGGTGACAATGACGTTTTCGGTGCGTACTTGCACATGGGCGGCCGCATCGGCGTATTAACATTATTAGCAGGTACGACAAACCAAGAAGTGGCGAAAGATGTGGCTATGCACATTGCGGCATTGCATCCGAAATACGTTTCCCGCGACCAAGTGCCACAGCAAGAAGTTGAACATGAACGTGAAGTGTTGAAACAGCAAGCACTAAATGAAGGAAAACCGGAACATATTGTCGAAAAAATGGTAGAAGGCCGTTTAAATAAATTTTATGAAGATGTTTGCTTGCTAGAACAAGCGTTTGTAAAAAATCCGGATGTAAAAGTGCGCCAGTATGTTGAATCGAACGGTGCGACGGTAAAACAATTCGTCCGCTATGAAGTCGGCGAAGGCATTGAAAAACGCCAAGATAACTTTGCCGAAGAAGTCATGAACCAAGTAAGAAAGCAATGAAGCAAAGCAACAGGGAACACACACCGTGTTCCCTATTTTTAAAATGGCATGTTGTAATCCTGCCAGAACATCGTTTTCAGTGATCACTGTTTTTCCTAATTAGCTGCATGGAGGTTTGACATGGAAAAACCAAAATACAAGCGTATTGTTTTAAAGTTAAGCGGTGAAGCGCTTGCTGGCGAACAAGGATTTGGCATTAACCCTGCGGTCATTCAGTCGATTGCAAAACAAGTAAAAGAAGTGGCCGAACTCGGCGTGGAAGTCGCTATTGTTGTCGGCGGCGGCAATATATGGCGCGGAAAAACCGGAAGCGAAATGGGAATGGATCGCGCCACTGCAGACTATATGGGAATGCTGGCGACGGTCATGAATTCGCTGGCACTTCAAGATAGCCTTGAAAATCTCGGAGTGGAAACGCGGGTGCAAACATCGATCGAGATGCGCCAAGTAGCTGAACCTTACATACGAAGAAGAGCGATCCGCCATCTCGAGAAAAAACGCGTTGTTATTTTTGCGGCCGGCACTGGAAATCCGTATTTTTCAACAGATACGACGGCTGCATTGCGCGCGGCGGAAATTGAAGCCGATGTCATTTTAATGGCGAAAAACAATGTGGACGGCGTATATAGTGCAGATCCGAAAGTGGATGCCAATGCCGTAAAATATGACGAACTATCGTATTTGGATGTCATTAAACAAGGATTGGGCGTCATGGATTCTACCGCTTCGTCGTTATGCATGGACAACGATATTCCGTTAATCGTTTTTTCGATTACAGAAGAAGGAAATATCAAGCGTGCTGTTTTAGGTGAAAATATCGGAACAATCGTAAGGGGGAAGTAAGGATGGCTCAACAAGTGATCAATAACGCGAAAGAAAAAATGGATAAAGCGGTGCAGGCGTTCAGCCGTGAACTGGCGACGATTCGCGCCGGAAGAGCGAATCCAAGTTTGCTTGAAAAAGTCACGGTCGATTACTATGGTGTGGCGACGCCAATTAATCAATTAGCAAGCATCAGCGTGCCGGAAGCCCGTTTGCTTGTCATTCAGCCTTATGACAAATCAGTGATTAAAGAAATGGAAAAAGCGATTTTAGCTTCCGATTTAGGGCTGACGCCATCGAACGACGGATCGGTTATTCGCATTGTCATTCCGCCATTGACGGAAGAACGGCGCCGTGAGCTGGTGAAGCTGGTGAAAAAATATTCAGAAGACGCCAAAGTCGCGGTGCGCAACATTCGTCGTGATGCGAACGATGAATTGAAAAAACTTGAGAAAAATGGCGAAATTACCGAAGATGAATTGCGTGGCTACACGGAAGATGTTCAAAAACTTACCGATGATCATATCGCCAAAATTGATGCGATTACCAAAGAAAAAGAAAAAGAAGTAATGGAAGTATAATCGAACAAGGAAAACCCTCTATATTTATGGAGGGTTTTTTTGTTATAATGAAGAGGCAAAAATAGGACAGGGGAAAAATAATGCAAAAATTGCGTTGGGGTACGCACTAGTCGCATAGTACATGAATGGTAAAATATTTTCATACGGAGGACTAGTATGTTTAATAAAATTTGGAAAAATAAAGTGGAGGAATCTTTTTCTCCCACTAGCTACACAAAAGAAGAAATACTGCAAAACCCGATCCCGAAACATGTGGCCATCATTATGGACGGAAACGGGAGATGGGCGAAAAAACGGGCGCTGCCGCGGGCAGCGGGCCACTACGAAGGGATGCAGGTTGTTCGTAAAATCACTCGTTTTGCCAACGAACTCGGCATTCAAATATTATCGCTATATGCCTTTTCAACAGAGAATTGGAAGCGGCCGAAAAGTGAAGTGGATTATTTAATGAAGCTTCCGGAACAGTTTTTAACGACATTTCTTCCTGAATTAATAGAGGAGAACGTAAAGGTGCGGGTCATGGGCCATACGGAGCAGCTTCCCGACCATACCCGCAGAGCGGTGGAAAAAGCGATTCGCGAAACAGAAAAAAATACCGGGTTAATTCTCAACTTTGCTTTAAACTACGGAAGCCGGGCGGAAATTACATACGCGGTGCAGAGAATTGCCAAAGAAGTGCAAAAAGGGACATTGGCACCGGAAGCAATTACAGAACAAATAATATCCTCTTACTTAATGACAAAAGAGCTGCCTGACCCGGATTTACTCATTCGCACAAGCGGCGAAATCAGGTTAAGCAATTTTATGCTATGGCAGCTCGCCTATACGGAATTTTGGTTTACCGATGTCCTATGGCCGGACTTTACCGAGCAACATTTATTAGAAGCGATCGCCGTCTTTCAACAGCGTGATCGCCGGTTTGGAGGAATATAAACGCGATGAAACAGCGAGTCATTACTGGAGTGATTGCGGCCGCTTTATTTCTGCCGATTGTTATTTTTGGCGGATTTCCGTTTATAATAGTAACATATATATTAGCGACGGTCGGGCTGTTTGAATTATTGCGCATGAAGCGCCTGCGCGTCGTTTCTCCTGAAGGGGTGATCAGCTTTGTCGTTTTATGGCTGCTGCTTCTTCCCCAGCAATATGAAAGCGGGCTTGCGTCTTTCCACGTAACCAAACTTGGGCTGCTGCTGTTAGGCGCCTTCTTATTGCTTGCGTATACGGTGGTGACGAAAAACGCCTTTACCTTTGATGAAGCGGGGTTTATTCTTTTATCCATTCTTTACGTAGGTTTCGGATTTTATTGTTTTAGCGAAATTCGCTCCATTGGTTTAGCGTATATGGTTTATGCTCTGTTTATTATATGGGCAACCGATATCGGGGCATATTTTATCGGGCGTGCCTTTGGAAAGCGAAAATTATGGCCGGAAATCAGCCCAAATAAGACTGTGGAAGGTTCCATTGGCGGAATCATTTGCGCTGTCGCCGTCGCCGTAGTTTATCAATGGACAACAAATCTTTTTCACAGCATCGGTTTTGTATTGGTGATGACGATTGTTCTTTCCATCTTCGGACAATTGGGAGATTTAGTCGAATCAGCATTTAAGCGGCATTACGGCGTAAAAGATTCCGGGAATATTTTGCCGGGTCACGGCGGGATTTTAGATCGCTTTGATAGTTTATTATTTATTTTGCCTATTTTATACTTTTTCATTAGCATGGCGCTATAAGGGAGTTAGGAGTGAAGACATTGAAATATATTAGTATATTAGGGGCGAGCGGTTCGATCGGTACGCAGACGCTCGATATCATTCGTTCCCATCCCGATGAATTTCGGCTAGCGGCTGTTTCGATTGGAAAAAATGTCGATATGGCGCGGGCGATGATTGAAGAGTTTGCCCCCCGTCTCGTTGCCGTCGCCGATCGGGATGCGTATGATAAACTGCGGAGCGAATATGCAGGCAAAGTAAAAATCATTTATGGGGAGGAAGGATTAATAGAAGCGGCCGTTTTTCCGGAAACGGATATCGTTGTAACGGCTGTTGTCGGCAGCGTTGGCCTCGTGCCGACGCTAAAGGCGATTGAAGCAGGCAAAACAATTGCGCTCGCAAATAAAGAAACGCTTGTAACAGCAGGACATATTGTGACGGAAGAGGCAAAAAAACGGGGAGTTGCTCTGTTGCCGGTTGACAGCGAACATTCCGCTATTTTTCAATGTTTGCAAGGGGAAAAACGAGAACAGGTGGAAAAAATTATTTTAACCGCGTCCGGCGGCAGCTTTCGCGATAAAACGAGAGAAGAGCTGAAGCACGTAACGGTAGAAGAAGCGCTCCGTCATCCTAACTGGTCAATGGGCGCAAAAGTTACGATTGACTCGGCAACGATGATGAATAAGGGACTGGAAGTCATTGAAGCGCATTGGCTTTTTGAACTGCCTTATGAGCAGATCGATGTATTATTGCATCGTGAAAGCGTCATTCATTCGCTTGTTCAATTTCGCGATACAAGCGTCATTGCCCAGCTTGGAACACCGGATATGCACGTGCCGATTCAATACGCGCTGTCTTATCCGGAACGCTTGCCGCTAAGCGTCAAACCGCTTGATTTGGCGCAGATTGGCACCTTAAACTTCAAACGGATGGATTTGGAGCGTTACCGTTGTTTGCGGTTTGCGTATGAAGCAGGAAAGGCGGGCGGATCGCTGCCGACAGTATTAAATGCAGCCAATGAAGAGGCAGTCGCCGCTTTCCTTGCCGGCCGCATCGCATTTCTTGACATCGAAGAATATATCGAACGCGCCCTTGAGTGGCATGAAATGATCAAAGAGCCATCGCTTGAGGAAATTCGCCGCATAGATGCGGAAACGCGCAAATACGTTCAGTCACTACTATAAAAAAGGTGGTTGAAACATTGGAACCAATTATTGCATTTGTTGTTATTTTCGGTGCGCTTGTCTTTTTCCATGAACTTGGCCATTTGCTTTTCGCAAAGAGAGCCGGAATTTTATGCCGGGAGTTTGCCATCGGCTTTGGCCCAAAAGTATTTTCCTTTAAGAAAAACGAAACGGTCTATACCATTCGTCTGCTTCCGTTAGGCGGTTTTGTCCGCATGGCCGGCGAAGACCCGGAAACGGTGGAAGTAAGGCCAGGGCAAGTGGTTGGCTTGGAGCTCGACCGTAATGGCAACGTCGATAAAATTATTATCAATCATAAGGACGACTATCCAAATGCGAGAATTATTGAAGTAGAGGATGCGGATTTAGAGCACCGCATGTATATTACCGGCTATGTAGACGGAAACGAGGAGCGGCTGGAACGATTTACAGTGAACGAGCCTGCTTTCTTTGTCGTTGATCATCAAGAAATTCAAATCGCTCCTTATCACCGCCAATTTGTGGCAAAGACGTTAGGGCAGCGGACGATGACGATTTTCGCAGGACCGCTGATGAACTTTGTACTTGCTTTCGCCGTGTTTTTAATCATTGGTTTGTTGCAAGGATATCCGGTTGACAAACCGATCATCGGGGAACTGACAGAAAAAGGAGCTGCGAAGGAAGCCGGCCTCCGGCAAGGAGATGTCGTCCTTTCGATTGACGGCGAGCCAGTCAAAACGTGGACGCAAATTGTCAATATTATCCGCGCCCATCCGGAAGAGAAATTGTTGTTTAAAATACAGAGGGATGGAAAAGTAATGGATATTGCGGTAACCCCTGAAGCCAAAACGGTACAGGGAGAAACCATTGGCTTAATCGGTGTGTACGGACCGATGGAAAAATCGGTGCTCGGTTCATTAAAACAAGGCATGCTGGAAACGTACTATTGGACGAAAGAAATTCTTGGCGGCCTCGGACAGCTAATCACCGGCCAATTTAAGCTCGATATGCTGTCAGGACCGGTCGGCATTGCTGTTTCGACTGGAAAGGTCGCGGAGTCGGGAATTTATTATTTAATGAAATGGGGAGCGATTTTAAGCATCAACCTTGGCATTGTCAACCTGCTGCCGCTTCCTGCCCTTGATGGCGGCCGCCTGCTCTTTTTCGCCATTGAAGCGCTGCGGGGCGAGCCGATTGACCGTCAGAAAGAAGGAATGGTTCACTTTATCGGTTTTGCGCTCCTCATGCTGTTAATGCTTGTCGTTACATGGAACGATATTCAAAAATTTTTCCTATAAAATGGTGTGAAAGAAGGGGCATGTTCTCCCTTCTTTCCCGAAAACAAAAGAGATAGAGAAAAAAGAGGTGCGAGAAGATGAGACAAAGCCAGTCGTTTATTCCAACTTTGCGAGAAGTTCCGGCAGATGCGGAAGTAAAAAGCCATCAGCTTCTTTTGCGCGCCGGATTTATCCGGCAAAGCGCCAGCGGTGTATATACATTTTTGCCGCTCGGACAGCGCGTGCTGCAAAAAGTAGAAGCGATTATCCGCGAAGAAATGAACCGCGCCGGAGCGATCGAATTGCTCATGCCGGCGCTGCAGCCAGCGGAATTATGGCAGCAGTCTGGACGCTGGTATTCATACGGTCCGGAGCTGATGCGCCTGAAGGATCGCCATGAACGCGATTTTGCGCTCGGGCCGACGCATGAGGAAATGATTACGGTGCTCGTGCGCGATGAAGTGAAAACATATAAGCGCCTGCCGCTGACGCTTTATCAAATTCAGGTAAAATTCCGTGATGAAAAACGCCCGCGCTTTGGGCTGCTGCGCGGCCGCGAATTTATTATGAAAGATGCCTATTCGTTCCATACATCGCAAGAAAGCTTAGATGAAACGTACAAAAAAATGTATGAAGCTTATTCTAATATTTTCCGGAGATGCGGCTTAAATTTCCGCGCCGTCATTGCTGACTCGGGAGCGATCGGCGGAAAAGATACGCATGAATTTATGGTATTGTCGGATATCGGCGAAGATACAATCGCTTACTCTGATGCGTCCGATTATGCCGCCAACATCGAAATGGCGCCGGTCATTACGACTTATGAAAAAAGCGATGAGCCGCTTCGTGATTTGGAAAAAGTGCACACACCGGGACAAAAAACGATTGAACAAGTCGCTTCCTATTTACAAGTGACGCCGGAAAAATGCATCAAATCGCTGCTCTTCAAAGTTGATGACCGCTACGTACTCGTGCTTGTCCGCGGCGACCATGAGGCGAATGACGTCAAAGTGAAAAATTTATTTGACGCCTCGATCGTAGAGCTGGCAACACCGGAAGAAACGAAGCAAGTGATGAACTGTGAAATCGGTTCCCTTGGCCCAATTGGCGTGGGAGAAGCGGTTACCGTTGTTGCCGATCATGCGGTAAAAGCGATCGTCAACGGCGTATGCGGGGCAAATGAGGAAGGATATCATTATATCGGGGTAAACCCTGAACGCGATTTCACTGTAGCGCAATATGCTGATTTGCGCTTTATTCAGGAAGGGGACCCGTCTCCGGATGGAAAAGGAACGATCCGCTTTGCCCGCGGAATTGAGGTCGGCCATGTCTTTAAATTAGGAACAAAATATAGTGAAGCGATGAATGCGGTTTACTTGGACGAAAACGGCCGTTCGCAAACGATGATTATGGGCTGCTATGGCATTGGCGTCTCGCGTCTTGTGGCGGCGATTGCCGAACAGTTTGCCGATGAAAATGGTCTTGTCTGGCCAGCGGCGGTAGCGCCGTTTGACGTTCACCTTATTTCCGTCAACGCGAAAAACGACGAGCAGCGCCAGCTTGCTGATGAATGGTATGAAAAGCTCGGACAAGCCGGTTTGGAAGTGTTATATGATGACCGTCCGGAACGCGCCGGCGTCAAATTTGCCGACAGCGATTTAATTGGTATTCCGATTCGCGTGACGGTTGGAAAACGGGCAAGTGAAGGAATCGTTGAAGTAAAAGTGCGGCAAACGGGCGAAACGATGGAAGTATCGGTGAATGAACTTATTGATACGATTCGCCGTCTGCTGCAATGACAAACGAGAGAAATGGACAAGGGCTGTGCTGATGAAAAGTAGAAAAGATACTTTTCCGACAGCCCTTTTGTTATGATAGAAAAAGAGAGGAATTTTCGTTGAGAGGAGAAAGGATCGCCGTCATGTTAACGAACGAGCAAAAAGAACGATTTCAAGTATTGTTGCAGCAGCTGCAGTTGACGTCTGACGAATTCGCACCTTATTTCCGTGAAGCAGGCATTCTCAAACTAGTAGTGGAGAAGGAACAAAAATGCTGGCATTTTTATTTCCAGCTTCCGAAAATTTTGCCGTGCCAAGTGTATGAGCTGTTTACGGAGAAATTAGTTCAGGCGTTTCATCATATCGCAAACGTCAAATATACGATCCAAACGGCAGATTCGCACTTTACGGAAGCGGATGTCCGCGGCTATTGGCAGCTCTGCTTAAAGGAATTGCAAGAAGGAATTTCCCCGCTTTTATCGTGGCTTCATAATCAAATTCCAACAGTAAAGGGAAATAAACTATTCGTTACCGTCCGCAATGAAGCCGAAGCGCTCGCGGTAAAACGCCGTTTTTCGAGAAAAATAGCGGAAGTGTATCAGTCGTTTGGTTTTCCGCTGTTGCAGCTCGAAACGGAAGTCAAGCAGCCGGAAAAAGAAATGGAGCAATTTCTAGCGCAAAAACAGCAAGAAGATGCCGAGCGCGCTTTAGCAGCGCTCTCAGAGATGACGAAAGAGGCGAATGAAGAGCGGGCGGCGGATACGCCGGCAGGTCCGATTGTGATCGGTTATCCAATTAGAGAGGACGAGGAAGTCCGCACGCTAGACAGCATCGTCGAAGAAGAGCGGCGCGTCGTCGTGCAAGGATATGTCTTTGACGTAGAAATGAGCGAATTAAAAAGCGGGCGGACGTTATTAACACTAAAAATTACCGATTACACAAACTCCATATTAGTAAAAATGTTTTCCCGTGATAAAGAAGATGCCGAACTGATGGCCGATGTCAAAAAAGGCATGTGGGTGAAAGTAAGGGGAAGCGTGCAAAACGATACGTTTGTCCGCGATCTTGTAATTATCGCCAACGATATTAACGAAATAAAAGCAAAAGAGCGGCAAGATACGGCGCCGGAAGGAGAAAAACGGGTAGAGCTTCACTTGCATACGCCGATGAGCCAAATGGATGCCGTCACGTCCGTGACAAAGCTGATTGAACAGGCCAAAAAATGGGGCCATCCGGCAATCGCCGTGACCGATCACGCTGTTGTCCAATCATTTCCAGAAGCATATAGCGCCGCAAAAAAATACGATATGAAAGTGTTATACGGCGTGGAGGCAAACATTGTCGATGACGGCGTGCCGATCGCTTACAATGAGGCGCACCGCTTGCTTTCGGAGGACACGTACGTCGTTTTTGACGTGGAAACGACGGGGCTGTCGGCCGTCTATAATACGATCATCGAGCTTGCCGCTGTGAAAGTAAGAGATGGTGAAATCATCGATCGGTTTACTTCTTTCGCCAATCCGCATCATCCGCTGTCTATTACAACGATTGAACTGACAGGCATCACCGATGACATGTTGAAAGATGCACCAGATGCGGAAGAAGTACTGCGCCAATTTTACGATTGGATTGGCGATAGCATCCTTGTCGCTCATAACGCTAGTTTTGACATCGGCTTTTTGAATGTCGGTTTTGCGAAAATCGGCCTTGGCAAAGTGACCAATCCAGTGATCGATACGCTCGAATTAGCGCGCTTTTTATATCCGGACTTGAAAAACCACCGTCTAAACACGCTTTGTAAAAAGTTCGATATTGAATTGACCCAGCACCACCGCGCCATTTATGACGCAGAAGCAACCGGATATTTGCTGATGCGGCTGTTGAAAGACGCCGAGGAGCGCGGCATTTTATACCATGACGAGTTAAACGAGCGTTCGAAAGAAGAAGTATCGTATCGGCTGTCGCGGCCGTTCCATGTCACGCTTCTTGCTCAAAATGACGTTGGCTTGAAAAATTTATTTAAGCTCGTTTCGTTATCGCATGTCAAATATTTCTATCGCGTTCCCCGCATTCCGCGTTCGGTGCTGCAGCAGCACCGCGAAGGCATTTTAGTCGGCTCGGGCTGCGATAAAGGCGAAGTGTTTGACAACATGATCCAAAAAGCGCCGGAAGAGGTCGAGGAAATCGCCAAATTTTACGATTTTCTTGAAGTGCATCCGCCGGAAGTGTACAAACCGTTGATTGAAATGGATTACGTCAAAGACGAAAGCATGATTAAAGAAATTATCCGGAAAATCGTCATGCTTGGCGAAAAATTAAACATCCCTGTCGTTGCAACCGGAAACGTTCATTATTTAAATCCAGAAGATAAAATTTACCGCAAAATTTTAATTCATTCCCAAGGCGGGGCCAATCCGCTCAACCGTTATGAGCTGCCGGACGTCTATTTCCGCACGACCGATGAGATGCTTGAGTGTTTCTCCTTTTTAGGAGAAGAAAAGGCGAAAGAAATCGTTGTGACCAATACGCAAAAAATCGCTGACCTGATCGGCGAAGTAAAGCCGATTAAAGATAAGCTGTATACGCCGCGCATCGAAGGAGCGGAAGAGGAAATCCGCGAAATGAGCTATCGCCGTGCCAAAGAAATTTACGGCGATCCATTGCCGAAAATTGTCGAAGAGCGTCTGGAAAAAGAATTGAAAAGCATCATCGGACACGGGTTTGCCGTTATTTATTTAATTTCCCATAAACTCGTGAAAAAGTCGCTCGATGACGGCTACCTCGTCGGTTCGCGCGGTTCGGTCGGTTCTTCGTTTGTGGCGACGATGACGGAAATTACTGAAGTCAACCCGTTGCCGCCGCACTACGTCTGCCCGAATTGCAAGCACTCGGAATTTTTCAATGACGGGTCGGTCGGCTCCGGATTTGATTTGCCGGATAAAAACTGTCCGCAATGCGGAACAAAGTATAAGAAAGACGGGCATGATATTCCGTTTGAGACGTTCCTTGGCTTTAAAGGCGACAAAGTCCCAGATATCGACTTGAATTTTTCCGGCGAATACCAGCCGCGCGCCCATAACTATACGAAAGTGCTGTTCGGGGAAGATAACGTATACCGCGCAGGGACGATCGGCACCGTCGCCGATAAAACGGCGTACGGTTTTGTCAAAGGATATGCGAACGATTTAAACTTGCAGCTGCGCGGAGCGGAAATCGACCGCCTTGCCGCGGGATGCACCGGAGTAAAACGGACGACAGGACAGCATCCGGGCGGTATTATCGTTGTTCCCGACTATATGGAAATTTACGATTTCACGCCGATTCAATATCCAGCCGATGATACGAGTTCCGAATGGCGCACGACACATTTTGATTTCCACTCCATTCATGACAATCTTTTGAAGCTGGATATTCTTGGGCACGACGATCCGACGGTCATCCGCATGCTTCAAGATTTAAGCGGCATCGATCCAAAAACGATTCCGACCGATGACCCTGAAGTGATGAAAATTTTCAGCAGCACCGAATCGCTTGGTGTCACGCCGGAACAAATTATGTGCAACGTCGGCACGATAGGCATTCCGGAGTTCGGAACGCGCTTTGTCCGCCAGATGCTTGAAGAAACGAAGCCGAAAACATTTTCGGAGCTTGTGCAAATTTCCGGTCTTTCGCACGGGACAGATGTCTGGCTTGGCAATGCGCAAGAGCTGATCCAAAACGGCACGTGCACGCTTTCTGAGGTGATCGGCTGCCGCGACGACATTATGGTTTATTTGATTTACCGCGGACTCGAGCCTTCGCTTGCCTTTAAAATTATGGAATCGGTGCGGAAAGGAAAAGGGCTGACGCCGGAATTCGAGGAAGAAATGCGCAAACACAACGTGCCGGAGTGGTATATTGAATCATGCAAAAAAATTAAGTATATGTTCCCGAAAGCGCACGCTACCGCGTATGTATTAATGGCGGTCCGCATCGCCTACTTTAAAGTGCACCATCCGCTTTTGTACTATGCGACGTACTTTACGGTACGCGCGGAAGACTTTGATTTGGACGCGATGATCAAAGGTTCTGCCGCCATTCGCAAGCGCATTGAAGAAATCCATGCGAAAGGGCTCAATGCAACGGCCAAAGAAAAAAGCTTGCTGACGGTATTAGAAGTCGCCCTAGAAATGTGTGAACGCGGCTTCTCCTTTAAAAATATTGATCTTTATCGTTCGCAGGCTACCGAATTTGTCATTGACGGCAATTCGCTTATTCCGCCGTTTAACGCGATCCCGGGCCTCGGCACGAACGTAGCGCTCAACATCGTGCGCGCTCGCGAAGAAGGAGAGTTTTTATCGAAAGAAGATTTGCAGCAGCGCGGAAAACTTTCCAAAACGTTGATGGAATACTTAGAGAGCCGCGGCTGCCTCGATTCGCTGCCAGATCATAATCAGCTTTCCTTATTTTAAATTTGGTCCGCCGTCGTCCGTAGCTTTGGCGGGGCGAAAAACCGGCCGCAAGCAGTGTATTATGCTGTTTGCCCATTGCAATATATTTTCCAATATGTTATAGTTTTAGTGGAATTGGTAAAGATAATGGGTAAGCAAAGAGTGGGGAAACCCACTCTTTCGTCTTGAATTGGATGCCGATTATTTTTCATTCCCCGCAAATGTGCAGGGGATTTTCTCGTTATAACGAAGCGATGCAGTTTCTCTACGTTAGGAGGAAAAGAATGAGCAAAAAAGTGACAGAGATCGTCGAAGAGCTAGTCACGCCAATTCTTGCCGACATGAATTTAGAGCTAGTGGATATCGAATATGTAAAAGAAGGGAAAAATTGGTTTTTGCGCGTCTTCATTGACTCCGAAGACGGGGTCGACATCGAACAATGCGGCATCGTCAGCGAAAAACTGAGTGAAAAATTAGATGAAATCGATCCGATTCCGCATAACTATTTCCTTGAAGTTTCTTCGCCTGGAGCGGAACGACCATTAAAAAATGCAAAAGATTTTACGAGAGCGATTGGGAAAAATGTATATATAAAAACGTATGAGCCAATTGAAGGAGAAAAAGAGTTCGAAGGCGAACTAACCGATTTTGACGGAACTACCGTATCGATTACGGTAAAAGACAGAGCTCGTAAAAAAACGGTCGTTATTCCGTATGAAAAAGTGGCGAGCGCTAGACTTGCTGTTATCTTTTTTTAATGGTAAAAGGGGGATTTTCGTTTCATGAATACGCAATTACTCGATGCCTTAGCGGATATTATCCGTGAAAAAGGCATTAGCAAAGAAGTGGTAATAGAAGCGATTGAAGCAGCGATTATTTCCGCCTACAAGCGCAATTTCGGGCAGGCGCAAAACGTGCGGGTCGATTTAAATATGGAGACGGGTACGATCCGTGTCCTCGCTCGCAAAGATGTAGTTGAAGAAGTCAATGATCCCCGTCTGGAAATTTCTTTAGAGGAGGCGCAGCGGATCAATCCGAATTATCAAGTCGGCGATGTGGTGGAGATAGAAGTGACGCCGAAAGATTTTGGACGCATTGCGGCGCAAACGGCGAAACAAGTAGTCACCCAGCGTGTGCGCGAAGCGGAACGAAGCGTGATTTACGCCGAATTTCTTGACCGCGAAGAAGATATTATGACCGGGATTGTCCAGCGCGTCGATCCACGTTTTGTTTACGTCAGCCTCGGGAAAACGGAAGCATTGCTGCCGGCAAGCGAACAAATGCCGAATGAAACATACAAACCGCATGATCGCATCAAAGTGTATATTACAAAAGTAGAAAAAACGACAAAAGGGCCGCAAATTTTTGTATCGCGCACGCACCCGGGATTGCTGAAACGTCTTTTTGAACTGGAAGTTCCAGAAATTTACGACGGCACGGTCGAAATTAAATCCATTGCCCGCGAAGCGGGGGACCGCTCGAAAATTTCCGTTCATTCCGACAATCCGGAAGTAGATCCGGTCGGGGCATGTGTCGGTCCAAAAGGACAACGCGTGCAAGCGATTGTCGAAGAGCTGCATGGAGAAAAAATTGATATCGTCCGCTGGTCGGCCGATCCAGTCGAATTTGTCGCCAACGCATTGAGCCCGGCAAAAGTGCTGCGCGTCATTGTCAACGAAGCGCAAAAAGCGACGACGGTGATCGTACCGGATTATCAGCTGTCATTAGCGATCGGCAAGCGGGGGCAAAACGCGCGGCTGGCGGCGAAGCTGACAAACTGGAAAATTGATATTAAAAGCGAAACGGAAGCGCGCGAGATGGGAATTGATCCATATGCGCAATCCACTTTGCTTGATTCGGAAGAGATGCCGGTTGATAATGAAAATGACAGCGACCAATCATTCGATTTACAAGAGGAAATCGAGTGAGGGGGGATCCGTGTGGCGAGCCAAAAGAAAATTCCGTTGCGAAAATGCGTCGTGACTGGTGAAATGAAGCCAAAAAAAGAAATGGTGCGCATCGTCCGCTCGAAAGACGGGGAAGTTTCGATCGATCCGACCGGGAAAAAGGCGGGGCGCGGTGCGTACATTACGCTAGACAAAGAGTGCATTTTATTGGCGAAAAAGAAAAATATTTTAGCCCATCATTTAAAAGCGGACATTGCCGATACGCTCTATGATGAGCTGCTTCAGCTAGCGGAGAAGGAGACAAAAGCCGAAAATGGGCAATGAACGCTGGGCATCGTTATTAGGATTAGCGAATCGAGCAGGAAAAGTCATTTCAGGCGAGGAGCTAACGGTCAAGGAAATTCGTAGCGGCAAGGCGAAACTCGTCCTTTTGGCGGAAGATGCATCGGAAAATACGGCCAAAAAAATTACCGATAAATGCTCTTCCTATGGCGTTCCGCTCCGGAAAGTTTCAGACCGTTATACGCTCGGGCATGCGATCGGCAAAGACGCCCGCGTCGTTGTCGCCGTTATGGATGAAGGGTTTGCAAACAAACTAAGGACAATGCTCGATGGATCTTTATGGGGGTGAATCTATGTCTAAAATGCGTGTATATGAGTACGCGAAAAAAAATAATGTACCGAGTAAAGATGTGATTCATAAATTGAAAGAAATGAATATTGAAGTAACGAATCATATGTCAACATTAGAGCCGGAAGTGGTGGAGAAGCTGGACCATACGTACAATAAAAAAAGCGAACAGCCGCAAGCTTCTGCTCCGAAGGAAAAACGTCCGGCTCCGGCAAAAACGAAAACCTATGTGGATGATTTTGACGATGAAGAGGAAGTAGTCAAAGCAAAAGTTGCGAAGAAAAAAGGAGCAAATAAAAGCAAGGAAGGAAAAAAACACGATTTGCAGTTGCAGCAGCAAGAAAAGAAAATTTTCCATCAGCATAAGAAGAAACATAAAGGCAAAGTAAAAGCAAAAGTCCATCAGCCGCAGCCAGTGCAACAAGAACAGCCGGCGAAAAAAGAAAAAGAGCTTCCGAAAAAAATTACGTTTGAAGGATCGCTGACCGTTGCCGAGCTGGCGAAAAAGCTTGGCCGCGAGCCATCGGAAATTATTAAAAAGCTGTTTATGCTCGGCGTGATGGCGACGATTAACCAAGATTTGGATAAAGATGCGATCGAACTCATTTGTTCTGATTACGGAGTGGAAGTAGAAGAAAAAGTAGTCATTGATGAAACGAACTTTGAGTCGATTGAAATTGTTGACGCCCCTGAAGATTTAGTGGAGCGGCCGCCGGTGGTTACGATTATGGGCCACGTCGACCATGGAAAAACGACGTTGCTTGATTCCATTCGCCATTCGAAAGTGACAGAGCAAGAAGCAGGCGGCATTACGCAGCATATCGGCGCTTATCAAGTTACGGTCAACGGCAAAAAAATTACGTTCCTTGATACGCCGGGACACGAAGCGTTTACGACGATGCGGGCAAGAGGTGCGCAAGTAACGGACATCGTTGTGCTTGTCGTCGCTGCTGATGACGGCGTCATGCCGCAAACGGTAGAAGCGATTAACCATGCGAAAGCGGCTAATGTCCCTATTATTGTGGCCATTAACAAAATCGACAAGCCGGATGCCAATCCAGATCGCGTGATGCAAGAATTAATGGAGTATAATCTCGTTCCGGAAGAATGGGGCGGCGACACGATCTACTGCAAACTTTCGGCCAAAACAGGAGAAGGAATCGACAATTTATTAGAAATGATTTTGCTTGTCAGCGAAATGGAAGAACTAAAAGCAAATCCAAATCGCCGTGCCACAGGAACGGTCATTGAGGCGAAACTCGATAAAGGCCGTGGTCCAGTGGCGACGCTCCTTATTCAAGCAGGAACGTTGCATGTCGGCGATCCGATTGTCGTCGGCTGCACATACGGTCGTGTACGCGCAATGGTAAACGATACAGGACGTCGTGTGAAAGAAGCCGGTCCTTCCACCCCTGTCGAAATCACCGGCCTTCATGAAGTGCCGCAGGCTGGAGACCGCTTCATGGTGTTTGAAGATGAGAAAAAAGCACGGCAAATCGCAGAAGCGCGTGCACAAAAACAATTAATGGAACAACGCAGCATGAAAGCGCGCGTTAGCCTAGATGACCTCTTTGAACAAATTAAGCAAGGCGAAATGAAAGAATTAAATATTATTGTCAAAGCGGATGTGCAAGGGTCGGTAGAAGCGCTTGTTGCCGCGCTGCAAAAGATCGATGTCGAAGGAGTGCGCGTCAAAATCATCCATGCCGCTGTTGGCGCGATTACCGAATCGGATATTCTTTTAGCAACGACTTCCAACGCCATTGTCATCGGCTTTAATGTCCGTCCGGACTCCAATGCGAAACGCGTCGCTGAATCCGAAAAAGTTGACATTCGTCTGCATCGCATCATCTATAAGGTCATTGAAGAAATTGAAGCGGCGATGAAAGGAATGCTCGATCCGGAATATGAAGAAAAAGTCATCGGCCAAGCTGAAGTCCGGCAAACGTTTAAAGTATCGAAAGTTGGAACGATTGCCGGATGCTATGTAACCGATGGAAAAATTACGCGCGACAGCAAAGTCCGCCTGATCCGCCAAGGCATTGTCATTTACGAAGGAGAAATCGATTCCTTGAAACGCTTTAAAGACGATGTGAAAGAAGTCATGCAAGGATATGAATGCGGTTTGACGATTAAAAACTTTAACGATATTAAAGAAGGAGACATTATTGAAGCCTACATTATGCAGGAAGTGAAAAGACAGTGATCGGCTTTGTCGCCTGTGAATGCGTTATTTATAACGCACAGTCATTAAAAGAAAAGCGGGCCGTCCTGCAGCGAATAATAACACGGCTAAAACAAAAATATAATATATCCGTGGCCGAAATCGATCACCAAAACGTCTGGCAGCGGACGACGCTCGGAATGGTCGCGATTACGTCGAGCCGGGCGACAACCGAGCGCGAGCTGCAGCGGGCGCTTGCTTTGATCGACTCCTTTCCAGAATTGGAAAGGACGGTCACGACATTTGAGTGGTTTTAATCGAGGTGATAGGCGATGAATTTACGGGCTACTCGTGTTGGCGAACAAATGAAAAAAGAATTAAGCGATATCATTGGCCGCAAATTGAAAGACCCGCGAATTGGCTTTGTCACAGTTACCGATGTGCGTGTCACAGGCGACTTGCAGCAAGCAAAAGTATATATCAGCGTGTTAGGCGATGAAGAACAACGACAGAACACGCTGAAAGGATTGGAGAAAGCAAAAGGGTTTATCCGCTCGGAAATCGGCCAGCGGATTCGCTTGCGGAAAACGCCGGAAATATTTTTTGAAATCGATGAATCGATCGAATATGGCAACCGCATTGAACAATTAATCCGGCAAATTTCTACGGAGCAAGAACACGAGAAAAAAGAAGAAGCAAGCAAAGAGGAATAGATGGATAGACAATTTGTCTATCCATTTCCATTATGTACATAGGAGAAAGGGTGCGCTGATGGACGGAGTATTATTATTAGACAAACCTGTGGGAATGACTTCACATGATTGTGTTGCGCGGATTCGCCGCCTGTTCAAAATCAAAAAAGCAGGACATACAGGGACGCTTGATCCAAACGTATCGGGAGTATTGCCGATTTGCATTGGCAAAGCGACGCGCATCGCCGAGTTTTTAACGGGGACGACGAAAACATATGAAGGCGAGGTTACGCTTGGAATTGCCACGACAACCGAAGACAGCAGCGGAGAAATTATCGCTGCACAAAAAGTAGACCGGGTGATTTCCCGCAGCGAAATTGAAGCGGTATTCCAGCAGTTGACGGGAGAAATTGCGCAAACGCCGCCAATGTATTCCGCCATTAAAGTGAAAGGAAAAAAACTATACGAATATGCGCGCGCCGGCATAGAAATCGAACGGCCGACCCGCATCGTGACGATCCATGAACTGACGTTGCTCGATGAAAGGAACGAATTTAGCGGAAACACGGTTTCGTTTCGCTTTCGCGTCACTTGCAGCAAAGGCACCTATATCCGCACGTTGGCAGTGATGATCGGCGAGCGGCTTGGTTACCCGGCGCATATGTCCCATCTTGTCCGCACAGCGGCGGGGCCGTTTTCGCTACAGGACTGCGTCACATTTATGCAAATCGAACAGTGCGCGGAGCGTGGCGAGTTGCAGTCGCTTTTGCTGCCGATTGAAAAAGCGCTTTTTCATTTGCCGAAATATGAAATAAATGATAAAGTAGCAGAGAAAGTAAAAAACGGGGCGCTATTGCCGCTGCCGGCTTTTTTGCGCTCCTTAGAAGGGCCGGTATTAATGGTGACGAAGGAAAGAGAGGCGCTTGCCCTTTATATAAAGCACCCGTCGAAACCTCACTTGATGAAGCCGCTGAAGGTACTTCGCTGATCAAAAAAGTGGAAACATAGAAGGTGAGTAAGGACAATGGAAACGTTATTTATTTCGCATCCGCACCATTTGCAAAAAGAAGCGCTTCCCCCTACGGTGATGGCGCTTGGCTATTTTGATGGCATTCATTTAGGCCACCAGGAAGTGATTAGGACGGCGGTCGATATTGCGGCAGAAAGAGGATATAAAAGCGCAGTGATGACGTTTCATCCCCATCCTTCCGTCGTGCTCGGAAAACAGAAACAGCACATTCGCTTAATTACGCCGTTAAAGAAAAAAGAACAGCTCGTCGCCGCGCTTGGCGTCGATTATTTATATGTGGTCGAGTTTACGCCGACATTCGCCCAGCTGTTGCCGGAGCAGTTTGTCGACCAATATCTTATCGGGTTTCATGTGAAACATGTCGTTGCCGGCTTTGATTTTACTTACGGCCGTTTCGGAAAAGGAACGATGGAAACGCTGCCGCTTCATTCGCGCGGCCATTTTACGCAAACGGTGATTCCGAAGCTGACGATTGGCGGGGAAAAAATAAGCTCGACATATGTGCGGAAATTGCTGCAAAACGGAGAGGTAGAACAGCTGCCGCGCTTGCTCGGCCGTTTTTATGAAATCGAGGGGACGGTTATAGGCGGTGAGCGCCGCGGAAGAACGATCGGGTTTCCGACGGCGAATATCGCGCTAAATGACGATTATTTATTGCCGGCGCTTGGCGTATATGCAGTACGGGCAAAAATCGGTTCCGATGTATTTCCGGGAGTATGCAACGTCGGCTATAAACCGACGTTTCATTCGAGCCAAGAAGGAATGCCGAGTATTGAAGTGCATATTTTCCATTTCGAAAAAGATATTTACGGGGAAACGGTGACGGTCGAATGGCATCGGCGCTTAAGAAGCGAGCAAAAGTTTGCCAGCGTCGATGAATTAGTTGCGCAAATCCAGCGCGACAAGGAAGAAGCGCAAAGATATTTCAACAGTCTCAACGAAAATACTTGCATTTTGCCGGAAAAAAAGGTATTCTAATGAATGTATGCAAAATAACCATTGCTTGGCAAGTCGAGTCACCGCCGCTTGCTAGGTAATTGGGGTTTCGATGATGAGGAGGTGAATGAAGGATGGCATTATCCCAAGAGCGCAAACGCGAAATTATCGAGCAATTCAAAATCCACGAGAATGATACAGGTTCTCCAGAAGTGCAAATTGCTATCCTTACTGAGCAAATTAACAATTTAAATGAACATTTGCGTGTTCATAAAAAAGACCATCATTCACGTCGCGGATTGCTGAAAATGGTTGGAAAACGTCGGAATTTATTGACTTATCTGCGCAATAAAGACGTTACACGCTATCGTGAACTGATTAACAAACTTGGATTACGTCGATAAAAAAAGCGGGAGCATTCCCGCTTTTTTGCTAGTTATATAAGCGATTTTCCGCTATGATGAATAGTGGGAATTGATTCATTGCCGATTATTCGTCCATACTAATAATATAACCTATTCGTTTATTTCCGATTTGTACATAGAGAGGAGTACTTATTTATATGGAGCAAGAAAAGCGCGTTTTTTCCATAGACTGGGCTGGACGTCCGCTCGTTGTCGAAATCGGCGAGTTAGCCAAACAAGCAAACGGAGCGGTGCTGGTCCGATATGGTGACACCGTTGTATTAAGTACTGCAACAGCGTCGAAAGAGGCAAAAAACGTCGATTTTTTCCCTTTAACCGTTAACTATGAGGAACGTCTTTACGCGGTCGGAAAAATTCCAGGCGGATTTATTAAGCGGGAAGGACGACCAAGCGAAAAAGCGATTTTGGCGAGCCGTTTGATCGACCGTCCGATTCGCCCGCTCTTTGCTGAAGGATTTCGCAACGAGGTGCAAATCGTTTCGATGGTTATGAGCGTCGATCAGGACTGTTCGCCGGAAATGGCGGCATTACTCGGTTCATCTCTTGCTTTAACGATTTCTGACATTCCGTTTGAAGGGCCGATTGCCGGCGTGACAGTCGGCCGTGTCGATGGGCAGTTTGTCATTAACCCGACAGTCGAACAAGCGGAAAAAAGCGATATGCATCTCGTTGTCGCTGGCACGAAAGATGCGATTAACATGGTGGAGGCCGGCGCAGATGAGGTGCCGGAAGAAATCATGTTAGAAGCGATCATGTTCGGCCACGAAGAAGTAAAACGGCTGATCGCTTTTCAAGAGGAAATTGCCGCCCAAGTCGGCAAAGAAAAAATGGAAGTTGTTTTGTATGAGCTCGATCCGCAGCTGGAGGCGGAAATCCGTCAGCTTGCCGAAGCGGATATTAAACGGGCGGTGCAAGTGCCGGAAAAATTAGCGCGCGATGCGGCGATTGAGGAAGTAAAAGCGGGCGTCGTCGCGAAATACGAAGAGCAGGAAGCGGACGAAGAAACGTTAAAACAAGTGCATGAAATTTTACATAAGCTTGTCAAGGAAGAAGTAAGACGGCTTATTACCGAAGAAAAAATCCGCCCGGATGGCCGCAAGGTGGATGAAATCCGTCCGCTCTCCTCGGCAGTCGGCGTCCTGCCGCGCACGCATGGTTCGGGCTTATTTACGCGCGGGCAAACACAAGTGCTCAGCGTCTGTACGTTAGGAGCACTTGGCGATGTGCAAATATTGGACGGGCTCGGCATTGAAGAAACGAAACGGTTTATGCACCATTACAATTTCCCGCCGTTTTCCGTTGGCGAAACGGGGCCGATGCGCGGTCCGGGGCGCCGCGAGATCGGACACGGCGCTCTTGGCGAACGGGCGCTAGAGCCGGTTGTTCCGTCGGAGAAAGAGTTTCCTTATACGATCCGCCTCGTGTCGGAAGTGCTTGAATCGAACGGTTCCACCTCACAAGCAAGCATTTGCGCAAGCACGCTGGCGATGATGGACGCAGGTGTGCCGATTAAAGCGCCGGTAGCGGGAATTGCAATGGGGCTCGTGAAAAATGACGATCATTATACGATTTTAACCGACATCCAAGGCATCGAAGACCACCTAGGCGACATGGACTTTAAGGTAGCCGGCACGAGAAAAGGCGTTACCGCTTTGCAAATGGATATCAAAATTAAAGGCTTGACCCGCGAAATTTTAGAAGAAGCGCTGATGCAAGCCAGAAAAGGCCGGATGGAAATCTTAGACCACATGATGCAAACGATTCGTGAGCCGCGCAAAGAGCTGTCGAAATATGCGCCGAAAATTTTAACGATGCAAATTAATCCAGACAAAATTCGCGAAGTTATTGGACCGAGCGGCAAACAAATTAATAAAATTATTGACGAAACCGGCGTCAAAATCGATATCGAGCAAGATGGAACGATTTTCATCTCGTCTGTCAACGAGGCGATGAACCAAAAAGCAAAACAGATTATTGAAGATATCGTTCGCGAAGTCGAAGTCGGACAAATTTATTTAGGCAAAGTGAAGCGCATCGAGAAATTCGGGGCGTTTGTCGAGCTGTTCAATGGCAAAGACGGTCTTGTTCATATTTCCGAATTGGCGGAAGAGCGAGTCGGAAAAGTGGAGGATGTCGTTTCGATCGGCGATGAAATTTTGGTAAAAGTGATGGAAATTGATAAACAAGGACGCGTGAATTTATCAAGAAAGGCCGTTTTGCGGGAGCAGCAAAAGGAGAAAAAGGGAAGACGGCCAGAGCGTCATAAAATGAAGCCTTAGGATTTCATTCCTTAAGGCTCTTTTGTTATTGGGGTGAATGTTCTATCTTGTCCCTTCCCCACATATTTGTAGTATTAAAAAGGAGGGGACAGATGTGAATAGAGATTATGTTCGCTATTTAGCGGTTGCCATTATGTTTTTCTTTGTCTGGGCCTTGATTCATCAGCCGCCGGTAAGCCAATACATCTCTGATTTGCAAGCGCAAAGCATTATGGTAATGAAAGGAAACGATAAGCTGTATACTGCGATCGTTGAAAAGGCGAAGCAGTATAACATTCCCCCGCAAGATGCGGTAATCGATAGAGTGTGGAAGGCCATCCCTGGTTATAACGGACTGAAAGTCGATGTACAAGCTTCGTATGAAAACATGAAAAAGGACGGAAAATTTGACGAACAAAAGCTTGTATATCAACAAGTCCCTCCGCGCGTCCATTTGGATGACCTGCCCCCGGCGCCGATTTACCGCGGCCATCCCGATAAGCCGATGGTTGCGTTTCTTATTAATGTGGCATGGGGAGAGGAATATATCCCGAAAATGCTGGAAGTTTTAAAAAAACATCATGTGAAAGCAACTTTTTTTTTGGAAGGGCGCTGGGTAAAAAATCATCCTGAGATGGCAAAAATGATTGTAGATGCCGGCCACGAGATAGGCAATCATTCCTATAGCCATCCTGACTTCAAGTTGTTAAGCAATACAAAAATTCGCCAGGAACTGGTGAAAACGAATGAAGTGATTGAAGCGACAACCAGGGTGAAATGCAAATGGTTCGCTCCGCCTAGCGGCAGCTACCGCGATGATGTCGTCGACATTGCCGATGCTTTAGGAATGAAAACGATTATGTGGAGCGTCGATACAATTGATTGGCAAAAACCGTCGCCATCTGTTATAGTGAAACGGGTAATGTCTAAAGTCCATCCCGGTGCCATGATTTTAATGCATCCGACGCTATCGACCGCCGAGGCGTTGGAATCGCTGATTGTTTCGATTCAGCGGCAGAAATATGAAATCGGCAGCATATCTGCGTTGTTAGATGAAAAGAGAATTGTTAAAAAATAGGAGGAACGTGGAGTTGATTAACAAATATACTTGCAAAAATGGTGTACGGATAGTGCTAGAACAAATCCCAACTGTGCGTTCTGTTGCGATCGGAGTTTGGATCGGTACAGGTTCGCGTAATGAAACGGAGCAAAACAACGGCATTTCTCATTTTTTAGAGCATATGTTTTTTAAAGGCACAAAAACGCGTACAGCGCGTGAGATCGCCGAAGCATTTGACAGCATCGGCGGGCAAGTGAATGCATTTACATCAAAAGAATATACGTGCTATTATGCGAAAGTGCTAGATGAGCATGCGCCATTTGCTCTCGAAATGCTTGCCGATATGTTTTTCCATTCCACCTTCGTCGAGGAGGAATTGCAAAAAGAACGGAATGTCGTGCTTGAGGAAATTAAAATGTACGAAGATACGCCCGATGATATTGTCCATGACTTGCTAAGCAAGGCTTGTTACGCCAATCATCCGCTTGGCTACCCGATTTTAGGGACGGAAGAAACGTTGCGCACGTTTACGGGCGAGTCGCTGCGCGGATATATGGCCGATTATTATACGCCGGATCGCATCGTTATTTCCGTTGCCGGCAACGTCGATGAAAGCTTTATCCACCAGGTGGAAAACTATTTTGGCTCCTTTACGGCGAAACGGAAAGCAAGCGAGACGAAAGCCCCTTCCTTTCAACCGCAAAAGCTGGCGCGGAAAAAAGATACGGAACAAGCGCATTTATGCATCGGTTTTAACGGCCTTCCTGTCGGCCACCCAGATATTTACACATTAATTATTTTAAACAACATTTTAGGCGGCAGCATGAGCAGCCGGCTGTTCCAAGAAGTCCGTGAACAGCGCGGATTGGCGTACTCGGTCTTCTCGTATCACTCCTCTTACCAAGATAGCGGACTACTAGCGATTTACGCCGGAACGGGCAGCAACCAGCTTGATATGTTGTTTGAAACGATTCAAGAGACGATCGAGCGATTAAAAGAAGACGGAATTACAGAAAAAGAGCTAACGAATAGCAAAGAACAGATGAAAGGAAGCTTAATGCTCGGTTTAGAAAGCACGAACAGCCGCATGAGCCGCAACGGCAAAAACGAATTGTTGCTCGGACGCCATCGTTCCCTTGATGAAATGATTGAAGAAATTAATAGCGTAACAGTGGAAAAAGTCAATGAACTCGCCCGCACCATTTTCAATGAAGATTACGCGCTTGCTTTAATTAGCCCAAGCGGTCAATTGCCGGAGCCAATCCTTCCGTAACGTCAAAAAGCCTGCGAAATGCAGGCATTTTTTTGTTTCTGTCCTCTTACAATAATAAATAAGGAAAAGGAAGGGGGAAAAGCGGTGAGGCTGAGCGAATTAAGCGGAAAGGAAATTGTCGATGTAAGACGGGCGGAGCGGCTCGGTGTACTGGGGCAGACAGATTTGGAAATCAATGAGCAGACAGGGCAAATTCAGGCGCTATTGATTCCGACCGGAAAATGGTTTGGATTTCGCAAAGAGGGAAGCGAAATTCGCGTTCCGTGGAAATACATTAAAAAAATCGGGGCCGATATGGTGATTATTGATTTTCCCGATGAATAAGAAAAAACGCAGTGACCGCCACAATGGCGGTCATTTTTCTTTGGTGGGATATTCACCTATGTTCTTTGTTTTACATAAGATGTGAAAGGAAATAAGGCAGAGGCATATTAAGTTTTCACATATAAAGAAGGTGAGTGTACGGATGATGCTGACAGGTATGCATGTTGCCATTATCGGCGGGGATGCCCGGCAATTAGAAGTAATTCGTAAATTAGTAGAGCTGGATGCGAAATTGTCTTTAGTCGGTTTTGATCAATTAGCCCACCATTTTACAGGAGCAACGAAACTGCAAATCGATGAAGTCGATTTTGCCGATTTAGATGCGATCATTTTACCAGTTCATGGGACGACGCTAGAAGGAAAAGTGAATACGGTATTTTCGCATGAGCAAATTCCTTTTACGGAAGAAATGCTGGTGAAAACGCCGAAACATTGCACCGTCTATTCCGGGATTAGCAATAGCTATTTAGACAACTTGATGAAAAAGGTCGGACGCAAATATGTACAATTGTTTGAACGCGATGATGTAGCGATTTATAACTCGATCCCAACAGCAGAGGGAACAATCATGATTGTCATTCAGCATACTGATTTTACGATTCATGGGTCTCGCGTAGCGGTCCTTGGGTTTGGACGCATCGGCATGACAGTCGCCCGTACATTTGCTGCTCTTGGCGCAAAGGTGAAAGTAGGGGCGCGCCGTTCCGAGCATCTTGCCCGCATTACGGAAATGGGTCTTACGCCGTTTCATCTCAATGATTTAGAAAAGGAAGTGCAAGATATCGATATTTGTATTAATACCATTCCACATTTAATCGTAACGGCAAGTGTGATCGCCAAAATGCCGGCGCATACGCTCATTGTCGATTTGGCATCCAAACCGGGCGGCACCGATTTCCGCTATGCCGAAAAGCGCGGCGTAAAAGCGATTCTCGCACCGGGGCTGCCGGGAGTGGTGGCGCCGAAAACAGCAGGACAAATTATCGCGAATGTTCTTTCGCAACTATTATATGCGGATTTACAAAAAAGAAAGGGGAATGCGTAAATGAGTTTAAAAGGAAAGCGGATTGGGTTTGGATTGACGGGGTCTCATTGTACGTATGATGCGGTCATGCCAGAAATAGAGAAATTGGTGAAAGAAGGGGCGGAAGTGCTGCCGATTGTGACGTATACGGTGAAAACGACCAATACCCGCTTTGGCGAAGGAGAAGAATGGGTAAAAAAACTAGAAGAAATAACAGGAAACGAAGTGATCGATACGATTGTGAAAGCAGAGCCGCTCGGTCCGAAAATTCCGCTCGATTGCATGGTTATTGCACCGTTGACGGGAAACTCGATGAGCAAACTGGCCAACGCAATGACCGATTCTCCGGTATTGATGGCGGCAAAAGCGACGATGCGCAATCACCGTCCGGTCGTGCTTGGCATTTCCACGAACGATGCATTAGGCTTGAACGGAGTTAACTTAATGCGCTTAATGGCGGCGAAAAATATTTATTTTATTCCGTTTGGCCAAGACGCTCCGCACACGAAGCCAAATTCGATGGTCGCAAAAATGTCGCTGCTTCGCGATACCGTTCTCGCTGCGTTGGAAGGGAAACAGCTGCAGCCGGTTATTATCGAGAAATTCCGCGACAACGACCCATCTTAACCGCTCCGAAAACGAACCGGTAGAAAATTCATGCTCATGTATAAAAATTTTCCCTCTTTTAAAGTAGAATATGATAAAATAAAAACTATGAATTTACAATTGATTGACCACGAAAGCCCGTGGCTGGAATCATTGGAATAAAGTGGGAACCGGTTTTGAACCGTGCCGACAGGACGCGAAGCACCAGCGAGGTGTTTATCCATGAAATTCTGGCGAAACAAGAGCGAGCGTCTACACGAAGGTGTAGAAAAGGCTCTTCTGTACGCCAGAACCTGTCGATTTCCATCGTGCACAAGTTTAGTAATATGATTGAGTGATGATGTGGAAGGAGAATGGTTCATGGAAGAAAGACGCTTTCACGTTGCAGTGGTTGGTGCAACAGGTGCAGTTGGTCAGCAAATGGTACAAACACTCGAAAATAGAAACTTTCCAGTCGGAAAACTGACTTTATTATCATCGGAGCGTTCCGCAGGCAAAAAAATGCGCTTTCGCGGCGAAGAAATTGAAGTGCAAGCAGCAGCGCCGGAAAGCTTTGCCGGCGTAGATATCGCCCTCTTTAGCGCGGGCGGGGCGGTTTCCAAAGTGCTGGCGCCGGAAGCGGTAAAACGTGGGGCGATTGTCATCGATAATACGAGCGCATTCCGTATGGACGAAAACGTGCCGCTTGTCGTTCCAGAAGTGAATGAACAGGATTTAACATGGCATAACGGCATTATCGCCAATCCAAACTGTTCCACCATTCAGATGGTGGTGGCGCTCGAACCGATCCGCCAGGCGTTTGGGCTAAAACGGGTGATTGTCTCTACGTATCAGGCCGTGTCGGGCGCCGGTGCGCAGGCGATTGAAGAACTCAAAGAGCAATCAAAAGCGTTGTTAAGCGGCGAGCCGGTGACGCCGGAAATTTTGCCGGTAAAATCGGACCGCAAACATTACCAAATCGCGTTTAACGCCATTCCGCAGATTGATAAATTCCAAGAGAACGGCTTTACATTTGAAGAAATGAAAATGATTAATGAAACGAAGAAAATTATGCATATGCCAGAGCTGCAAGTAGCGGCGACATGTGTGCGCATCCCGGTTGTCTGCGGCCATTCGGAGTCGGTATATATTGAAATTGAAAAAGACGGCGTCAGCGCAGACGACATTAAAGCGGTATTAAAAGAGGCGCCAGGCGTTGTTTTACAAGATGATCCAAGCGAACAAGTATATCCGATGCCGGTCGATTGCGTCGGCAAATATGATGTGTTCGTCGGCCGCATTCGCAAAGATTTAGACGATGACCGCGCTTTTCATCTATGGATCGTAGCGGACAATTTATTAAAAGGCGCGGCGTCAAATTCAGTGCAAATTGCCGAAAGCCTGCTGAAATTAGGGCTTATAAAATAAAAAATAGAGACAGTCTCACATCGAGGTGTTAACATGAAAATCATTGTGCAAAAATTTGGGGGCACATCCGTCCGCGATGAACGCGGACGGGATTTTGCGCGCAAACATATTGAAAGAGCGCTGGAAGATGGCTATAAAGTCGTCGTCGTTGTCTCAGCGATGGGGCGGAAAGGGGATCCATACGCGACCGATACGCTTCTTAGCCTGATTGGCGGGGCGAACAATTACGTCAGCAAACGTGAACAAGATATGCTGATGGCGTGCGGCGAAATTATTTCCAGCGTCGTGTTCGCCAACCTTTTAAATAAACACGGCATTAAAGCGACGGCGTTCACTGGTGCCCAAGCGGGTTTCCGCACCAATGACGATCATACGAATGCAAAAATTATAGAAATGCGCTGCGACCGCGTTCTTGCAGCGCTAAATGAATATGACGTCGTTGTCGTCGCGGGCTTCCAAGGAGTGGCGGAAAACGGCGATATAACGACACTTGGACGCGGCGGAAGCGATACGTCCGCGGCAGCGCTTGGCGCGGCGCTAAACGCCGAATGGGTCGATATTTTTACCGATGTCGAAGGGGTTATGACTGCCGACCCGCGCATTGTCGAAAACGCCCGTCCACTCGATGTCGTCACGTATACCGAAATTTGCAACATGGCGTACCAAGGGGCAAAAGTGATCCATCCGCGCGCAGTCGAAATCGCGATGCAGGCAAAAGTGCCGCTGCGCGTACGCTCCACGTATTCCGATTCATTAGGAACGCTCGTGACATCTGTCATTCGCGGCAAAAAAGGAAGCGATGTTAAAGAGCGGTTAGTAACGGGAATTACGTACGTTTCCAATGTTACGCAAATTAAAGTGCAGGCGAGAGAAGGGCATTATGAACTGCAGTCCGATGTGTTTAAAGCGATGGCTAATGAAGGGATCAGCGTAGACTTTATTAATATTTCGCCACATGGAGTGGTGTATACGGTTGCTGGGGAAATGACGGAAAAAGCGGTTGCTGCATTGCGCCGCATCGGGTATGAACCGGCCGTAGTGACAGGATGTGCAAAAGTGTCCGTTGTTGGCGCTGGAATTGCCGGTGTTCCTGGAGTTACAGCGAAAATTGTCACCGCCCTTTCCGAACAAGGAATTCAAATTTTACAATCGGCTGATAGCCATACGACCATTTGGGTATTAGTCAAAGAAGAAGACATGAAAAAAGCCGTCAACGCGTTGCATGATGCGTTTCATCTTTCCGAACTATCATGGGATGAGTACGAGGTAAATTGGAATAAGGAGTGAAAACATTGGTTCAATTCGGGAAAATCGTAACAGCGATGGTTACGCCGTTTGACCGTAAAGGAAACATTGACTTTGCGAAAACGACAAGTCTTATCAACTACTTGTTGGAAAACGGAACCGATTCGCTCGTTATTGCCGGCACGACCGGCGAATCGCCGACCTTGACGACCGAAGAAAAAGTGGCGTTATTCCGCCATGTCGTTTCCGTTGTCAACGGAAGAGTTCCAGTGATTGCCGGAACAGGAACAAATAATACGCGCGCCTCAATCGAGCTGACGAAAAAGGCGGAAGAAATCGGCGTCGATGCCGTGATGTTAGTTGCGCCGTATTATAATAAGCCGAATCAGGAAGGGCTGTACCAGCATTTTAAAGCGATTGCCGAGAGCACATCGCTTCCGGTTATGCTGTATAACATCCCGGGCCGTTCGGTTGTCAACATTGCGGTCGACACGGTTGTCCGCTTATCGGAAATTCCTAATATTGTTGCCGTAAAAGACGCGAGCGGCAATTTGGATGCGATGACGGAAATCATCACCCGCACGCGGGAAGACTTTCAGCTTTATAGCGGCGATGACAGCATTACGCTTCCGGTATTAGCGATCGGCGGAGCCGGCGTCGTTTCGGTCGCATCGCATATTATCGGCAATGAAATGCAGCAAATGATCGCGGCCTTTGAAGCCGGCGACAATAAGAAAGCGGCCAAGCTTCATCAAAAACTGCTGCCGGTTATGAAAGGCCTGTTTGCCGCGCCAAGCCCTGTGCCGGTAAAAACCGCATTGCAGCTAAAAGGATTAGACGTCGGCTCGGTGCGCCTCCCGCTTGTTCCGCTCACCGAACAAGAACGCAGCGAACTGATGCGCCTATTAAATACGTTATAATGCAAACCAATCCGCTTCTTTATGCGGGTTGGTTTTTTTGTGAAATCAAGCGCTTTATAAACTATCTTGTGTTTAAAATCGACCATCAGTTATAATAAAAGCAAGTGACTTTGAGCGGGTTAGTATCATCATAGGAGGACGTAGCATTGAGAACAAAACCAGTAGAGAAAATAAGGATTTTTGCCCTTGGGGGAGTTGGGGAAATCGGCAAAAACATGTATGTTGTGGAGCTTGATGACGACATTTTTGTCATTGACGCCGGGGTTATGTTTCCTGAAGATGAGATGCTCGGAATTGATAAAGTGATCCCTGACATTAGCTATCTTGTGGAACGTCAAGACCGTATTAAAGCGATTTTCCTGACCCATGGACATGAAGAGCATATCGGGGCGATTGCGTATGTGCTCAAAAAAATTTCCGTGCCGGTGTATGGAACGAAATTAACGTTAGGGTTGGCGGAAGCGATTTTAAAGGAGCAGGGAATTACGAATGCCAAACTGCATGAAATTCGCTCCAATTCCGAAGTGTTGTTCGACAAAGCGAAAGTAACGTTTTTCCGGACGATTCACAGCATCCCCGATTCTGTCGGAATTAGCATTCATACATCGCAAGGAGCGATTGTGTACACGAGCGATTTTAAATTTGACCAGACTCCATACGGCAAAAATCGAGCCGATTTAGGAAAGATGGCACAAATTGGCGAACAAGGGGTGCTTTGTTTACTGTCCGATAGCACCAACGCAGAACGGCCGGGATATACCGGTTCCGATACGGTTGTCGCTCAGGAAATCGCCGACGTGATTTACAATGCGAAGGGCCGTGTTTTTATTGCCTGCTATGCGTCCAATATTACAAGAATCCAGCAAGTGCTGCATGCGGCCAAAACATACGGACGAAAGGTGGCGGTCGTAGGAAAAACATTGCATAAAGTGATGGATATTGCAGTGCGCCTCGGCTATTTGCATCTTCCGGACAAAGTGACGATTTCCATTTATGATATTGACCGCTACGATGATAAAGAATTAATTATTTTAACGACAGGCGGCCATGGCGAACCGATGAGCGCATTGGCGCGCATGGCAAAACAGGCGCATAAGCAGGTGAACATAAAAGAAGGAGATACCGTCATTGTTGCAGCTTCCGTCATGCCGGGATATGAGCTGGGATTTGCGAAAACGATTGATGCGTTATACCGAGCCGGAGCGGATGTCATTTACCGCGAGCGAAAAGTGCACGTATCAGGACACGGATGCCAAGAAGAGCTAAAGCTCATGCTTAATTTGATGAAGCCAAAGTACTTTATTCCTGTTCATGGGGAATACCGCATGCAAAAAGCGCACGCCAATCTTGCCAAAGCGGTCGGCATTTCCGAAGATCGGACGTTTTTGATTGACAAAGGCGAAGTGATTGAATTTCGCAACGGTGTGGCGCGTCCCGGCGGAAAAGTTCCGTACGGAAACATTTTAATTGACGGTCTTGGCATCGGCGATGTCGGGAATATCGTGTTAAGAGACCGGCGTCTGTTATCGCAAGATGGTATTTTGATCGTCGTGGTGACATTAAGCAAAGATGCAAAAAATATTGTCGCTGGACCGGAAATTATTTCACGCGGCTTTGTGTATGTGAGAGAATCGGAAACATTGCTAGAGGAAGCAACCAAAATCGTTGCTGCCATCATCAACCAATGTTTGCAGACATATATGATGGAATGGTCTTCTTTAAAATCCAATATTCGCGAAGCGTTAGGCCAATTTTTATTTGAAAAAACAAAACGCAAGCCGATGATTTTGCCAATTATTATGGAAGTATAGTGCGATCATGCTCAAAGTCCACGGGAAAATGCTGGTAGGGATTTTACCCTATCAGCATTTTTCTTTTCCAACTCGAGCATACTAAACATATGATGGAGAGAAAGGAGAATGTATATGGAAACAGAGCGTTACATACAGCAAGAAGCAGACGAAAAACCGGAAACAAAGACGGAGCAAGCGGCAGAGGCGATTCAGCAATTAGGACAAACGAACATTCCGCAAATGACGCCGGATACGAATATCCATTGTTTGACGATCGTCGGGCAAATCGAAGGCCATATTCAGCTGCCGCCGCAAAACAAAGCGACAAAATACGAACATGTCATTCCGCAAATTGTAGCAATCGAGCAAAATCAAAATATTGAAGGGTTGCTTGTTATTTTAAACACGGTAGGCGGTGATGTGGAAGCAGGATTGGCGATCGCGGAAATGCTGGCATCTTTATCTAAACCGACCGTTTCGATCGTGCTGGGAGGGGGACACTCGATCGGCGTGCCGATTGCCGTTTCCTGCGACTATTCGTTCATTACCGAAACAGCGACGATGACGATCCACCCGGTTCGCCTGACGGGGCTCGTGATCGGCGTTCCGCAAACATTTGAGTATTTAGATAAAATGCAGGAACGGGTCGTTCGCTTTGTTACGAAACATTCAAATATTAGTGAAGAAAAGTTTAAGGAACTGATGTTTTCGAAAGGAAATTTAACGCGCGATATCGGCACGAACGTCGTCGGTCCCGATGCGGTTAAATATGGGCTGATTGATGAAGTCGGCGGAGTTTCGCAGGCGATGAACAAATTGCGGGAATTAATTGAAATGAAAAAATCCGGTGAAAGGAAGATGATTCAATGATTTTATATACGATCATGCCGGAGCATTTAATTTTCCCAACGGACACCGCAGCATATGAAAAACAAAAGATGGTCTATTATGACGGCATTCCGTTTCTCGTGCAAAAAACAGATACCGATGAATATGAAATTGTACAAAACTTAAGCACCAATCCGTTTCATTTTTTAGATCCAAAATATGCACCTGGGTCGCGATTTCCGATGTCTGCCGCAACATCGTAATGAATTCTATGTCCATTCATGGTATAATAAATAAGCAAACGGAAAAAAGCAGCCATTGTTGGCTGCTTTTTTCCAGTCTTCGAATTCGTTCATTGGAGTGAATCATTGTGGCAAAACGGAAGCGAAAGAAAAAAACAAAACAGTCCAAAAAGCAATGGAAAGAGGCGTTTCGCTTCGAATTGCTCGGGCTTGCTATGTTGGCGATTTCCGTGATTGCAATGGCCCACCTTGGGCTGGTGGGAAAAGCGCTTGTGCTTGTGGCGCGTTTTTTCTTTGGCGAATGGTATATGCTGCTGTTGGTAGGCATGTTTAGCTTGTCGTTTTATCTCATTTGGAAGCGCGCTTGGCCTTCGTTTGTCAACCGTATTTTTCTCGGTTCCTATATTATCATTTCCGCTCTTTTGCTTTTAAGTCATGAAAAGCTGTTTGATTTGTTGTCGCGCCGGGGACAATTTGATCCTAGCGTGATCCGGACGACGTGGGAATTGTTTTGGAATGAAGCAAGCGGCAAAACCGCGAGTGCGGACTTGGGAGGGGGAATGGTCGGAGCTTTTCTGTTTGCCGCAAGCTATCAACTATTTGATGAACTTGGCACAAAGTGGATCTGTTTTTTTCTTTTTCTCGCCGGCATCGTCTTTCTGACGGGAAAATCGCTGCGGGAAACCATCGGAAAAGCGGTGATGTTGTTTCTTACATTTCTGAAGCAGCAATGGCTGGCGTTCATTGCCGATATGAAACAGTTGAACCACCAAAAAAAGGAGCGCAAACGGCGGAAACCAAGTGTAGCGCCGTCTTCTCCACATAGCGACAGCATCGACGAGGAGCCGGCCGCACAGGAAGGGGAAGTTTTCTCGCCGCCGATTATTTCTGATTTTACTGCTGCCCGCTCGAGTGAAACCGAGTACGGACCGCCTGAAGAGAGCAGGGAAAATGCAGAAGAAGATTCTCCGCCGCTGGCATTCTCGGAGATGGAAAATACGGATTACCAGCTGCCGCCGCTTGAGCTGCTGCATTTGCCAAAGCAAACCGGTCAGGTGAAGGATCATGCCAATATTTATGCGAATGCGCGCAAGCTGGAAAAAACATTTCAAAGCTTTGGTGTTAAAGCGAAAGTAACGCAAGTTCACCTTGGCCCGGCGGTGACGAAATATGAAGTATACCCGGATGTCGGCGTGAAAGTAAGCAAAATCGTCAGTTTAAGCGATGACCTTGCGCTTGCCTTAGCAGCGAAGGACATCCGCATTGAAGCTCCGATTCCTGGAAAGTCTGCTATCGGCATTGAAGTTCCAAATGAAGAAATTGCCACCGTTTCGCTGCGGGAAGTGTTAGAAGCGATTGATCACTACAAACAGGAAGCAAAACTGTTAATTCCGTTAGGGCGGGACATTTCCGGCGAAGTCGTGGTCGCAGAGCTGAACAAAATGCCGCATTTGTTAATCGCCGGGGCGACCGGCAGCGGCAAAAGTGTATGCATCAACGGCATTGTCATCAGCTTGCTGATGCGGACAAAACCGCATGAAGTAAAACTAATGATGATCGACCCGAAAATGGTAGAATTAAGCGTCTATAATGGCATTCCACATTTGCTGACGCCGGTCGTGACCGATCCGAAAAAAGCGTCGCAAGCACTGAAAAAAGTAGTGCAAGAAATGGAGCGGCGCTATGAATTGTTCTCGCACACCGGCACGCGCAACATCGAAGGGTACAATGAACATATACAGCGTCATAATCAAGAAGCCAACGAAAAACAGCCGCTTCTTCCATACATTGTCGTCATTATTGACGAGCTGGCCGATTTAATGATGGTCGCTTCCTCCGATGTGGAAGATTCGATTACACGGCTCGCGCAAATGGCGCGCGCGGCCGGCATTCATTTAATTATCGCTACCCAGCGGCCGTCGGTGGATGTCATTACCGGCGTTATTAAAGCCAATATTCCGTCGCGGATCGCGTTTAGCGTTTCCTCGCAAACGGATTCGCGCACAATTTTGGACATGGGCGGCGCGGAAAAGCTGCTAGGCCGCGGCGATATGCTGTTTTTGCCGATGGGCGCTTCCAAACCGGTGCGCGTCCAAGGAGCGTTTGTTTCCGATCAAGAAGTCGAAGAAGTGGTCGACTTTGTTATTTCCCAGCAAAAAGCGCAATACTATGAAGAGATGATGATTAGCGAGGAAAGCGAAGATACGTCATTTGACGATGAATTATATGAGGAAGCGGTACGTCTTGTCGTAGAGATGCAAAGCGCTTCCGTTTCCATGCTGCAGCGGCGTTTTCGCATCGGCTATAACCGTGCGGCCCGCCTCATCGACGCGATGGAAGCGCGCGGAGTCGTCGGACCATATGAAGGAAGTAAACCGCGTGCCGTGCTGCTCTCGAAAGAAGATATAAAAAAAACGTCATAGAAAAGCGGAGAACAGGTCTGCAATCGCCTGTTTTCCGCTAAAAAATATGTCACATTGGAAGCGCTACCAATAATTCTTTTTCTTTTTTTCGACAAAATTTTTATTAACTATTTATTTATGAAAAAAAAAATGCTATAGTAATGTCAAATAGGTTACATGTCTAATGTCAGAGGTCTGATATCTAAAAAATGAAGAAAGTGGAGGATTTTCTGATGTCGATCAAATCGGACAATCGCCATCTATATTTGCAGGTGATTGATCGCATTAAACATGATATCGAAACCGGCGTATATAAAGAAAAGCAAAAGCTTCCTTCGGAATTTGAACTGGCAAAGCAGCTCGGCGTCAGCCGCGCCACCTTGCGCGAGGCGTTGCGGGTGCTAGAAGAAGAAAATGTTATCATCCGCCGCCACGGCGTCGGAACGTTTGTCAACGCAAGACCGCTGTTTACCTCCGGCATCGAGCAGCTGAGCAGCGTGACCGATATGATTCGCCAAGCGGGACGCAAGCCGGGAACGATTTTTTTATCTTCTTCCATTCAGCAGCCAACCGAAGATGATGTGCGAAGATTTCAATGTTCGCCAGACGATGCCATTTTGCACATTGAACGGGTTCGCACGGCGGACGGGGAGCCTGTTGTCTATTGCATTGATAAAATTTTATGCAAATATTTGCCGAAAGGAATTTCTTATGAACAAGAGTCGCTATTTGAAAATTTACATCACCAAACCAACCGGGACATCGCTTATGCGGTAGCCCGCATTGAGCCGCTCGGCTATCATGAGAAAGTGTCGCCGATTTTGCAATGTGAGCCGGAAACAGCGCTTCTTGTATTAAAGCAAATGCATTTTGATAAAAACGATGAACCGATCTTTTATTCGATTAACTATTTCCGCTCCGATAAATTTAGCTTCCATGTCATGCGCAGACGCATTAGCTTTTAAGGAGGTGAAACCGATACATAGAATAGAAGGGCGAGGATGTTTCCATACTAACGAAGAATGACAATTTTTTTGGAATTAGGGGGTAATGGACAATGAAGAAAAGGTTTGGGATTGCACTGTCTTTTATGTTAGCAGCAGGCACTTTACTAGGCGGCTGTGGTGGACAAGGAGGCAATAATGCCGGCAACAAAGATACGTTTAGCGTTGCGATGGTAACGGACGTCGGTGGTATTGACGACAAATCGTTTAACCAATCCGCTTGGGAAGGTCTGCAAAAATTTGGAAAAGACAATAACTTGAAAAAAGGCCGCGGCGGCTATGATTATTTGCAATCGTCTAGTGATGCGGATTATGCGACGAACTTAAATAAACTAGTGCGCAGCGATTTTGATTTGATTTATGGAATTGGCTACTTAATGGGAGATGCAATAAAAGAGGTTGCAAAACAAAACCCGAAAAAACATTTTGCGATTGTCGACACGGTTGTTAATGAACCAAACGTGGCAAGCATTACCTTTAAAGAAAATGAAGGTTCGTTCCTTGTCGGTGTTGTTGCTGGTTTAACGACAAAAACGAACAAAATCGGCTTTATTGGCGGAATGGAAATTCCATTAATTGAGAAGTTTGAAAGCGGATTCCGTGCCGGTGTCAAAGCCGTCAATCCAAAGGCAAAAGTGGAAGTGCAATATGCCGGCGCTTTTGACCAAGCCGATAAAGGAAAAGCGATCGCATCAAGCATGTATGCTTCCGGCATCGATGTCATCTATCATGCCGCTGGGGCAACAGGAAACGGCTTGTTCTCGGAAGCGAAAGACTTGAAAAAGAAAGATCCGAACCGTGAAATTTGGGTTATCGGTGTCGATAAAGACCAAGCACCGGAAGGCATGGTGAAGGTAAAAGGAAAAACGTATAACGTTACGTTGACATCGATGGTAAAACGGGTTGATGTTGCTGTTTACGACGTAGCAAAACGGGCAAAAGACGGTGATTTCCCTGGCGGCAAAACGCTCGAATACGGGCTTCCGGAAAATGGGGTAGGCATTGCTCCAACACAAGATAACATCAAGCCGGAAGTGTTAAAGGCAGTAGACCAATGGAAGCAAAAAATTATTAAAGGCGAAGTAAAAGTTCCAACAAACCGAAAAGAACTTCAACAGTTTGAAGCGTCCTTAAAATAAGTAACTGAATAAAAAAGGCTAGTGTGTCCCGCTAGCCTTTTTATCCGCCAAAATCATAAAATGAAAGGCTGCAATAGTTGATTGCATCCTTCCATTTTGTGATTTTACCTTGCTGAAGTAAGGAGTGAATAGTTTGGAATACGTGATTGAGATGTTGAACATCCGCAAAGTATTTGGCAATTTTGTCGCAAATGACAACATTACATTGCAAGTAAAAAAGGGGGAGATTCACGCACTCCTTGGCGAAAACGGGGCGGGAAAGTCGACGCTAATGAACGTGTTGTTTGGTCTCTACCAGCCGGATGGCGGTGAGATTCGCGTAAAAGGCCAAAAAGTCAACATTACCGATCCGAACGTAGCCAACGATCTTGGGATCGGCATGGTGCACCAGCATTTTATGCTTGTCGATACGTTTACGGTAACGGAAAACATTATTTTAGGCAGTGAACCGACAAAAGGTGGTACGATCGATATAAAGCGGGCGGAAAGGGAAGTGCGCGAGCTGTCGGAACGCTATGGTCTTGCTGTCGATCCGACGGCGAAAATTGCCGATATTTCCGTGGGTATGCAGCAGCGTGTGGAAATTTTAAAAACATTATACCGCGGGGCGGACATTTTGATTTTTGATGAACCGACCGCCGTACTGACGCCACAAGAAATCCATGAGCTGATACAAATTATGAAAAAGCTTGTCAAGGAAGGAAAATCGATTATTTTAATTACGCATAAATTAAAAGAAATTATGGAAGTGTGCGACCGCGTAACGGTCATTCGCCGTGGAAAAGGAATCGCTACTTTAAACGTTTCAGAAACGAACCCAAATGAGCTCGCCGCACTGATGGTCGGTCGCGAAGTGCAGTTTAAAACGGAGAAAAAACCGGCGCAGCCAGGCAAACCGGTGTTGGAAATTAAAGATTTAGTCGTGAAAGATGCACGCGGCGTGACGACCGTGAACCATTTAGATTTAACGGTGCATGCCGGAGAAATCGTCGGCATTGCCGGGGTGGACGGCAACGGACAGACAGAACTGATCGAGGCGCTGACAGGGCTGATTAAGGCGGAATCGGGAACGATTTTGCTCAACGGCCGCGATATTACCAATCTTCCGCCGCGGAAAATTATTGAAGCCGGTGTCGGCCATATCCCGCAGGATCGTCATAAACATGGGCTTGTTCTCGATTTTCCAATCGGTGAAAATATGGCGCTGCAAACGTATTATAAGCGTCCATATTCGAAGCGCGGCATTTTGAACTTTAAAGCGATTTACGAAAAAGCGCGGCAGCTGATCGCCGAATTTGACGTGCGCACTCCTGATGAGTATACGAAAGCGCGCGCTCTTTCTGGGGGTAACCAGCAAAAAGCGATTATCGGCCGCGAGGTGGATCGGAATCCAGACTTGCTGATTGCGGTGCAGCCAACGCGCGGGTTGGATGTTGGAGCCATTGAATTTATCCACAAACGGCTTATTGAACAGCGTGATCAAGGCAAAGCAGTTCTTCTTGTTTCTTTTGAGCTCGATGAAGTGATGAATGTAAGCGACCGCATTGCCGTGATTTACGAAGGAAAAATTGTCGCCATCGTTGATCCGAAAGAAACGACGGAACAGGAGCTCGGATTGCTAATGGCAGGAAGTAAACGGAAGGAAGCAGGTGTGTCCTCATGAATTTAAATCGGCTTAATCAATTCTTCGTTCCAGTGCTGGCGGTGCTGTTAGGGATGATCGTCGGCTCGATCGTCATGATCGTCAGCGGGTATAATCCGATTGCGGGATATTCCGCGTTGATTTACGGGGCGTTCGGCGATCCGTATTACATCGGCGAAACGATTCGTCAGACGACGCCTTATATTTTATCGGGACTTGCCGTTGCCTTTGCCTTTCGCACGGGTTTGTTTAACATTGGTGTCGAAGGGCAGCTTATTGTCGGCTGGCTCGTAGCGGTATGGGTCGGCGTATCGTTCGATTTGCCAAAGGTGATTCACTTGCCGCTCGCCATTTTGGCGGCGGCGCTGGCGGGAGCGCTATGGGCGTTAATTCCAGGCATTTTAAAGGCTTATTTAAAAGTGCACGAAGTAATCATTACGATTATGATGAACTATATTGCTCTTCATGTTACCAATGCCATTATCCGTTCTGTTTTATCAGATGAAGGTTTTAAATCCCAACCTATCCACGAAAGCGCATCGCTTCGTTCGGATTTTCTCGATGCCATTACGTACCATTCTACGATGCATTACGGCATTATTATCGCCGTTATTGGTGCCGTTATCATGTGGTTTCTTCTTGAAAAAACAACAAAAGGATTTGAGCTGCGGGCGGTCGGATTTAACCAGCACGCTTCGCAATATGCGGGAATGAATGTAAGAACGAATATTGTTTTAGCAATGGTCATTTCCGGAGCTTTTGCCGGTGTTGCTGGCGCCATGGAGGGCCTTGGCACATTCGGCAACATTTCTACGAAAGCAGGATTTACCGGCATCGGATTTGACGGAATTGCGGTGGCGTTGATTGGCGGCAACAATGCTTTTGGAATTTTGCTCTCGGCATTATTATTCGGTGCGCTGAAAGTCGGAGCGCTGGAAATGCCGTCGAGTGCTGGCGTGCCAACCGAATTAGTGGATATTATTATTGCACTTATCATTTTCTTTGTCGCATCTAGTTACATTATTCGCTTATTACTATCTCGTTTGCAAAAGGGGGCGGAATAAGTGAGCATTTATGAAGTTCTGCAAATCATCGTTCCATCTGCGATTTTCTTTGCTGCTCCCCTAATTTTTACAGCGCTTGGCGGTGTATTTAGCGAGCGTTCCGGCGTTGTAAACATCGGTTTAGAAGGGTTAATGATTATCGGCGCGTTCGTTAGCGTTGTTTTTAACTTAACGTTTGCTGATCAGTTTGGGGCGTTTACTCCATGGCTCGCCCTGCTGGCTGCGATGATTGTCGGTGCGGTTTTCTCCCTGCTTCACGCCGTTGCCTCGGTCTCTTTCCGCGCTGACCAAGTCGTCAGCGGCGTGGCAATCAACTTTTTGGCGCTTGGCTTGACGCTCTTTTTAGTCAAAAAAATGTATGGAAAAGGACAAACCGATCAAATTCAAGTCGGATTTGATAAAATTGACGTTCCTGTATTAAGCCACATTCCGGTTATCGGGCCGCTCTTTTTCTCAAATGCGTACATTCCGTCATATTTGGCGATTATTTTGGCGTTTGTTGCCTGGTATATTATTTACAAAACGCCATTTGGCCTTCGTCTTCGCGCTGTCGGCGAACACCCGATGGCAGCGGATACGATGGGGATCAATGTGACGAAAATGCGTTATATCGCTGTGATGATTAGCGGTGCGTTAGGCGGTATTGGCGGAGGGGTGTATGCGACGATTATTTCACGTGATTTCAGCCATGCCACCATTTCTGGGCACGGTTTTATGGCCCTTGCGGCGATGATTTTCGGAAAGTGGCATCCGATCGGCGCGATGGGAGCGGCGCTGTTTTTTGGGTTAGCACAAAGCTTGAGCATTGTCGGTCAGACGATTCCATTTTTAAAAAATGTCCCAACCGTTTATTTGCTCATTGCCCCATACGTGTTGACCATTTTAGCGCTGGCCGGCTTTATCGGACGCGCGGAAGCGCCAAAATCTCTAGGCACTCCTTACATTAAGGGAAAACGGTAACCGAACAGAAAAAGAACCCGAACCAACTCGTCGGGTTCTTTTTGCTTTTATTTGCATTTTTTGGTTTGGGAAAGGTATATTGTTGATAAGGCGAACACAACAATAAAAATATCCATGAGATTTATTGCAAAGGAGGAGTTCGATTGGTCAATGAAAAAATAACGACGGTTCAACAAATTAACGTCCATACGGTTCCGACCAATAAATATAAAACCAATACACTTGTATGGAAAATGAAAGCGCCTCTTTCCAGGGAAACGGTTACGTTGCGCGCCCTCTTGCCTTATGTATTGCAAAGCGGCACGGCGAAATATCCAAGTGTCAAGCAGCTGCGGACGTATTTAGATGAACTGTATGGAGCGACATTAAATGTAGATTTAGCGAAGAAGGGTGAAAATCATATTATTACGATTCGCATCGATGTAGCCAATGAAGTGTTTTTGCAGGAGAAAACGCCGCTTTTAGAGAAAGCGCTTCAATTGCTGGCAGATATTGTGCTTCGTCCTGCCATGGAAAACGGGCGATTTGTCGAAGAGATTGTCGCTCAGGAAAAGCGGGCGCTAAAGCAGCGCATTCAAGCTGTTTATGATGATAAAATGCGTTACGCCAGCTTGCGGCTCATTCAAGAAATGTGCAAAGGGGAGCCGTACGCTTTACATGCCAATGGCGAGCTGGAAGATGTTGACGGCATTACCGCGGAACAGCTGTTTCAATATTATCAAAAAACGCTTTCCGAGGATGAAATCGATTTGTACGTCATTGGCGACGTCCAGGAAGACGCGGTCCTGCAAGCGGTGACATCCCATTTTTCCATGCCAAGCCGCAACGTCCGTTCATCAGGCGGAACACAAGTGGCGCATAAAGCACCGGAGAAAGTGAACGAAGTGGTGGAAAAACAAGATGTCAAACAAGGAAAATTAAATATCGGCTACCGCACGAACGTCACTTACAATGATGATGACTATTACGCGCTGCAAATGTTTAACGGCATTTTCGGCGGTTTCTCCCATTCCAAATTGTTTATCAACGTGCGCGAGAAAGCGAGTTTAGCGTATTATGCCGCTTCGCGTTTGGAAAGCCATAAAGGGTTATTAATGGTCATGTCGGGCATTGAGCCGTCGAATTACGAAAAAGCGCGGCAAATTATCGAAAAGCAAATGGAAGCGATGAAAAATGGAGATTTCACCGATGAAGAAATCACGCAGACAAAAGCGGTCATTCGCAATCAGCTGCTTGAAACGATCGACACTCCGCGTGGATTAGTGGAAGTGCTCTATCATAATGTCGTTTCCAAGCGGAAGCGGCCGATGGAAGAATGGCTCTCGGGCACCGACCGCGTTACCCGCGAAGATATCGTGCGCGTCGCGGGCAAAGTCGAACTCGATACGATTTACTTCCTGACCGGAATGGAAGGAGCGGAATAATATGAAAAAAATGGTATACGAACAGCTGCAGGAACAGCTGTTTTATGAAAAAATGGAAAACGGTTTGGATGTATATATTTTGCCGAAAAAAGGATTTAACAAAACGTATGCTACGTTTACGACCAACTACGGATCGGTCGACAATCAATTCGTCCCGCTCGGCAAAACGGAGATGAAGCGGGTTCCCGATGGCATTGCCCACTTTTTGGAGCATAAGCTGTTTGAAAAAGAAGACGGCGACGTGTTCCAACAGTTCAGCAAACAGGGGGCATCGGCGAATGCATTTACGTCCTTTACGCGCACCGCTTATTTATTTTCTAGCACCGCCAACGTCGAAAAAAATTTAGAAACGCTTCTTGACTTTGTGCAAAGCCCTTACTTTTCCGACAAAACGGTGGAAAAAGAAAAGGGAATCATCGGCCAGGAAATTCGCATGTATGATGATAATCCTGACTGGCGCGTTTACTTTGGCGTCATTGAAAGCATGTATCAAAACCACCCGGTAAAAATCGATATTGCTGGTACGGTCGAGTCTATTGCGCAAATTACGAAAGATCTTTTATATGAATGTTATGAAACATTTTACCATCCGAGCAATATGCTGCTTTTTGTCGTCGGACCGGTCGATGAGCAGAAAATAATGCAGCAAATTCGCGATAATCAAGCGAAAAAATCGTTCCCGAAAGCACAGAAAGTCGAAAGGTTTATATATAAGGAGCCAAGCGAGGTTGCCGAGAAAAAGAAAGTCATCCCGATGCATGTGCAAACGAACAAATGCTTTGTCGGAATTAAAGCCCCATCTGTTCCTCCAGCCGGCAAAGAAAAACTGGTTCATGAGCTGGCGTTCAATGTTTTGCTGGACTATTTGTTTGGCAAAAGTTCGCCGCATTACGAGCGATTGTACCGGCTTGGGCTTATTGATGAAACGTTTATGTATGATTATACCGAAGAGCGCGAGTTCGGCTTCGCCATGGTCGGCGGCGATACAAGCGATGCCGATCGGCTTAGCGAAGAAGTGAAACAAATTTTGTTTTCCTTTTCCATTGATACAGTGAAAGGCGAGGAACTAGAGCGGGTGAAAAAGAAAAAAATCGGCGCGTTTTTGCGTTCGCTGAATTCTCCGGAATATATCGCCAACCAGTTTACGCGCTACGCGTTTAATGGGGGCAGTTTGTTCGATGTTGTTTCCGTCTTGCAATCATTAACAACGGAACAAATTGGGGAAATTGCCAAGCAGTGTTTCTGTGAATCGCAAATCGCTGTCTGTCAAGTAGTTCCAAAAGAGAAAAAGTAGCATCCTTCCATGAAGGATGCTTTTTTAGGGGGATCGCTATGAAATACGCACTGATTACCGGGGCAAGCGGCGGAATCGGGACAAGCATCGCCCGCCAGCTCGCTGCTGATGGCTATGGGCTTTTATTGCATTACAATCGCCGCCGGGAGCCAGTCGAAAAGCTGAAAAAGGAGTTGGCAGCCACGCATGTGGTGCCGATTCAGGCCGATCTTGCAGCGGAAGATGGCGTGGATGTGCTTCTTTCGCAAATAAATCGCCCGGTTGATGTCATTGTGTACAACAGTGGAAATAGCTATTACGGCCTTATTACAGATATGAGCGACGAACTGGCACAAAGCATGGTGCAGCTTCATGTGACAAGCCCGATTTTATTAATAAAAAAACTGCTGCCCTCAATGATTGCCAAAAAGCAAGGAAACATCGTCATCGTTTCTTCCATTTGGGGATTAACCGGCGCTGCATGCGAAGTCGTCTATTCGATGGTCAAAGGCGGACAAAATGCGTTTGTGAAGGCACTTGCGAAAGAATTAGCACCAAGCGGCATTCGCGTCAACGCCGTCGCTCCCGGAGCGATTGATACGGATATGTTGCGCATATTTTCGCAAGAGGATTTGCAGGCGATTGCGGACGATATTCCGATCGGGCGTCTCGGCACGGCCGATGAGGTCGCCAAAACAGTGTCCTTTTTGATTTCCGATGCAGCTTCTTACATAACCGGGCAAATTATTTCCGTCAATGGCGGATGGTACTGTTAAGTATATTTTATGAAAAAACAGGCAAACTATCCTTGAAACGAAAAATAAGGAGGTTACACATATGTCTGTATTAGATAACTTTGAACAATGGAAGGACTTCCTCGCAGAGCGTCTTGAACAAGCGCAGCAGCAAGGACTGAGCCAACAAGTGATCTCGGATGTCGCTTATCAAATCGGTGACTACCTAGCAAGACAAGTAGATCCAAAAAACCCGGAAGAGCGGCTGCTTGCTGATCTTTGGAGAGTCGCCGATGAACAAGAGCAGCATGCCATTGCGAACATGATGGTAAAATTAGTACAGCAAGAATCATAACAAAAAATATGTGCAAGAGAGGGTCCACCTCTCTTTTTTTCATTCCTATCCCTTTTCGGTTGCTTTTCCATTCGATATTATAGTAGTATGAACTTATCATAGGTAGTTTGTGCGGGCATTTGCGAATGAGGGAGGAGACGGGATGGGAAAGCAAGAGTGGTATTTAGAGTACGAAATACATATTAACCGTCCGGGGCTGTTAGGAGATGTTGCTTCCTTATTAGGGATGCTGTCGATCAATATCGTGACGATTAACGGCGTGCGCGATTCGCGCCGCGGCATGTTGCTGCTTTGCGATAATAATGAACAAATTGAACGTCTCTCTACCATTTTGCAAACGATGGATAATATTACCGTAACGAAGCTGCGCCAGCCGAAACTGCTTGACCGCCTTGCCGTCCGCCACGGCCGTTACATTCAGCGGGATGCCGATGACAAAAAAACGTTCCGCTTTGTCCGTGACGAGCTCGGACTGCTTGTCGATTTTATGGCGGAAATTTTTAAAGAGAAAGGTCATAAGCTGATCGGCATCCGCGGCATGCCGCGCGTCGGCAAAACGGAGTCGATCGTCGCGGCTAGCGTTTGTGCCAATAAGCGCTGGCTTTTCGTCTCATCGACCCTCATTAAACAGACGGTGCGCAGCCAGCTGATCGAGGATGAATATAGCGAAGACAATATTTTTATTATTGACGGTATTGTGTCAACTAGGCGGGCGAATGAGCGGCATTGGCAGCTGATTCGCGAACTGATGCGTTTGGAGGCGACGAAAGTAGTGGAGCACCCGGATATTTTTGTCCGCCATACCGAATATACGCTAGATGACTTTGACTACATTATTGAGCTGCGTCATGATCCAAATGAAGAGATTACGTACGATGTCATTGATCAGCCGTCTCTGTTTGGAAACGATGGCTTTTCAGAATTTGATTTTTAATCAAAAAGTGGAAGGTGTTTATCGTTGACAGAATTAGGTAAACGTTTAAAGGAAGCGAGAGAGGCGAAAAACATTAGTTTGGACGAGCTGCAAGATATGACAAAAATTCAAAAGCGCTATTTAATCGGCATTGAAGAAGGAAATTACGCCATCATGCCGGGAAATTTCTATGTCCGCGCGTTTATTAGGCAATATGCGGAGGCAGTTGGACTTGACCCGGAACAAATATTTGAAGAGTACAAACAAGACATTCCACAATCTTACCAAGATGAGATTCCTCAACCGCTATCGCGGGTGAAAACGCGGCAGCAGCTCTCGCCGGAAAGCACGAAATGGCTCAATTTGCTTCCGAAGCTGCTTATTGCCGTCGTCGTTGTCGGCATTGCCGTCATCATTTGGCTGCTTCTGCAAAATAATGCCGGAAACAAACCGGAAAGCCAAGTGAAAAAAGAGACGACAACAGAGGTTGAAAGTTCGGAAAACTCGCCGCTTGAGAAAGCGAAAGAAAAAGCGAGAAAACAGGCAAGCCACAACAACCGGGAAAAAGTCAGCCAACAAACAAAAGAAGCGCCTGCACCAAAAGCAACGCTTAACGTCGTAGAAACACGCGGCAACTTATCGACGATTGAGCTGACCAATACGGATCAATTTGTTATTGAGTTGACATCGAAAGGCAATTCGTGGGTAGAAGTATACAATACAAAGGGGCATTCTTTCTTTAAAGGTAGTTTAACAAACGGACAAACACAAACATTTGATTTGTCCGCCGAGACGGAAGTGTTTGTGAAAATCGGCCGCACGCTTGATGTGGACATGAAAGTAAACGGGAAACCTTTCACCTATCCAATCGATCCAAAAGATGAAGTATTCCAGAAAATGAAATTTATCTTTAAAAAATCATAGCATCATCGATGGATAGTCTTTTCACATGCTGACTAGCGGAGGTATTTGGAGTGAATCTGCCTAATAAAATAACAGTAGCGCGCATTATGCTCATACCGTTATTTTTAATTGTTATGCTTGTTCCGTTTGGGTGGGGCAGCGTGAAAATCGGCGCGGTCACGCTGCCGGTTTCCCATCTGATCGGGGCGTTGATTTTCATTATCGCTTCGACGACGGATTGGATTGACGGCTATTATGCCCGTAAATATCAACTTGTCACCAACTTAGGGAAGTTTTTGGACCCGCTTGCCGATAAATTGCTTGTCTCGGCGGCGCTTATTGTGCTTGTTGAGCTTCATTATGCGCCGTCTTGGATGGTGATTGTCATCATTAGCCGCGAGTTTGCCGTGACAGGGCTGCGGCTCGTGCTGGCCGGCGAAGGAGAGGTAATGGCTGCCAATATGCTCGGCAAAATTAAAACGTGGACGCAAATTATAGCGATTTCCGCTCTTCTTTTGCATAACTTTCCGTTTTCGCTTCTATCGTTTCCGTTTGCCGATTTGGCGCTGTGGGTGGCCGTCATTTTTACGATATGGTCCGGCTGGGATTATTTTTCAAAAAATAAACATGCTTTCTTGCATTCCAAATAGAAATATACATGCAGACCAATAAAGGGGGCGCCTTGATTGAACGCAGAGATTATTGCTGTTGGCTCTGAGCTGTTGCTCGGACAAATCGCCAACACCAATGCGCAGTTTTTGTCGCAGCAGCTTGCCGGGCTTGGCATTAACGTTTATTTTCATACTGTTGTCGGTGATAATGCCGCTAGGCTCGAGCAGGCGATAAAAGTGGCGCGAACAAGGGCCGACCTGATTATTTTTACCGGCGGGCTCGGTCCGACGAAAGACGATTTAACGAAAGAAACGATCGCTCGTCTGCTGCAGCGGAAGCTGGTGACGGATGAGGAAGCGCTGCGTTCCATTGAAGCGTATTTTGCCCGCACAAACCGGATCATGACGGAAAATAATAAAAAGCAGGCATTGGTGTTGCAAGGCTCTGTCATATTAAAAAATGAGCACGGCATGGCGCCGGGGATGGCAATTACAATCGATTCCATTACCTATATGCTTTTGCCCGGACCGCCAAAAGAAATGCAGCCGATGTTTCTCAAATACGGCCGCGCTTTTTTGCTAGAGAAGCTTGGACAGCAGGAACGCATTGAATCGCGCGTATTGCGTTTTTTTGGCATTGGCGAGTCAGAGTTGGAAACAAGAATTCAAGACTTGATTGATCAGCAGTCCAATCCGACGATTGCCCCGCTTGCCGGCGACGGAGAGGTGACGTTGCGTTTGACCGCGAAGCACCGCTCGGAAGCAGAGGCAAAAAAAATGCTTGATGAGACGGAAAAGAAAATTGTTGAACGCGTCGGCGCCTATCTTTATGGCTATAATGAAGAAACATTATTTGAAAAGGCGATTCAGACGCTAAAAGCACAAAAGAAAACAGTGGCAGCGGCTGAAAGCTTAACAGGCGGGCTTTTCCTAGAGCAACTGACAGCTGTTCCTGGTGCTTCCCAAGTGGTTCGCGGCGGCGTCGTCTGCTATACGAATGATGTAAAAGAAAAAGTGCTTGGCGTCCCCCATGCCGTTTTAACAGCCGACGGCGCGGTAAGCGAACGTTGCGCGTGCCTGTTGGCGGAAAACGTCCGCACGCTCTGCCAGGCGGATATTGGCATCAGCTTTACCGGTGTAGCAGGGCCAGCCCCGCTTGAAGGGAAGCCAGTTGGCACCGTATATATCGGCATTTCCACTTCCGATAATAGGACGGATGTTTATCCGCTCACCTTATCCGGCCAGCGCGACGCAATTCGCGTCCGCACCGCAAAGTATGGCTGCTCCTTCCTATTAAAAGCATTGGACGGCTACCGATGAAGCGTAGCCGTCTTTCCTCACGTTATTCCCTGCTTTTCCCCCCTTCTGATGGAGATTGTTTCTATTTTCACCACAAGAAAACGAATGGACGTTCGATTTTTTGCTTGGCAACAGCCGTAAAAAACGGTATAGTATAAGTAGTTGAGAAAAAAGGAGGAGTTTGTTAGTGAATCAAGACCGTCAAGCCGCCTTAGAGCAGGCGTTGAAACAGATTGAAAAGCAGTTTGGCAAAGGCTCGATTATGAGGCTTGGTGAGCAGACAGATCGCAAAATTTCCACTGTCTCCAGTGGATCGCTGGCGCTTGATATCGCTTTAGGAGTGGGCGGCTATCCGCGCGGGCGCATTGTTGAAATATATGGACCTGAATCTTCAGGGAAAACGACCGTTGCCCTTCATGCGATTGCCGAAGTGCAGAAGCAAGGGGGACAAGCGGCATTTATTGACGCAGAGCATGCACTTGATCCGGTTTATGCGCAAAAATTAGGCGTCAATATCGATGAGTTGCTGCTGTCTCAGCCAGATACGGGCGAGCAGGCGCTCGAAATCGCGGAAGCGTTAGTGAGAAGCGGTGCGGTTGACATTATTGTCATTGACTCCGTTGCGGCGCTGGTGCCAAAAGCGGAAATTGAAGGGGAAATGGGCGACGCCCATGTTGGTTTGCAGGCGCGCTTGATGTCGCAAGCGTTGCGCAAATTATCAGGAGCGATTAATAAGTCAAAGGCGATCGCCATTTTCATCAACCAAATTCGCGAAAAAGTCGGAGTCATGTTTGGCAATCCGGAGACAACGCCAGGCGGCCGCGCGTTAAAATTTTATGCTTCCGTCCGCCTGGAAGTGCGCCGTGCTGAGCAAATCAAGCAAGGTAACGATATGGTGGGAAATAAAACGAAAATTAAAGTTGTGAAAAATAAAGTGGCTCCGCCATTTAAAACAGCGGACGTAGATATTATGTACGGAGAAGGCATTTCCCGCGAAGGCGAAATTATCGATATGGCATCGGAGCTTGATATCGTGCAAAAAAGCGGTTCGTGGTACTCCTATAAAGACGAGCGCCTTGGCCAAGGGCGGGAAAATGCGAAACAGTTTTTAAAAGAAAATCCGCATATTGCCGAAGAAATTGCCCAAGAAATCCGCAAACATTACGGCATTGAATCTTCTAGTGCTAACAGTGTCGGCGAATTGCAGCAAGACGAGTTTGGGCTTTTGGAAGACTAAACGAGGGAGGAAAGCGATTCCTCTCTTTTTTTATTTTCCATTTATTGCAGGGGTGCACTTCCTATATCTTGACAATCATTTTTGCCGCCTTTAAAATTAACATGTATATTTTTCAAAAAAAATAAACGATAGAAGCCCGTGACTCCGGCTGATGGAGGCGGTCCGTGCAAAGACTGGTGAAGGAATCGTTTTGCACTGGACCAACTCTCTGAAATGATGGACGATCATGCAAGGGAGTGCGGTAAGCATTTGCGGAAAGCTAGACTGCGTTCGCGTAAATCCACAGCTCCCATCCATTGAACCGTTCGCTCTATGTACGCTTCATGAATCAACGGGTTGCCGGTGCTTGAAACTCCGATGTTTGCAAAAATTGTGCTGTATGTTGAAACGTTGATAACAATGTACATGCCAACAGTTACATCAAACGCATCTGAATGATAGCAAGAGGAGGTGAAACCATGGGTTCAATCATCATCTCCGCTTTGCTTGCCTTAGTTGTCGGTGCCGTTGTTGGCTTTTTTGTTCGCAAATCGATCGCAGAGGCGAAAATTGGCGGTGCACAAGCAGCCGCACAGCAAATTGTGGAAGAAGCAAAACGAGAAGCGGATGCGTTGAAAAAAGAAGCGCTTCTTGAAGCAAAAGATGAAATCCACAAGCTTCGCACCGAGGTGGAACGTGAAATTCGCGACCGCAGAAGTGAGCTGCAAAAACAAGAAAATCGATTGCTGCAAAAAGAAGAAAATCTCGACCGCAAAGACGAAGCCCTCAATAAACGCGAGGCGCTTTTAGAGGCGAAAGACGAAGCACTGAATGAAAGACAACAGCATATTGAACAGATGGAAAGCAAAGTGGAAGAACTCGTGCAGCAGCAACAAACGGAATTAGAACGAATTTCCGGCTTGACCCGCGAAGAAGCGCGGCAAATTATTTTGGAACGCGTTGAAAAAGAATTGTCCCATGAAATTGCCGTGATGGTGAAAGAGGCTGAAACGCGTGCGAAAGAAGAGGCGGATAAGAAGGCAAAAGCGATTTTATCGCTCGCTATTCAGCGTTGCGCTGCGGACCATGTCGCGGAAACAACCGTATCCGTCGTTAATTTGCCAAACGATGAAATGAAAGGGCGGATCATCGGACGCGAAGGGCGCAATATTCGCACGCTCGAAACGCTCACCGGCATAGATTTAATTATTGATGACACGCCGGAAGCTGTTATTTTATCAGGGTTTGACCCGATCCGCCGCGAAACGGCGCGCATCGCTTTGGACAAACTCGTTCAAGATGGACGGATCCATCCGGCGCGAATTGAAGAAATGGTAGAAAAAGCGAGACGGGAAGTCGACGAACACATTCGCGAGGTCGGTGAACAAACGACATTCGAAGTTGGTGTTCATGGCTTGCATCCGGATCTAATCAAAATTTTAGGACGGTTGAAGTTCCGGACAAGCTACGGGCAAAACGTATTGAAGCATTCGATCGAGGTGGCGTTCTTAGCGGGACTGATGGCGGCGGAGCTCGGTGAAGATGAAATGCTGGCAAGACGTGCCGGTCTTCTACACGATATTGGTAAAGCGATTGACCATGAAGTGGAAGGAAGCCATGTCGAAATTGGCGTCGAACTGGCGACGAAATATAAAGAACATCCAGTCGTCATTAACAGCATTGCTTCCCACCATGGCGATACCGAACCGACTTCTGTCATCGCCGTGCTTGTTGCCGCAGCAGACGCGTTGTCTGCGGCAAGACCGGGAGCGCGTAGCGAAACGCTTGAAAACTACATTCGCCGCCTCGAAAAATTAGAAGAAATTGCGGAATCGTATGAAGGAGTAGAAAAATCATACGCCATCCAGGCGGGACGCGAAGTGCGCATTATGGTGAAGCCAGATGTGATCGATGATTTAGAAGCGCATCGGTTAGCGCGGGAAATCCGCAAGCGGATTGAAGAAGAGCTCGATTATCCAGGACATATTAAAGTTACTGTGATTCGCGAAACAAGGGCGGTAGAGTATGCAAAATAAAGTGGCGAAATATTGCCACTTTATTTTTTTTATATTTTGTGCCACACTTGAACTAGTTACACTTCAGCTTAGAAAGGGATATATGAATGAGGTTATTATTTATCGGCGATGTGGTCGGTTCGCCAGGACGAAAAATGGTAGAGCAATATTTGCCAAAGCTAAAGGAGAAGCATAGACCGAACATCATTATTATCAATGGGGAAAATGCCGCGGGCGGAAAAGGAATTACGGAAAAAATATACCGCTCTTTTCTTGAGCAAGGAGCCCATGTCGTCACGCTTGGCAACCACGCATGGGACCAGCGCGATATATTTGAATTTATTGATGATGCCAAAGCATTAGTGCGGCCGGCAAATTTTCCAGAAGGTGTTCCGGGCAAGGGGATTGTCTATATACAAATCGAGCATATGGAAGTGGCGGTCATTAATCTGCAAGGAAGAATATTTTTGCCGGCCATCGATTGTCCGTTCAAAAAAGCCGACGAACTGATCGCCGAGGCGGCGCAGCGCACGCCGATTATTTTCGTTGATTTTCACGCGGAGGCAACGAGCGAAAAGCAGGCGATGGGCTGGTATTTGGATGGACGGGTTTCTGCCGTTGTCGGCACCCATACGCATGTGCAAACGGCTGATGCTCGTATTTTACCAAAAGGAACTGCCTATATTACCGACGTTGGAATGACCGGTCCATATGACGGGATTTTAGGTGTAGATCGCGAAGTAGTGCTGAGAAAGTTTTTGACATCATTACCTGTCCGTTTCCAAATAAAAGAGGGAAGAAGCCAGCTGAACGCCGTGCTCATCGATGTGGACATAAAAACAGGGCGGGCGAATAAGATTGAGCGAATCATCATCAATGATGACCACCCTTATTTTGAATAATAGACTTTTTAGAAATTTTTTAAAATTTTTTTCGTCTAGGCAGGAATACTTGTCAAAACAGTGAATATAAGTAACAATGAAATCATTTTTCTCGATAAATTTTAGGAGGAAACGAGGGAGGAGCTAGAAATGGAAATATTAAAAGTTTCAGCAAAGTCGAATCCTAACTCTGTAGCTGGTGCACTTGCCGGGGTATTGCGTGAGCGCGGAGCGGCGGAAATCCAGGCGATCGGTGCAGGTGCATTAAACCAAGCCGTTAAGGCAGTAGCTATTGCACGAGGATTCGTGGCACCAAGCGGCATGGATCTCATCTGTATTCCTGCGTTTACCGATATCATTATTGACGGAGAAGAGCGCACGGCGATTAAATTAATTGTAGAACCTCGTTAATAGTGCAGAGCTTTGATGATAGAAACATAACCTGTTGGTGCCTTCGTTTTCGAGGGCAGGCAGGTTATTTTTACTTTATAAAGGAGCATTCCTG